>JAJEFE010000139.1 GCA_022820625.1 Gammaproteobacteria bacterium | reverse complement strand
TCTTCAGGGAAACAGGTGGCCACGCAACCCTTCCGGAGACAAACCGGCCGGAACCGCTCCCCTCAGTGACCGATCCGCCACCTCGGACAACCCAAGAATCGTTCCAACAGGCAAACTCAATGTGTTAGCGGGAATCGCTGCAGCATCAAGAACGACATTTACCCCACCAGGGCGCACCCGTATAATTTCCCGTTTAGGCGGCGGGTGAGTTTGTCCATGCGGATACTTCACGAGGCTCTCACGTTCGACGACGTGATGCTCCAGCCCGCCTACTCCGAAGTCCTCCCCCGGGAAGTCGCCCTCGAAACACGCCTCACGCGCGCGCTTTCCCTCAACATTCCAATCCTTTCCGCCGCCATGGACACCGTCACCGAGGCGCGCCTGGCCATCAGCCTGGCGCAGGTGGGCGGCATCGGCATCATCCACAAGAACATGTCGCCCGAGGAACAGGCCCGGCACGTGTTCCGGGTCAAGAAGTACGAGAGCGGCATCATCAGCGATCCGATCACCGTGGCCCCCGACACCTCCATTCAGGCCGTGATCGAGGTGACCCAGGCCAACAGCATTTCCGGCGTTCCCGTAGTGGAAGGCGAGGAACTCGTGGGCATCGTCACGCACCGCGACCTGCGCTTCGAAACCCAGCTCGATGCCCCGGTATCCGCGGTGATGACACCCAGGAACCGCCTGGTCACCGTCAAGGAAAACCCCGACAACGACGAGGTGCTGACGCTGTTGCACCGTCACCGCATCGAGAAGGTCCTGGTGGTCGACAACGACTTCCGCCTGCGCGGGATGATCACAGCCAAGGATTTTCAGAAGGCCACCGACTATCCCCTGGCGTCCAAGGACGAGCTCGGCGCGCTGCGGGTGGGCGCCGCCGTGGGAACGGGTTGGGACACCGATGAACGGGTCGCCGCGCTGGTGGAGGCCGGCGCGGACGTTCTCGTCATCGACACCGCACATGGCCATACCCGGAGCGTTCTCGACCGGGTCCGGCAGATCGGCGCCGATCACCCTGACCTGCCGCTGATCGCCGGCAACGTGGCCACCGGCGACGGCGCCCGCGCGCTGGCGGAAGCCGGAGCCGACGCCGTCAAGGTGGGCATCGGGCCGGGCTCGATCTGCACCACGCGGGTCATCGCCGGCGTGGGCGTGCCCCAGATCACCGCCGTGGCGGAAGTGGCCGCGGCTCTCAAGCAAACGGACGTTCCCGTCATCTCCGACGGCGGCATCCGCTATTCGGGCGACATCGCCAAGGCCATCGCCGCGGGCGCCCATTGCGTGATGATCGGCAGTCTCTTTGCCGGCACGGAGGAATCGCCCGGGGAGGTGGAGCTGTACCAGGGCCGCTCCTACAAGTCCTACCGCGGCATGGGATCGGTGGGCGCCATGGCACAGCAACACGGCTCGTCGGACCGCTACTTCCAGGACACCAGCGAAGAACTGGAGAAGCTGGTGCCCGAAGGCATTGAAGGGCGTGTCCCCTACAAGGGCAGCCTGGTGCCGATCGTCGGCCAGTTGATGGGCGGCATGCGCGCTGCCATGGGCTACACGGGCAACGGAAGCATCGAAGAAATGCGCTCCAGCGCCTGTTTCGTCCGGATCACCGGAGCCGGACGCAAGGAAAGCCACGTGCACGACGTCACCATCACCAAGGAACCGCCGAACTACCGCTCGGAGTAGCTCTCTGTGCACGCAGACGACCGCGCCCACCATGAAAGCGCCCCGGACAACGCGCGCATCCTCATTCTCGACTACGGGTCGCAATATACCCAGTTGATCGCCCGCCGGGTGCGCGAAGCGGGCGTCTACAGTGAGATTCACGCACCGGAAATCTCACCGGAAAGGCTGACGGCATTCGGAGCGTCCGGAATCATCCTGTCGGGCGGGCCGGAATCGGTAGGCGCCGAGGACGCCCCCACCGTCAGCGATGCGGTTGCCGAATCGGGCGTTCCATTGCTGGGAATCTGCTACGGAATGCAGGCCCTGGCCGCGAAGTTCGGCGGCACGGTGTGCCCGTCCTCGCATCGCGAATTCGGCTACGCCGAAGTCAGCCTCGCATCCGGGGACGGGTCCGGGAACGGACTCGCGGGGCGGCCCGGAAGTGGGCTCCTGGACGGGCTTGCAGGCGACGGTAACCGGCTCAAAGTCTGGATGAGCCACGGCGACCGGGTGGAAACGCTGCCCGACGGCTTCGAGCGCATCGCGTCCACGGGAAATGCGCCGCTGGCCGGGATGGCCGACCCGGAGCGTCACATCTACGGACTGCAGTTCCATCCGGAGGTCACCCATACGGAGCACGGCCAGACCATCATTGAGCGTTTCGTACGGAGCATCTGTGGATGCCCGGATCGCTGGACACCGGGCAACATCGTGGCCGAGCACATCGAGCGGGTGCGCCGGGAAGTCGGGCAGGACCGCGTCCTGTTGGGGCTTTCCGGCGGCGTGGATTCATCTGTCGTGGCAGCCCTGCTGCACGCAGCCATCGGCGACCAACTGGTGTGCGTATTCGTGGATCATGGACTGCTTCGCCTCGACGAAGGTGACCAGGTGATGGCCACGTTTCGCGAGAACCTGGGCGCGAACGTGGTGCGCGTCAACGCCGAGGAGGCGTTTCTCGAGGCCTTGCGCGGGGTGGCCGATCCCGAAGAGAAGCGCAAGATCATCGGCCGCAAGTTCATCGAGGTGTTCGAGGACCAGGCGAAGAAGCTGGCCGGTGTTCGCTGGCTGGCCCAGGGGACGATCTACCCCGACGTGATCGAGTCCGCCGGCGCCTCGACCGGCGGCAAGGCGCACGTCATCAAGTCGCACCATAACGTCGGCGGACTGCCCGAGCGCATGCGCCTGCGGCTGATCGAGCCGCTACGGAGCCTGTTCAAGGACGAAGTCCGCAAGATCGGCCTGGAACTCGGGCTGCCGCAGGAACTCGTCGGCAGGCACCCGTTTCCGGGTCCCGGACTGGGAGTGCGGATCCTGGGGCCGGTCAGGAAAGAATACGCCGACATGCTGCGGCGGGCCGATCACATCTTCGTGAGCGAACTTCTCGAGCAGGGACTCTATGACCAGGTAAGCCAGGCATTCGCCGTGTTCATGCCCGTCAAGTCGGTGGGCGTGATGGGCGACGGCCGGCGCTACGACTACGTGGTCGCGCTGCGGGCGGTGGAGACCGTGGATTTCATGACCGCCCGCTGGGCGCACTTGCCCTACGACTTCCTCGACCACGTCTCGCGGCGGATAATCAACGAAACTCCGGGCATCTCTCGCGTGACCTATGACATCTCCGGGAAACCTCCGGCAACCATCGAATGGGAATGACCCGCCCGCGCCGGGGGAGCAACGAAACAGCCAATCGGCAGCGACCAGTGGAACAGGATGACCTGCCGGAGCGGGCAGTGAAGGGCATCGAGGCCGAAGACGATCTCCGGCACATGACGCGCGCACTGGAGCTGGCGCGGCAGGCGCAGGAGCAGGGGGAAGTTCCCGTCGGCGCCGTCCTCGTCGGACCGGAGGGCGACGTGCTGGCGGAATGCGGCAACGCCCCGATCGCATCTGACGATGCCACGGCTCATGCGGAAATCAGAGCGTTGCGGGAGGCCGGACGCGCGGTGGGAAATTATCGGCTACCGGGCACGACTATGTACGTGACGCTGGAACCCTGCCCCATGTGTGCGGGTGCGCTGCTGCAGGCCCGCGTCGCGCGTCTGGTATTCGGCGCGCCCGACCCGCGCACGGGCGCTTGCGGCAGCGTGATCGACCTGCTACGGGACAACAGTTGGAACCACCGTGTCGACGTGGAGGGAGGCGTACTGTCGGAGGAGTGTGCAACGCTCCTGCGCGAATTCTTTGCAGTACGCAGGTAGGTCGGATGCACCGTTGCGAGTGTACACAGGCCGCCGGCGAATCCGGCAGGCCGCAAGCACTCCTTCAACGTCTACCGGTAATCGCCCGCAGGCCAGAGCCTGTTACGCAATTCGTGATGGCCCTAGTCGCGAATAAACCTGCTCGTCGCTTCCGGGTCGCACGCACCGGGATACATCTGCATGTGCGGCGAGTAATTGAGCTGCCTGCTGTGGACCATCGGCTCGGCCAGGTATTCCGGGTCGTCTAGCGTGAACTGAAGATTGATGTGGGCGCCGTCCTCGTTCAGGCGGTAGCGTTCCACAACATGCTTTTGTCCGCCCGAAGGCACACCGATCTGGTAGGGCGAACGATGGTCCTCGAAGTTGCGCGTGTCCACGACCAGGGTATCCCCTTCCCACCAGCCAATGGAGTGGCCGGTGGCAAAGCGTTCGCTGGGGTCCGGATGCTCGCGGCCGTCCATGAAAACGGTCCGGACCTCATCATAGTACTCGCTGCGAAGGATGACGGTCTGTTCCTCTTCCCGTATGTCGATCTCCATCAGGTAGAGGCTTGTGGACACCAGTGCCGCCGGTGTGGGCCGCCCGACGCAGGTCGCTTCGGGATTTTCGTCCGACAGCGGGTCGTAGGCCGCCTGTGCTGCCCTGCCGGAATCGTTCAAGGTCATGAGCGCGTTGAAGAACCCGTCGAAACCGCCCGGATAGCTCATCGTGGCCGAACGGTCCGCGATCCACCTGCCTTCCAGGGTGGTGGTTGTCGCGTCCGCCGGCGCTCCGCCTGCAGCTTCGGCGAGCTGCAGGCCGCCATCCTTGTCGATGGACTCGATAATCCCGTAGGGACGGCCGCTGAGCGACGCATGGGCTCGCACCGAAACCTGTTCGCCGGGCTGCAGCGTGTCCCGCCTCCAGCCGCGCCGGGACATCACGTTGGTCGGCCCCATTTGCAGCTCCCACTCTACCGCCTCACCGGTCCCGTCCAATTGTTCGACCAGCACGTAGACATGGGGGTTTCGCCAGACAAAGTCAGCCACCACGCCGTCAAAGGCGACGATGGACTCCATGTCGATGCCGGCGTCGCTGTGGTGCGCGGATACCGGCAAGGCGCAAATTGATGTGATCGCGATGAACGCGAGCCCCGGGAATCGATGAAATATTGTGGACACGGCAGGTTCTCTCGTATTTTCCTTCGCCCTACTCTACCACCGGAGAGGTGTCGGCGGCCCAGGATCGGCGTGCGGACGGCTGCGGGTCCGGGAGGCGGAAGATCGAGTCGAGACAATGGGCGCTATCGCCATCCCGGAAAGCGTTTTCGGCTCCTAGTCCCCGGCGGCGTATACGGCTGCACCGGCCGGGTCACCGGCCGTCATCCACCGCAGAATCTCGTAGTAGCGCCGCACGTTGTCCACGTACCGAACCGGTTCCCAGCCGCGCGCATAGCCCAGGGACACACGCTGATACCAATCGGAATCGGCCAACAACGGCAGCCGCTCCCGCACCTGTTCCCAGGAATCGGGGTTGCCGCCCTGGATCTCGGTGATGATCCTGGCGTCTTCCAGGTGCCCGAAGCCCACATTGTAGGCCGCCAACGCAAGCCAGGTTCGATCCGGCTCCGCGATTCGCGCCGGAATCTTGCCGGTCACCCGCACGAAATACGATGCGCCGCCCACGATGCTCTCGAAGGCGTCCGTCCGGTCCTCAACCCCCATCATCAGCGCTGTCTGCCGGGTCAGCATCATCATGCCGCGCACGCCGGTGGGCGATACCGCCTCGGGGTTCCAATGGGACTCCTGGTAAGCCATCGCCGCAAGCAGGCGCCAGTCCACGCCGGTCTCCCCGGCCGCCCGGACAAAGTACGCCTTGTATTCCGGGAGCCGGGATTCGAAACGCCGGACGAACGCCCGCGTACCCACATAGTCGAATTCGTCTTCCACGTGAAAGTAATAGCGCTCGATGATCCGGGCCAATTCGCCGGTGGCCTCGAGGTCCGCGAAGTATTCCGCGACGCTGTCCCGCAACGATGAATCCGGACCCTTGCGAAGCGCCCATGCCACCGGTATCTCCCCGCCCAGCCCGAACGCGGCCTCAACGCCCGGCACCGAGTGCCTGAGCAGCTCGAACAGGTTTGAGTCGACTATCGTGAAGTCGCTCCGGCGGCTCGCGACGCGCCGTACCAGTTCATCCACTCCGATTCCGGGGATTTCCTCCCACGCAAGTGTTGGCAGCTCCGCGCGGGCCGCAGTCAGCGCACCCTCATCCGAAGATCCGCTGAGTATCTCGATGCGTCCACCCAACAGATCGGCAAGGCTTTCCGGCTTGCCGGTGCCGCGCCGGTGGATCACGAGGGGCTGGACGCTGAGGTACGAAGGACCGAAATCCACTGCCTGCCTGCGCGCTTCGGTTGCCGACAGGCCCGCCGCGCCCAAATGGGCCTTGCCGAACCGCACGTCCGCCAGAATCTCGGAGCCTCTTGCGCTGTTCGGAAGCCTTTGATCGATAAAGGTTTCGAGCAAGTCCAAAAAGAACTTTACCCCAGGAATCGGCGGTTTTGGCGGGATTTTGGGCCGTTTCCGGTCTCGGCGCCGGATTTTCACCCCAAGCGC
>JAJEFE010000167.1 GCA_022820625.1 Gammaproteobacteria bacterium | reverse complement strand
CGCCGAGGCGCCGTCGCGCAGAACTTCCAGCCGGTCCAGCGCGATGGCCGGGATTGCGGACAGGTCCGGCCCCTGCGAGCCGCCGGAAATGCCGGCGCCGAGCAGCGCGATGACCGCGGCGCGGTGGCGGCGCTTGCCGTTCACCAGCACCAGCGTGGCGTCCGGGGCCAGCGAGCGCAGCGTGGCCGGCCGAATGAAGGTGGCCGCGTCGGAGATCGGCTCCATGGAGACGTTGTAGGACGGCACCGTGGCCGACAGCAGGTTGTCCATGTCGGTGTCGCCGTGGGCGAGAAAGTCGTCGCCGGTGACCACGTCCACGGGCACGGGCGAATCGGCCGCGGAACGGTCGCGCCGGCGGGTGCCGACTACGACGACCTCCTCGAGCGGTCCTGCCGCTGGAGTGCTTTCCTGGGCAACCGAAGTACCCGCGAAAGCGGCCAATGCAGCTACGAGGGCCGCAGAAACCAACAAGGTTGCTCGCTCAAAACTTGACATGGAATTCTCCCCTGGGTGAATCACGACGTGACACGCCGCTTACGGCAGTCTCTCTGTTCAGAACCATCGTCCCTGGTGTCACGGTAAAGCACAGCATCGTGCGGCTCGACAAAACCCACTTCGAGCCAGACTAATATAACAAGCTATCGGAACGATCCCAATAGCGATTACTTTCTGGCCCTATAAGAATGTCAAATATGCTTATAGCGCCCACGCAGCAGGAGCACGTACTCGAGCGACTGCCCGAGGCCGCTCACCCCATCCTGCCGACCAGCCACAAGGCGGTTTCCGGAAACAGTATCAGCAGAGCCAGAACGGCCAGCTCACCCAGCACGAAGGGCAGTACGCCGCGAAAGATCTCCTCCATTGGGACATCCGGCGCCACCCGGCGCATCACGAACACGTTGGCGCCGATGGGCGGCGTGATCAGCGCCAGTTCGGCCATCACCACCACGAAGACCCCGAACCAGATGGGATCGATGCCCAGTTCTCCGACCACGGGAAAGATGAAGGGGATGGTCAGCACGAGCATGCCGAATACGTCCAGCATTGCGCCCAGCACGAAATAGAGCGCCACCAGCATGAGCAGAAAGCCGACCCGCCCCAGATCGGCGCCGATGATGAGGTCCACCAGCATGTCCGTCAGTCCGGTGACGGCGAGAAAGCGCGCGACGACGTAGCCGCCCACGATAATGGTGAAGATCATCGCGCTGATCAGCGCCGAACCGCGCAAGGCGGCGCCGACGGTCGCGACGCTGAGCTTGCGCCGAATCAGCGCCATGACCAGAACGCCCGCGCAACCGATGCCGGCCGCCTCGGTGGGCGTGAAGATACCGGCGTAGATGCCGCCGATGATGAGCGCGAACAGGGCCGCCACGGGTCCGAGCCGGCCGAGGGCGGTCAGGCGCTCCCGCCCGGTTGCCCGCGGACCCCTGGGACCCAGCGAGGGGGTGAGCATGCAGCGGGCGAGAATGATGGTGGCGAACATCAGCGCCGTGATCACGCCGGGGACGATTCCGGCGATGAACAACGCGCCGATGGATGTCTCGGTCATGACACCGTAGAAAATGAAGATCAGGCTCGGCGGGATCAGTATTCCCAACGTGCCCGAAGCCGCCAGCGCGCCCGTAGCGAGGCGGGCATCGTAGTCGTAGCGGCGCATCTCGGGCATGACGATGGTGCCCATGGTCGCTACCGTGGCGATGCTCGAACCGGTCACGGCGCCAAAACCCCCACACGCGAAAACAGAGGAGATGGCCAGTCCCCCGGGCACCCGCCCCACCCAGGAGCGCAACCCCTGGTAAAGATCGCCGGCGAGCCCGGCGTGGTAGAAAAGCTGGCCCATGAGCACGAACAATGGGATGGCGACGAAGATAAAGTCCCGCCCATGTTCCCAGGGGACCAGCGCGGCATGGGCCATGGCGGGCCCCGCACCTTCCACGATCCAGAGCCCCAGGATGCCAGTGAAGGCCATGGCGAACCCGATGGGCACACCGGCGACCAGCAATATCAGGAGCAGAATGACGCCGGCAAGGCCGATCAGTATCAGATCCATTGATCCGACTCCCCGTCGTCCTCGCCGGCTTCATGCGCGGCCTCGGGATTGGCAACGAGCCGGGCGCAGAGCACCAGACCGCAGACGGCGACGTAGACCATGAACGGCCACAGCGCCACATTCAGGTCCTCGCCGGTTTCGCCGGTGACGAACATGTATCGGGCGAAGCCCACCGCCTGAATGCTCATCAGGCCGAAGAAGACCAGTCCGGCCAGGGCGGAGAGCGCGTCCGCCAGGCTCCGCCAGCGCCCCCGCAACCGCCTGTGGAGGATCTCCATCCGGATGTGGTATCCGCGGTCCCAGGCCTGGGGCAGGGTGGAAAACAGCGTGATCAGCAGCAGCAGGCCGTTAACGTCGCGGCTCCATTGCAGCGGGGAGTTGAACCCATAGCGCAACACCACCTCGAGGGTGACAAGGGTGAGCAATGCAGGCAGCGCGACGCGCACGCCAATCGCGTAGAGCGCCGCAGCCGCCCGGGCGGAACCGCGATCAAGGAGCTGGAGGATCACAATCGGGCAATCCGTTCCACGAGCGATTCCCCGATCACGATTTGATGATCCCTTCCACGGGCGTTTTCCCGATCACAGGTCGATGTTTCCTTCCATAGGCGTTCTCCCGATCACAGGTCGATGATCCCTTCCACGGGTGATTCCCTGACCCGGGCGTTGATTTGCTCGTTGGAGAGCGGCGCGTAGGCTGCGGACAGTGCTTCCATGCGCTCCACTAACTCGCCTGCGGGCAAACCCTCGGCTTCATGGCGGGCGATGTAACGCTCTTTCAACGGCGTGACCCGGTCGCGCCACCGGCCGAGTTCCCTTTCGTCAAGCTGTATCACCTCGACCCCTGACTCGACCATCGTTTCGAACGCCCGCTCGTAGGCCGGCCCACTGTAGTAGTTCTGTACGGCAATCTGGCCACGGACTCGGAGCAGACGGTAAAACTGCTCGCGCAAGTCCCCGGGCAGGGCGTCGAATGTGCGCGGGTTCAGGCAGTAGTGCAGCAGCACGACGTTGATATCGCCAACGGTGTAGAAGCGTCCAATCTCCTGCAGTCGATACGCAACCATATCCGCCAGGGACAAGGTGACGGCGTCAAGTATGCCGCGCTGAAACGCCGGGTAAATCTCGGCGGCAGCGATGGAAACCGGCACGGCCCCCAGTTCGCGGTAAATGTCCGCCGTCAGCCCGCCGGTGACTCGAATCTTGAGGCCGCGCAGGTCCTCCAGCCGGCGCACCGGCGTCTTCGAAATGATGTTGTACGGGCTCGTACAGTCGCAGTGGGCCAGATAGACCCCCATGTGCTCGTACTCCGCCTTGAAGAATCGCGGGTAGAGTTCCTCGAAGACGAGGCTCGCGACCTGGGGCGTCGGAAACAGGAACGGCAGTTGCGTCGCGTGCACGAGCTTGAAGCTGCCGGGCTGATAGGTCGCGTAGGCGTGCGTGTAGTCGGTGATGCCGGTGACCGCCGCCTTGAAGCCGTCGATAGGCCCATGTAGCAGTCTGTCGGTGAACGCCTCCAGGCGCAGCCTTCCACCCGTTTCGCGCTCGACGATTTCAGCAAACGGCACAAATGCGCGTGTATAGAGTCCGTGAGAGCTGGGAATGTGCGCCGTGTACCGCAGAGTGATGGGTTCCGCCATGGAAACCCGGCGCCCGGCAACGAACGGCGCCGCAAGCGCGGTGCCCGCGAGGCTGGCAAGCAGAGTGCGGCGAGTCGTATCGATACTTCAGTCGTCCAGTACTTCGAGGGCGCCAAGCAGCGGCAGGAGTTTCAACAGGGTTTCCCGGAACTCGTCCGGTTTAGCCGTGACTATCTTCTTCGCCTTCCGTTCCCTCCAGGCCAGGGTTTGCACGAGGTTGGCGGCTACGACCGACGGCCCGTCGAGATTGGCGATCGGCACTTCCGTCGCCCCTCCCCGAATACTGGTGCTGATGGGGCAACAGATAAGCAACCCCGTCCTTCGGTTGTAGTCCTGGCTGCTCAACACGAGAGCCGGGCGGTACTTGCCGATTTCCCTGCCCCTCGCAGGTTCGAAATCGAGCCAGATCACGTCGCGGCGCCGCGGGACGTAGGTGCCGCGCACCACTCAGATTCCGACTTCGAAGTCGGTGGGATCCGCCAACGCATCGGCATGCGCCGTATCCGGCGTGATTTCCGCCAGAAGCGCGCTTTCGCTGTACGGAAAACGGAATACGCCCGCCCGTCCCGCAACCGGTTTGACCACGAGGCCCTCTCTGCTTACGTCCACGGTGACCCTGGTGCCGGCGTCGAATCGCGGCAATTCCGCCATAATGCCGGTCACGCGCAGGGCAAGACTGTTGCCCCACTTCTTGATTTCCGTTTCTACTCGCATCGCCTCACCGATTTCGTCCGGGATGCCGAACTAGCTTTAGTGTATACGGTGTAGATACATTGTCAACGCTCGAGCGACGCCTGTACGTCGACGCTGGACGGCTGGTAGGGTACGAGATTCCGCTACGCTGATCGCTGAGATGCAGCGCAAAGGGTGACATCGGAGCGCCAGTGCGGCGGATGCCGGGAAACCAACGATGACCGACCACCTGTTTATTGCAATGCTCTGCGCCTTCGTGCCTACCATGGCATTCGGCGGTCTGGCCCTCTGGGCGGTTTACTCGGAGCGATTCAGGCAGTATCGGGTGAGGACGCCGGTCCGGGATCCTCTGCCCGTTGTCCCGAAGAATCTCAACATCGCGATGAACCTGACGCTGTCGCTCGCGATCTATTTCGCGGTGCTGTACGTGGGGGCGGAGTATCTGGTTTATGACTCCATGCCGGGGCTTGCGTTGTTCTTCGTCGAGGTTCTGGCCGCACTTCTGCTTTACGATCTCCTGTACTACTTCCTGCATCGCATGCTCCATCGCCCGCTGATGATGAAACTGATCCACGGCATGCACCACAAGGTGCGTTATCCGACGGCGTTCGACGGGCTGTACATTCACCCGGTGGAACTCGCCGCGGCGCTGGTTCCGCTCTTTCTGGGCATTGCCGTCGTCGGGCCGATCAGCGTGGCGTCCCTATTGACGGTGCTCGTCGTGCACGCGTTCGTCAATATCGCCGTGCACACCAGTCTCGTGCTGCCGCACCCGGCGTTCAAGCTCACGAACTACTGGGTGATCCGGCACGACCGCCATCACTACAAGCACGTCAACACCAACTTCGCGCAGATGTTCCCGTTCTGGGACATGACGCTCGGTACGCCCAGGTAGATGGAGTTCCTGACCGGCGCGATTCCGGAAACCCGGGTCTACGAGTGGGAGATCCTGCTCGATAACTGGGTATTCCTGGCGATGAGCGGGTTCCTGTTGTTCGAACTCGTGCGCCTGGCACTGAAAAAGGCGTTGAGCCGGAACCTCATCGGCGACACCGTCACCAACTTCGTGACGCTCTTCGCCTTCATCGGAATCGCCTACGTGATGCTGGGGGCGTTCTATGTCGAGCCTCTTGCGCTGTTCGGAAGCCTTTGATCGATAAAGGTTTCGAGCAAGTCCAAAAAGAACTTTACCCCAGGAATCGGCGGTTTTGGCGGGATTTTGGGCCGTTTCCGGTCTCGGCGCCGGATTTTCACCCCAAGCGC
>JAJEFE010000132.1 GCA_022820625.1 Gammaproteobacteria bacterium | reverse complement strand
TGAGCCGTTCTTCATCGTTCAAACCGTCAGCACAAATCGGTCACCGAACTGGATCGCGAACTGCGCCTTGGCAGCATGCCATTCCCTGGGCGGGTTTTTCCACTTTGCCGTGATATTCCTCAGCGCCAGGTAGATCAGCTTCGTGGCCGCCTCGTCGCTGGGGAAGTGCCCCTTGTTCCGGATCGCCGCCAAGGCCACTTTGGCATTGAAATCAGGCGAAAATTGCGTCGCTTCACCATCCTCGTAAGGTCCTCTCATCATTGCAAATACCACCTTACAACCCAGTCCGAACTTTGGGACCACTTCTCACAGTTACACCGAGACCCATTTCCAGAACAAGCATTTAAGTTAAGAATCTTGCCATTCGGCACAATTTCTACGACAGCCTATTTCATTCTAGGGGCCCGATCTTTTCAGGTGGAATAGGCAACGACTTTAGGTAGCTCATCGGAACCTGAACGTTTGTGATTAGACGATCATCGATTTCGCTTGACACGGGTTTAAAGTTCAGAATTTTCTTCAGCCTAACAGCATTTACCCTAATCCATTCGATCCGACGCACATGTTTCGCTAGTTCGTCCATTGCCTCGCCTCTAAAGCGGCGACAGACGTCAGCAATTTCCCCAATTGTTCTCGCTAATTGCAATCGCTTGCACTCAATGACCAACACTTCCTGATTACCATTCCACGCCAACACGTCAATATCACCCAGTTCTTTATCCCCGCCCAATTCCGACATCTTCACTTCCACACGTGTCTTCCATCCCTCCATTCTAAGCTTTTCTGAAACTGAAACAGCAAACTCATGACCTTTCTCATCATTTGTACGACCCAGAAAACTCTTCATGCTTTTACTAACGAAAAACTCCTGTGCCAAATGTCCACGCTCAATCATATCAACCAAGTACGCCAGTCCAAGCCTAAGTGTGCCTGCCCCAAATATAACCGTAGAATCCTCGTCCGCTCCCAAAATCAACAATGGTCGCGCAATAACGGATAGCCTGCGGCTGAACCTCCAAGGATACAAATCTCTCTTGCTAAAACCCTTCGGCAGCTGTTCCCATTGTGTCCGGTGAAATAGCCCAAACGTTTCAACAAAGCTATTGCATACTTCTTTCGAAAATCCACACCGTTCAATTAGTCTAGCCCTGAGATCGCCAAGACCAATTTCACAAACCAGCATACTTCTCTCAACAGCGACCGCGACAAGCTCGTTGCATCCTTCAAAAGCCTCTCGAAGGCTAATCCCGTACTCTGCCTTGAAGGCATTTCTAAGCTCAAAAGAGTACCTCTCTTCGACAGAAACCCGCCTTTCGACATCGCTATCACTGTAAAAGTCACTATATCCTTCTACCGCTTCTCCGAACTGTTCTCGATGCAACGCCGCCAAAAATGGGGCGACCACCTCATGTTGAACACTTTGATCTATAGAAAAATCGCCGTTCGCATACAGTTCCAACCGTGGTTCGATAAAACCGCTATGTATTGCATCGGAGGCCATTGCCGTCTCCAGCAACAATGCTGTTACCGCTACCAACTCATCTAGCTGCCATCGGCCAAGCTCCCTTCCTCGTACCTCCGGACACTCACAAACCGCGATCTCTAGCATTGCCCGAACCGCCAATCCAGTCAGGCTCCGCTTCGCCTCGCGCTGTCGACTGATTTCGACGACATTTGCCTGCGTTGAATGCAGAGCCTCTAACGCGCGTGCCGTGCGCCCCCATTTGAAGCGGTCACGAAGCACATCCTCATGCACCCTCAACATCTCGCAGATCACCGAACTCCGGTCTAACTTTCGAAGGTGCTCCAACTGCCGCACAAAGAGTCTGGCTACTATCTTGTGCAAGAATGCATTACATAAATTTCTTCCTTCTATATTCTCCTGTTCTATCCATTCGCCATCCTCCACTAGACCTAGGCGCAAGAACTGATAATCCTCCTCTGCCAAAAATACTGGATCTCTTCGCTGCTCATTTTGGATATGTTCCAATATGTCATGTGACTTGAACGCGTGGAGAATCCGCATGCTTTCATTTCCGATTACCTCTCCTACGACCTCATCCAAGATCCTCACGTCGACAATTCCATGGGAACATCCCTGCAATTGAATGAGACAACTCGCCAAACTACGCAAGACTCGCTTCTCGCCTGTATTTTCCGGCTGCCTAAACATCTTGAGAAAGTCTGCTGGAAGCGAAATCGTAGCGATTCGACATGCGATATCCACATGAACGCCAAAATCCATGACCCTTCCAATAGGGTCAACATCTACTATGGATTGAACCTTCGTAAAATCCACGCAAATTTCCAAGGGCGCATACCAAGTATCCTTGTGTCGCGACTCCACTACCGATACCAGCTTCGCAAAGACATCGATAAAGCCGAACCAGAACCCATATGCAAACCCATCACTAGCTGATTCAGCCCCCGAATCCTCGACAGTAAACCAATTTGTTCCTTGAGCCGTTTCAACAACACCCGCTATGATGTTCTTCGACGCATGAGTTAGACTTCCATATATTCTGCTCTCCCGCAGATAAGGAAAATATGAATCACAATGGAGTCGAAGCACTGGAAGGTATCTTTCACCACGCGTCTCGACGACGTGATGATCCAATAGTCTTCTTATCCTCTTGCGTAGCCACAAGTTATATTTCGTCCCGATGTATGCAACGGTACCTGGACCCAAGGGAATTTTTCGAGGTACAAAACGATAATCATCCTTCTTCCAAGCACAGTACAGCCCAAAGTCACCACCCACGTTAACAAATTTCAACCCCAGATTACGTAGCGCCGCTTTCCTTTTTGTACATTTTAAATATCGCGTCACCGATCGACCTGGTTCCTGCGCGATCATAATTAGATCAGATATACGAACAACCGTTATATGCCATTTCACGTGCGCCCTATTGAGCGCCAATTTAAATCCTCGACCTAATCCGCCTAAAACAAGCAGCGTTGTTCCTTCTTCGAATCCAGGATTGCTACCACAATAATCTCGCACATGCTGCACACGCCGATTAACGGCCTCGAGAGCATCTGCCTGCAAATCCACGAATCCCCACAAACCGCACACGTCAAACCGATCTAGCGGATCCTGTAGCAGAATAACATGCAGTGGCTTCCCTACATCGTAAGCCAATAGCCACTCGCGATGCATCGGCAAGTTTAAACTATCGCTTTTTATCTTTGGCAAACTAAGCTTTCTCTTAAATTCTCTACAAACGTCACGTTCAACTTGCGAAGTTTGAAGATCAGTCAGAGTGCGGAGCAACTTGTCGGAACATCTACTCTCTCCTATTTCATCTATGACAAATCGAGTGATTGCCCGCCCAATACAGTGTGGTAGTGTTACGATTACGTTATCTCCGACTTTAATCAGTGGTCGCCGCTCAAGCGACGTGTGGCCAATTTGCTCGGTCAGCAGCTTCTTCCCGTCTCCTCTTTCGAAAATAAACTGTGACAAGTCTTCCTTTCGAATACCGGCGCTAACAAGCCGTTCCTCTGAAAAGGTAACCGCACGACGTCGCTTTTCAAGCAACGCTACATCTTCATTGATCACTACATCGTGACCAGGTGCAGAATCTTCCGACGTCCATCTTTGTAAAGACAGTTCATCGGCAACACACTCGCTTACCTTTAACATACCCATAATTGGTCCCAGAAGTTCCCGCCATTCCCTTTGGGCACTTCTCCCGCCTAACAGGACCAAGATCGTCTGCACAAAATAGTCATTAGAATCGCAATTCCCCTCAAACAATCGGAAATTCCCAAACGGTGTACCAACATTAGTAATGAACACATCTTCAGCTGGATCCTCCAGGTTAACGACCAGCCTAGAACCAATATCGCTGTTTAGCCAGTGACTGATGCGTTCTGGAACGGGATCCAACACTCCGTCGCAGTGCGCAACGGCCAAATGCACTAGCACTTCCAAACGACATGTATTGGCTTGCAACGAAGGCACTGTTAGAAGACCCGCAAGTCGTCCAGCCGTTGATTCGAATCTATGCCGTTTAAGGCTCCTCCTCAGATGTCTAAATTTTCTGGATCTAAGTTGAAGCATTGAGTGACCACCTATCATTTGGAACAAGACAGTGCTTAACACGGCTGTCGTATTGCAGTGATGTTGGAATGGATTCGCGCTAGTGCGCCACGCACAAATCAAGCGCCTGTAGGTTTTTCATATTCGTGAATGAGTACGTTGAAATCACTTAACCTCGTGTAGACCTTGGTTTGCACACTCGTCGCCTATCCTCCACGCTCCGTCGCCTTGAGAACCATACGGATAAACGCGAATAAACGTGCGAAAAGATAGTCCACTTGCTCTGCTGTTTGCAACTCCTCCTGTGTGACCTCAGAATGGCGAATGCGGAAACTGTTCCCAATCTTTGTAAGCGCAGCAGCCTCGTCACCTAACAATTGGCGGAACCTAGTGTGGGAATCCGCACACCGGTCCAACAATGCCTCGGCTTGCTGGCGCTTGTTCGGACCTGGTTCCAGTGTTTTGAGCCGTTCGAACGCATCCCACAGCTTTTCCAGCGCATCCCGCCGATCCTCTATCTTGGGCAAGACAATTTTATGCCTAGCTCCTTCTAATAGCCGGTTGGTTTCCGCATCACCGGTCGAAAAAACAGTCCAACTGAGTGCATTGGCCAGAGGCTGAGGCAATGTACGCCGTGCTTGCCCGTCCGAAGTCAACTCATAGGCGATACCGTTTCGCTTGAATAGCAAATTTATTTCAGACACGAATGCCAAGAGCCCCGATTCCCGATCCCAACTCAAATGAAAATGCCCATAGTAGGAGTGGAAGTCGCCTTTGATCGGCGTACCCACTGCAGCTGCGCAAAATTCCAACAAATCAAGAATTACAGGTGTGCCCGGCTGTTCCCAAACCGGCAGCGGCCAATCGATCCATGGCACTTCGGCTGCAAGAACACGGCCGAAAGCCTCACTGTCGCATCCGCAGGGTCCCCTTTCGTCAGGACATTGATCGGGAAACCGGTATCCAAATGAGCCATCCCCGATTCGCGTGCCAATCAGGCTGTGAAGCCCGGCCCAGAGCCGCTCATCAATTGTATCGATGACAGTGGGCCGTTCTCCAAATTTACGGTCTGTATAGTACTGTTTCATCCTTACTAGATCGGTCCATCTATCTGCTTTACACGCTTCGTCGGAATGCAACGAATCCGGCTTTTCGTTTCTTATCGCGGCAAACCTCTCGCGCCCTTCCCTCGAGCACGGCATACCGTGTAACTGTAGCCTCCCAAGTTGAACGACCTATTGCTGGCGAGACCGGTCCGCGCTTCCTAGATCTTGATTGCCACCAGTTCCGGTTTCGGGGCCGAGACAAGTGCCTATTGCGCCAACCATATGGCAATTAACTGTGGCCTGTCCTATGCAACGAACCAAGCAATTGCATTGAGTGCAGAGATCATTCCCCATAATGCACCACGAATTCGCATGGGTTCTTGTGATAAGCGAGCAAACGCGCTCATCAATCTTTCGCAAACGTTCCTCAATATATACCGGAAAACATCTACCACAAGTAGCGTTACATGAAGAAGTGTTGGAAGCACACACAGCACCATTGAAATCAACAGTAACGCCGCATTTACAGCCGACTGAAAATTGTAAACATTACCAACAGAAACGCCCACAACAGAATATGGCCACGTCGCCAAGACCATTCCAAAAACTCTAATGCTGCTCTCTATACTTGTCATCCCCTCCAATACTCTTTCTCCGAGGAAAAACATGGACGCATATGCAAGAGGTGCCAAAATATAGCTTACCAAGACCTCGAACCCAAGAAGATACAAGTACCTTAGAAGGAACTTCCCCGTTCCATTCAGAATCAAGTATAAGACCATATACGTTGTCGAATAACAGAAGGCTGCCGAAATTGATGCGCAGAACGAAAACAATAGGAGCGACTCAAAAAAATGAGGCACTAATGCCTTGTCTTCTTGGATGGCTTGAACTACGCCACCCAAGAGAAATATTGACGAAAATCCACCAAAAACCCAAAGGAACACCGAGAGCTTAGGAATAAAGAATCCAACACGCGATTCAGCCACACGAAGAATTGTATCGATCTTCCTATGGTAGACTTCAATTACAGCGCCTTGAAGCATGATTTCGGCTAATCTACCAAATATAGCTTTCGCAGATGCTAGCCAAAAATCTCTAACAAGACAGTCTAGAACCAAGAGTAGAAAAAATAGAATGCTTAATGCCTTCATTAAAGGGATTAATGACTCCACAACGAGCGCTCTCCGAGCTCAGAAAACTTACAGTGTCTACAGAGTTAGACTGACTTACAAGCCATGCGCTTGATAATCGGCCAAAACCAACGGCAACCGAGTGCGCGCGACGATGTAACTCATATACCAATCAAGGTACCCATACAGGGAGAACACGCCCCACTGGATTTATTGGCTGTAGGAGTGAAGGCTGGGGGGAGTTGGCTTGGCATCTGCGGACACCATCGGCAATTGGGCGAGAATGGCCACCCGCTTTGCTGTGCGCCGCGCTCAATGGATCTGCTCGCGCTGCAGGCGCAATCTCAGCAAAAATACTCCCGCCTCACGACAAACAGCCCCACCAGCGGCGGTACGGCCATCACAAGGTGCTGGATTTCGGCGTTCAGGCTCGGTGCGGCGAGTTCGGCCATGAAGGGTGTGCCGGCCCAGAAGGGTGCGTAGAACCCCAGCAGCAGCACCAGCATAGTCCACCAGATCGCCGGCGCCCGGAGTTGAACAGGCACCCACAGCAGGATCAGGACACCGATCATCGCGCCGAAGTCGCCGAATACTTCGCGAAAGTAATGGTGCCAGCTATGAGTTGGCGCGAGGCGTGACTCGGGGGTCAGCAGGAACAGCTCGTCGCCGATGTGCGCCCAGGTAAACATCACGCTGCGAAGGCCCACGACGAAGCCGAAAATGGTCAGCGCCCGGCCGATGTTCATGCGGTTGATGTATTCCATAGGTGCGTCCTCGAACTCGCTTCGACCTGCCGAGTTTACCAGCACTCCATCGCGGAGCAACGCGCCCCTCGGCACCGGTCCGTGAAGGCGTTTGGCGACAAGGGAATTCCGTCGCCGCCCTTGTGGGTATCTGCCGCTTACCTTAACCTGCGGAGCAAGTCGGTAACGGGTTGATTGGCGGGATGCCGGTAACGCATGTGAATGCCTGCATTTTCGGACAGCCGCGCCCACGCGCCCGCGCGAACCGCTTCGCGCCACTGCTCTACGGCGCCTCTGCACTGTCCAACAGAATGGCGTGGGGTCTGTGTCTGGCGGCGGCGCTGCTCGCCGGCTGCGACAGCAACGACTCGCCCCTGCCTGCCGTAGGCACGCTGGAACGGGACCGGATCGAACTGGTGGCCGAAGCCAACGAACCCATCGTCGAGATCGCCGTCACGGAAGGCCAGGCCATCGAGCAGGGCCAGCTTGTGCTGAGGCTGGACGATGCATTTCACGAGGCCCGGCTCGCCGCCTCCGTCGCCGCGCTGGAGAGGGCACAGCAGCGCTTGGCCGAATTGGTCCGCGGACCGCGCTCGGAACGCATCATCGAAGCGGAAGCCCGTGTCGAAGGCGCCCGGGAAAATCTCGACGCCCAGCGCCGCGAGCACGACCGGGTGCAGGCCCTGGTGGATGACGGCTTGCTCAGTCCCTCGATGCTCGACACCGCGTTTGCGCGCCGCGAGTTGGCGGAAGCCGATTTTGAAGGCGCGGAAGCCCGGCTGCAAGAATACCTGGAAGGCACCACGCCGGAAGAGTTGGCACAGGCCAGGGCCGCGGTGGATGAGGCCACCGCTACCATCAACGCGCTGCGCATCACGGTTTCGCGGCTTGCCGTGCACGCGCCCACGGCCGGCACCGTGGAGGTGCTGCCCTACGAGCCCGGAGAACGCCCTGCCGCCGGCGCCGTGGTGGCTGCGCTGCTGGTCGATGCGGCACCCTATGCGCGAATCTACGTACCCGAGCCCGTTCGTGCCCGGGTGACGCCGGGTCTGGCGGCGGTTGTGCGGACTGATGGCATCGACACCGAGTTCGAGGGCACGGTGCGCTTCGTGTCGTCGGAGGCCGCCTTCACGCCCTATTTCGCCCTCACGCAGCGGGACCGCAGCCGTCTCAGCTACCTCGCGGAGGTGACGCTGACGGGAGAAGCAGCCGCCAGCCTGCCCACCGGGATCCCGGTGGAAGTGGATTTCCCGACGCTTCGGGAGTGACGCGTGGGGCTGCACGACGGGCTGATGGCGCCGGGGAACCGCTGAATGACGTCGGGGAACAACCGAATGGCGCCGGCTAAGCACCGAATGGCGCCGCGGGACTGACGCGTGGGGGCCTCCGCCGCCATCGTGACGCAAAACCTCAGCCGCCGGTTCGGCGCGGTCCTGGCGGTGGACGATCTGCACCTGCAGGTTCCGGAGGCGCAGATCTACGGGTTCCTGGGTCCGAACGGGTCGGGCAAGTCCACCACATTCCGGATGCTCTGCGGCTTGCTCAAGCCCACGGCGGGCGAGGTCGACGTGCTGGGGCACCGTTTACCCGGGGACGCCGAGCGAATCCGCAGCCTCATCGGGTACATGACCCAACAGTTCTCCCTGTATCGCGACCTGACGGTACTGGAGAACCTTCAGTTCATGGCCCAGATCCAGGGACTGTCGAGGCGCGAGCGCCGCGATCGGGTCCGCCACAGCCTCAGGGCCTACCGCCTCGAACGCTACCGCAAGCGCCGCGCGGAACACTTGAGCGGCGGCGAGCGCCAGCGCCTCGCTCTGGCCGCCGCCCTGCTCCACCGCCCACCGCTGCTGCTGCTGGACGAACCCACTAGCGCCGTGGACCCGCAGACCCGCCGCGATTTCTGGGACGCGCTGTTCGAGCTCATCAATCAGGGTACGACCATCCTGGTATCGACCCACTACATGGACGAGGCCGAGCGGTGCCACCGGCTGGCGATACTGGACCGTGGGGGCCTGGTCGCTGAAGGTGAACCGCTCGAATTGATCGGAAACATCGACGCGACCGTCATCGAGATCACCGGCGCGGACCTCAAGTCGCTGCGCGAAACCCTCTCCGGGCTGCGCGGAGTCTGGAATCTCACGCAGCTCGGCAGCCGCCTGCACGCGCTGCTGGACCCAGGGACGGATCGTCCCGTCGAACGGGTCCAGGGAGCGCTCGCGAACGCCGGCCTGCAGGCAAACGTATCGATAGCTGAAGCCGGTCTGGAAGACGTCTTCGTGGCCGCAACCGGCAAGAGGCCTTCGTGAACGGCATTCGCAGAATGTGGGCCGTTGCCCTGAAGGAGTTCAGGCAACTGGCGCGGGATCGCCTGACCTTTGCCATGGTCATCGGCATCCCGCTGATTCTCATCACGCTGTTCGGCTACGCGATCAACATGGATGTGCGCAACCTGCGCGCCGGCATCGCGGATCAGGCCGGTACGCAGACGTCGCGGCGGCTGGTTGCCGACCTGACGGCGACGCAGGTGATCGCCCCGGTGCGGCAGGCGGCCACCGCGGATGAACTCGAGCGGATGCTGCTCGGCAACGAGATTGTTGTCGGCATTTTTATTCCGCGGGATTTCGAACGACGTCTGCAGGATCCCAATCGCGAAGCAGCCCAGTTGCTGGTGGACGCCACCGACCCGCTCATACCCGGCATCGTCTCCGCCGTCGCGGACATGCCCTTTGCACTGCGGGAGCACGGCGCGACGCAACGCATGGTCCCGCGAACCGGGCGCAGTCAGCAAGGCAGCCTGTTCTCCATGCGCCAGTTCTACAACCCGGAGGGACGCTCCGCGGTGATGATCGTGCCGGGGACGATCGGCGTCATTCTCACCTTCACCATGGTGCTGTTCACCTCCATCGCCATCGTCCGCGAGCGCGAAAGGGGCAATCTGGAACTGCTCATCACCACCCCGGTTCGATCCATCGAACTGATGCTCGGGAAAATCATTCCCTACATCTTCATCGGCCTGCTGCAGGTGAGCCTGATCCTCTCCGCCGCGGTATTTCTTTTCGACGTGCCGCTGCGGGGCACCCTGCTGGACCTGTATGTGGCCTCGCTGGCCTACGTCGTCGCGGTGCTGGGGTTCGGACTGCTGATATCCACCATCGCCAAGGTGCAGTTCCAGGCGTTCCAGTTGACGTTCTTCCTGTTGTTGCCGTCGATCCTGCTGTCGGGATTCATCTTTCCGTTCGACGGCATGCCCCAGCCGGCGCAATACTTCGCCCAGGCATTGCCGCTGACGCATTTCATCGTCCTGGTCCGCGGCATACTGCTCAAGGGCGCTGAACTTGCCGACCTGCTGCTGCCGTTACAGAAGCTCGGCATCCTCTTCGTGATCTCGATGTCGCTGGCCATGCTCCGCTTCCGCAAGCGGCTCGACTGACGGGCGCACCGCGAGAAAGATCCCCGTAACGACCAGTCCGGCCCCGACCAGGTGGTAGGCGAACAGGCGCTCGCCCAGGAACCCGACGGCGAGCGCGGCTCCGAAGACGGGTATCAGGTTCAGGAACACTGCCGCCCGGTTGGCGCCGACGGAGCGGATCGCCGAACTCCACAGATAAACGGCGATCAGCGTGGCGCCAAGGGACAGGTAGACGGCCGCGGTAATGTTCTCTATCGAGGCAACGAAAGTCCGCCCGGCCAGGGATTCCATCACGTAGAACGGCAGCACGACGATGACGCCGGAAGCGGAGATCAGGAACAGCAGCACGGGCAGGCTGGGCAGCCCGATGTCGCGGTGCAGTGCCACGGCGTAACAGGACCAGAAACACACCGCCGCGAACATGATCAGATCGCCGCTGCTGATGGTCAGCTGCAGCAAGGCGCCGAGACTGGCCTGGAACACCATGACCAGGATACCGGCGAACGCGGAAACGATTCCCAGAACCTGCGTCCACGACAGCCGCTCGGCCAGAAGCGCGAGTGCGACCACGGCCGTGACGGCGGGCTGGGTGGCGTTGATCACGGTGGCGTTGATGACCGTGGTGTAACTCACGGCCACGATGGACAACGTGGTTGCCACCACCATGAGCGCACAAACGCCGAAGACCCGACCAAATGACTTGAGCGTCGCCGGAAATTCGCTGCGCAGCCTCGGCAGCACAAACGGCAGCAGCGCGATCGTCGCCCCCACCCAGCGCCAGAAAGTCAGCGCGAACGGCGGCGCCGTTTCGTGAATGCCCCGTGCAATGACCAGTGCTACGCTCCACAGCACCATGGCCAGGACGAGATACAGGTAGGCGACAGGCCGACCGACGGGATTCACGGTTTGTGCAGCCGGGAACCGGCCGGTCAGGGTCCGTAAACGTCAATCGAGATAGCGTTCACGAGCGCTACTCCGTAGGCACGAGCGAGTAGCGGCTGTCCGCGGCCAGGCATTCCGCTTCGGGCAGCCCCAGTTCCCGCCTTACGATATTGGCGCCCTGCACCAGCGCGGCCATCTTGTAGCGGGCATGGCGGCGGCTCATGCCTTCACGCCCCATGCCGCAGTCGGAGCACAGGATCAGACGTTCCGCCGGGATGTGCTTCAGCGTGTCCCTGATCCGCTGGGCGATTTCCTCAGGCCGCTCGATCTGCAGGGAATGATGGTCGATCATGCCGATGGCGATCTTTTTCTTCTCGATCACCCTGCCGATAGCCGGTATGTCCCGCATCCCCGAGCTTGTGGATTCGAAGGTAATGACATCGGCATCGACCCCGTTGTAGGTCTCCAGCGCCGACTCGTAGCTCTGAACCTCCTTGAACATTCGTTGCTGCGATGGATTGCCCCAGCAGGTGTGGCACCAGACTTCCGTCTTTTCCCGCAGGCCCTTGACCGTGTTGTCGAAAACGCCGGCCATATCGGCCATGTCGTGCTTGCCGAACACCTTGCCCCGCACCGGGATCATGTGTATGGCCGGCTCCTCGATCTGGACGACCGGGCAGCCGGCATCGGCCAGGTCGTTGAGTTCCTCGTTCAGCGCATCGCTGAACGCCATCATCCGGTCAAAGGGGTCGTTGTAGTAGTGATCGTCCACCGCCGCGGAGAGGATATCCGGGGTTACGGTCCCGAACTTGACCGGTTTGGCGGTAAGCCGCTGGGCGGTTTTCCACATGGCCGTGTACTGCAGATCGCCGCGCCCGACGGGACCGACGACCCGCGGCATGATACGGGCTTCGAGGTAGTCGTGGAGGATGTGGCCCATGGGGAACGCCACGCCGCCGGTCTTCATCACGGTCGGCTGGGGATTGGTGCGTTCGAGGCCGTCCATGTGGAACAACGGGTAGCTCGTCCAGCTTTGTCCGCCCACTTCCTCGTCGTAGTGGGCGTCCCCATCCGTGCAGATGTCGAGGCCTGCGACCTCCTGATCGCGCAGGTGCACCGCGACCGCATCGATGTATTGCTCCCGATAGCGCGAGTTCATCAACCGGCGGAGAAAGGTTTCCGAGCCCAGGTTCTCGGTGAACCAGCTCGGGCGGGGCAAAGAGCCGATGATCGTAGTCGGAAGCAGCAGGTCGGCGGTTGCTTTCAGCATGCTTTGGATCTCCTTCGGTTAGTGCGGGAGCCGTGCTCCGACGGAGCAATTCGTATGGTGTGCGCCCGGACGCATGACGGTTGGCCAATCGCTGGCTGTCGCTATGATGCTGCGATGCGAAGAAATGTCAAATGGTCTCTTTTCTGTGCCAGATATTGGATGGAGCACTGGCATCGCTTCGATTGCACCGGCAGGCCTCACTTCTATAATGGCTGTCGCACACGGCAAGCAAGCCACGAATGGGATCAGACCGATGAATAACGACTGGAATTTGCACTCACCGGAATGCATTCGGGACCGGCCACTTAGGCGACCCGAAGACGGAGGCGATGCCACCCGCGTGTACCGGGCCGGCCGCCACAGGTGCGCCATCTCGATGGGACTCGTTTCGGCGCTGTTCGTCGTATGCTCGAATTCGCCTGCCGTAGCCCAGGGTCTCGATACTTCCGGTGGTGAATGGCTGACCTATGGGGGCGACCTGGCCAACACGCGCTATGCACCTCACGGCCAGATCAACGCCGAAAATTTCAACGATCTCGAAATAGCCTGGCGTTTCAACACGGCCGCCCTCGGCCCCGAGCCTGAATTCAATCTCCAGACGACTCCCCTGATGGCCAACGGCGTCATCTATACGACGGCGGGTACGCGCCGTTCGGTGGTAGCCCTTGATGCCGCGACCGGCGAACTGCTGTGGCTGCACCGGGAGAACGAAGGCGAACGGGGCGAAGTCGCGCCCCGCCAGCAATCCGGGCGCGGGCTTGCCTGGTGGAGCGACGGCGAGCAGTCGCGCATCCTCTACGTCACCAAGGGCTACCGGATGATCTCGCTGGATGCCGTGACGGGGATTCCGGATCCGGGGTTCGGCGAGGGCGGCGTCGCGGACCTGAAGCTCGAGGCCGACCAGGACATGGACCTGATCACCGGCGAGATCGGGCTGGCGGCAACGCCCATCGTGGCCGGCGACGTGGTCATTGTCGGCGCCGCGCACCTGGTCGGGTCGCGCCCCGTGAGCATGCGCAACGAGAAGGGCTACATTCGCGGCTACGACGTGCGCACCGGTGAGCGCCTGTGGATCTTCCACACGATCCCGATGCAAGGTCAATTCGGTTTCGATACCTGGGAAGGCGATTCGGCCTCCTATACGGGTAATACCGGTGTGTGGACGCAGATCAGCGTGGACCTGGAAAACGAACTGGTCTTCCTGCCGGTGGAGCAGCCGACCAACGACTGGTACGGCGGACATCGCCACGGCGACGGACTGTTCGGCGAGAGCGTAGTGGCCGTCGACCTGTACACCGGCGAACGGCGCTGGCACTTTCAGCTCGTCCACCACGGCATCTGGGACTTCGACATTCCCAGCGCCCCGGTACTGGCCGATCTGGTCGTTGACGGCGTGCCGATCCCGGCAGTGATTCAACCGACCAAACAGAACTGGCTTTACGTTTTCAATCGCCTCACCGGCGAACCGGTATGGCCCATCGAGGAACGTCCGGTTGAAGCGTCGGACGTTCCGGGCGAACGTGCGAGCCCGACCCAGCCCTTCGTGACCTGGCCGCCGCCCCACGACCTACAGGGCGTATCCCACGATGACCTCATCGACTTCACCCCGGAACTCCGGGCCGAAGCCATCGAACTCGTATCCCGCTACAAGATCGGGCCGATGTTTACGCCGCCGGTGGTGAGCCGCTGGGAGGGGCCGCTGGCGATGTTGATGGTGCCCTCGTCGACGGGCGGTGCGAACTGGCCGGGCGCGTCATACGACCCGGAAACCGGCATGCTCTACATCCAGTCCCAGACGCAGGTGTCGGCCATCGGCCTCGTGCCGGGCGGCGAGGATTCGGACATGAACTACATCCTGGGTGTCGTCCAGGATCCGGCCCTTGGTCTTCCGCCCGTCAGCGGCATGGGCGCCACGCCCACGGTCCAGGGACTGCCCATCCTCAAGCCGCCTTACGCTCGTATCACCGCCTACGACATGAACACCGGCAACATCGTCTGGCAGGTTCCCCACGGCGACACGCCGGATGAGGTGCGCGATCATCCGATGCTGGCGGGTCTGGACATTCCTCGTACGGGCCGCCCCGGCCGCGGCGGCGTACTTGCCACGTCCACGCTGTTGATCGCCGGCGAGAACGGCTTCGTGACCACGCCCCATGGGCGCGGCGCGATGCTCCGGGCATACGACAAGGCGACGGGCGAGGACATCGGCGCCGTGTACATGCCCGCACCGCAATCGGGCGCGCCGATGACCTATATGCTTGACGGCAGGCAGTACATCGTTGTCGCGGCCAGCGGACAAGGCTACGGCGCGGAACTGCTGGCGTATGCGCTGCCGGGTGACGAGTGACACTTCCAGGAGCAGATCATCCTGCGCCATTCATTTGTGGACGCATCCGAAAAATTCCGCCGGGAGACCGAAATGCCGCAACTCCATGAACTTAACCGCAGGGCCTTTTTGAGAAGAACGGGCATGACGGCCGTCCTGGGTGCGGTCGGGACAAAGCCAATCCTGACCGGTGCGCAAGAACTACCGGCCTCCACTTCCCGTCAGACCTTCGATTTCGACCAAATCTACGACCGCAGGGGCACCGAGAGCATCAAGTGGGACCGGTCCATCGAAGGGGTCGAAGCAGAAATTGAAGTAGGCATGGGAATCGCCGACATGGACTTCCGCGCCGCGCCCTGTATCACCGAAGCCCTGGCCAGGCGCTGCGAGCACGAGAACTGGGGCTATCTGGAAAGGCCCGATTCATTCACGCAGGCGATCGTGGACTGGAACCAGCGGCGCTACGGGCTCGAGATCGATCCGGGTTCCATCGAACTCACCTCGGGTGTGCATTCGGGGCTGATCGCGGCGCTCCGGACATTTTCTCCTCCCGGGTCGAGCGTGCTGATGAACACGCCCACCTATGACGGGTTCTACAACTTCGAACTCCGCTACACGCGCACGGTGGCCGAAGACAGCGAGATGCAACTCGTCGATGGCCGTTACCAGGTCGACTGGGACGACTTCGAACGCCGCGCCAGCCGGGCCGATGTCTTCCTCCTGTGCAACCCACAGAACCCGACGGGCAACTGCTGGTCCGAAGAGGACCTGCTGCGAATGGGCGAAATCTGCCTCCGGCGCCGCGTCATCGTGCTCGCCGACGAGGTCCACTGCGATTTCGTGACCGCCGGCAACCGATACACGCCCTTCGCCAGCCTCCCCGACCAGGAAATTGTCAACAACAGCCTTACTTTCAAGGGCGCGAGCAAATCCTTCAGCATCGCGGCAATGAAGGCCGCCTGGTACTTCTCGACAAACCCCGACCTGCTTGAGCGCGTACGCTCCAATACGCGAGTCGATCTGAGCACCCTGGGCATGGAAGCCAACCGGGCCGCGCTCATCGAGGGCGACGACTGGCTCGACCAGCTGCTCCCCTACATCGACGCCAACCACGACTTCGCGGAGCGCTACCTGCGGGAGAATATCCCGACGATCAAGTACACCAAGGCCCAGGGGACCTACCTGGCGTGGCTGGACGTGAGCGAACTGGCGGAGCGGGTCGGCGCCCGCGAACTGGCCGAGCAGGAGAACAGAACGTCGGAAACCACCGTCACGCCCGAGCAGATCATGCAGCGCTGGTTCGGCAACAATGCGAGAATCTACCTGAACCCGGGCAGTGCCTACGGCACTGGCGGCGCGGGCCACATGCGTATGAATCTCGCAACCTCTCGCCTTCTCGTCCGCAGGGCGCTCGACAACATCGCGGCGGCGGTGGCGATGGCGTAAACCAAGACACGTCCTCCCGGAGTAGTGCTTAATGGTGTAGCGTCAGGAGCGGTATACTGCATATACACCGATGTATAGGCTCATCAAAATCGCCATATTCCTGTCCTGGAGCATGAGCGCCCTCGGCCACCACAATGTCATTGGCGTTTACGACGATCAGAAACGCTTCACTGCCGTGGTGGAAGTAAGGGAATTCGAGTTAATCAATCCTCATCCACTCATTCTCGTTCAAATCATTGATATCCCAGACGGACAGGCAACCGATGGAATTGAGATCGGGCAGACGTGGACGCTTGAGATGGACAACTTGAGGGAACTGACCGCCCTCGGCATCCATGGCGAAACATTCATCCCCGGCGACCGTATTCGTGTAGCGTTGGATCCAAGCCGCCATACTCGCTATCGTGAGAACACACTGTACTTGCGAGCTGCGGAGCACCAGCGGGAAGGCTTTGTATATATCCATAACGTAAGACAACTGTTTCCAAACGATCTGGCGGAAGACAACTTGTCAAGACATCTGCACAAGATCAACTAGAACTGGAACCACCTGGCCTGTTCCGGCTGGGAAAAGCGTTCCGTAACCGATTTTGCCCGGAACCCATCCGTTCCTGATGTTTTTTTCGGTAGAATCAGGAGACTAAACGGAACTTCACACCGCTCCAATCCTGTTTGATTTTCTTATCTTCTTGATTTTGCGGTAGTTCCTGCCGCCCCGATGGCGTTTCCGCCTGTATTTATGTTTCCATGTATCAATCCCAATATATGGGTTGTATTTGCCTTGTT
>JAJEFE010000091.1 GCA_022820625.1 Gammaproteobacteria bacterium | reverse complement strand
CTTGTGAACGTCCAAACCCACGTACGCGTTATACTCCTTCATGGCCTGCCCTCCTCAATGTGGCTCTGTGCTAAAGGCTCCGACCCCAAACATAACCCACGATGCTTGAGGCCAGGGCAGGTCAATCCATGATGTCTAGACTCCATGATCACGCGACGGGATGGAAGCGATTCCGGTCTGCCCGTCGCGCAACTTCAGTTTTCAAGCGTATCGAATCGGAACGGAGTATCCAATGGGGCCCACACTGGAAAGGGAGGCTCGAATGCAAGCGCGCAGCCCATCGGCAACGGGAGCACGCACGTGAGCGCTCGTGGGTCGATTCGCATCACGCTTGCGGCGGTGCTAGGACTCGCCGCCTGGACGGCCACGGGCCAGGAACGCCCCAACATCCTGCTGATCATGGCCGACGACCTGGGCTGGGGCGACGTCGGCTACAACGGATCGGAAATCAGAACGCCGGCCATCGACCGTCTCGCGGCAGAGGGCATCAGGCTCGACCGATACTACACCCACCCGTCCTGCACACCGACCCGAACCGCGTTCTACAGCGGCAAGCGCGCGGTGAACCTGGGCACCATCGCGCCAATCGCGCCCTGGGAGGATTTCGGTCTGCCGCCCGGCGAAAGGGTCCTGCCCCAATACCTGAAAGAAGCGGGATACACCACCTGGCTGATAGGCAAATGGCATCTGGGCCACAACTACCATGACCAGCACCCCCTCAACCGTGGCTTCGACCACTTCTACGGCACCAACAGCGGCGAAATCAACTACTACACCCACGCGCTCAATCGCGTTCCGGACTGGGAGCGCAACGGCGAAGCGCTTGACGAAGAAGGCTACGTCACTCACTTGCTCGGGGACGAGGCCATCGAACTGATCGAGGGATACGAAGGCGATGCGCCGTACTTCATGCACTTGTCGTTCACCGCCCCGCATACGCCGCTGCAGGCGCCGGAGGAGTCCGTGCAGGCCTATGCGGACATCGCGGACTTCAATCGCCGCCGTCTCGCCGCCATGATTACAGAGATGGACTCCGCGATCGGCGGGGTGCTGTCCGCAGTTGCGGACCGGCCCGACAGCGACAACACGCTGATCGTATTCGTCAGCGACAATGGCGGCGAACTCACGGCCGGTGCGCGGAACGCACCCTTCCGAGGCAACAAGATGTCGCTCTACGAGGGCGGTATTCGGGTGCCTGCGCTGGTGCATTGGCCCTCCCGGCTGGAAGGGGGCCGGACGGAGAGTGCCGTTGCCACCGTCTACGACTGGCTGCCGACGTTGCTGTCGCTGGCGGGACACCCGGGCGTTGCGGACAGCGATCTTGCCGGGATCGACTTGTGGCCAATGATCGAAGGCTCAACCGAACCGCAGCGCGATCAACCTGTTGTCCTCACCTCCGCCACGCCGACCGGCCCGAGAATGGCGGTCATCGTAGAGGGATGGAAACTGATCCGTTCGCTGCGTCCGTTACCGAATGCGGCGGACGAATTCTCGGTCGAACTCTTCAACGTCCTCGACGACCCGCAAGAGACCAATGATCTGGCGGCAAGCGAGCCGGAGCGAACGGCACGCATACTGGCCTATCTCGAAACCGTTGAAGTCGCCCCGGTACTGGGCGGCACACCGCCGCCGGAAAACTACGACGGCCCCAGCGGCCCTCAGGTCGAACCGGACAACCGTCCGCCCATCTACCCGCATGTGGCCGACTCTGTTACGGAGAGACCGCCGGGCCGTTAGGAGCTTCCGCCCCGGCAACAGGCGCGCTGAGCCTTGGGGAAATGGGTATTTCCATGCAAGGCTGCGCCAGATTCCGAAATCGAGATTCAGGACGACGCTAACAGTACCTGGCCGCCCTATCGGTCACCGAAATTCCATCGCGCCTGGACACCGTACGTGGCGCCCTGCACCCGCGTGACCAGGATATTTTCATCGTAACCCAACGGATCGCTGGTCACCGTCAGGAAGCGCCGGTTATCGGTTGCGTTATCCGCATAGAAGGCGACATCCCATCTCAGGTCCGCAGGCTGCAGGGCGACACGCAGGTTCAGGTGCTCCTCGGTACCGTTCTGGTATTCGGGCTCTTCGATCTGATTGAAGCCATTGTTGCCGTGGCCGAGCAGGGCCAGATTTCCGCTTAGCACAACCCGGTAGCCGTTGTTCAACGGTTGCTGGTAACGGGCCCCAAGGGTGAGTTGCCCGGGCGTTGCCAGCGCCGTATCGAGGCCGGCCGCATCGAAGAATGTGGCCCCGTTCACCGCGCAACCATCCTGCCTGCGGGCACGCTTGTAACCATTGCACGCCGCGCCGGGGTAGCTGTCATAAGTCGAATCGAGAACGGCGCCCGAAAATGTGATCGCCAGATTTTCCGCCGCGGCCCACCGGCCGTCGAACTCGAAGCCGGTACTGGTCGAGGCCGCAGCGTTCTGGATGATGAATTCCGGCGCGCCGAAAAAGACCGGCGCCAGAGCCGACACCTGCCGGTTGGCAAAATCCGTACTGAACGCAACGATGTTGAGCTCCAGCCGTCCGTCCGACAATAGCGACTTTATTCCGACTTCGAAGGTCTCCGCCTCCTCCGGGTGATAGACGAACTGCTCCACGTCCGGCGCCGACATGCCGACGCTGAAACCGCCCGACTTGAATCCCTCGGCGTAGCGAAGGAACAGCATGCTCTGGTCGGTCACGTCCCAGCTCAACTGAATCTGCGGATCCGTGGAGTTGTTGTCTACGCGGCCGGCCACGCAGACTTCCGTATTCGGATCGATCCTCGGGGGCCTCAGGAATGCATTGAAGCCATTCGTCTCGGTACCGATCTCGCAGCCCGGTCCGTTGTCGCTGTGCAAGAGCCTGACGATCTGGCCCGCGTTGTTCAACTCGTAGTGGCCCGTGCCGTTCTGCATCTGGCCAGTCTTGTCCACCTGCGTGACTCGCGCGCCGATGTCAAGTGTGAAGTTCTCGCCGAGATTGAATCCCAAATTGACGAAGCCGCTCAGCCACTCGGCCTCTTCGTCGAAATAGGTATCGTTGGGAAACGGCGGGGCGAACCGATAGTCGGCAACCGGGGTCACGCCGATCGGAGACATTGCGCCGGGAGCTGCCGCGACGATCGCGCCGAGGTTATTGTTGTCGAAGACGCTTTCCTGCCAATACAGGCCTGCCATCCATTCGAAGGGACTGTCCGGCGCGCTCTGGACACGAAACTCCTGCTGGGTCACTTCGTAGCTATTGAAAATGGGGACGGGGTAGAAATCGACCGAGGTCTCATCGGGATCGGTCAACTGATTGAAGTCGAACTGAATCCGGTTGGTCTGCGAAGTGAATGAGAAATTCTCGGCGTCGTATTCGAGGATGAGGTTCACTCGCGTGCCGTCCTGCGTGCGCCGTTCGCTGGCCTCCGTCAATGGTTCCCCGGACCGCACAAAGGCGCCGGCGGGAAAGCCCATGCCGGCGAAATTGACAAACGGCGGCACTCTGGCGGCAAGCACGACTTCGCGAGGGGACGGGCCCTCGACGCCATCCCAGGAGACGTCATCGATGCCGTTGCTCGGATTCGCATTGCACAGGTTGTAGGCGCGCATGCCCGGTCCGGGCCGATCGTTGGGAGCGCAGTAAGCGTATTCGGCGGTCCCGCCATTGCCCACGGACTCGTACCATGTGGTCATCAGAGTTGCGGTGAAGTTATCAGTTGGACTGAACTCCAGCGTTCCGCGCACCGCGGTGTCCTCGGATGAGCGAGCCATGCGGTCGCCGTTCTGCATCCACCCGCCGCGCTCATCGACAATGGCGGCGATCCGCGCACCGAAACCTTCGGTCACCGGGCCGCCCAGCGCGAACTCGAACTGGTTCTCCTCGTCCGTACCGATGCCGGTTCGTACGTAACCGTTGAGCACATCCCCGGGCCGTCTGCTGATCAGGTTCAGAGCGCCTGCCACGGCATTCTGACCCGCAAACAGCGGCTGCGGCCCCCGCACGATCTCGATCCGGTCCAGGTCCAGAAAGGCGGTGGTCGTGGTGCGGTCGCGGCCAAGGTAGGCACCGTCGATGAAACTCGCCACGGACGGCTCGAACGCGGGATTGCCGCCCACCGTGCCGACACCGCGTATCACTGTCGCGATGCCGATCACCGTATCCCGCATCGTCAGGTTGGGGATAAACGTCGCCATGTCCACAGCGTTGACCAGGTTGAGCTCGTTGAGCAGTTCACCGGTCTGGGCCACGATGGATAACGGGATGTCCTGCAACGATTCCTCGCGCTTGGTGGCGGTGACGATTATCTCCTCAAGCTGTATCTGCTGGACCTGTGCGTTCGCGCCCAGTGGCAGCGCTAGCAGGGCCAGAACGACAGTCGAGCGTGCCCGGCTTGCGAAAAGCCGAATGTGGAAATCCATCAGGTGTCTCCTACGATACAGTGGATGCTCAAATGCGAGCGGGAACTCACGCTACGCTTCTTGTACGGTGCCAGTATAGAGAACAAACGAATACACGCCGCTAAAAATTTCTTATGGGGGCCATTCATGCGGCAAATGATCAGCGACGCACTGCGGACGCGTATGCCCGCATCAGGTGCTCCCTCAGCCACACATTTCCCGGATCGTGAGTCTGGCTGCGGTGCCAGATCAATAGCACCCGGAAAGCCCTCTCCGGAATTGCGGTTTTCAATTGAGCAACCCGATAGCGGCCCAGAAAACGCTCGGCGATGAGGCGAGGCAGCGTACCCACGAGGTCGGAGTTTTCGATCACGCTCAGCATTGCGTAAAAGTGGGTAACGCGAACCGTGATCGCATCGGCCCGCCCATGGGCGCGAAGGAAGCGTTCGGTAACGAATCCCCTGTGATCGCGGGCCTTGAGACAGACATGGTCCAGCGCCAGGGTCTCGTCGACGTTCAGCGTCCTTCCGGCGCAGGGGTGCCCCTGTCGAACCAGCGAAACCAGCGTATCCCGGCCAAGCTGCCTGGCCTCGAATTCCTCGTCAGCCAGCGAAACATGGTCGATGGCCAGATCGATTTCTCCGGACTTCAGCGCGTCCTTGAACTCGTCGACGAACCCGCCCACGGCGTTCAGTCGAATCCTGCCCTGATTCGGCCCCAGCGCTTTCAGCAGCGACGCCAGCACGAAGTGCTCCAGGTGCTCGATGCCGGCAATGTTGAAGACCCGTGGCTGCGTCGGGTCGAAGACGCTCCGGGCGGCCAACCCGTCTCGAATGAGCTCAAGAGCCGGATTGAGCGATGACGCCAGTTCGCGCGCCCGCGGCGTCGGCTGCATGGTATTGCCCTGACGCACGAACAATTCGTCGTCGAACAGTCCCCGGAGCCGCTTCAGCGCGTTGCTCGCCGCAGGCTGACTCATGCCGATCCGGTTCGCGGCATAGGTCAGATTGCGTTCCTGGTAGATCGCCTCGAAAACCGTGAAAAGGTTCAGATCGATGCGCCGCAAGTTCGACATGGATGCTCTATTCACTGAACGAATGGCCTTTTATAACAGATATTCATTTCTGTTACTGCCCCGAGCCCACGTAGCATGAGTGAATCGCCCTGGGCCGCTAACTTGTGACCTGCGATCAGGGGTAAGATGCCTTGCCGAATTCAGCGGAGGTTACCGCAAGGATGAAGAAATTCGTTCCCGTTCTCGTTGTCGTGCTGTCTCTGCTGGCCTGGACGTGGGAGGACCGTCTGCCGGACGTAAGACCTGGTATTGTCAGCGCCGCAGCGGCCCAGGAAGGACCGCCCAACATCGAGGGCGTGTTCGGTCCTCCCGGGGGTCCGGGCGCCGGCCTGGGAGGACTGGGACCGCCCGAAGAGAAAGGCCAGCGTGAACTCGACACCTACAGTAACGAGGAACTCATCGCGCTGGGCAGTGAAATCTACAACACGCCTGCGCTCTGCACGACCTGTCACGGAGCCAGCGGCGAGGGACTCATCGGGCCCACCTTCGAGAATCCGCCCAGCCCCTATCTCATTGCCTACCAGATGCAGAGCAATCCGCAGATGGCCGTGGTGGTGGAACTGCTCGACCCGACTGTCGTCGATGCATTCGCATTGACGTACTACATCACGCAGTTGCGCGGTCACGACCCGGAAGCCATCGACCGAGGCGTGCTGCTCAACGAACTGGCCAGCCTGCGGGTGGTGGGTCAGGGCCAGATCGTGCTCTCGCGCCGCGACCGGCTCGTGGAACAGATCGCCCCGTTCGAGACCGTGATCGCCGACTGGACGCGCAAGGCCGGCGAAGGATCTCTGGAGAAGGAATACGCCGTGACCGTTGTGGAGGAATACGACGCCGGCGAACCGAAGTTCACGCCCGAACCCGGACGCACGTACTTCTACGAGAACCTGGATCAGCCGAACTTCTTCTACTACCAGGGGCTGGACACCGAGTCTGCCGAGGTGGCCCGAGCGAGCCAGGTGGGCATTGGCGATGCTGCCACCCGGGAGATCATCGTCGCCAATGAAATGCCGGAAGCGTTGAGCGGCCAGGTGCATACCACGGTGCTGTCGCCGGACGCCCGCTACGTCTACATTACCGGACCGGCGGCGGCCGGCGCACCGGAGGGCAACATGGAGATCGTGAGTCCCGCGTCTCTGCTGAAGGTGGACGCCCTCACGCTCGAACCCATCAGGCAGCTGATCGTCGGCGGCCGACTCCACCACGGTCAGGTCTTCCGGGACCGCTACCTGCTGATGGATACCTTTGCCCGGGACCCCGATGGCCTGGATGTCTTCCTGCTGGACCCGGAAACCGATGAAATCCTCGGCGGTATCCAGTGCGAGGACCTGGGCGGATCCTGCTATACGGCCTTCACCGACGACGAATACATCTACCTTCTGATGCAGCCGGCCGGCTACGGCCCGCCGGCCTTCTCCGGCATTATCGGCGGGGAGCAGTTCGTACAGGGCAGCTTCACCGTGCTACGCCCCTACTGGATCGCCAGGATCGATCCCGACAACTGGGAAGTGGTGCGCGAGTACCCCCACCCGGGATACCGGGCCAACTGGATCGTGCTCGATTCGGCCGGCGAATACATGTACGTGCCGTCCGGCGGGACCTCCAACGTCAGCAAGATCAACCTGGAGACGGGCGAGATCGCGTGGGTCTCGGGGACGGGGACGGGTCCCTACGGCGCCAACCTGAACCCGGACGAGACGGAGATCTGGGTCGCGGACAAGGGCGAGGTCACGGGGTTCCGCGGACGCACGGTGACGGTCATCGACACCCAGAACCCCCGGGCGAAGGAAACGCTGTTCGGGGCGTACACCGTCGACCACCTGCTGTTGTCGCCCAACGGCCGGGAGATGTGGGCAACCAGCAACGGCGAGGGCACCATCCATGTCTTCGACGTGGCGACAAGGGAAAAACTCGACGTCATCGAGATGCCCGGCTTCGGCAACCCCCACGGACTGGTCTGGGTCCACTACGACGAAGAAGGCAACGGCCGGGTAGTCCGCGACCAGGGCGGATTTCATGGAGGCATCGATCCGTACCGCGGCGTCATGCTCGACTATTGAGTTCCGTTCGAATGACGATTGCCTGACGGCCGACGGAACATTGACTGACGCTTCGGAGCAGCCTCGGGCCTGCGCGACGCAAGGGGATTGACATGCAAGACACCGCAGCACGCAGCAACTGGGTATTCAGTGTAGCCCTGCTGATGCTGATGTGGGGGCTGGTGGGGCTGCAGCGCAACGCCTCGTCCTTCCTGGGGCCGCACATCGCCGCGGAGTTCGGGCTCAACCTGGGCGGCGTCGGCTCCATCGCCCTGGCCTTCGCGGTGGCCTGGGGGATCGGCTCGCTGCTGGCGGGACGGCTGGCGGACCGGCAAGGCACCAAACCCATGCTGCTCGTCTTCGGCGCGATTACCGCCGTCCTGGGATGGGTTTCCGGGCTGGCCGCGACAATCGCCATCTTCATCGCCATCCGTACTGCACTGGGGCTCGCCGAAGGCGGCGTGCTGTCGCCGATCATGAACGCCGCGCGCCGCACCGCACCGCCGGCCACCCGCGCGCGAGTCGTCTCGCTGATGTTCATCGCGTTCATCATCCTGGGCATGGTGGTGGCTCCACCGCTGCTCGACGGCATCGCCAACAGTTACGGCTGGCGGACGGGATTCTTCATCGCGGCCGGCCCCATGGCCGTGGTGGTGCTTCTGCTTCTGTTTTTTTTCAGGGAACCGGACCTGGAACAGGGTGCAGCCGATGCGCATGAGGGCAGTGACTCGGGGAGGCGCGCGGGCGCCCATGACGTCGGCGGCGAGCGAGCGCCGCTCCTGACCATCCTCAAGACCAGAAACGTCTGGATCAGTGCGCTGATGTCGATTTGCAGCATGGGCCGCGTGTTCACGTTCATGGTCTTCGGCCTGTTCCTGCTGGGCAGCGATGTGGCCAATGGCGGGTACTTCATGCTGGAGGGTCCGGTAATTCCCCTTACCGTCAGCATCGCCCTGCTGGCGGACGGCCTGGGCGGTTTTGCCTTCACGTGGATCGCCGACCGCACCGGACATCGCCGCAAGGTCGTCATGTACGCCTTCCTGGGGGCGATGGTGTTCGGCCTCATCTTTGCCCGCCTGCCGGCGGAAGTGCCCTACGCGATCCTGCTCATCAGCATCGTCGGATTCATGTTCTGCGGCGGCGCGGTTTCCCC
>JAJEFE010000144.1 GCA_022820625.1 Gammaproteobacteria bacterium | reverse complement strand
GAAAGCGAAAATTCGATATCGCCGTCCCTTCGATCGATCGATTGAGGAGAATATCGGGTCATATTTGACGAAATCGAGCGGTCGAAGGGACGGATGAGAGCGAATTTGCAGCCGTGATTTCCTACGGCGCAGCCTCCTAGTGCTCCATCAATCCGATGTGGCCGGTGCAACCAGTTCCACCGACGATAGAGGCGTTCTGTTCCAGAACGGCGCCACCGCATCCGCATCGCCGGTCATCTCGTAGTGAATGGCCGCAATTGGAATCCGCCCTTTCGAGATGAACTCGTCGTGGAACTGGCCAAGCTCGAACTCCTCTCTCAATTGTCGCTTGCGTTCGGCCAGTAGCCGGAACATCTGGATGTTGCCGATCGTGTACTCGAGGCCATGCCCGGGTGCGGGGCGAAGGTGCGAATAATTGCGTGCGACATCCGGGTCCATCAGGGGCGTGACTTCCATCCAGTATTGGGCTGTTTCGGCGGCATTGAACTCGTTCCACTGGTTGCGGATGTCGCCGAGCGAACGTGCGGCCCGCCACAGCCCGAACAAATAGATCAGTTCACGAGTTCGCGGCCGCGCCTCGAAAACGCCGAGCTGCAACGGTCCTTCCTCCAGGTATACGGCCCAGCCCTGCCAGCGTGCGCCGAAGTTCACCTGGCTGCGAATCGGGTGATCGATCCTGGACGCAACCATGTCGTCGAAGCGATGTCCGGGAATGACGGCATGGAGGTGATCCGGCGAAGGATCGCGATACTGCACTTGCTCCCAGAAATTGGGCGGCGTTTCGCGAACCACGAACGGGACATTGAATCCCATGACCTGCCAGTCGCCGGGGATGTATTCCGGTACGGTGATGATCGCTTCGTCCACAAGCCAATCGCGCACAAGCCGATCGGTGTCCGCGAGTCGCCGATGGTATTCCTCGGCCGATTCCGACAACTCAAGTTCCGGAAGTTCACGATTGCGATGTCGTTCCAGGGCGTAGAATCCCCACAGACGATCCAGCTCGCGCTGGGACAGCAAAGCCATTTCTTCGGAGGTATAGGGCAGCAGCAACCCGTATTTGACGAACCAGTCGAGGGCTTCCCTGCCGACGCCGTTCAGCGCCGTCATATCCTCGCGGTTGTCGACCAGCCATTCGTGAAATTCACGCAGAGCCGATAACGCATCCATGATGTCGGCTCTCAGTTCCGGTTGAGCGTCCGCACGCTGCAGCAGATCCTCATACCAGCCGATGAAACCGGGCGGCATCGTTTCGCGCCGGGGATAGGGGGCGGCATCCGCGGCCGGGCAGGGAGCAGTGCAGGGATCAAGTCCACCTCCAATGCCGTCCGAATGCGTCAGCATGAAAATCGCACGGTCAGCGTAATCGCCCGCCACTTCCGTCAGATTGCTGCGGGCGCCTTCCAGCAAGAGCGGGACGGACCGCAGTTTTTGCCGCAGGACTTGTTGCTCATCGCCCGATACGGGGAGGTCGGTGAATGCGATCGGGACCACGCCGGTAACGTAGAACAACGGATCGCGGGACCACGGGCGCGTGACGTGCAGAATGAACTCCTGCTGATCGAGTTCAGCGCGTACGGTCAGAAAGTCGACCTGCTGCGGCACGGACCATCGCGCGACGCCCATATCATCCATACGGCGCTGCATTGCGCGGATCTCGTCGCGGCGGCGTTCAATGGCGCCCGGACCGTAGTCGACCACTCCGTCAACGGCATCGGGTGATTTCCAGGCCTGGTACTCCGCGAACAATTCAAGCAGGTCTTCGTAGCTGCCGGCCCCGTTCGGCGGCTCGGCGACAGCCGGGTTCACAACTGCCATGCAAAGCAACACGACGCAAGCCAGCCCCTGCCGGCGGATATGCGAAAGCTGCGGACTGTACGCTGTTTTCATTCTTTTTCTCCTTCCAGCCTCGGGCAGACTGAGGCCGCTGCATGTTCGATGGAATCAGCGCGACCGTTGGTGCAGATTGCGAACACCTGTTCGCAGTATAGCGAAATTTGTGCTGCTGCCTTGTAACACCGCTGAACGCGCACATTGGATTGAGAGCCGGAGGTGACTCCAATACAATCGTGGAAACATTCGATCCCCCAGTCGTCGTTTCTTCGTCAGTAGAGGCCTCGCATTTTGATCCTCATATGAGCATTCTGCCGTCCCCGGGCCCGGAGTTGGCCGGCGCCGTCGTGTTGCTGCAGCACGCGGACCCGAAAGAACGCGCCAGATTCACCGCACTCGAGGATGCAGTCTGGAGTAACACCACCCTGCGGCCTGCGGTAATCGAGTCCGTGCGCCTGCGCTGTGCCCACGTGCGGCGCTGTGAGTCCTGTTCGGCAATGCGGATCAGGGCAGGCACCGAGGACGGGCTTGACGAGTCGCAGATCCCCCTGCTCGACAATCCCGACGCTCGCGATGAGCTCACCCCGGGTCAAATGGCGGCGCTCACTCTGGTCGACCGCTTTTTCCAGAATCCCCGGGCTCCCGATGAAGCGGAATCGACCCGAATTGCAGAGGCATTGGGCTCACGCGGGGTACTCGAAGTGTTGATCACCTGCGCGGTATTCTGTTCATCGGAACTGCGCATCGCGCTGGGGGAGGACGGGGCTCCGGAGGGTAACGTCATCGTGGAGCGTCCCCACGGCACCGTCGAGGAACAACATTCCGCGACCCGGTGGCCAGCCCTCGAGACGTCGCTGCTCGACCCGGAGGGAAGGTTTCCCAAAGTTTCGCCCGAACTCACCGAACCGGTGCATGACCTGGTAAGGACCCTGTGGTCCGGCGCAGGCTGTTTGTCGCCCGATGTGGCCGCGGCATGTGTAATTCGCAGTACACAGCTGTTCGGAATCGGGTCGGACGAGCCCGTCATCGAATTGCTCGTACCGGCGATTGCGGCAGATCTGGCGAACGGTGACGATGTGCGGAACTGGACGCATTGGCCAGCCGGCCTCGGACGTGATGTGCTCGAACTCGCGGAGACGCTTTGGTTGGATCCATCTCAAGTGGACGAGACTGTCACCGATCCTCTAACGGCCGCGATCGGGGTCGAAGGCGTAATTTTGGCAACATGGGAATTGCTCTGGATCAAGCAGCTCCACCGGCTGACATTGGTATTGCACCGGGGACGCTGAAGTCCGTTTCAGTTCGACTCCCTGTTGCCGATATCCTGAATCTCGGCAGCCGCCTGCGGTGATGAACTCGTCGTGAAACTCTCGCAGTACGAAGTCTTCACCAGGCTGGTTCTTGCGATCAGCGCGTCAAAGCTGGAATTTTGCGTTGCGAAGGTGCACCATCATTCAATAGACGGGCGCCCGGGAAATTCTTGGCAAAGGAAATCAGCAACCGCGACTACGTCAATTCGCTCGTACGCGGACTTGAGGTTATTCGGGCATTCACCAGAACGCGTCCGAGCATGACGCTGAGCGACATATCGCGCGCCACCGGCATGACAAGGGCAACCGTGCGCCGATTCGTCCTGACGCTTGTTCGGGAAGGCTACGCAGAGTCCGACGGCAAGTACTTCAATCTCAAACCGAAGGTGCTGGAACTCGGTTTCGCGGCACTTTCCTCTCAGACCTTCATTGACGTCGCCCAGCCCATCATGGCGGGCCTCGCCTACAAGCTCAACGAGTCCGTATTCGCTGCGGTGCTGGATGACGAAGACGTGGTCTACGTCGCCAGCGCGTCGCCTCCGGAACGGTTTGTCAGTATATCTGTCGCTGTCGGCGGCCGGGCGCCTGCGAATGTTGTTTCCACAGGCCGTGTCCTGCTCGCTGCGCTGCCCGAGGAAGAACTGCTCGGATATCTCGACAAGGTGTCTCTCAAGCAGCTGACTCCGAATACAGTGACATCGAAGGTCACGCTGCGCAGCCTCATTGACGATACGCGCGTCAAGGGCTGGAGCATTGTCGACCAGGAACTGGAGATCGGGCTTCGATCGATATCGGTACCTATTCGCGACAAGACCGGAGAAACCCTTGCCGCTCTCAACGTCGCGTGTCCGAGTTCCCGGATCACGCCTGACGATATGCACAAGCGAATTCTCCTGGAACTGCAGGCCGCATCCCAGGAGATCACCGCCGGATTGCAAACCTAGTACTGCAACCAACTGATGGTTTGCTGACAATGCGAATTTACCCTCACTTCTACATCGACGGCCGGTGGGTTGATCCGGTTGCGGCTGCTTCACTGGACGTAATCGATCCCGCCACCGAGCGGGTCACGGGCCGGATCAGCATCGGCTCGGCTGCCGATGTGGACCGGGCCGTGGCTGCGGCAAGCGCGGCCGCAGAGGTTTGGGGCGCCTCGTCCCGGCAGGAACGACTCGAGGCGCTGGAGCGAATACTCGCAGAATTTGAGAAACGGGTCGGCGATCTGGCCACCGCCATTACCGAAGAGATGGGAGCGCCCACCTGGCTCGCGGAGCGCATGCAGGCGCCGATGGGCGTGGGGCATTTCAAGACGGCCATCGCGACTCTCAGGGATTTCAGCTTCACGGAAGACCGGGGTACCACACGAATCGTCATGGAACCCATCGGCGTCTGCGGGCTGATTACGCCCTGGAACTGGCCTATCCACCAGATCTGCGCCAAGGTCGCCCCGGCTGTAGCCACAGGGTGCACCGTCGTGCTCAAGCCGTCGGAGATTGCCCCGTTTTCCGGTCAGATATTCGCCGAAATCATTCATGCGGCCGACCTGCCCGCGGGCGTATTCAACCTGGTCCAGGGCGAAGGGCCCGTGGTCGGCGCGGCGATGGCGGCGCATCCGGAGATCGCCATGATCTCCATTACCGGCTCCACGCGCGCCGGTATCGAGGTGGCGCGCACGGCTGCGGCGACAGTCAAGCGCGTCCACCAGGAACTTGGCGGCAAGAGTCCCAATATCATCCTCGAGGATGCTGACCTCCAGCACGCGGTATCGCAAAGCGTCGGCCTGGTGATGCAGAACTCCGGTCAGTCCTGCCGCGCCCCCACGCGCATGCTGGTACCGAACCGCCTGATGGGCGAAGCCAGCCGTATCGCCCGGGAGACGGCGGAGTCCTGGCCACCGGGCGACCCCAAGGCCGGCAGCCGGATGGGTCCGGTCATTTCCGCTCCGCAGTGGGACAAGGTTCAGCGGCTCATCAAGAGTGGAATCGAGCAGGGCGCAACGCTCGTGACCGGCGGACCCGGCAAGCCCGGGGGTCTCGAACAGGGCTACTTCGTCAGGCCGACGGTATTTTGCGACGTCTCCAACGATATGGATATCGCCCGCGATGAAATCTTCGGGCCGGTGCTGTGCATGATCGGGTATGAAGACGAAGACGAGGCCATTGCCATAGGCAACGACACGGACTACGGTCTCGGCGGTTTCGTTCACAGCCGTGACCTGGATCGAGCGCGCCGCGTGGCCGCCCGGATAAAGGCAGGCTACGTCAGCCTCAACAACGCCGGGCTGGACCTGAACGCGCCCTTCGGCGGGTACAAGCAGTCAGGCAACGGCCGGGAGTTCGGCAGCCATGCCTTCATGGAGTATCTTGAGGTGAAATCCGTACTCGGCTATTCGGCGGCCCGATAACGCCAGTCGGCATCAGCGCACAGCTACGGCCAGGGGCCTGCGCCGTGCAGGCCGGCAAGGCCAGGGACCCGGGCCGCTAATTCAAGCGTTCGCGCTGCCAGAACTCGCGCACTTCGTCGTCGAGTCCGGTCATTTCCCAGCGAATCAGCGAAATCGGAAGGCGTCCCGCATCCATGAACTGATCGTGGAAATCCTTCAGCACGAAGTCGTCGCCCAGTTGCTGTCGCCGGTCCGACAGGAGATGCTGCATCTGCAACATGCCGACCGTGTACCCGAGACCGTATCCCGGCGGCCGCCGCAGGTAGATTTCGGCATCCACTCGCGCTACGTCCTCGTCCAGCCAGGGCGTGCGTTCCATCCACCAGGTCACAACCTCGCTGACGGACATTTCATTCAGCTGCAGCCAGACGTCGGCCGGTACCCGCGCCGCGCGAAAGATGCCGAATATGTAGATGAGTTCCCGGACACGGGGTAGGTCATCCACCACTCCGGCGTTCATGATGCCTTCCTCCAGGTAGACCCCCCACCCTTCCGCTCTCGCGCCGCTTGTGAGCTTGCCGCGGATCGGGTGAGTATTGTTTGCCTCTACAACACCGTCGAACCGGTGGCCGGGAATCACCGCGTGCAGGTGATCCGGAGTCGGGTCCCTGTACTGAACCTGCTCCCAGTAGTTCGGTCCATTGGGACGCACGATCCATGGCACGTTCGTATCGAGTTCGCCGATGTAGTCCGGGATCGTGATGATCTCTTGCTCGACCAGGAAGCTCCTGATGCGGCGGTCCGTTTCGGAAATCCGCTCGGCGTACTCTTCCGCCGATGCCGGCAGTTCGATCTCGGGCAGATTGCGGTTACGGTGCTGTTCCAGCGCGTAGACGCTCCACAGGCGGTCGAGTTCGCGCAGGCCCAGCGTCACGATCTGGTCGGTATCGTACGGCATCAACTTGACGTGCTTGAGGTACCAGTTGAAATATTCCCGGCCGACGCCGCCCTGGCCGGTCATGGATTCGCGATTCTCCGTCAACCAGGAATGAAAGCCTGTCACTGATTCCATGGCTGCGGCGATGGCGTCCACCAGCTCCGGCTGTTGCTCGCGGGCGCGACCGAGGAAGTCCTCGTACCAACCTATGACTCCCGGCGGCGGCGTCGCGCGGTAGGGATATCCATGCCCCACTCCGTCCGCATTGGTCAGATTGAAGATCGCGAGATCCGCATAGTCCGCAGCGACTTCCGTCAGATTCGTTTCGGCCTGTTCGATGAGCAGGGAAATGGCCTGCAGCCTGGTGACCAGGTCGGCGGTCTCCGCCTCCGACAACGGCAGGTCCGCAAACGTGATGCGCAGCATCTGGTCCACATAGAATCCCGGATCGCGGGACCAGGGCCGGGATACGTTCAGCGTAAAGTCGAATTGATCGAATCGCGACCTCACGGCCAGGTAGTCCACCTGCTGGTCCAGCTCCCAGTCGATAACTGCCATATCCTCGAGACGATCCTGAAGTGACCGCATCGTTTCGCGCCGCCGCTCGACGGCGGCCTCGCCGTAGTCGGGATAGACCTCGGCCGGCCTCCCGGCGATGTCGCGATTCGGTCGGTCGCCGCTGGCGCGCTCCGGATCGCTGAACTCCAGAAACTCCTGGTAGAGCGCGACCAGGTCGTCGTAGCTACCCGACCCGCCCGGCATGCCCTCCAGTTGAACGCTGTCGGACTGGCCCATCGAGGGCAGGGCCACGATGGCGGTCGACAGTGCCAGCGCCTTTCCGAAAGTCTGCCATTTCATCATTTCTTATTATCCTCGGTTAAGCATGGGTTTGAGATCGGATAGACCGGCGCCGTGCAAGATTCACCCGCTCCGGAACAGGCACTGGCCGCGATACGAACATTTTATGCAATAGCGTACACATTTCAATGTCGTTTGGGATTCGTATCGAGCGACCGGAGTGTCACCGGACCGGCAGACACTTCAGGGCTATAATCCGGGCATGGGAAGAAGGGTCATGTTCGCGTACCGAAGCCTGCGACGCGCCCTGGTGACACCGCTGCTGTTTTCGTTGTTCTCTCTCGGTATGGCTGCAAAGCCAGTGGCCCAGGCGGTCGATCCGGCTGCCGAACCAGTGCTCCAGGCGATCGATGCGGCTGCCGAGCCACCCCCCGGCGTACCGGGCCGGCCGGGCTCGGGTCCTGATACGCTCCCCGACGCCGCCCAGATCATCGACGAGAAAGGCCAGCGCCTGCGGGTCACCCCGCTCAAGGGCCTGGAGCGCCCCTGGGCCCTGGCCTTCCTTCCCGACGGGGCGATGCTGGTGACCGAGCGGCCCGGCCGCCTGCGGCGCGTGAACGCGGACTTTACGCTCGATCCGCAACCCGTCGCCGGCGTCCCGGCCGTGCTGGCTTCGGCCTACAAGGGCCTGATGGATGTGGCGCTGCACCCCGGGTATGCCGACAACCGGTGGGTATACCTCGCGTATACAAAGCGCCTGCCCGGCGAAACCGATGCCGACTGGGATCAATTGTACGGTCCCGCGGGCACCGCCGCGGTGGCGCGCGGGCGGTACGACGGTGCGCTCGGACTCCGAGATGTCGAGGATCTGTTCATCGCCGATGCCGCAACCAGCGGCGCGAGTGCGGTGCGCATCGCCTTCGGCGCCGACGACAAGCTGTACATGAGTATCGGAGTGCCGGGCTACCTGCTGGCGGAGGGCGGCACCAACCGCGTCGGCAGCGCTTATGAGGCGCAGGACCCCGCCTCGCACGGAGGCAAGATCCTGCGCCTCAACGACGACGGCTCCGTACCCGCCGACAATCCGTTCGTCAACGAGCCGGGTTACCACCCGGAAATCTATGCCCTGGGCATACGCAATACGACGGGCATGGCGGTGCATCCCGTCACCGGAGCGCTCTGGGAAATCGAGCACGGGCCGCTGGGCGGGGATGAGATCAACATCGTGGAAGCCGGCCGCAATTACGGCTGGCCGATGGTCTCCTACGGCCGGTCCTACAGCGGAGCACGAACCGGCGACGGCTTCGGGCCGATACTCGCAACTCCTTCGGCACCGGGCATGGAGGATCCGTGGCTGCACTGGTCTCCCAGCATTGCGCCGGGCGGTTTGGCGATCTACACGGGCGAGCGATTCGGCGACTGGCGGGGTCACGCCTTCACCGGTGGCCTGAGCAGCACGCAGCTTCACCGGGTCACGCTGACCCCGGAGGGCTTGCCCCTGGGGCGGCAGGCGCTGCTGCTCTCGCTGGAGCAGCGCATCCGCGAGGTTCGCGAGGGCCCGGACGGGCTGCTTTACCTGCTCACGGATCACGATCGCGGCGCGCTGCTGCGGGTCGAGCCGGCGGGGGACTGACGTTTGAGCGCATTGCGGATTTCCGTACTGCGTGCGCCCCGAGACCGTTTCCCGAATCCCGGATACGGCGCCGCCGGGCCGCCACGAATGCAAACCGCGTGAACGCCGGCACACAAGACCCTGATGCCACCCACGAAACGCTGGTGATAGGCGGCGGGATCGTCGGCCTGAGCGTCAGTTGGTTCCTCGCCGAAGCGGGCATGGGCGTGCTGTGCCTCGATGCCGGCCGGGACTCGGGATCGGCCACCAATGCCGGCAGCCTGCACGGTCAGATGCAGAGCCGCATGGAACGCCTGTTTCCGGAGCGGATCGAGGATTACCGGCACACGCTGCCCATCTATCCCCGCGCCATCGACTATTGGGCAGAGATCGCCGGGCGGCTGGGTGAAGACATCGAATTCGCCATCACGGGCGGGCTCATGATCGCCGAAAGCGCCGGGCAAATGGCAGCTCTCGAGCGCAAGAGCCGAATCGAAGGCGAACACGGAGTCCACACCCGCCCGATGGGACGGGAGGAATTGCTGAGCATCGCTCCCTGTCTCAACTCCGGCGTGCACGGCGCCCTGTTCTGCGAGAAGGAAGGCAAGATCAATCCCCTGCTGGCAGCCGGCGCGGTACGCAGGCAGGCCGAAGCCGCCGGCGCCGTCCTTCGCAACGGCACGGCGCAACGGCTGCAGCCAGGAGGGGTTGGTTACCTCGTTGCCACCGACCGCGCAACCTACCGGGCGGAGCGCGTGGTCATCGCCGCCGGCACCGGTTCCGGCCGGCTTGCCGCCACCGTCGGCCTGCGCCTGCCCTGCACCGCCGAACCGTTGCAGATGAGCATCACCGAACCGGCCGAGCCGCTGATGCACCACCTCATCCAGCACGCCGCGCGAGCCATCACGATGAAACAGCTTGCCAACGGGCAGGTGCTGATCGGCGGCGGCTGGCCCGCAGCCAGGCCGCGGGATCGGCTCCCGCCGGCCGTGCTCTCCGAAAGCCTCGCCGGCAATCTGCGACTGGCGCGACACCTGGTGCCCGCAATCGGCGGGTTGCAGGTGCAGCGCACCTGGGCCGGCGTCAACACCCTCGTCGATCTGGTCTCGGTTCTCGGCCCCGTCGAATCGCTGCCGGGCCTCTACTTCGCGGTCCCCGGCGATGCCGGTTTTACCCTCGGTCCCTACTGCGCCCGCCTGGTCGCCGATGCCATTCTGGGCCGCTCGCCCGACTATCCATTGGACCGGTTCTCGATTGCCCGATTCCGGAAGTCCTGAACTTGCGCCCTCCCGGCATTTGGGTGAAGATGGCTGGGGCCAATTCACCATCCGTGCAGCGGGCTTTCAGCCGAATGAGCGGTTATTCGAGCAAGGGGGGAATCACGCGCCGCGCCGCCTTGCGCGGTGCGCTGGCGCTCTGTGCCGGCGCCGCCGGCCTGAAATCCCTGCCGGCGCGCGCGAATACGACCATCCGCTGGTGGTCCACCCAGTCGTCACCCGAGCAGCTCGCCGCCTATCGATTCCAGATTGCCGCCTTCGAGGCGCAGCATCCCGACGTCCGGGTGCTATTCGAGCAGACCTCGGACGAAGGCTACCCGGCACAACTCGCCGCCGCGTTCGCCGGGGGCAACGTGCCGAACCTGGTGACGCATCTGCCCTCTTTCGCCGTCGCCGACTACTGGCAGGCCGGACTGCTGGCCCCGTTCGATCCGGTCATCGAATCCGTCGGAAGCGACCGGTTCTTCGCAGGCACCAACCGGGTCTACGAGATCGAGCCCGGCGTGCACGCCGCCGCCGGCATCGGCAACACGGCGGCCAACATGCTGTGGCTGCGCACCGACCTGATGCAGCAGGCCGGAATCGAGAGCGCACCCGAAACCTGGGACGAACTCCGCGCAGCCTGCAGGCAGATGCAGGGGCGGGGCATTTACGGCGCGCAACTCCCCTACGCGAGAAACAGCGCAACCAGCCTCGTGATCGTCTGCTTCATTCACGGCGCCGGCGGACAGATCCTCTCGCCCGACCTGGACGTCGCGATCGACAGCGACGAGGCGGTCGATGCCCTGGAGTTCTACCGCTCCATGCGGGAACTCTGCCCGCCCGGCGCCACAGGTTACAGTTGGGGCGAGACCCTGGGCGCATTCGTCAGCGGCGCCACCGCCACCGGCCTGTATGCCGGCCGCGTCCTGGTGAACGTGAACACGCGCAACCCGCGCCTGGCGGAACACGTCACCTGTGTCCCGTTTCCGACCGTGTCCGCCGGGGTTCCCCCCTGGACATTCAACGACTATCCGAGCGTGTTCATACCGGCGGATGCTCCCGACCTGGAAATGACCCGGCGGTTCGCCGCCTGGCTGTACGAAGGCGAGGGGTACATCCGCCAGTTGCACGCCACGCCGGGCCACATCCTCCCCGTGCTACAGACCGCCGCGGAAGACGAGCGATATCTGGATCATGAACTGGTGCGGCGCTACCGCGACGAGATCGCCCTGATGTCGACTTCGGCCGCCGCCGGACACAACCTGGGCTGGGAATCCCCCGAACACCGCATCAACGTCAAGGCCGGGGCGCTGGTCAACAGCGGCATACTGGCGGAAATGGTGCAGCGGGTCGTGCTGAACGAAGAGCAGCCCCGCACGGTGCTCGCCGACACGGCCCGTCGCATCGAAACGATCATGAATGCCTGAGGCGCCCGGCGCAGGACGACATGCCGACAATTCGGGCTGCCTCAGCATCACTCCGCCTACGCTCCCTCGATGCCCGCTACGGGCTGCTCGGCGCGCTGCTGATCGCGCCCACCGTACTCGTCTTCTGCACGGTGATCGTCTATCCCCTGGTCTCAGCCATCTACCTCGGCCTCTTCTCCATCTACACGCCGACCATGGAAGGCGAATGGGTGGGGCTCGACAACTACCGCAGACTGCTGGCGTCCGGCGAGTTCTGGAGGTCGCTCGCCAACAACCTGATCTGGACTGCGGGCACCCTGACCCTGCAGATCGTCTTCGGCATACTCGTGGCGCTGATGCTGCACAGGAACCTGGTGTTCCGGGCGCTGGCGAGGAGTCTGGTGCTGTTCCCCTACTTCCTGTCCACGGTGGTGGCGGTGCTGGTCTGGCGCTGGCTCTTCAACGACCTTTACGGCGTGCTCAATCACCTGCTCCTGTGGGCCGGCATCGTCGATCTGCCCGTCGACTGGCTCGGTTCCATGCCCAACGCCATGATCAGCCTGATTTTCGTCGGCGCCTGGAAGTACTTCCCGTTCGTGGTCATCGCGGTGCTGGCGCGCCTGCAGGCGATCCCGGACGAACTGTACGAGGCCGCATCCATCGACGGCGCCGGCGCCTGGGCGCGCTTCACCGACGTGACCCTGCCGCAGTTGCGCGACGTGCTGATCGTCGTGGTGCTGCTGCGCACCATCTGGGACTTCAAGGAATTCGACCTGATCTACCTCCTCACCGGCGGCGGCCCCATCATCGGCACCCAGACCCTGCCGCTGATGGTGTACAAGGAAGCCTTCGCCCTCAACCAGATGGGGGGCGCCTCGGCGACCGCGGTGCTCATGATGCTGATCATGCTGCTGTTCATGAGCCTGTACCTGAGCCGGGCGAGGGACTGACGCAGTGTCCACCCCGGCCCGGATCGCCCGCCGCTTCCTGTTCAACGTCCTTGCCTGGGCGGTGGTCCTCGTCATCGCCTTTCCGCTGTTGTGGATGCTGCTCACCTCGGTGAAGCCTTCCTCGGAACTGTTCGTCATTCCGCCCAGGCTGCTGCCCGGAGAGATCACCTTCGAGCACTACCGGCGGCTGCTGACGGAGACGCCCTTCCTCACCTACCTCAGGAACTCCGCCTGGCTCGCCGCCGGCACCACGCTGGTGGTGATTTCGATCGCCACCCTCGGCGCCCACAGCCTGGTGCGTTTCTCCTACCCGGGCCGCGAGCGCCTGGCGCGCCTGGTCCTGTTTACGTACCTGCTGCCCTCGGTGGTGCTGATCATCCCCCTCTATCTGCTCATGGCGGGCCTGGGGCTTGCCAATACCCTCACGAGCCTGATCATCGCCTACACCACCTTCGCCCTGCCCTACGCGCTCTGGCTCCTGCGCTCGTTCATGAAGGCGATCCCCGACGACCTGGAAAGCGCGGCGCTGGTGGACGGCGCCAACCGCATGCAGGCATTCGTGGACGTCATCCTGCCCCAGGCCCTGCCCGGCATCATCTCGACGGCCATGTTCACCGCCATACTCGCCTGGAACGAGTACTTCTACGCGCTGGTGCTGGTGAACAACGACGCGGCGCGGCCGCTGACCACCGGGGTCATCAACATGCTGGTCACTTCGTTCAACATCGAGTGGTCGCTGCTCATGGCCGCCTCGGTCATGATGAGCCTGCCGCTCATCGTCGTTTTCGCCTTCCTGCAGCGCTATCTGACCCGCGGGTTCAGCGCCGGCGCGATCAAGGGTTGAGGCGTCAACGGTGTCGGGTATCCGCTTCGAGAATGTCAGCAAGCGATTCGGCGGCGTCACCGCCGTCGACGACCTGAGCCTCGAGATCGGGTCGGGCGAATTCGTCAGCATCCTGGGCCCCAGCGGCTGCGGCAAGACCACGCTGCTGCGCATGCTGGCGGGCCTTGAGCGCCCGACCGGGGGGACGATCTCCATCGGCGATAGGGTGGTCAACGAACTCGCCCCGGCACAGCGCAACATCGCCATGGTGTTCCAGACCTATGCCCTATACCCGCACATGACGGTGGCAGGCAATATCGAATACCCCTTGCGCAAACGCCGCGTTGCGAAGGACGAGCGGGTCCGGCGGGTGCGGGAAGCCGCGGCCGTGCTGGAACTCGAAGCGCTGCTCGACCGCAAGCCCCGGGAGCTGTCCGGCGGCCAGCAGCAGCGGGTGGCGCTCGGCCGGGCGCTGGTGCGCGACCCGGCGGTCTTCCTGCTCGACGAACCGCTGTCCAACCTCGACGCGAAGCTGCGCACGCACATGCGCGCGGAACTGATCCGCCTGCACCGCCGCATCGGCCGCACCATGGTCTATGTGACCCACGATCAGCTCGAGGCCATGACCATGTCGCAGCGCATCGCGGTGTTGCGTGACGGCAGGCTGCAGCAATTCGCCCCCCCGCGGGACATCTATGCGCGCCCCGGCAACGACTTCGTCGCCGGCTTCATCGGCACGCCGTCCATGAACTTCCTGGACGGTCGGCTGAAGGGAACCGGTTCCGGCCGGACATTCCGGTCCGGCGATCTCTCGCTCCCCCTCGGCATGCTGCCCCTGACCGATGAAATGCCGGAGCCGGACCGCCGCGTCAGGCTCGGCATACGCCCCGAGCACATACACTTCGATCGGCAGGGTGAGCCCGCGCGCGTAAACCTGGTCGAACCCACAGGACACGAGACGATCCTGGTGTTCGACTATCGGGGAAACGAACTCGTCGCCCGCATGGACGGGGATATCGCCATCGAGGCTGGCGATACCGTTAAACTGGCGTTCCGCGCGGAGAAAATGCGCCTGTTCGCGGCTGCGGACGGCAGGCGGCTGAACGACGATTCCACGGCATGAGACAAGGGAAGGGAGCATGAACAGAGACAGTGTGGACTGGTGGGGGCCCATGTCGGCCGTCATCACGCCTTTCGACGCAGCGGGCAATATCGATGCCGGCGCACTCGAGGAGAATATCGACCGCACACTTGCCGCGGGCGGTACCGGCGTGCTCGTCGGCGGGTGTACGGGCGAATTCTGGTCGCTCTCCCACGAGGAGCGCTGCCAGTTGTACCGTATCGGCGCCGGGAGCGCCGCGGGGCGCGGAACGGTGATCGCCGGCGCGGGCTCGGTGACCGTTGCCGAAACAGTGAGCCTCGCCCGGGCAGCGCAAGACGCCGGCTGCGATGCGGCGCTGATCCTGCCGCCCTACTTCATCCGCCTGAACGACGACGAGATCTTCGAGCATTTCCGGGAGGTCGACGCGGCGATTTCGTTTCCCATCGTGCTGTACAACATTCCCGGAAACGCAGGCAACGCCATCACGCCGGAACTGGCGGTGCGCCTGGCGGAGCTCGACAACGTGGTCGCCATCAAGGAAAGCGCGGGCGACTGGAACAATTTCTACGCCACGCTCATCGCCGTGCGCGAGCAACTGCGAGTGTTCTGCGGCCCTTCGTCGGTATACGGGGCACCGGCGGTAGCCGCCGGCGCCGACGGGTTCATCGACCTGTTTCCGAACGTGTGGCTGCCCGGATCGCTGGACCTGTTCCACGCCGCCAGGGCCGGACGCCTCGAGGAAGCCCAGGCGCTGCAGGAGACCGGCCGGCGCCTGACCGACCTCTTCACCAGCGGCGGCCGGTCACTGTATCCGGCCACCAAGGCCGCCATGGCCCGGCTCGGCTTCGCCGCCGGCGATCCCCGGCCGCCGTTGCGCCCCGTTACCGGCAGATCGCTCGAGCAGTTGCACGCGGGCCTTGCCGAACTGAAAATAGCCTGACCCATCGCACAGGAGGACGAACCATGGCCAACGGCATGTATGCGCCGGAGTTGCAGCCCAGGGAATATCGGGAGAATTACGGCGAGTTCATCGGAGTCGGCCCGAACGGAAACCTGTGGGTGGAGGACTGCGATGTCGCCAAACTGGCCGAGGAGTTCGGCACCCCCCTGTTCCTCGTCAGCGAAAGCCAGTTTCGCTACACCTACCGGCAGTTCCGGGACGCTTTCCGCCGGCATTATCCGGCGGAGTCCCAGATCCTGTTCGCCAACAAGTCGAACAACGGCCTCGCCTACCGACACATCATGAACCAGGAAGGCGCCGGCGGTGACTGCTTCGGGGTGAACGAGATGTACCTCGCGCTGCTGGCCGGCACCGATGCCGGCACCCTGGTGCTGAACGGCTCCAACAAGGAGGACGAGGAACTGGAAATGGCCGTGGCCAACGGCCTGTGCATCAACATCGATGCCACCGACGAACTCGACCGCATCGATGCCGTGTGCCGGCGGCAGAACCGGGATGCCGACATTGGCATCCGGCTGAAGCTCGACCTCGACCCGCTGGCCGAGCGCGAAGGCGTGGCCATGCACGGCCCCGGCACCCTCAAGGAACAGAGCGACAGCACCAAGTGGGGCATGACCCGCGATCAGACCGTGGCGATCGTCAGGCAGGCCCAGCAGATGCCGCATATCCACCTGCGCGAGACCCATTTCCACCTGAGCCGCATGTCCAACGTGGCCATGGACTTCGCCATCATGGCCCGGGAGATGGTCACCTGGTCCGGCCACATCCGCGACCGCACCGGCTGGACGCCGCCCTGCATCGACATCGGCGGCGGCTGGACCTTCGGCAAGTGGTACGGCACCGGCCCGCGCGGCCAGATCGACGACGATTCGGCCCCCACCGCGGACGACTATGCGCGCCTTTGCAGCCAGGAGATTCAGGCCGAGGCCGAACGCCTCGGTCTGCCGCTGCCGAAGCTGCGCCTGGAACCCGGCCGGTCCCTGTCCGGCCCCTCCGGCGTCACGGTCGGCCGGGTCGGCGCGGTCAAGCAGGGTGCGAAGAAGAAGTGGGTCAACCTGGACCTGTCCACCAATCACCTGTCCTGGTCCTCGGCGCTGGACTGGTATTACCACCCGGTGCCGGTGGTCGACGCCACGGCCGAGCGCACCGAGACCGTGGACCTGGTGGGTCCGTTATGCAACTCGGACGAACTCGGCCCCCATGTGCGCATGCCGGCGCTCGAACGAGGCGACTACGTGGCCTTTCTCGATACCGGCGGGTATACGGAGCCGTGCGCGGCGCGTTACAACGCCCAGTTGCTGCCGGCCACCGTGCTGGTGTCGGGCGACCGCGCGGAAATCACCACCGCCCGGGAACAACTGCAGGACATCGCCGGGCGCTTCCGGGTCCCGCCGCGTTTGCTGGCGGCATCCTTCGTGCGGCCCTAGTTGCCCGGCACGGAAGCGACGGAGGATCAGCTGCATGGAACTCGGACTGCACGGCCGCAAGGCCATCGTCAGCGGCGCCAGCAAGGGCCTCGGCAAGGCCTGCGCTCTCTCCCTGGCCCGGGAAGGCGTCGACCTGACGATCATGGCACGCACCCGGGCCAACCTGCGCGCGGCGGCCGATGAAATCGTCTCGGCCACCGGCGTTTCGGTTCAGCCCGTCGCCGGCGATTTCAATGTGGCCGCCGACCGGGCCAGGCTGCTCGATGCCTGCCCGGAACCGGACATCCTGGTCAACAACCCGGGGGTGCGCCAGGTGCCGACCGCCTACGCCGACATCGGTGAAGCGGAGTGGCGCCAATGGCTGAACGACCATTTTCTGTCATCCATCACCCTCATTCAGCAGGTGGCGCCCGGCATGTGCGAGCGGGGCTTCGGGCGCATCGTCAACCTGTCGGTGAGTTTCATCAAATTTCCCCAGTCCGGCTTTGCCCACACCCACGCAGCGCGGCTCGCCCTGTCCGGCGCGGTGGCCGCCATGGCGCGCGACCTCGTGCGGCACAACGTGACCGTCAACACCGTCTGTCCGGGCCTGTTCGACACCGATGCCCTGCAAACCAACCTGCACGGCCACGCCGAGCGGGGCAATACCACCTATGAAGCCATCGTCGAGGATCGCAAGCAGAACTGCCCCGCGGGACGCTTCGCCGACCCCTCGGAATGCGGCGACCTGGTCGCCTTTCTCTGCAGCGCCCAGGCGGGATTCATGACGGGCCAGAACATCGTCAATGACGGCGGGGTTTACCAGGGGATCTTCTAGTGCTCCTTCAACCTGATAATCCGGTATCGGTTGCCGCTGCATCGGGCCTGAAACGCATCCGGGCCGCAGGCGCATGAGTCAACCGGCCCTGCTCTCTCCCGACAACCGCGTCGTCATGATATCCGGCGCCTCACGGGGCATCGGCGCCGCCATCGCCACACGCCTCCTGGCCGACGGCTACCGGCTGTCATTGGGGGTCCGCGAAGTCGACCGGGTCCGCGAGGCGTTCGCCGATGCGGGCAAGGACAACCTTGCCGTCGAGTACTTCGAGGCGAACGAACCCGAGTCGGCCTCTGCCTGGATGGACCGTACGCTGCTTCATTTCGGCGAACTCCACGCTCTGATCAACAACGCCGGCATCTGGCGCCAGGTGAATTTCGAAGAGGGCGACGAAGCGGCGCTTGACGAACTCTGGGCGGTGAACGTCAAGGCCCCGTTCCGCCTCACGCGTCTGGCCCTGCCCCACCTGAAGAAGTGCGGTATCGGCCGTATCGTCAACATCGCCTCCACGGACGGCATCCGTTTTCGCGACACGACCTGCTCGATCGGCTACACCATATCGAAGCACGCGCTGGTCGCCATGAGCCATGCCGCCCGCCATTTCGGCTACGACGACGGCGTGCGCGCCACGGCCCTGTGCCCCGGCGCCGTAGCGACCGGCATGGTCGCCACCGTGCCCGGCGTCACGCCGCTTGCCGAGCGGCTGGCGCCTGCGACCGTGGCGCACACGGTCGCCTGTCTGCTCAGCCTGCCCAACAATGCCTCCGTCGCCTGGATGCCGCTGAACACGCGCCTCGAATCGACGGTGTAGGCTGCGCAGTTCCGGCCTGTACCGCGCAGCCCGGGCGCTTATCCGAAGCCGGCAATCCGCTCAGGGCAGCAGGGCCTCCGCTTCGATCTCCACCAGAAAGCCGCCCACCAGGCCGGAAACGACGACCAGGGAATTTGCGGGCCGAATGTCGCCGAAGTATTCGCCGTGCACGCGGGCGACGTCCTCCCAATCCGATTCGTCGGTGATGTAGACGCGGGTCCGCACCACGTCCCCGAGCGAACCGCCCAGGGAAGCGATGCTTGCCGCGATCTTGTCGAGGATGTAGGTCGCCTGGCCTGCCGCATCATCCGGACAGATGCTGCTGCCGTCCGTGTGCGTTGCCGTGGTGCCGCTTACCACGATGCGGTTGTCGATGCGTAGCGCCCGGCTGTAGCCGCCGATTTCCTCCCAGACGCTGCCGCTGTCGATGCGCCGGCGGTCTTCCCGGCCCGGGGGCCGATCAGGTGTGTAGAGCCGGGACATCGATGCGAGGTGGTGCGAAAGGTCGCCCGACGCCGTAAGCAGCGGGGCCCGCCGGTATTCATCGCCGCAATCGCCGGGAATCGCCCTCATCCCGGCGGCAGCGGCGGCAATGCGTTCGCGGTCCTCCCCGTCCAGCGAGAACTCGAACACTGCCAGGTTGTCCTCGCGGTGCTCCCGCTCGCCGAGGCGCGCGCCGACGATCACGGCTGCAACGGCGGGTTGATCCAGCACCCAGCGCACGGCCACGTTCGGTATCGAAACGCCGTGCTTGCGCGCAACCCGATCCAGCGCCGACAGCAGGCCCTGCAGGGCCTCCCAGCCGCCCGCCGCCTTGACGAAGCGAAGGTACTTCATCTTGCTCCAGTCGCTGAGTTCGCCCTCCGCGGGAGCGGCGCGGCCCATCCAGCGCTCCGACAGCAGGCCGCCGCAAAGGGTCCCGTAGGCCAGCAGACGGATGTCGTTCTCCATGCAGAATGCGGACATCCCGGCCGCGGCCCGCTGGTCCAGCACCGAGAAACTGACCTGGTTGGTAACGACCGGCAGGCCGTGCCGTACCAGCAGGCGCAGATGGCGGGTGTCGAAGTTGGTCACTCCCAGGTGCGCGATCGATCCTTCCCGGCGGAGCCGTTCGAGTTCGACCATCGCATCGATGTAGCCGGGATGCCCGAATTGCCACCAGTGGAACTGCAGCAGGTCCAGGCAATCGACACCGAGGCGTTCGAGACGCTCCTCGACCCCGGCGCGGACCACATCCGGCGTCATGGCGCCCGGCCCGGGAACCCACTTCGTAAAGACTTTCGGTCTTGCCGATGCACCTTCGTCGAATCGGCCGAGAAGGCGGCCAGCGATCAGCTCGGCGCTGCCGTAGTGATCCGCCATGTCGAATGCATCGAACCCGGCTCGGGCGTAGTCGGCCAGCGCATCGGCACCGGCATCAGGATCGAGCGGACTGGCGCCGCGCTCCATGTCCGCGACCTGCCAGAGGCCCATCACCATGCGGGGAATTTCGAGACCGCAGGGCAATTTGCTACGCTCCGGCTGCATTGGTTCAACCATCGTCTACTCCGTGGCCGCCTGGACGCCCGCTATGTCACCGACGCTCACTGGTTTGATCGGTACGCGTGGCGCAAACAGGGAGAACTCATCCACCCCGGTTCCGGTTATACGTTCGAGCATTGCTGCCGCAACCGGCGCGCAGTAACGCCCCTGGCATGGACCCATGCCCAGACGGGTGCGCCTTTTCAGCGCGCCGATCGTGGCATTGCCATCTTCAAAAGCCGCATCGAGGTCGCGCAGCCGAACCCTCTCGCAACGGCAAATCAGCGTGTCGGGCGTCGCCAGTTCCGTCTGGTAGCGCGGCGCGTCGAAGAGGCGCCACAGCGCCGCCTGGAAGGTCCTGTGCCGGCGCAGCGTTTGCGCGGCCCGATCACATGCCCGGGCATGTCCGGCCGTCAGGTCGAAGCCGAGCGACCGCACGGCCGCGCAGGCTGCAATGACGCCTTCCCGGAGCGCCGCCGGGGCCCCACCGAGCCCGCAGCAGTCGCCGATGGCATAGATGCCCGGGACAGTCGTCTCGCAATGCTCGTCGCGCACGGTCACCAGGTGACCGCGCCGCTCGTCATGGTCGTGCCTGCAGCCCAGGCACCTGAGCACCTCGTTGTTCGGTTGAAAGCCGTAGCCGACGCAGACCGCATCGACCTCAATCGTGCGGTCCGCCGGCCCGCCCTCGTCACCCACCCTGACGAGCGTCGCCGCAAGCCCGCCGTCGGCGGTTTGCACCGCCTTCAGCACCCGCCGCCAGAGCACCGGTACGCCGGCAGCGCGGAGGCCGGCAAGGTAGCGCAATCCGTCAAGGACCAGGCGCGGCGCGGACAGGAAAAGACGGGCCGCATCCACCGGCGATGTCCGGTACGGCGGGAGGGCAGACTCCGCCACCGCCGCCACCTTCGCTCCGGCCCGCTGCAGTTCAAACGCCACCTGCAGGTTCAGGGGCCCGTTGCCGGCCACGAGCAGCCGCTGTCCCGCAAGTACACCGTAGCTTCGCAACAGTGTCTGGGCAGCGCCCGTGGTCATCACGCCGGGCAGGGTCCAGCCGGGAACCGGCAGGCCCCGCTCGTAAGCGCCCGTTGCGACGACGGTGCGTTTCGGACGCATGACCCAACTGCTGCTCCCCTTCAGGACGCCGAACTCGTTCGGCGCAAAGGCGCCCCAGACTTCGGCGCCGTCGAGAATCCTTGCCCCTGAACTCCGGGCGCGTTCGATCAGTTGCCGGCCGCGCTCGAATTGCCGGTCGCCGGCCAGCGACGGGGGAAGAACCGCGGCGGACGCCGGCTGCTTGAAGAACTGGCCGCCAAGTGCCGGGCGCTCATCAATGACCACGACATCGGCGCCCGACTCGGCCGCGACCGCTGCCGCGGTCAACCCGCCGGGGCCGCCGCCGATCACCAGAAGGTCCGGCGCTTCCGGCAGGTCCTCCGCAGCGCCCCCCTCCGGACAATCGCCGGGAACCGCCCGCCCGGGCATGCGCGCGATCCGCATCCCGTCCCGCACCGTCACCATGCAGGCGCGAACGCCGGAGCGTCCGTCCACCCGCACCCTGCACTCCTGGCAGACCCCCATGCCGCAAAACAGCCCGCGGGCATCGCCGGGGCCGGCTTCGCGAATCGATCGCTCGCCGGCGGCGGTCAGGGCCGCAGCCACGGAAACGCCCGGACGGCAATCTATCCGGCGGTTTTCGAAATGGATGCTGGTCATCGGCCCGAAGCGCCGTCCGGACGCCCACCCTACTCCAGAAAGTCGAAAGTGCCTGAACCTGCGGTCAACGCCTCGACGTCCTCGATTTCGATCGGAATCATCCGGCTCAACCATTCGTGCCCGTCCTCGGTGACCAGCACATCGTCTTCGAAAGCCACCCTGGGACCTTCCGGCGGCATGACGCCCTGCTCGATGGCCAGCGCCATACCCGGCTTGAAAGGCACCAGGTAATCGCCTTCGTCGTGCACCTCCATGCCGATGAAGTGGCCGATGCCGTAGTAGTAGTACTCGTCGTAGCCGCCGGCATCGCGGAGCATCTCCATGGCCTTGTCGTGCAGTTGCCACCAGGTCGCTCCGGGCCGCACCATGCCGATCACCGTTTTCTGCACATTCAGGGCGATCTCGTAGAGTTCGCGCTGGCGCTCGGTGAAGCGTCCGTCGATGGGAGCGGTCCGCTGGATGTCGGCGGAATAGTGATTGAACGCCGCTCCCGTGTCGGTCCATACCAGGTCGCCGGCCTGGAATACTTCGCCGCCGGCACGGGGCACGAACTCGATCCAGCCCTCGGGAATCGCCTCGCCATCGTGCGGTGTCTGCACTCCGGAACGGCGCACGGAGGTCGGAAAGCCCAGGTACGCCCCCCGGTAGCGGTACACGAAATCGATGATCTGCATGACCTGCATTTCCGTCATCCCGGGGCGCGTGGCGCGAAAGCCGTGGCGAACCCCCTCATTGACGATGGCGACACTGCGCCTCAGGTTCGCGATCGACCAGGAATCCTGCAACTGGCGCACCTGGTCGAGTATGTCCGCCGAGTCGCGCAGGCGCATTTCCGGCGAGAAGCGGCGGATTCGCTCGAACTGTTGCAGCCGCTCGGGTTCCGGCATACCCAGCCGGAAAAAGCGCGGATAGTTGAGGTAGAGCACCTTGTCACCCGTGCCCCAGGCGCGTGACAGCGCCGCCGCCAGCGGCCAGCGCCGCACCTGGGTGATGCGCCAGTCGCGAAAGTCGGTCATGGCCACGGACAGGTCGTGCTCGAGAATGGCGAACGGCCGCACATCCTCGATACCGGTGCGCGCAGCGATGGCCGCCGGGTCCATGGAGGTGTAGAGCACCACCCAGTCGCGCACCGGCTCGTCGAGGCGCCCCTCGGCATCCATGGCCGCCGGCAGGAGCAGTAACGCCGAGTCGAGGCTGTCCAGGCCGTCCAGCCCGGTGAGATAGGTGAAATCGTGGTTGTCCGAGTGCGGTACCTGGAACTCCAGGCGCCGCTCCTGGGCGCGCTCCACGGAGTAGACGATCATGGCGCCCCCGGGCATGGCTTCCATGACCCGCGCCCGTCGCATCGTGAAAATCTCCCGCAATTGCCCGGTGTCCGGATTGTCCACATCGATCCGGGCAGCAAGCGCCGCCTCGGCGGCAAAGTCGTACGAGAACGGCTCGAACCCCCGCTCGGCGTCCTGGGCAATCACCGGAATCGCCGCCAGCACGGCGGCGAGGCAACAGACGGCTCTGATCATCGATTTTCTCCGGGGAAAGGCTTGCCCACGACATCCATCCAGACGGCGCGGGCTTCGTCATCGAGACCGGCCATCTCCCACCGGATCAGAGTCAGGGGGATGACGCCGCGCGAGAGGAGATCGTCATGGAATTCGCCGAGGTCGAATTCGTCGCCGAGCTGGAAGGCGCGCTCGGATACCAGTTGCTCGATTTGTGTCTTTCCGAGCAGGTACATGCTGCCCAGGCCAGGTCGCCGCAGGTAGCCGACCAGGTCATACCGGCCGAGGTCTTCTTCCATGAACGGCACCCACTCCATCATGTAGGCATTGGCCTCTTCCAGGGACATCGCGCCGGTGTGCATGCCGATCTCGGCGAAGAAGCGGCTGCCGCGCTTGATCAGGGCCACGTAGAAGAGTTCGCGCACGCGGGGATTGTCCTCGGCGATTCCGGCCTGTATCAGCGTCTCCTCGAGGTACGTGGCCCATCCTTCCGCGCGGGCGCTCTCCGAGTGGGTACGGCGTATCGGGTTTTCCAGGCGCTGCCTCAACTCCGCATCGAAGCGGTGTCCGGGTATCGATGCATGGATGTGGTTGTTCAGGGCGTTGCGAAACTGGAGTTCCTCCCAGAAATGACGGTCCGTCGCCGCCCGGGGGCTCCAGAAAACATCGGTCTCGAATTCCTCCGGCATGTAGTCCGGAATGGTCAGCAGGTCGAGTTCTTCGACCAGCTCCCGGATTCTGGCCTCGGCATCGCGGGTCCTGCGCAGGTGCTCCTCGGCGCTCTGCGTCAGTTCCAGTTCGTCCAGCGACCGGTTTGTGTGGCGATCGAGCATGTAGTTGAAGCGGTAGCGGTGAAACTCGCGCTCGCCGATCCCCACGAGGTCGTCGACCGTGTGCGGCAGCAGGCGGACGTGCTTCAGGTACCAGTTGTAGTTTTCCGCACCGATCGCGGCGGACGGTTCCATACCGTCGAGGTTATCGGCCAGCCAGTCACGATACCGTTGCGCCGAGGCCGTGGCTTCCCGGCAGTCTCCGAGCAGCTCGCTGTCCCCGGGCGCAAGACGGCCGCAAAGATCCTCGAACCAGCCGATGGTCCCCTCCGGCGGCTCGTCGCGATAAGGCTCGCCCTGGCCGACGCCGTCGAAACGATCGAGCAGGAAAATCGCAAGCCTGGCCAACTCGCCGGCCGGCTGCGTCAGATTCTCGATGGCGTTATCCACCATCGCCGGCACGGCCCTGAATTCCCGGGACAGCGCTGCCCGCTCGTCTGGCGTCGATGGAGCCTCCGCATAGGGTATGGCCCGGAACTGGTACAGATAGGTCAGGGGGTCGCGCGACCAGGGCTGCGTCACCCGGTGCCGGAAGACGATGTCATTCATCTTCGACCAGACCAGCAGGTAATCCACCTGTTGCGGGACGGACCATGAGGAGGTATCGATGTCGAGAAGCCGCACGCGGAAGTCTTCGAGCCGCGCGCGTTGCTCCGCGACGGCACGGAGGCTCAGATCCGGCACGCTATCGCGCTGCCCGGGCCGGGCGAGTTCGAGAATCTCCTCGTTCATCCCGATCAGTGCGGTATAGCCGTCCTGCGCGAAAGCGCCGGGGCAGCACGCCAGCATCAGCATCAGCGACGCCGGAAAAAGCGTCCTTGGATTGTCCACGCCCTCAGGTTCCCTGTTTCCGCCGCCCCACCGAAACGATGGAGATCGAGTCGATTTTCGAGGCAAGGCGGATGGTAGTCAACGGCTCACCGAATGAGTGACGCGCAAACATGTCGCGATTCGGGCACAGCCGCATGACTTGCAGCCGTGTGACTTGCAGACAAAGCCGCGAGGGCTCGTGGAACCCTCGCGGCCGTCAACCTTCAAATCGCTACCCGGCCTAGAGGCCTACCTCGACGCCCACGAAGTAGCTGCGGCCCATCGGATCGTAGAGGTTGACCGCGATGTTGAGATCGGTGCCAGCTATGTAACCCCAGATCGGAGGTTCCTTGTCAGCGATGTTGTTGATGCCGAAGTTCAGCGTGGTATTTTCGGTGAAGTTCCAGCTGCCGTTCAGATTGAATATAACCCAAGGATCTTGCTTACTGGCATTAAGTAAAGTGCTCGGGGTGGTGTTCTCGTACTGCTCGAGCTGACCGACATAGTTCATCTCCGGACTTAGATTCAGTGGGCCCGAATTCCAGTTGACGCGCAGCAGGCCGCGGAAATTCGGCGACGGACGAGTAGCCCCTCTTGAGCAGGGCCTATTGAATTTGCCCGCGCAATCGACCGCCGGAGTACTTTGCAACACTTGGATTTCGTTCGTGAATTGCCACGATCCAAACCACCGAATGTCCATGGTTGCCTCACGATTGGGCAACGACAGCCAATCGGGTACGCTGTCAAAGATGTATGTGGCCGACCAATCAAGGCCGTCCACGTTGCGGTCGGCCAGGTTCAGCAATGGGGCGTAGACGTCCAGGATATTGCCGTTCCGGTCACGGACAATCGACTGACACGAGGCAGAGTTGATATCCAAGATCGAAAAGCAGTCATTGATTAGCTGCGGGCCACCAACTGTGGCAATGGCATCCGTCATCTCGATCTTGTAGTAGTCCACCGACATGGTCAGACCGGTCAGGAAATTCGGCGAGAGCACGAATCCTGCCGTGAGGGTGTCGGCTTGTTCTTCCGACAAATCGGCGTTGCCGCCACTGATCTCGGAGTACCCCTGCCGCGCCGATACGTCCAAAGTGTCAATCAGATTGGCAGGCACGCCTTGCTGAACGCACAGATCCTTGACAGCCTGCGACGGGTTGTTGAAAGAGAAGCAAGGGTCGCTGGTCGTGTCGGGCTCGAAGCCGGTGCCAACCGGCGCCAACAGCTCGTCCAGGTTGGGCGCGCGAATGGCGGTGCCATAGCCAGCCCGGATTTTCAACTGATCGTTGACATCCATGTCCAGAGACAGATTCCAGGTGGACACCGAACCGACAGTCGAGTAGTTGGCGGCGCGGGCCGCGCCCTCAATCGCCAGACTCTGCAAGCCCATCTGGTCGTTAAGGAGCGGAACCCTGACCTCGCCGAACACTTCGGACAGGTCGTAATCGCCATCCGTGATGTAGGGTGCTATGGATGAGCCCGTGATATCGTTGCGCAATTGCGCCTCGTTCGGCACGATGCGGATGCTTTCCTTGCGGTATTCCGCACCGAACGCCGTCGCGACCGTGCCCGCGGGCAGCTCGAACAAATCGCCGGCGAGGGTGGCGCCCGCGACGGTCCGCTCGAATCGCTGGTCGTCAACGCGCTCGGTTCGCAGGAATTCGACCATCTCCGGTGTCAACACGTCCGTGCCGAATACGTTTACGGGCACACAGCCGCGGATCGGGTTGCGGCAACTCGCACTACCGTCTTCATTGATAACGACATCGAGGCCAAGCGACAGAGCCGACTTCGATAACAGGCCAACGAGCGAATGAACCGTATCGTTTCTGGAGAACTGATAGAACGTATCCCATGTCCAGTTGTTTTCGCCGAGGTCGAAGTCGCCGCGCAGCCCTCCGGTGGCCAGGAACGCATCGGTGGTGTAATCGAAGTCTCGCGTCCCGAATTCAATCATGCGCCGGCCGGTATTGAACACTTCGTAATTGCCATCGCCGTCCGGATCGAACAACTCCGCGTTCTGCGCCCAGAAGTCTTGCAGCGTCGGGCTGAACACTGGGTTGTTGACCGCATCCGGGATGTAGACCGTACCGCTTGGATAGCCGGCAGACGTCGTTGGAGTGGCGTTGGCAGCCATCCGATAGTCCTGCCGGTACTTGATGTTGAAGACCTGGGCATACGCCTCGACCCGGTCGTTGATCTCGTGATGGCCTATGGCGCTGATCTGGAAGCGGTCAATGGGCCGCAACAGGAAATTGGTCTCCGCGTAGTTGTACCCGTCGCGGATATTGCAAAATGGCAACGGCTCGCCGCCAGAGCCGAAACGTACCCCTGTGAGTCGTTCGTTAGGCGGGCAATCGCCGCTGAGATCGACGCCCCTGATCTGCGTCTTTTGCACATCATTCAAAGAAATCCGGTTGCCAACAATATTGCCTGCGGCAAACTGCACCAGCTCGCCTGCCACGGGGTATAGGGGTATGGCGGAGAAACTCCGATCGGACCCGAGGATTGTGCCGCGCTCGGACCAGGAGAACGCGAATGCCACGTTGCTGCTGCCATCGTCGGAGCCATAGCCCACCAATAAATCCGCCCGCTCCGTCTCGCCGTCGCCGTAACCGCTAGCGCCGCGTTGGTAGCGGGCGGTTACGCCCGAGATATCGTTGCGCAAGCGAAAGTTGACGACACCGCCGATGGCGTCCGATCCGTAAATCGCGGAGGCGCCGCCGGTGACCAGTTCAGCCGACTGCACCATGATGTCCGGGATGCTGGCCAGGTCCGCGACACCCGAAACCTCGGCCGGGATATAGCGACGACCGTCAACCAGCACCAGCGTGCGCACCCTGCCCAAGCCGCGCAAGTCGGCGCTCATCGCCGCGCCTCCGTACTGATTCGAGTTGGAGGTGGTTTCGGGCCTTAGCTGGGGCATCCGGTTCACGGTCTGCTCCAGGGTCAGGAATCCCGAGTTCTGAATCTCATCCATGCCCACGGTGGCCACCGGGCTGATCTCGACGAAATCGCGATCGCGCCGCAGGCGGGATCCGGTGACGACGACCTCTTCCAGGACGTCGGCTTCCTGCGCATTGGCGACAGTCACGGTAAGGCCCGCACCCGCGGCCGTGCTTGCGATCAGAGCGCACTGCACTGCCCTGCTGATTGGCGTAAGACGGTGTTTCATAAACTTATCTCCCCAAACTGGCTAAAAGTGCGCCCAGTGGCGGGCAGTCGAACGCTCCATCTCAAGGCGACTGCATAGCCCACTGGTCGCTGTCTGTAACCCTCGGCCCGCCGCTATCGTGTCGATGTCGGCCTGCCGATCCGAAAGCGAGGCGTGCGCAACGCGCACACCTGTTCGCTTTCAACCGCATACTATGGTTCGCGCGATTGTCATGTCAATGGTTTCCCGGAGATTTGTTTCCAAACCACACCCGCGCCCTCACGTCCACCCCGGACGCCATGCCCGAAGCCATCGCCTCTGGCCATCCGGTCCCAAAGACCGGCGAACTCCTGCCTTGAGCCTGTACGCCACCCCCCAAATTTCTCGCCATTTGGCGCTATAGCGCCGCTTACCGCAAAACGAAACTCGGCTCGACCGCGATTGCATCTCCAGAGTACCAAAAAAGTCACAAGTAAAGATCCTGTGTCGCATCGCTCCAACGGTACTGGAATTCGTGGATTACACAGATTTCACAGAAACTTGTTTTGTTCGATCATTGAAAGTACGGTCTTTGGGTTCAGTTCATCGGATTCCGTTCGCCGCATGTCGCCCGGCGCATCGCCGGGACTGTGGCGCGGACTCTCCGGCTAATCGAGGGAAGACACATGCGCATAAGAAAACTATTGGTGACGGTTTCAGTCACGACGCTATTCGCCGCCGGCACGGTTCCCGGGATGGGGCAGGAACCCCTTGACCCAGGATTCGAAGCACTGGTCGACCGCTACCTGGAGGAAATCCGCGGGGTCGGCGCGAACCCGGAACCGGACACGATGAGCGCGGAGAGTTTCGCGCGCCGGGTGCAGGTTTCCCGCGACCTGCTGGAGGAACTCGAGGCGATCGACCGCGATGGGCTCGCCTTCGTGCAGGACATCGACTGGCGCTTCCTCAGGAGCCGGCTCGAGGCGAGGATCATCGAAGGCGAGCGCGTGCAGCGCTGGCGCCAGGATCCGGCGCTCTACCTCAATAACCGCGACGTCGCCTTCAAGATCATCGCCGACCCCAGGCCCGTGAACACTCGGGCGGCTGAACTCATCGACGACATCGAATTGCTGCACGTGCGCCTCCGCAATGCCGAGACCAACCTCGATCAGCACATCGCGCGGTGGGTGGAGTTGGCCAACGACTACGTCGACGGCTTCTCGGTCGTATTGCAGAACGAACTGCCCCCGTTCGCCGAGCGCGTGTCGGATGGCGGGCTGCGCGACCGGCTGCTCGCCGCCGGCAAGGACGGTGTCGCCGCGCTCGCGGAATATCGCCGTTTCATCAACGAAGACTTCCCGCAGCGGGAGCAGGGCGACTACGCCATCGGCGAGGAGGTCTTCAATGAGCTGATGGAGAAGAAGTACCTGTTCCCCGTGAACGACATGCACCTGCGCCGGATCGCGCGCGGCGCCCCGGAATTCACCCGGGTTCCGGATTATCACGAATGGGGCTGGAAGCAGTTCGACATCGTCCTGAGCCACCTTGAGGTCAAGGCGGACAGGATCGATCCGGAGCGCACCTGGCTGGAAATCATCCATGACGAGAAGGAGGACCACTTCTTCGCCGAGCAAATCGTCTACAAGCACCTGGAGGCGACCCGGGCGACGCGCGACTGGGTCATCGACAACGACCTGGTCACCATTCCCTGGGACGACGACGACGCCATCATGGAAGCGGCCGATCCCAGCCGATGGTCAGCGCAGTGGTGGGGTTTCGGTCCGGGCGTGCCCGTCGCCTCGCCGTTCCGGAAAGCGGCCTGGACCGTCATTCCGGTCAGCCCGGACTGGGACGACGACATCGCCGAGGGCAACCTCCGCGAGAAGGACGCCTCCTTCATGTACGTGATCGCGCCCCACGAGGTGTACCCGGGGCATCACCTGCAGCGTCTCTACCAGAATACCCTCGACCGTCCGCTGCGGGTCTACGAGAGCAGCTATTCGAACCAGTCCTGGTGTTACTACATCGAATGGGAACTGACTCCGGACCCGCAATACGGCTGGTTCCCG
>JAJEFE010000002.1 GCA_022820625.1 Gammaproteobacteria bacterium | reverse complement strand
CTCGACCAAGACCTCATGCAGCCGCACCGCCTCGGCGCGGCCGGCTCTGTGCTCAAACCGACACAGGGTGGAGGCGCTGGCCAATGCCCGATCCCGATCCACCGCGGTCTGCAACGCCAGGTCCCGGCGCAGCTCGTCGTGGTCGTTTAAGTCCTCGTAACCCAAGGCCAGGCCATAGACCCGCTGGCGAACGATCGATAAGGCATCGTGCACGCAACTCGCCTGCCGGCGCGGGTCGGTCAGCGCCTTCGCCACCCGCTCGGTCAATCCCAACCGCCGGTCGGCCTCACGCAGCAGCAATACACCGCCGTTGGAGGTGATGGTCCCGCCGGTAAAACGGGCTTCGACTCTGCGTCCCTTACAGCGCGGAAAGGGCAGCGGTTCTTGGATACAATCTGTCACGGGCAAAGTCCTGTTCGATCTCAGCGTAAGTAACTGAATTGTATCGAATACCTAAGGCTTTGCCCCCTTTACTCATGCAATATTGCGGTTAGCTATATGGGTGACGTGGCCGCCGACGAACCGGAACGCAAGGTGCGGGGAATCCTTGTTGCGGGCGACTTCGGCAGCAAGGCGCGTGCAGCCGCCTCGATCGTTCCAACTCTGTCGTTACGGCGCTACAAAGTGGCGTTTCAGTTCGAGTCTGCCGATTGACCCGCAAGCCGCAATTCGTAGAGCTTCTGGAGATTGAGCCAAAATTGCCGGGAAGTGCCGAAGAAACGCCCCAGGCGTAGGGCAGTATCGCCAGTAACAGAACGCCGGCCCTTGAGAATCCCGGCAATGCGGTTTGCCGGCACTTCGATCCGCCGCGCAAACTCCGCGGGGCTCATGCCGAGCGCGTCAAGATCCTCTTGCAGGATTTCGCCTGGATGCACTGGTCTCATGCCGTTGCTTACTGTCATGTCAAACTCCGTCAGTGGCAGTCAACGATCTCCACGCCGCACGGCACTCCAAATCGCCCCAACCTCGATTACCGGGTGAGTGCCCTCACCGCAATCTGCTACAATCTGTTCATGGCGCTGCAACATGCAGCAGTTTGGGCCAAACCAATAGTGAGGCGCGATGGCTGCGAAACCACGACTCTCTATCAGCCTTCCCGAGCAAGAGTATAAGGAACTCTTGGTTCTCGCCGAGAAGCATCATATCTCGCTGGCCTGGCTGGGCCGGCAGGCCATCGTCGAGTTCCTGGAACGATACCAGGGCCGTGAATTACAGCTCCCACTTACCATGCCCGACGTGAGATCAACAAGCCGATGACCGGTCCGCATAGGACAACCATGGATTTATTCTGCGGCGCGGGCGGCCTCTCCGAGGGATTCCGTCAAGCAGGCTTCCATGTTCTCGCAGGAAACGACATCGACCCATTCGCCGCCGAGACTTTTGCGGCAAGCCATTCCACTGCGCAGTTCCTGCCTGGCCCAATCGAAGATATTTCCGCGGGCGAATTCCTGAAGGCTGCGGGGCTTGAGAAGGGCGAGTTGGACTGCCTCATTGGCGGTCCGCCTTGCCAAGCATTCAGCGTATATAACCATCAGCGCGGAATGCACGACAAGCGTAGCGGTCTGTTCTACGAATACCTACGCATCGTCGAAGGGCTCAAGCCCAAATGGGTGGTCATGGAGAATGTCACCGGCATCACATCCGCTGGCGGCGGCCAGGCTGTTAGAGAAATTCTGTCTGGGCTCGCAGAGCTTGGCTACCGCGTCGAAACGCGGATACTGCGTGCTGAGGAATATGGCGTCCCGCAAGAGCGGCGCCGCATCTTTTTTCTTGGCAACCGGCAAGGTTTGCCCATTCTGTGGCCGCAGCCGACTCACGGGCCTGGCTTGCTGCCCTTCGTCACCGTTTGGGACGCTATCGGAGACTTGCCGGCGCTCGCTAATGGTGAGGACCCCGGAGGGCCGCTTCCTTATCCTTCGGCCCCCTTAACCGAATATCAGGTAGTGCTCCGGGGAAACAACACCAAAGCAATAAACCACGTTGCGCCGCGCCTCGCGCCCATCAATATCGAGCGGATGAAGCATATCCCGGAAGGAGGAAGTTGGCGCGATATCCCGTTTGACCTGCTCCCGCCAGGCATGAAGCGCGCGCGGCGTTGCGACCATACGAAGCGCTACGGCCGGCTGCGGAAAGACGGGATGTCCTCCACTGTTCTCACCAAGTGCGACATTCATTGGGGCGCCTTTATCCATCCCGAGCAAGATCGTGTAGTCACGGTCCGTGAGGCAGCACGGTTGCAATCCTTCCCCGACTGGTTCACCTTCGCTGGTCCCCGCACCGAACAGTACGTTCAAGTCGGCAACGCTGTGCCGCCTCTTCTTGGCCGTAAAGTCGCCGAAGCCGTGCTGAGCAGCTGCCTGGCGAAACGCCACTCGTACAGGCAGTTCGCGGAACCAGCCGGAGAACTCGCCCTTGCCGTCTGACCCTACGGAGGTCCTTGGAGAAATCTTGGGGCGGCCCGCTACGAAAGGGTTTGACCCAGCGGCGCACGATTTCAATTGCCCCTTCATCGGCAGCAGATGCACCAAGCGGAGCACATCACTCGGCAGCGAACCTTATCCGGTGTGTTCTATTCGCCGGAATTTCGAAGGCGAGCTGATCAGCGTTTGCGTCTGCCCGAAGCGGTTTTATTCGGTTGATCTCCTGAACGACGTTGTGGGCAATTGCTGGCCTGGCGAGCCGCCCGCCAATCCAAGAATTGCCCGTGAGGTCCAGATGACCGGGTTCGGCAACGTTGATTTCGTGATCGCCGATGTTGGCCAGGGTGGCGCAATCACTGAATTCCTCTCTGTTGAACTCCAGGCTATCGACATTACCGGTTCGGTCATGCCCGCCTATCAAGCTCTGCGTGCGGACAGAGTTGCTGAACGGCGGCCCACTTACGGACTCAACTGGAGCAACGTGTACAAGCGCTACATTACCCAGCTTATCCGCAAGGGTTATTTCCACCACCATTGGGGTACCAAGATTGTCGCTGTCATGCAGGACGTGGTTTACGACTACATCTGCAATTGGGCCGAGTTCATGCGTTCTGGCGACGTGAAGGGCAGTGCTGTGAATATCATCTTCATGGTTTACCGCTACGAAAACGACCCTGACAATGCTGGCGCACAAAGACTCGTGCTCGATACTGTTGAAGGCACGAGCCATGCCAATCTTCAGCAGGCCGTCCTTTACAAGGAGGCGCCTTCCCGTGACGCCTTCTGTAAACAAATCAAGCGCTCGCTGGATCGCTCCAAAGCTCTGGAACAGCCGTTTAATCCCTAGGACCGGCGTCGTGGACCGCGTATCCCCCGAGGTTCGCAGCAGGACGATGCGGGCGATTCGGAGCAAGGGCATGAAGCCGGAACTCGCCGTTCGCCGCCTGGTCCACGGTATGGGCTACCGTTACCGGTTGCACCGGCATGACTTGCCTGGCCGCCCGGACCTGGTGTTTCCGGGCCGTCAGAAGGTCATATTTGTTCATGGCTGTTTCTGGCACCAACATGCCGACTCCGCGTGCAAGATCGCCCATAGCCCCAAGTCCAATCGCGCCTATTGGTTGCCAAAGCTGGAACGCAATGTCGCTCGTGATGCGCAGCATGAGGCCCGGCTCGCGGAATTGGGCTGGGAAGTGCTGGTGCTTTGGGAGTGTGATGTCAAGGCGCGTACAGGAATTGTCGAGCGGATACGAGAGTTTCTTGAACCAAGATAAGCAGCATGCATGCTCGGGCATGAGAGGTGGGTAACTAAACACGCGAAGAGTTGGAGAGCTAGTGTATTGTCCCGTAAATAAGTAATATACTAGGGAGCCTCATTATTCACCGGAGTCCGCTCATGCCACGAGGCCGCCCCATCACCCCTTTGGTCCTCGGCGAGGAAGACCAAGCCCAATTGCTCGGCATCGCCCAATCCCGCTCGCTG
>JAJEFE010000131.1 GCA_022820625.1 Gammaproteobacteria bacterium | reverse complement strand
ACGCCGATGCACCCGTGGAAACTCGAACGCGTTCTGGTAACATTGTGTCACGGCAAGGTCTCCTTCGATATCAGCCTAAGTAACTGAATTATATCGAACTATAGGAGCCTTGCCTCCTTATTGGTGCAATATTCGGGCTAGCAGACGCCCGGATCCTGAATCCTATTCGCCCTGCCGCCCGCAGTCCCTGTAACCCCCCTCGAGACACCTGCGCGCAATCCCCTGCGCCAGTGAAATGTCCGAATCGGACAGTTGCCCGGCAGACGCATCCCTCAGCGTCGCCCCGTCCGCCTGGCCGTGGGCCGCGGCAAGATTTGCCCACGCATGCGCCAGCACCAGGTCCCGCTCCACGCCGTTCCCGTCGAAGTACAACTGCGCCAGGTTGTATTGAGCCAGACCGTGTCCCTGTTCGGCGGCCAGACGGTACCAGACCGCGGCCTCGGCGTGATCCTGGGCAAAGCCCAGACCGCCCGCATGCATTACGCCAAGATTGAACTGGGCCCTCGCGAAATTCTGCTCCGCCGCTCGCCGCAGCCATTGGACGGCTTCAATGTAGTCCCGGGCCAGGCCCTCTCCGCGAACATACATCATGGCGAGGTTTGCCTGAGCGCCTGCATGCCCCTGCTCCGCGGCCCGACGATACCAGCCGGCCGCCGCGCCGTGATCCTGGGTGACGCCCTGGCCCAGCGAGTACATGGTCGCGAGCTTGAACTGCGCCTCGACGTAGCCCTGCTCGGCGGCCGCAAGGAACCACGATGCCGCTTCCGACCCGTCCGCAGCGACACCCTCGCCCTGCTCATACATGGACCCAAGGTAGTATTGACCCAGCGCGGATCCCTGAAGCGCCGCTCGCCGGTACCAGATCACCGCATCGCCCAGGTGCTGGGCAACGCCCTGGCCGGTGGCGTACATCATGCCGAGATTGATTTGTGCTTCAGGATGGTCCTGTTCGGCTGCGCGCCGGTACCAGACCGCCGCCTCGACCGGGTCCCAGTCGACGCCGGCGCCCCGTTCATGCATCGATCCGAGGCTGAACTGCGCCGCAGCGAATCCCGACTGGGCAGCGCGTTCATACCACCGCGCGGCCTCGGCGAAGTCCTGCTCTGCACCCTGTCCCCTCTCCACCATCTGAGCGAGAAAATACTGGGCCTCGGTGTGCTCCTGCTCGGCTGCCCGGTAAAGCCAGTTAACGGCGGACACGTTGTCCTGAACGGCCCCCAGTCCGTTGGAATACATTATGGCGACGAACATTTGCGCGATCGAATTGCCCCCTTCCGCGAACGGCATCAGGTCGCCCAAGGCGCCGGTGAAATCTCCCCCCTGGAACTTCGCGACACCCTGGTCGATGGTCTGGGCATCTGACGCGGGGCCAGCAGACAGCAGGAATATTGCGGCTGTTGCCGCCAGTAATCGGGTCATCTTTGCTCGCTCCAGCGTGGCGTTCGTTCCATCTTGGCACAAATGAAAACCGGCGGCCCAATTTCTCGGACCGCCGGTTGTTCTCTGGGAACTTTCAGTTCTGAACTAGAACTGGAAGCCCACACCAGCCGAGGCGCCCGTCTCGCCGCCGGCGCTGGTCACGCCAACCTTGAACGACGCCATCTCTCCCTGGATCTGGAAGCCCACCGCGAAGGCGGACTCGCCGTCATACGATCCGACACCAATAGAGACGCCGCGGCCGTTGATCGCCGGCATGCCGGCCAGCGCCATCGAGGCGGCCACGCCGGCCCGGACGATTTCCATCTGGTCCTGCAATCCGGTGATCATTTCGCTGTTCCGGCCGATGGCCGACGCGTTCTGACCGATCGAGTTCATGTTGGAGGCAATGGCATCCGCGTTGGACGAAATGGCGCCCTCGTTGGCAGTGATCCGACCGCTGTTGGTCATGATATTACCGGCGTTGGTCATGATGTCTTCCGAGTTCATATCGACATCGGTACGCAAACCCATGATGTTTTCCGCGTTGGTCGCGATGTTGGTCGCATTCGTGGCGATGTTGGTCGCGTTGGTCATGCTGCGCATCTCGTTGGCGTCGATCCGGCTGTTGCCGTCGGCATCCCAGATCTCGGCTTCGTTCATGGCCACACGTCCATCCAGCTTCTCGATGTTATCGGAGTTCATCTTGATGTCCGCAGTGTTCTGGCCAACCTGTCCATCGTCGCCGATGAGGCCTGCGACGTCTTCCGCCACTTCGTTGGCCTTGTCGTTGGCCGCTTTTGCCGTGTCGTAGTTCGAGGAGATCGCTTTCACCAGCGCCCCGCCGTCGTCGCCGACGTCGTCGCCTTTCAGCAGTTCTCCGATCAAATCCACCGCCGGATCATCCTCGTCTTCAAACAATCCCACCAGGTTGTCCCGCGCATCTACCGCATCCATCAGCGCCTTCGCCGCATCTTCGGCTTCCTTGGTCTGTGTAGCGGTAGGCGTAGTGGCATCCGCCACGACCTTGTCTTTGGCGGCCTTCAGAGCCGTGCGCCTGTCGACCAATTGCTGGTAGAACGACTGCGCGTCGGTGAACTGCGATACAACGCCCGCGGTCGCCATCTCCCGGGCCGCGACCAGCGCCCTCAGGGATGTCTCCTCAGCCATTCGCTTGTCCGACTCCGTGCTGTAGGCAGCGTTGCGCGACGCGATCGTGACGGGGTTCGCTACATAGTAATTGGCGGCAGTAGCATTCGAATTACTCGCATTATTCAAATTGGCTGTCGTCTGCTCGCTGGCCTCGTTAATGCCGTTGCTGTTGGTGTCGACGTACTGGAGCCTCTGCTGGGCGTTGCGGGTATCCGTGTTGTCGGCCTGCACCCGTTCCCACAGGGCGTCGTAGTAATTCTGCTCCAGCATGGCCCGCCGATAGGCTTCGTCGTAGAGGTCCTGGAACCGAGGGTTCGTGTTCTCGTCCCTGGCCTTCTTCAGCGTCGCCGCGGCAATTCTGACGTTCTCGACCGTCGTTCGGATGGTGACGACGTCGTTGGTGCCGGCGCCGTTGGCGCTGACCGTCGGTATCAGTGCTTCGTTGAAGCCATCGGTCGGGTCGTCGAGATTCGCCGCAGACATCGGCACGATCAGTTCGCCCAGCGTGGTGAAGTTGCTGGCGGAGCTGTTGGAGGACGTCGCCGCCATCGCGTCCGGGGTCCCGACCCCCGTCGCGGCCATCGCCGCCATCCCGGCCACGGGGGCGGTCGTGGTCCCGCCGGCGTAAGTCTCAAGTGCGGTGAGAGCACCAAGGGTCCCCATACCGTTGGCGACGGTGACCACCGTGCCGACGAGCGAGGTGTTCGTGAGCGGCACGTACTTGGAATTCCCCTGCGTCACCGCGAAATTGGCGGCCTCGTCTCCGACGTTCCATTCCGAATACTGCATGTTGTTCAGGGCCGTCCGTGCAGTGTTGGTCTTACCGACCTGCTCGTTGTAGTCCGCGATGCCCTGCGTTACCGCGGCCTTCGCCATCCACTCCGTCACGCCGGCCTGGTAGATCGGCCCCCCGGAGGCGGCGTTGAACGCGGCCAAGGCCTTGTTGTGCTCCTCCTGGGCGTCGTCGCGCGCCCTCACCCTCGCCTCGAGCAGCGCCTCCAGGCTGGTGTCGGTCTCGTCCACCAGTTTCTGCGCGGCTTCCAGCGCTCTCAGCGTGCCGCCGGTCGTGCCCCCGGGGTCGCCGTAGACGACCGTGTATTTGGTGAGCAATTCCGAGTAACCGTCGGCCACGTCCTTCGGGACGTCGCCCCAGGCGATCGTGTCGCCTGTATCCAGGAAGCTGCCGTTACTATCGGCGTCGATGTTCATGGTACCGAGCGTCGGCCCCGTCGTGCCGGCGCCGCAGTTCATGTTGCCGGGCGGAATCACGTAGCCGAGGCCAGCGAGTTTCGCAGCGCCATCGGCGACAGCGTCAAAGACGGTGTCACCGGCTTCAAGCAGGTTGGTGCCCATGCCGATGATGTCGTCCAGCGGGCTCGTCATGCCGCCCATCGGCACCGTGCTCGGCAAATTGAACCCCATCACGCTCGGCAGGAGCTGCGTGCACGTGATTTGATCGTCGAAGATGTCAGGGGCCGGGATCTGCTGCGCCGTCGCGGTCCCCGCCGCGAGCGCTCCCAACCCCAATGCGCCCAGCGCCGTAGCCAGTAAACGTTTCAGAACCATGAGCGTTCCCCTTTTCATCGTCTAATGCTGGTAGGCGCCTCGCGGCTGGAGGCGATGGGCTCGGTGGAGTCGAATGGAACGCGTAACGGCTTGTTGCAATTGAGAAATTGTCTCTCTACAGCGCGATTGGGATCGACACGCGAACGAGATTCTTGCGCCCGAGACCGGACGATCCGGACGACGGATGGTTACGTGCCGGTCGGTTCCTTCAGTTGCCGAAAACTGGCTGGGGCCGTGCAATCACGCGTCGAAGGCAAGCAACCATCGAGTCTCCGGGCAGAGACCGGGTCCGCCAGGCGGACGGCCAGGAAGGCGGTGTGGGCCGCGAAGCGGGTCCGACTGATTTCGAAATGCGTGTTCCCTTTCTGGCCAAATTGCCCGGATTCGCGGCATTGTCGGCGGTCCGGAGCGGGGTTAGGATGGCGTCATGTCCGAGGCGACCGCATTCGACACCCACGTGGCCAATACTAATTCGGTTAAAATCCCCCGCCCGTTGTGGGAGAATCTGACCATGACGCAGCCAAGCCTGAAGCGAGAGTTCGACTATTATCTGTCCAATCAGGATCGACTGGTTGCCGAGTACAATGGCAAGTGCATCGTCATCAAGGATCAACAGATCATCGGCGCATACAATGACTATCGCGAGGCGGTTGTCGAATCGATCAAACAAGGCCACGAAGCGGGAACTTTTTTGACGCAGCGCGTATCGCCGGGTTCAGCCGATTACACCGGAGTATTCCACTCCAGAGTAGCGTTCAACTGAGCGCTAGCTTCACAGTGACGAGCAACAGCGGGTTGCTCGACGCTCTATTGACGCCGTGCGGAATCGCATCGTCAATTGGTGACGTTGCGGCAATTCTCCAGTGTCAGGCGTTGTGGGATACAGGTGCCACAGGGTGCGTCATTACTGAGCCGATTGCCACCCAATGCGGCCTGACACCGATCGGTGTTCTGCAAGTCTTTGGTGTTCATGGGGCGGAGATGGTCAATGCTTATCTCGTCAACTTGCACTTGCCTAACGACGTGGTCTTCGAGAACTTGAGGGTGACGGAAGGCGTGCTCGGTGACGATATTGACGTTTTAATTGGGATGGACGTAATCACGCGTGGCGATTTTGCCGTCACAAATAAGGACGGACTGACCGTATTCACCTTCCGGATACCTTCAATTGCTCGCTACGATTACGTCAAAGAACACGAAGCAAGCGAGAGACGACGACAGAGAAGGGCTCGACAGCGGCGGCGGCGCTAGCCAAGCGCATCGCCGACACGAACTGGGCAGGCCGTCTCGACACAGTCGGCGATTCTGCTCGCCATAAAGACCGCCCCCGACCAGTGATCGTAAGAAAAACCGGCGGCCCAATTTCTCGGACCGCCGGCTTGCTTCTAAGGGCTTGAAGCTAGGTGCTTAGAACTGGAAGCCCACACCAGCCGAGGCGCCCGTCTCGCCGCCGGCGCTGGTCACGCCAACCTTGAACGACGCCATCTCTCCCTGGATCTGGAAGCCCACCGCGAAGGCGGACTCGCCGTCATACGATCCGACACCGATGGAGACGCCGCGGCCGTTGATCGCCGGCATGCCGGCCAGCGCCATTGAGGCGGCCACGCCGGCCCGGACGACTTCCATCTGGTCCTGCAACCCGGTGATCATGTCCGTGTTCCGCATGATGCTGGAGCGGTTCGAACCGATGGCCGCCGCGTTGTCGGCAATCGCGCCCGCGTTCACGCCTATAGCGTCCGTGTTGGCAGTGATCCGACCGCTGTTGGTCATGATGTTGCCGGCGTTGGTCATGATGTCGTCGGCGTTTTGGTCGACATCGGTACGCAGGCCCACGATGTTTTCCGCGTTGGTCGCGATGTTGGTCGCATTCGTGGCGATGTTGGTCGCGTTCGTCATGCTTCGCATCTCGTTGGCGTCGATCCGGCTGTTGCCGTCGGCATCCCAGATCTCGGCTTCGTTATCAGCCACGCGTCCATCGAGCGCCTCAATGTTATCGGCGTTCTTCTTGATGTTCGCCGTGTTCACGCTCACTGCACCTTCGTCACCCGTGAGGCCTGCGACATCCTCGGCTACCTTGTCGGCCGTGGTCTTGGCTGCGTTGGCCGTGTCGTAGTTCGACGAGATCGCGTCCACCAGCGCCTGACCGTCGTCGCCGTCGGTCTTCAGCAGCTCGTTGATCAGCGACACACCCGGATCGTTCTCGTCAGCAAACAATTCGTCCAGGTTGGTCTGGGCCATTTCCGCATCCATCAGCGCCTTCTGCGCATCGGTCGCGGCTTTCGTCTGAGCCTCGGTCGCCGTTCCGCCATTCGCCGTGGCATCCGTCACGGCCTTGTCGGCGGCGGCCTTCAGGGCCGTGCGCCTGTCGACCAACTGCTGGTAGAAGTTTTGCGGAGAATTGAACGCATTCCGAACCGCCGCAGTCGCGGCTTCGCGCAGCGCGACTTTCGACCTGAGGTCTTGCTCGGCCGCGAACCGCTTGTTCGACGCCGCAATATAGTCGGCGTTCCGCGACGCGATCGTGATCGGGGCCGGCACGTAGTCATCATGCGTTGAATCTTTCTGATTATCCGTCCGTACATCCACGGAATCGGTGAGCATCCTTCGATACACGTCGTTGTAATAGTTCGCCTCCAACCTGGCTCGTCGAGCGGCTTCGTTAAAGGTCTCCTGATTCACCGGATTCACGTTTTCGTCCCGGAGCTTCTCCAACGCTTTCGCAGCGGCTTCGTGGTTCTCGGCCACCGTGCGAATTGCGCTGACCGTCTGGACCGTCGCGGACACCTCCGGACCCAACTGAACGCCGTCAGCGGTGGCATCGGTGTCTATCATCGGCACGACCAAGTTACCCGCCGCGTCGAAGTTGCTGACCGTGACGGTGGTGACACCGTCGTCGTCGACCGTCGCGGAGGCTTGATCAAGATTCCTGTTGACGTAGTTCACAATCGCGGCCTGATTGACCGTGGCCTTACCATCGGCGGCGATGGTGACCACTGGGGAACTGCCGGTGACGAGCTGACTACCGGAGGTAGCGTCGTCGGCACCGAGCGGGACATACTTGCTGGTGCCACCGCTGGCGCCGTTAGAGGAGTAGAACATGTTGTCCAACTCCCCCTTCTCGCCACCGTCGGTGGCAGTCGTGCCACCGTCGGTGCCATAGGCTTTCATCACCGCCTTGTTGTAGTCGTCTATGGACTTGGTCACGGCGGCCTTCGCCATCCACTCCGCCACACCGGCCTTGTAGATCGGGCTCTGGCCCACGGCACTTTCCGACAAGCCTGCGGAAATCCGGTTATAAGCAGCCATGGCCCTGTTGTGCGCTGTCTGAGCCGTATCCACGCGCTCCTGCGCCGCTGTGCGCTGCCCGGCGGTCGCATCGGCCGGGAGATCGCTCTGCGCCTTTATCGCAGCCGCCAGCTCCCTGGCCGTACCGCCGGTCGTGCCGCCGGGGTCGCCGTAGACAGCAACGAATCTCGTCAGCAAGTCGCTGTAACCCTTGGCCACGTCTGTGGGTATGGATCCTCTGGGGGCAACGTCGCCCTCGTCCGTGAAGTCTCCATCGCCATCGGCATCGTAACCGTCCACGAAACTGGCCTGCTGGGCCAGCACCGCGGCGTCGGTTTCACCGGCCGCCGGTGCTCCCGCGCCGCAGTTGGCGCCCATGGCCGGGATGACATAGCCCAGATCCTCAATACTGTCGTCGTAACCCGAGGCGGTGCTGTCGGTTACAAGCTGAGAGATGCCCATGCCGATCAAGTCGTCCAACGGACTCGTCTTGGAGTTCTTGGGCACCACGGTCGGCATCGGCGTGCTCTTTGCTCCCGGCACGTTCATGGAGCACGTGATCTGATCATCGAAGATGTTAGGCGCCGGGATATTCCCGCTGCCTGCGGTCTGACCCGACGCGGTTCCCGCTGCGAGCGCCCCCAAGCCCAACGCGCTCAGCGCCGTTACCAATATACGTTTCAGAACCATTGTCGTTCCCCTAGTCATCGTCTAATGCTGGTGGGTGCCTCGCGATTGGGGGCGATGGATTGGTGAAGTCGGAGGGAACGCGTAACTGCTTGTTGTACTTGAAAAATGGTCTCTCTACAGCGGGATTGGGATCGAGACCCGAACGAGACTCTTGCGCCCGAAACCGAACGAACCGGACGACGGTGCGTATTCTCAGCCAAATGTACCGGTGAATCTCGCTGAAATGTACCACCGGTTCTCTCTGAAAGTTACCGCCCGATCTCGCTGAAACGTACCATCCGTTTCGGCTGAAAAGTACCGCTTTCTGGCGCGTCCGCGGCGCGG
>JAJEFE010000029.1 GCA_022820625.1 Gammaproteobacteria bacterium | reverse complement strand
TCGCGCCGGATGGTGAACTCGGAATGCACGCCGCCGTTGCGGTTCAAAGCGTGCGCCAGGCACAGGCCGCCGGGCTCATTCGGCAGGCGGTTGGCGACGAACCGGTTGAGGAAGTCTTCCGCGCCCGGGCCGGACAAACGGCACTTGGCGAACGGCGTCATGTCCAGCAGCCCGACATTGCGGGTGACGTTCTCGACTTCCCTGCGCACCGCCTCGAACCAGCGCGAACGGCGGAACGACCAGTCGTCTTCCCGGGGCAGGCCGCCGGTGGCGAAAAAGTTCGGCCGCTCCCAGCCGAACTTCTGCCCGAACACCGCCCCGCGCGCCTTCAGGCGTTCGTAGCAGGGCGCGGTACGCAGCGGACGCGCGGCGGGCCGTTCCTCGTCCGGGTAATGGATGACGAACACATGCGCGTAGGCCTCTTCGGTCTTCTTGACCAGGTAGTCCTTGGTGGCGTATTCGCCGAAACGGCGCGGTTCCACGCCCAGCATGTCGATGGTGGGCTCGCCCTCGACAATCCACTCCGCCAGTTGCCATCCGGCGCCGCCCGCCGCCGTGATGCCGAAGCTGTGTCCTTCAGACAGCCAGAAATTCTCGATGCCCCAGGCCGGCCCGATGATGGGATTGCCGTCCGGCGTGTAGGCGATGGCGCCGTTATAGACCTTCTTGACGCCCACTTCGGCGAACGCCGGCACCCGATTCATGGCGGCCTCGATATGCGGCATGAGGCGGTCGATGTCCTCCTGGAACAGTTCGTATTCGGCCTGCGGATCCGGGCCGTCCACATAGCAGCAGGGCGCGTCCTTCTCGTAGGGGCCGAGGATGAAGCCGCTGTTCTCCTCGCGCAGGTACCACGAGCCGTCGGATTCGCGCAGCACGCCCAGTTCCGGCAGGCCCTCGCGCTTGCGCTCCTCGAGCGCGGGGTGCGGTTCGGTAACGAGGTACTGGTGCTCCACCGGCATCACGGGGATGTCCAGCCCCACCATCTCGCCGGTCTGGCGGGCGTAGTTGCCGGTGGCGGATACCACGTGATCGCAGGTGATGTCGCCCTTGTTTGTATGCACCACCCAGGCGCCGGAGGTCGCCCGGGTGATTCCGGTCACGGCGGTCTTGCGGTAGATTGCCGCGCCGCGGGCGCGGGCGCCGGTGGCCAGCGCCTGGGTGAGATCGGCCGGCTGGATGTAGCCGTCCTCGGGATGGAAGATGCCGCCCACCAGTCCGTCGATATCGCAAAGGGGCCACAGCGCCCCGATCTCCGCCGGGGTCAGGAAGCGTACATCGACGCCGATGGTTTTCGCCGTGGCCGCGTACTGGTGGTATTCGTCCATACGCTCGCCGTTCATCGCCAGGCGCAGATTGCCCACCCGGCTGAACCCGACCCGCTGCCCGGTGTCCTCTTCGAGCTGACGGTAGAGATCGACCGAGTGCTTGTGAATCTGGCCCATCGAGTAGCTCATATTGAACAGCGGCAGCAACCCCGCGGCGTGCCACGTCGAGCCGGATGTCAGCTCGCCCTTCTCCACCAGCACGACCTCTTCGCCCCAGCCCTTACGGGCCAGGTGATACAGGGCCGCGCATCCCACCACGCCGCCTCCAATAACAACTACTTTCGCCTGCGATTTCATCGCATTATTTAATAATTCTAAAGTTAATTATTTGTTGGATGGCGTCAGATTGCCCTTCTGCGCCGCCGCCGTCCTGCCCGCGCCCCGGCGGGCGGCGTCCCGGATGCCGGCCGGTCAACCACCGAAAACAGCTTCGGAAAATCGTCCCGCTTGTTGGGGATCGCCATGGCGCTAACGAAGTAGTCCTGGAACTTCGGCTCCACCGCGGTTTCGATCTTCTCGATTCCGCCCACCACGGTCTCGATCTCGGCGCGGGCGGGCACATGCAGCAAGGCGATCAGCGCCCCCGTGCCTGCGGCGTTGCCGGCGGACTCGACCTGATTGAGATCGCAGTCGGGAATCAGCCCAAGGACCATGGCGTATTTCGGATCGATGTGGGAACCGAATGCGCCGGCCAGCCGGATTCGGTCGATCCGGTCCATGCCGGCACGATCCTGCAGCAGGCGGACGCCCGCATACAGCGCGGCCTTGGCGAGTTGCACCTGGCGCACGTCGTTCTGGGTCACGAGGACTTGCCGCCGGCCGTCGTGCAGCAGATAGGAGAAAGTGCGCCCGTCGGCGATGATGCGTTCGCTTACGGCGGCCAGCGCGCCATCCACCACACCGTCGGAGTTGATGATGCCCGCCAGGTACATCTCGGCGACGACCTCGATGATGCCGGACCCGCAGATTCCCGTGACTCCGGCCGACCCCGCGGCTTCCTCGAATCCCGGATCGTCCGACCAGAGCTCGGAACCGATCACGCTGAAACGCGGCTCGAGGCTCTCTGCGTCGATGCGCACGCGCTCGATGGCCCCGGGCGTGGCGCGCTGCCCGGCCGAGATCTGCGCGCCCTCGAAAGCGGGGCCGGTTGGACTGGAGCAGGCCAGCAGCTTCTCGCGGTTGCCGAGCACGATCTCCGCGTTGGTGCCCACATCCACCACCAGCGACACCTCGTCCAGCAGATGCGGCTCCTCAGCCAGCACCATGCCGGCCGCATCGGCGCCCACATGCCCGGCAATGCACGGCAGAACGTAAACATTGGCGCCGGGATGGATCGCGATGCCGATGTCCCGCGCCTTGAGATCGAGCGCCGTATCGACAGCCAGCGCAAAGGGC
>JAJEFE010000016.1 GCA_022820625.1 Gammaproteobacteria bacterium | reverse complement strand
CGGCGCCGGCACGGCGGCGAGCATCGAGGTGACGGGCCTGCCCGGCGCCGCAAGCATCGAGGCGGTGGTTCTGCAGATCGGGGTCGATCACGCCAATGCGGCGGATCTGGGCATTTCGCTACGCTCGCCCGCGGGCACGTCCAGCGTGCTCAACCCGCCGTTCAATGACGGGTTGCGCGATACGTTCGGAGGCTTTCGGGGCTGGCGGTTGCTGAGCAATGCCTTCTACGGCGAGAATCCCAACGGCACGTGGACCCTGCACGTGGCCGATCTGGCCGCCGAGGACACCGGAAGCCTGGCCGGCTGGCGGCTGCGGTTCTATTACGGCGAGCATCCGCAGTAGCGTGTGCGGAGGTCATCGATAGAACTCAACGGTGGAAGGCAGTGCTTTCATGCGCGATCGGGATCCGCGCCAGCGCATCGCTGCATCTGGTCGAACGTGAAGGATGCGGTCCAGGCGATCAGCACCAGCCCGGTGACGGCTTCCACCGTTGCCAGCAGGCGACCGCCGCCACTCACGGGAACGATGTCTCCGAAGCCGAGAGTCGTATAGATCGAGCCCGAAAAGTAGATGACATCGACCAGAGCCGGAGCGGACGGTGCGATCTCAACGGCGCCTGCAACGATCAGCAGGCGCCAGCCAAGACCGAAGACGATCACTTCGGCGATGTGCGCGGCCAGCGCCAGGGTCACCGCAAGCGCCACGCGGGCGCGCAAGTATCGCGACAGCGCGGCAACCGCGTTCGCGGTCAGGATCAATAGTTCGTAGTGCATCCTGACAGCGATCAACGGCAGGGCGATCGTGGCGACGATCAACATCGATTCGTGTCCATTGCGGAGGCCGGCGAACGGGCTGAAAGAGATTCGGACTATATCAGTTATGGAACACGGGAGCATGGGCGATGGTAGGATGCCGATTCGGTTTCAGGGAGCGATGCCTGAAGGATTGTCATGCGCACGATGTCGACGACGACGGCCATGCCGGCGCTGCTGGCGATCGCCGCCGCGCCGGCATCGCCACCGGTATGAACCGCGTCGTATGGAAGCATCGATTTCGTTCGAGTGCCGGGACTGCAGGAAGCCGGCAACGGTAATCGAGGGCAACGGAGTTCTCGCCTGCGCGTACTGTCCCGCCTGTGGAAACGCCGTAGACGCCGGGGCGGCTGCCGACATGCACGATACGCTGCTTGGCCGCTATCGCCGAGAGTGCGGTATCCGCGTGTCCGGCCGCAGGTTGAGCGATCGGCTCGCCGACCGGCGCTGGCCATTCGTATTGGTAGTCGTGGAACAGCGGCGCATCCGATAGACAGCTATTCCGGCTCCGGCTGCTCGACGAGCCGGCACCGGCGGCAGCGGCCGGGCCGGTGTGCGGAGACCTGGGTGCTACGCCTGAGAGTACAAGGGTATGCTCAGGTATGCTCAGCGACGTAATCCGGGCGAGCACGTTAGAAATTTGCCAATATCGACCATTAGTGTCCCAACAATTAATCGAATAAATTCAATTGGTTACGTGACCGCAGGTTGTCGAGTGTGCGTTCGCTTTTCGTAAGTAGCTGAATTAACGGGATTTTCTCGAACAGGGTCAAGCTCAAAATCTGTAGAATTGTGTAGAGGTCGGCGGGGGTGTCGAGCCGTTTTTTGACGATGGCGACGAGCGCATAGACCGCCACCGCGTTCCAAATTTGGGTCTTCACCGCATTCTCCGACGTGCCGAAAAAGGACTTGGTGCGCAGGTGCTGTTTGATCCATTTGAAAAACAGTTCCACCTGCCACCGTTGGCGGTACAGTTCGGCCACGGTGTCCGCCGGCACGGCGAAGTGGTTCGTCAGGAAATCGAGCCGCCGTCCCGATTGCGCGTCGCGATAGGAGACGCGCCGCAACGGCTGGGGATAGCGTTTTCGGGTCTTGGGACCGGTGAGCACGATGGTCTGGTCGCAGCGCACCCCCTTGGACTTGTCCGCCGCGGCGGAGTAGCGGCGCCGGAACTTGATGTTGGACTTGGCGCGCACGACGAAGAACGCGCCGAGGCGGTTCAGCAGGTACAGGCGTTGGAAGTCCACGTAGCCCCGGTCCATGACGTAGAAGGCGCCGGGTTCGGGGATGAGCAGGTCGAGCACGTTGACATCGTGCAGTTTGGCCTCGGAAATGTGCACGAATGCGGGGATATTGCCGCGCAAGTCCAGCAGCGTGTGCAACTTGACGCCGGACTTGGTGGAGCGGAACAAAGCCCAGGGAAACACGGACAGGCACAGGTCCACGGTGGAGGAGTCGAGCGCGTAGACGGTGTTGTCCAGTTCCAGCCCGAGGTCCTCCCCGGCGTACAGCGGGCGCGCGATGCGAATCAACGCTCGGGCGATATCGGCCTGGATCCGCCAGTCCCGTTTGGCGTTCGCGTTGGCCAGCGTGTTGCGGGCCATGCCGCCGCGAATCCCCATGTGGTAAAGCTTGTCGCGGTGGGCGCGCAGGCAAACCTCGATGTCGCGCAGGCTTTCGCGGTGCGTCAACTGCGCGAACGCCAGGCACAGGAACTGGTCCAGGCAAGTGAACGACTGGATGTGGCGGTCGCCCCGGTATCGGCGCACGCAGCGGCGAAATGCCTTCGACGGCAGATGTTGCATGAGCTGCGAAAACACGAATCGCCCGGAATGCATGGCCTTTCTCCCCCGACGGAAAAACCGCCAGCATAGGGAAGAACGGCCCGGACAAACACGCCCCGACGTTCAAATCGATGCCCCTCGAAAATCCCATGTTTCCCAAGTTAAAACAATATCTTATATACTTCCAATCCGGCATTGTTGGGACAGCAGTGGGGAAGTATATAAGATATTGCGTAATCCCTTCAAAGTTACCAGCCAGTCCCAGTCAAAAGTACCAGTCGTTCCCGCTCAAAAGTACCACCCGATCCGCGGCAAAGTTACCGCTTCGCCGATGGTCGTCGAACGATGGCTCGGCGCGAGGCGACGCGTGG
>JAJEFE010000048.1 GCA_022820625.1 Gammaproteobacteria bacterium | reverse complement strand
CGCGCCCTGCGGGCCATGGGGACAGCCCGTGGACAACGCCAAGGCGTTGCCCACCGCCTGCCCCCATTCGCGGGCCTCTCGCCCACGAACTCCACAGGCCCCACCATTATTTTGGGAATTAGAAGAAAAGAGGAAGACACTGTCGGAAGTTTGATGACAGACTTGAAAGGTCAATCCATATCAGTGCTCCATCCAGCTGATGACGGCGTATCAGCTGGATGGAGCACTGGTGTCCTGTTCCGCAGGTTCCTGTCGTATCAGCCCGGCGACCCGCGGCCGTCAGTCGAGTGACAGATGCTCAGCCTGATCACAGTCAGGAACTACGCCGTCATCGACGAGGTCGAAGTGGAATTCGACGCCGGCCTGAGCGTGCTCACCGGCGAGACCGGCGCCGGCAAGTCCATTCTCGTGGATGCCCTCGGCCTGGCACTGGGCGATCGCGCCGACGCCGGCGCGGTACGCAAGGGTTGCCGTGAAGCACAGATCAGTGTGCTGTTCGAGTGCCCTCGGGATCACCCGGCGCTGGACTGGCTCACCGAACGAGGACTGGAGCGGGATCGGACCTGCCTGTTGCGGCGTGTAGTCAGCGCCCGGGGACGATCCCGCGCGTTCGTCAACAACCAGCCGGCGACGCTCCAGGACCTGCGTTCCGTGGGGTCCAGGCTGGTGAACATCCACGGCCAGGGCGCTCACCAGGCGCTGCTGCACGCTCCGGCGCAACGCGAAATCGTCGATCACCATGGCAACCACCTTAAGCTCACGGAGCGGGTTGCCGCGGCGTTCGGCGACTGGAAATCCTGTGAAGCGGCCTGCGAGGCACAACGGCTGCAGAGCGCGGACCGCGCCTCGGAACTCGAACTGCTTCGGTTCCAGGTTCGCGAACTCGAAAGCCTGGATTACCGGGAAGGTGAACTGGACACCCTTCAGGAAGAGCGCGCACGGCTGGCAAATGTGGATCGGTTGTCCAACAGCGTCGAAAGCGCATTGAGCGGCCTGTACGAACGCGATCACGGCTCGGCTCAGCAAGTCATCGCCCAGGCGCAGCGGGAGGTGTCCGACGCCAGGGCGCTGGATCCTTCGCTTGGGGATACCGCGGACCTGCTCGCGGAGGCCGAGATTCAGGTTCAGGAAGCCGTTCGCGGGCTGGCCAGTTACCGGGATGGGCTGGAGCCCGATCCGCAGCGCCTGGATTGGGTGGAGTCGCGGCTTGCAACCATCCGCAGCCTGGCCCTGCGGCACCACGTCGAGGAGGCGGAACTCGGGGATTTGCTCGAAACGCTTCGCTCGCGAATCGGCGCGCTGGGGAATGCCGCGGAGTCGCTGGAAGCGGCGCGTGAGCGGGCCCGGCAAGCCCGGGACGCCTATTTCGGGGCCGCAGAAGAACTGAGCGCCGCGCGCCTCAAGTGCGCCACGTCCCTGAGTGAAGCGGTTGAAGCTCAAATGGCGGTGCTTGGCCTTCCCAACGGACGATTTCGCGCCGAAATCGGCAAAAAACCGCACGACCGGGCGGATGCCACGGGCCTCGACCGCATCGAGTTTCAAGTTTCGCTGAATCCGGGGCAGGAATTCGGACCGCTATCCCGTGTGGCTTCCGGCGGCGAACTGTCCCGCATCAGCCTCGCGCTGGAGGTGGTGGCCGCGGGCGCGACATCCATCCCGACGCTGGTTTTCGATGAAGTGGATGCGGGGATCGGCGGGGGCGTGGCAGAGATCGTGGGCCGGCGGCTCACCGACATCGCCTCACACCGTCAGGTACTGTGCGTCACTCACCTGGCGCAGGTCGCAAGCCAGGGGCGTCAGCACTACCGCGTACTCAAGCAGGCGCAGACCGAATCCACTCGAACCGGCGTCCAGTCATTGAATCGGGACGAGCGGATAGAGGAATTGGCGCGCATGCTGGGCGGTGTCGAAATCACCGCACGCACCCGCGCCCACGCCGAAGAAATGATCGACCGCGCGGCTGACCGAGTGTGAGAAATCAGGACGATTTCGGCCGAACGTAGAGCACCAGGCTATGGTCTTCTATGGTGTAACCGTGACGGTCGGCAATTTCCTGCTGGAGCTGCTCGATACGATCATTGACGAATTCGATGACCTTGCCCGTCTCCAGGCAAACCATGTGATCGTGGTGACTGCGGTCGGCGAGTTCGAAAACCGACACCCCGCCTTCGAAGTTGTGCCTGTCCACCAGGCCGGCGCCTTCGAACTGCGCCAGCACCCGGTAGACCGTGGCCAGGCCGAATTCGTGGCCCCTGTCGAGCAGCGCCCTGTAAACTCCTTCGGCGCTCAGGTGGCGCTCCTCGCTGGTTTCAAGCACCTCGAGAATCTTCAGGCGGGGAGACGTTACCTTGAGCCCCGCATCGCGTAGGTCTTGCCCTTGCACGTTCTACGACCCTTCCCGGTAGGGTATGATTCGCGCCTCCCCCGCGGGGAAACTTCCATTTCGGGCAATTGATCCCGCGCGGCGCCGAGAGGCGATGCCAATGCGCCGAAAGGCTTGCCGTGAACAGGATTATAGCCCACCGTGGAGCCGGATATGCCGCGTGACAGGCTGCTGCGCAGATTACCGATGGCGTCGGGACTTGCAGTCCTTCTGCTTGCCGTCGGGGCGTGCGTGTACCGTATCGACATCCAGCAGGGCAACCTGTTGGAAGAAGATGTCATTGAACAGGTGGAACTGGGGATGACCCGGAGCCAGGTCCAGTTCCTGCTCGGTACGCCCATGATCTCGGACAGCTTTCACCAGGACCGCTGGGACTACACGTACTACTTCCGGCGAGGCCGGTCCCGTAACATCGACCAACGGTGGTTGATCGTCTTTTTCGAGGATGACGTGGTGGTGCGAATCGACCGGGATCCCACCGTTTTCCCGATCGGCCGCTAGCCCTTCTGCCCGCTAGCCCTTCTGCCCGCTAGTCCTTCTGCCCGCTAGTCCTTCTGGCCCATGTGCCGGCCGGTGGCCACGGCGCGGCGCCTCATCTCACGCGGGTCCAGCAACAACGGCCTGCAGATTTCGACCCGGTCACCGTCCCTGAGCACGTGGCGATGCCCGATCTCCTCGCCGAAGAGTCCGAGCACCAGCGACCGGCTGCGAATCTCCGGGTGATCGTCCATGAGCCCCGAGCGTTCGGCGGCTTCAAGTGCGGTCATCCCATCCTCGTACGGGATGCTGGCAATCCACTGCTTCCTGGCCAGCGCGTAGACAACCTCAATCATCGGCCACGTTTGCGTAGATGCCGTGCGCACGACTCACGAAGGCCGCGACCTGCGTGTGCACCATTTCTTCGAATATCGAGGCAAACAGCATTTCCAACGGCGCTGTCGACACCTCGAAGGCCAGATTCAGTTCGACCGTGCAGCCGCCATTTGCCGCCGCGGAGAAAACCCAACTACCGCTGAAGGCATCAAACGGGCCCGCAACCAGTTCCATGGTGATTTCATCGGGCCGTTTCAGCCTGTTCCTCGTGGTGAAGCTTCTGTGTATGCCGCCGGTTCCGACCTCCAGGGTGGCGACGACTTCGGTATCGCTGATCCTTTCGACGGAGCTGCTTCTGCACCAGTGCAGAAAATCCGGGTAGGCGTCCACGTCATTGACCAGATCGAACATTTGCTCCGGCGTGTAGGGGACTCGATGCTGCCTGCGGACGCTTCTCAACCGCCCATACCAAGCCAGGAGAGTACGCCGATGGCGTTCAGAAAGATCAGCACGACCGCGGCCGGGGCGACAAACCTGGAGGCGAAACGCCATATGCGGTAGGCGATCGGATTCACCAGCCGCAATTCCGCGGCCGTGGACCGGCGACTCATGACCCAGCCCGCAAAGACGGCGATGGCGAATCCGCCCGCCGGCAACATGATGTTGCTGGTCAGGAAATCGGCGCTGTCGAAGTAGGTTCCCCACATGAAGTTGACGTCGGCCATCAGGTTGAACGACAACACGCTGAGCAGGCCGAGCGCCCAGATTGCGGCCCCGATCCCGATCGTGGCGGCGGGCCGGGAGATGCCGCGGCTCTCGGTCACCCACGCCACCACGGGCTCGATCAGCGAAATCGCCGATGTCCAGGCAGCGAATGAGAGCAACAGGAAGAAAATCGTGGCGACGATCGTTCCGCCCGGGATATTTCCGAAGGCCAGCGGCAGTGTGACGAAGATCAACCCCGGACCCTCCGCCGGATCCAGCCCGTTGGCGAACACGATGGGAAATATGACCAGTCCGGTGATGAGAGCGATACCGGTGTCCATGCAGACGACAGTGACCGATGTCGCGGAAATGGAGACATCGTCCGGCACGTAAGCACCGTAGGCCATGACCGCGCCCATGCCGATGCTCAGCGTGAAGAACGCGTGGCCCAGAGCCGACAGCACGCCCGTCGGGGTGAGTTCCCCGAACCGCGGCTCGAACATGAAGATCAGTCCCTGGACGAATTCGCCTTCGACCATGCTGTAGCCGAGCAGCAGCAGCAACAATCCCAGCAGAACCGGCATCAGAACGCGCACAGCACGCTCAAGCCCCTGAACGACGCCCCTGACCACGACGAACACCGTCATCCCCATGAACAGTGTGTGCCAGAATGCCGACGCCACCCAGTTCCCGGTCAACCCGCCGAAGATAGCGGTTATCTGATCCGGGTTGGCGCCGCCAAAGTCACCGGAAACACTTTCGAAGATGTACGCCACCGCCCATCCGGCGACCACGCTGTAGTAGGAAAGTATGATGAAACTCCCCGCGACGCCGAGCACGCCCACGAGAGACCATTTCCTGTTGCCGCTCTCTTCCTCGCCCAGGAGTCCCATGGTCGCGATAGGATTACGCCGCCCGCGCCGGCCGATGAGGATTTCCGACATCATGATGGGCAGGCCGACGGCAAATACGCAGACCAGGTAGATCAGAACAAATGCCCCGCCGCCATTCACGCCCGCAATGTAGGGAAACTTCCAGATGTTACCCAGACCGACGGCAGCGCCCGAAAGGGCCAGAACAAAGGCGAGCCGGGAGGTCCAGCTTCCCTGCGGCGACCGGCGCCGGGCTTCGTTTGTTACCACCAGAAACTCTCCCTGTGAGTGTTATTTCCCGCGGATTCTAGGACCATAGCGCAGTGATGGCAAAACCATTAAAACAGGTACGCGCCCGAATCGCGAAGAACAAAAAGGCCGCGTACAACTACTTTATCGAGGAGCGCTTCGAAGCCGGTCTCGCTCTTGAGGGTTGGGAGGTGAAGAGCCTCCGCGCCGGCAAGGCTCAGCTTTCGGAAGCCTATGTAACCCTGCGGGACGGAGAAGTCTGGCTGTTCGGCGCCCACGTCACGCCGCTCAGTTCGGCTTCGAGCCATGTCGACGCGGACCCCACGCGCACGCGAAAGTTGCTGATGCACCGGAGGGAGATCGACCGGCTCACCGGGCTGGTGGAGCGGCGAGGGTTTACCCTGGTCCCGCTTGAGCTCTATTGGAAACAGGGCCGGGCGAAGCTGGCCGTCGGACTTGCGCGGGGGAAACGGAAACGGGACAAGCGCGCGGCGGAGAAGGACCGCGACTGGGCTCGGGACAAGGCGCGGATACTCAAGCACAAGTCCGCCTCATAGCGTGAAGGCAAGGTATGCAGGTACACTAGGCGCCGTGGGGGCGATCGGCTTCGACGTGGGCCGTGAAACCCTGTGTGCATGCCGAGGCGCAGAGTACCTCGTTAATCCATCTGCAAACCATATAGTTGCCAACGAAGACAACTACGCACTAGCTGCCTAAAAACCAGCTTTTTGCCTTCCGATCGGCACGTGCTTGTGCGTCCGGACCCGGGAGTCATCATCGCAAGCTCGCCGGAGGGTACGTTCGGGGCCTGAAGGTCAAAACCTCACCGAACTGGCTTTGGGTTTTCCTCGTTCGCCAGGTGGCCCAAAGTAAGAAAATCGGCGGAACAAGCATGTAGAGCACCGGACGGATCGCTTGCGGACGCGGGTTCGATTCCCGCCGCCTCCACCACTCCACCGAGGGGGCTTTTGCCATGGGCGGCCGGGCGAGGCGTCAGGCGCGTGAAGCCATCGACCTGGATATGTCGAGCACCACAGACTGCATGTGTGTCGCAATGGTCTTATCGATCTCTTGAGGAAGCACGCCTCGCTGTTCGTGCCGGGCCCATGCGTCCATCGTCCGCTCCGCAGTCTCCAGGCATTCCAGCCGAACGGCCTCGAAAGGCAGTTGCGCGGCCCTCGCGAACTGCTTCAGGCGCTGATCGTCGAGGGGCCGAAATTTCTTGCTTCCGCCGAATCCCAACGCAAACCGGTCACGCGGGAGATACGGGATCGACGATACGAGATCGTAGGCGGGACTTAGCGTGGGGCGAACCGGGTCGTCGTACAGGACGGACCAGTTTTTCAGGTGCGCGTCTCCGTTGCCGATCAGGGCGGAATATACAGCCCGCCGGACAAAGGCCATCGCTTCTTCCCGCCCGATGGAGGTCGTAATGGCCAACGCGGCGGCGATGTTCGCGTAGCTGTGGCCTTCGTACTTGCTTTCCGGGAACTTCCCGAACACTTGCGCGAAGTCCTCCATGTGAACCCGCACTCCGCCTTCCCGCCGATCGAACCGCCGAACCGCCAACGCGCGGTCCGGCCAATCGCGCAGCTCCTCCGGCAAGCCTGACACCTCATCGGGCGCGACCAGCCGGACTTCGGGTACGGGAATGCCGATTTCGGCGGCCAACGTCATCATCGCGAATTCGTTTTCCGGCACGGCCTCCATTCTCATGGCCGGCAACTTGACGATCCAGTCGCCGCCAACGCCCCCTGCCGGGATCGCCAGCCCGCCGTTCGCCTTGAGGACTGCCGACATTTTGAGCTGTACACCGGCCAGCGAAAAGCGTAGCGGCGCCTCCTCCGGTTCATCCAGCTCCTGGTGGTCGGGATGATCGGTGTCGATGCCGGCCACCGCCCCGGGGTCGACAATCCTGACTCCCCCTGGCAGATCCTCTCCGAGCGCACAAAGCAGAGCGAACTCATCCGAAGGCCGCACTCCCGCCCGCCGGATCAGCAGATCGCGCAGCGGACCTTCCGGGAGCAGATTCGAGAAGAACGGCGGGAGGCGTCCAGTGTATGCCCGGGGCGCAACGCTCATCAGTACCCCCGGCGTAGCCTCGTAAGAGAGACTGAGCGTGGGGCGGTTTGACATCTCCGCGTACCGCTCGGCGAACAGGAATCGGACCCTCCCGCCGGCTTCGCGGGCGAGCACCCCGACATGAACATCACCCAGAAAGACCTCGAGTACCGATCCCATCGGGCTATTGGCCCTCGTCATCGATCAAGCCCTCGAACCACGGCGCCTCCGGGGCGCTTAACGCATCGGTGTCGGACTGACCGCGAACGAGCGAGTTGACCAACGCCGTCACGTCGCGAGGGACGAGCACCATGTCGAGGTTGAGCGCCCACGCGATTTCAAGCAGGGTGTCGAATCGCGGAACGATCTTGCCCGTCTCGATGTTGGAAACATGCTTCTGCGTCAACCCCGCATCGCGGGCCACGTCGAGCTGGCTCCTGCCCTGTGCTCTTCTGGCCTGTCGAATTGCGGTACGTATTTTTTGGGGGAGTTGTCCGTGATGCTCCACGGTAGTATACCTTTTAATACCTGAGTATAAGAGTACTATACTTTTTTCGACCTATTCCTACAATTCCCCAAGGCTTGCATTGGAATCGTGCTCACGGTGAAAAACGCCGTGCAGTCCATCGAAAACCGTGGGCTCGCACATGCAATTGCACCATCAGCGGGCGTATGCACCGGCCCCAAAGATTCGGGTCGGTAAATAAACGAACCGCAAGTTTCGAGCATCCAACGTAATAATGTAGGCGCCTTGCAGGCCGTACTGATTCTTACGGGCTGTCCTGTTTAAGGAGCCTGTGACGCCGACCTGATCCTGGCGATGGTTGGCGACAACGGAGGCCTTGACAATGCAACTGAAACTGAAAATTCACGCTCTCCTGGCCCTGTGTCTACTGCTCCCGGGCCTGGGTTCGGGGCAGGCGCCGGACCGGATTCTCTACAACGGCAAGGTCCTGACCGTCGACCGGGACTTCTCGGTGGCCAGCGCAATCGCCATCCGCGGGGAACGGATTCTCGCTGTCGGGGAGACCGATGAGATCCGCCCTTTGGCCGGTGACGATACCGAAGAGATCGACCTGGAAGGCCGCACGGTCATTCCGGGGTTGATCGACAACCACATCCACTATCTGCGAGCCACGAACTTTGCGGCGTACGAGACCCGCATTCACGGCGTCACGTCACGCAGTGAGGTCATGGCACGCATTTCCTCAAGGGCGAAGGAACTGGGGCCGGGCCGGTGGATATTCATCCTCGGCGGGTGGAGCGAGCAACAGTTCGCGGACGAGCCGGGAGGCTTTACCCGGGAGGAACTGGATGCGGCCGCGCCCGATAACCCGGTCTTCATACAAAGAACCTACAGCACCTTCTACATGAACAGTCTGGCCGTCGATCAGATCGCCCCGGCCATTCCGGAGCTGTATGAGGGCGGCTCCGTCGTCAGGACCAACAGTCAGGACGGGCGGACGGTCATGAACGCGGCACTCGAGCATTTTCCATTCGCGGAGACGCTCGAGGAACGCAAGGATGAGGTTCGCGCCTTCAATGACTACCTGACCAGCATGGGCGTGACGATGGTCTACGACGCAGGCTATCTGGACGGCTCGTACGCTCCCGTGGAGGCACTCCATGAAGCGGGCGAATTGTCCCTGCGTGTCTTCTATGCCGCCCGCTACTGGGCCGATTCACCGCGGACTGCCATCGCAGCCGCCGAGATGCTGGATCGTGAGGAGCCGTTTCAACGTGACGAACGATTCGGAATGTTCGGCATCGGGGAGCACGTTTACGGGCCGTTGCATGACTCGCCGCGGTCGGATGTTCCGTTCTCCGAAGACATCTATGCCGCCTGGCATGGCATCATCCGCGCGGCGGCCAGAAACGGCTGGTACGTGAACGAGCACGCGATGCAGGGCAGCACGGCCGAAAGGATGATTTCGATCTCGGAGGAAGTCAGCAAGGAGTATCCGATCGGGGACTTGCGCTGGTCGTTGGGACACGCCAATCGGGTCAGCGAGGAGACCGTGCAACGGGCGCGGGATCTGGGCTGGAACATCACACTGACCAATCACACCCTCTCCGGTCAGCTTAGAGACGAGGGCAGACCTTCGCCGCCCATCCGCATGATTCAGGACAGCGGGATACTCTGGGGACTCGGGTCCGACGGGACGATAGTGGCAACGTACAACCCGTTCCACGCGCTTTGGGAGTACACCTCGGGCAAGGTGTTCCCGGACAGGGTCAAGTTCGAGGCTGACGAGGTCCTCACGCGGGAGGAGGCCCTGATTGCCCACACCCGGTCGAACGCCCATATCCTGTTCATGGAGGACGATCTGGGGACACTGGAAGCAGGCAAACTTGCCGACCTGGTGGTGCTGGACCGGGACTATCTGACCGTTCCGGCGAACGAAGTACGCGAAATCCGGCCCGTGATGACCATGGTGGGAGGCGAGGTTGTTCATGAGGCCGCCGACTGACTCCCGGTGATCGGACCGGCGAACTAAACGAATTGCGAAACTCGAGCATCAAACTCTTATGGTGAAAGATCGATACGAGGTTTGCAGGGATATGCAGATGACAGACAGGCTGATTCGACTTATCGCTCCCGGCATCGTTGCCCTGTGTTTCGCGGGAACGGCTTCGGCGCAGGAAATGTCGCGCTTCGAAATCATCTCCGAGTGCACGCAGACCATTCAGCGTTCCGCCATCTATCGCGATCAGCCGGATGCCGAGCGGTATTCCAACCTGTTCGTCGAAGACGGTGTCATCGTGATCGGCAGCAACGCCACGGAAGGCCGGGACGCGATAGCCGAACGTGTCCGAACGTCGGACCCATCGGAACTCGACAGGCATCTGACCGGCTCCATTGTCGTGGACATTGACGATTCGGGCCGCATAACGGCGAAAAGTTATTCCCTTATCTACGAGGGGGTAACGCCGGAATCGCCCGGCTCGGTACCGGCTACGGAATACCTCATGGCGGACTACGACGATCAGATGGTCATGACGGATACCGGATGCAAGTTCGTTCGCCGCCAGGTGACGATGATTTTCAGTGGGGACAGCTAGTGCTGCGTCAACCTCATGATGCCGTACCAGTGGCCGCAGCACGGGTACCGCCCGTTTTTCGGCCGGGGTTGCCGCGCCGGGGCCAATAGCGATTCGTTAACTGCAGTTTATCGAGGTATGGGGATGGCCAAGCTTCTGGAACAACTCACAAACATCTGGACCGCTCGCGTATTGGTCATGTTCGGACTGGTGGCCGGCTATGTACCGATATCCGCCACGTTCAATCATATCGGCGATCCGGATTCCCTGCTGACCGAAACCTCCTTCCTTCAGTCCCACAGCTACTACCACTTCTTTCGCGAAGGCGTGGGGGACCTCACGGCCAGTGCGGTGATCCTGGCCATCATGTTCCTCGCGCCGAAATTCCGAAGTCCCGCGATGTGGTGGATCATGCTGGTTACGATGTTCGGCTTTTACGCACCGTTCTGGATCGGCGCTCCCTTCATGGCCGAACTGCGCGCACCCTTCATCGGCGCCGAAATCGCACACTTGCGGATGGCCATTCCTGCGGTACTCGGCTGTCTCCTGGTTAGAAGACATTACTTTATTACGTGATAATAACTATCTGATTTATACAAGATGCTTACGTGAAATCCATGAACCACTGCAGATCCGGGCGATGGCGGGCGCCACTTCCAACCCGAGTCGGATCGACGCCGTCAGGAACGATCACGTTCGCCGGGGCCACGCTGGCACTCGCGTTCGGAGCGCTGCCTGGCCAGGCGCAGGAATGGAGCCAGTATCTCGCATTCGATGACCGCTTCAGCATCGATTTACCGACTGATCCATCCATTGACGAGACGACGTACGAGACCGAATACGGTTTCACCCTGCCGGCGCGTACCTATACCGCCGAAGACGACTTCGGAACGTATACCGTGACAGCCGTTGACTGGAGCGAAGCCGAGGCGCTGCATGCCGAAGCCTACGAGGCCTGTGAACTTGCCACCGGTGATCTTCGGGGCGGTGACAACCCGGGCCACTGCAGTCGCCTTTACTACGAGAGGGAGATCCGGGGGGCCACGCTCGACGCCGCCTTCCGTCTCATGGAACCCGGCAGCGAGGTGACGCATCTCGGGTCGGCCAACACCGAGATGGTTGAAGGTATCGGGATCCAGCTTCTGAACAATGACGGCTCGCGGTCGTATGCCGTTATTTTCTGGCACAACTATCACCTTCTCATCGCCAACGCGATCGCGCCACCGGGCATGCCGCCTCCGCTGCTCTTCTCGACATCGCTGGGTTTCCTCGACGAGGAAGGCAGGCGGATTACTTATGGGGAACGATATTCGCCGCTCTATCCGGTTCCACACCGCACGCGGTGAGCCGCTGTGAATTCAGGAGTGTTCAATATGCCGTATCGATCGCTGATTCTGGTTTCGTCAGCCCTGTGTGCGGGTGCTGCGGTCCTGCCGGTCAAGGCCCACCACTCTTTCGCCGCGTCGTTCACTGACGAGCGGATCATGCGCGAAGGCGTCGTGGAACGTTACGTGTTCAGAAACCCTCACGTATTGCTCTATATCGCCGTAACCGACGATGGCGGCGCTTCCGAGACCTGGATGGTCGAGGGTAGTTCCGCGACCGGTTTGCGCAGCGCCGGCTGGTCGGCGGATACGCTCTCCATCGGCGATCATGTCCGGATCAACGGCCGCGCGGGGCGCAACAACCGGCCCATGATTTCAATGGAATCCGTCGCGGTTCTGGACCCCGAGTCGAAGATCGTATTGCGGGATCTCCCCCTGGAGAACTTTGCCGACAGCAGGGAGCCCGCCGAGATCCTCTCACTTGCGCTCACGCGGGCCGACGGCCTTCCAAACCTGACGGGCACCTGGGGCCGCGGCCGCGGCCGTCCGGCTTTCTTCGACCATCGCCTGCCACCGTTCAACGAGGCGGGCGCCGCGATGCAGGCCGAATGGGACCCCGCGAACGATCCGCAGGTCGCGTGCGAGGACCCGACCCTGATTCGGCAGGCCGGGTTCACGCCGCACCCCGTTCGCATCGAACAGTTCGATGATCGTGTCGTGCTCTCTTACGAGGAGTACGGTGGCGTGCGAACGATCCATTTCGACGGCCGCGATGCCGGACAGCCCGACGACGATCATCTGAAGCTCGGCCGCTCGACGGCGCGTTACGAGGGCGACAGGCTCATTATCGAGTCAACGCATATCACGGCCGGGCCGACCGGTACCCCGGGTCACCAGCTCACCGATCAGGTCACCACGGTCGAAACATACCGGCGGCTCGATGACCCGACCCAGGGTCCCATGGTGGAGATGGAGATGATCATCAACGACCCCGGGCACCTCTACGAGCCCTGGGAGATGGTCTGGAAGAAGCTCTACCAGGAGAACTACGAGTTTATCGAGGTGGAGTGTCATACCCCGTACCTGGCTGGCGTAGACGCATCTGGCAACCTGCCGGGATCGGTGACGACGACATCGTTACACCAGTTGATCGAGGATTCGTTATGAAAAACAAACGCTTTCGTGCCAGTCTCCTGGTCGCCGACCGACAATCTGCGCGTCGACTGGTCGTTCGGTTTGCTGAACACCGGATATGACTGCACCAATCAGTTCAGCGGCACCAGTGAGATCGTCGGCTGCACGGCGGACAATGCACTCGGCGCGTGGCCGATCGACATTACCGTCGATGCACCGATACCGTTTGCGCCCGAGTTCAATACGAATTTCGGTGTCTCGTATTCAGCCTACCTTGGCTTCCGGTACGAGCTATGATCCGATCGTAATGGACACGCTCATCACCATATAGGTTGTTTATGGGACGATACATCAGGTTGGTGGCCCGGGAGGTTCTGGTAATGCGTCGGATCGTGGCAGGTGTTGCAGCCGCCCTGGTCTTCCAGGTAGTTGCCGGGCAGGAAGACATCTCGCTCGAGGATTATGCCGCCTTGATGGAGTCCAATCGGGAGGCCCTCGGTGCCGTGGAGGCGGCGGTCGAGGCCGCCGCGTACCAGGACGCCCGGCGGAGCGTCGCGATCCTGCGCCGGAACTTCCAGGGAAGCCTGCCGCGTTTCTGGTCCTCACGGGAGCGCGCCGATGCGGTCGAAATCGTCAGGGATGGAGTGGACCGTCTCGCCAGGCTGGAAGAGATGATGAGCCGCACCTGGGATGTGCCCGAAATGCCCGTCCGACAGGCGACGGAGGAGTTCCGTGGCGCCGTCTGCGACGCGTGCCACAACATTTATCGCGAAGGGGACGGCGAATCGGGTTTTCGGTTCGGGGAAGGCATATTCGCGCTCGAAACAGCTCCCGTCCACGCCCGGGAATGGAGTCAGTACCTGGCGTTCGACGATCGCTTCAGCATTAATTTTCCGGGTGAACCAACGGTCCACGAGTCGACGTTCGTAACGGGCTACGGCATCACTCTGCCGGCGCGCGTCTATACCGCCGAGGATGACTTCGGGACGTATTCGGCGATGGCCGTCGACTGGAACGGGGCGAACGAGCTGCACGAGAAGGCGAATGAGGCCTGTCAAGCCGCCACCGGCGATCTCCGCGGCGGTGACAACCCCGGCATTTGCGCCAACAATGTTGAGTTCGACATCCGCGGAGCGACCCTGCATGCGGCGTTCGGCTTCCTCCAACGCGGGAGCGAGGTAACGTTTTTCGGGCCTGCTACCGAGGGCCGGATCGGAGGTATCAGGATTCAACTCCTCAATGAGGACGGTTCACGATCGTTCGCCAGCATCTTCTGGCATGAGAACTACCTCTATATGACGGAGGCGAATACACCGCCCGGAATGCCGCCACCGGTACTTTTCTCGAACGGGATGAATTTCCTCGACGAATACGGAATACGGATCGCGTATGACGCACCGTATTCCCCGACGTTTCCGGTTCCCTCCCGGAGGCGATGACCTGCTGTGGTTTCAAGAGTGTCCAGGATGAAAAATTGTCAGAGTCGATTGTTGGTTATGGTTTTCGCGCTCTTCTGTATGGTTGCCGCTATCCTGCCCGCCCGGGCGCATCACTCGTACGCCAACTACAACATGACGACGCTGGTGCAAATGGAGGGAACCGTTAGGCAGGTCCACTGGATCTTCCCGCACGTGGCGATCTACGTGGAGGTCGAGGACGCAGACGGCCAGGTGCAGATGTGGGCAATGGGAGCCAGTACTCCGGCCGGGGTTGAAAGGGCCGGTGTCAGCAGGGACGACGTTCAGCCGGGCGATCCGATCAGCGTGCGCTGCTATCCGATCAAGGACGGCTCGCCGGGCTGCGCGTTGGGTTTCGTCACGCCGATGCACGGCGACACGGCGCGCGGGCACGGCGTCGAGCGAGCCTGGAACTGACCCCCCGCCGAGAATGAATCTTCACGAAACAAATTCTCGGCGATCCCCTTCACGAATGAAGCCTTCATTTTGTAGAACGGGCGTGGAACTGAAACGCCCTCGTTTACACTGGAAACCGTGGGAGTCCGGACCGTCCCGCATCGGGTCGATTCGATCCGGTTCCACCCCGCACGAGGTGAGTTGCTGTGACTTCAGGAGTGTTCAATATGCCGTATCGATCGCTGATTCTGGTTTCGGCAGCCGTGTTCTCGGTTGCTGCAGTCGCGCCGGCAAGTGCGCACCACTCGCGCTCCAACTTCGACCTCGTAACGCTGGTGGAGCTGGAAGGTACCGTCAGCCAGGTCCACTGGCTGTTTCCTCACACCTGGATTTACCTGGACGTTGAGGACGAGCAGGGTCAGGTGCAGACGTGGGTCATGGAGGGCGCGAGTCCGCCCTCGATTCGAGCGGCCGGCGTCACCGAGGAACACATTCGGCCGGGCGACCGGATCAGAATGCGCTGCCATCCGCTGAAGGATGGATCGCCGGGTTGCGTGTCGGGTTTTGTCACGCCGATGCACGGCGACACGGCGCGCGGGCACGGCGTTGAGCGGGCCTGGAATTGAAAACCCGAAAGAAGGTGACTCCCCGATGAATCCGAAACGAATATTGACCGTGCTCGCCGGCGCCGCGTCAGCCATCTGCTGGGTTGTGGCCGGCTGGGCACAGGCTTCCGACCCGGCGCCTCTGATCGAGCAGGACGATGCCCTGAAGATTTCCGATCACGTTTACGTGATTCTCGACGACGGCCGCAGGTACATCCCCAATGTAGGTATCGTCATCGGCGATCGGGCAACAATGGTCATTGACCCCGGGCTGGGTCTGGCGAACGGCGAGATCGTGCTGGAAGAAGCGCGAAAGCTCAGCGACAACGACGAGTTCTACGTCGTTTCCACCCACTATCACTCCGAACACGACCTCGGCGCCGGGGCTTTCCCGGAGGACGCCACCATGATCCGGTCCCGCGACCAGCAACACGACATCGAGGAGTTCCGCATGTCGCATGCCGAGCGTTTCGCGCAACGAACAGAGGCGTTGGCGAACCTCCTTGAAGGGGCTTATTTCAGGCCGGCCGATGTGTTTTTCGACGACGAGTACAGCGTGGACCTGGGTGGAATTACCGTGCAGATGTACGCTGTCGGGCCCGCGCACACGCGCGGCGACACCGTCTTCTTCGTCGACGAGGACCGCGTGCTGTTTACCGGTGACGTCGCGATGCGGAGGTACCCGAGGCTCGCGAGTCCAAGTTCCGGTGTTGCCGTCTGGCTCAAGGCACTGGACGCGATACAATCGCTCGATGCCGAGGTTGTGGTCCCGAGCCATGGCCCGTTGGGCGATGCAACGGTAATCGACGCGTACGAGGAGTACTTCGCCACGATTCAGGCGCGCGTCGGTGAACTCAAGACTCAGGGGCTTTCAGCCGACGAGATCGTCGAACGGCTGACGAGCGAGCTTGTCCCGCGGCTCTCCGACTGGCAGGAGAACGGAACCGCCATGATCGATTCCACCGTGAGAACGGCATTCGACGAGGCGCCGTGAGCTCGGACCGGAACCGCGCGTCTTCGCTGTGCGTCACGGATGACCTTGAGGTCGATGGATCGGTCTCACTTCTGGTACCGTAACGCCCAGTTCAACCGGGGATAAGAAAATGATTCGTTTGAGTGCCTTGCCTGTCTTGCTTTTCTGCACCGTTACCGCCAGCGCGCATCATGCGGCGACCGGACGTTACGAGCCGAATGCATTCGGCGAGATCGAAGGCGTCATTGCGGACGTGTTCTGGCGAAATCCCCACGTGCGCCTGCTCATCGCCGTCGAGGCCGAAGGCGGGCAGGAAGACGTGTGGGAGGTCGATTTCGGTTCGGTCAACACGGTTCAGCGCCTCGGCGTACCCCGTGACAGCGTAACGGTCGGCGAGCGTGTCAGCGTCTACGGCAGGTTGGGCCGTGACGGCCTGAAGGCCATGTTTGCGGGCTCGATCGTCCTGCCCGACGGCGAAGAGGTCCTGCTGCAGGCGGGAGAGCGGCAGCGTTACGGGCTGACCGATGAGGCGCTGGAAGACGCGAAGAACGAGGCTCAAGAACTGCGATCCGATATCTTTCGCGTCTGGCTTCCGTTGCAGCGGCCCAGAACGGGTCACGTCGACTTCGGGTACCCGCTGACCGAGGCGGGCCGAGCCGCGCAGGCCCAATGGGATCCGGAGCAGGATCCGGCGCTGCAATGCATTCCGCCCGGGATGCCGACGGCGATGGACAATCCGTATCCCGTCGAGTTTCGCGAGGAAGGTGACACCATCGTCATGTTGCTGGAGGAGTGGGACGGGTTGCGCACGATTCTCATGAACGGCACCGGCGAGCCCGCGCAGCCGCGCATGGGCCGTTCGGTCGGCCGCTGGGAAGACAGGACGCTGGTGGTCCGGACCACCGACATCGCCTGGCGCTACGTGGACGATCTCGGCACGCCCCAGAGCGAGGACGTCGTCATCGACGAACGCTTCACGCTGAGCGAGGACGGCACGGAACTCCACTGGACGGGGCGGATCACGGATCCGGTGAACTTCACCGAGCCCGTGGTCCAGGAAATCGTCTGGACCTGGGTGCCCGGGCACGAGATCAAACCCTTCGATTGCGCGCTTCCCGAGTAGCGTGAGACGGGTGTGGCAAAGCCGGTGAGCCACCGGGTACGCCTTACAAACATTAGCTGACACAGCCACCCCAACCTCTAGCGACCCGGCATTGGACGGTCCTCGTTGCCGGGAATTTCTGAGCAGGATGTGAATGTCTGCGAGCAAGAGCAGTGATCGGGTATTTCGGACAAGCGAAATAAACGAACTGCCAATCCCGCGCATCCAACGAGATATTCAGGGACCTCGATGGGCCGGCGTGTGCACAGAACGAGCGTGTCGCGAAAAGCTGCGACAATAGTTTCCGGCCCGCAACCGGGGTTGGAAGCTTTGGACAGCAAGAGCGTAATGCGCTGTGTACGAGCGGCTCAGGGCGGCGACATCGATGCCTTCGAGAAGCTTTACCGGCACTTCGCAGGTCTTGTTTACGGTCTGTGCCTGCGGATACTTGCGTCGCCGGCGGATGCGGAAGACTGTGTGCAGCTCACCTTCACGAAGGCGTGGGCTCAGCTCGACCGGTTCGAAGGACGCAGCGAGTTCGGGACCTGGCTTCACCGGATAGCGGTCAATGAAGCGCTGATGGAAGAGCGGCGACGCAAGCGACGATTTGAGCTGGTGCGTGCGCAGGACGAGCCGGCTTCGGAGAAAAGCGGTACTGTGGCGGCGCTCGATATCGAAGACGCCATTGCCGGCCTGCCGATGAGGCGCCGCCACGTTTTTGTACTGAAGGCCGTTTACGGTTACAGCCACGAAGAAGTCGCCGATTTTCTCGGAATTTCTGCCGGAACCGCGAGAGCCCATTATCATCAGGCACGCCAGACACTGATGGGCGTGCTGGGTCAGGAGAAGCAGCATGAGTGACAAACAGGATCCCCGTGCCGAAAAACTGGATGAGCGCGTCGCCGACATGGCGCGCGAAGTCATGCCCGAGAGAGACCTCTGGCCGGAGATATCCTCACGTCTCGAGCCCCGCGGCCGGGCGGCATCGAACTCTCGGGCCGCGTGGCAGCCCCGCGGCTGGGCCTCGATCGGGGTAGCGGCCGCCGCAGGCTACCTGTTCGCGGCATGGTTTCCGTTGGCATCGATGTTCACGCAGCCAGGACAACTGACGCAGCCCGCCCAGCTTCGGGCCGAGCTGTTGGCGGAAATCCAGCCGACGCTCGATCAACTGCCCGCAAGTACGCGGGCCGTGGTCGAGACGGACCTGGCCGGATTCGAGCATGCCTGGCTCGGGATCGAGGAGGCCTCTGAAACGGAGCCCGATAATCCCTTGCTGAACGAACTGCTGATGTCCGCGCAGGATCGGGCCCAATCGGTTCGGGATCAGCTGGTCCGATTGACGAGCGATCAGGCGGAAGCGGTGGAAATATGAAGTCAGCGAACGGGAACCTGGGAACGATGTTGGCTGCGGCGTTGCTTGCCGGACACGCCCATGGCCAGACAGCTGACCCTGTCGTCATCGATGAGCAGACATTTGAACGGATTTTCCCGGCACCTGTTCCGGGACAGGTCTCCATTTCGATGGCGATGGGCGAATTGATCGTCAGGGGATGGGACCAGGACGAAATCGAAATTTCGGGGGAACTCGGTGAAGACGCGATTCGCGTGGAGTTGACTCGGAACGAAGAACAGATACTGCTCAACGTAATTCCCGTTCCCGAGGGCACCGAACCGCAGTACGGCGGCGAAACCGACATCTTTGTCAGGATGCCGCGCCAGAGCAGTCTGACATTCTCGACGACCGACGCCGAGGGGCTGATCGCGGGCATCCATGGCAGCCAGTCGCTGAATACGATCAGCGGCGATATCGAGACGGAAATCTGGTCGGGGCCCATTACCGCAGAGTCGGCAAGTGGAGACGTGTCGGTCTCCAACCGGACCGGGTTCGGTGTGCCTGGAGAGCTGCCGAACTCCAATGCTTCCGAATTGGGTGCGGTCGTACTGACGACCCTGAGCGGCGAGATCGAAGCTCGCGGCCCCTTGAATCAATTGACGGCGTCGACAGTGAGCGGCGACATAGAACTCGACGTCGCCAACGTTTCGATGCTTCAGCTTGAATCCAGCAACGGAGACATCGAGGTTCAGGCCACCCTGAGTGCCGGAGCCGAAGTGAGTGCGGAAACGATCAATGGCGACGTGGAACTCGACATCGGCGAAGAAGGCAACCTGACGCTGGACCTGGGATCGTTCAGCGGCCGCATCGAAGACTGCTTCGGGTATGAGGATCAGCCGTCAAGCTCCGGCTCGGGACGCGAGTTGCTTGTCGATGGCCCCGACAACGCGCCGAGCGTTCGTGCCCGGACACTGAACGGCGATATCGAGATCTGCTCCTCGTAATTCTTGCGCGCAACACCGGAACAGGCAACTCAACCGATTGATTTACAGGGCTATCCTTATGAAGGATCAATACTTTCGTCCGCTGAAGACAGGCGGTGCTCCTCATGGGGTTACCCTGCTGGCGCTTGCGTTGGGCTTCGGCCACGCGCACGGCCAGGACAACCCGGCCTCGAGCGCATCGGCCGAACGCGACAAGATGCTGAGAATAGCCCGGACCGGGACCGCGCCGGCGATCGACGGCGTTCTGGACGATTCGCCGTGGACGCTTGCGCCGGTAATCGACGATCTGCACCAGTTCGACCCCGTGGACCACGGCGAGCCGACAGAGCATACCGAAGTCTACGTACTCTACGATGACGACAACCTTTACATTGCGGCCCGCATGTTCGACAGCGAACCGGATCAGATACGCGCACGACAAATGGTGCAGGGCCAGGGGATGTGGTTCGATGATTCGTTCACCGTCCTGCTGGATCCTTTCAACAACAAGCGCACGGGATACAGCTTCCAGGTCAACCCGGTCGGGAATCGCCGGGACGGGATCTTTGAAACGCCGACCGAGCAGAACCAGGACTGGGAGGGTATCTGGCACGCAGAGGCCCGGATCAACGATGAAGGCTGGGCGGCCGAATTTTCCATACCCTTCAAGACGCTGAATTTCGACCCGAACAATGCCGACTGGGGATTCACGGTGGAACGCAGCATCGCGCGCAAGCAGGAAGATATCGCCTGGGTGTCCTTCAATCGCGACGTCAACCCTGGAGCGACCGGTGTGATTTCCGGTCTGACCGGGCTGCAGCAGGGTGTGGGCCTGGATATCGTGCCCTCGATCGTGACCACTCGGTCCAGGGACTACGAGGCGAGCAGCTCGGGCTCCCGGACAGATCCGTCCCTGGATGCATTCTATAACTTCACGCCGTCGCTGGCGGGCGTCCTGACGCTGAACACGGACTTCTCCGCGACCGAGGTCGACGATCGACAGATCAATCTGACTCGCTTCTCGCTGTTCTTCCCGGAGAAGCGCGATTTCTTCCTGCAGGACGTCGACATATTTTCTTTCGGCGGGCTGGAGAGAAACGGCATCCCCTTCCATTCGCGCCGCATCGGGCTGGGCGACAGGGGCCAGCCCGTGGATCTTGAGGTTGGCGCCAAGGTCACGGGACGCGTCGGCCGGTGGAACGTGGGTGTACTGGATATCCAGCAGGAAGGATTCAACGACGTAGACGACAGCAACCTCTTTGTGGGCCGAATCTCGGCCAACGTGCTGGAGGAGTCCAGCGTCGGCATGATCCTCACCAACGGCGATCCGCGCAGCAACCGGGGCAACTCGCTGGCCGGCGCGGACTTTCGCTATCGAAATACCCGCCTGCCGGGAGACCGGACGCTGGAAGGCGAACTCTGGTTTCAGCAGTCCGATACCGAGGGAACCGACGGCGACGAAACCGCCTGGGGACTGCGTCTTGCGTCACCGAACAGCGAAGGATTCCGGGGCGAGTTGGCATACGATACCTTCTCCGAAGACTTCAATCCGGCACTGGGCTTCGTGAACCGGTCGGGCATCGAAAGGACGGAGCTGGCACTCGGACACAGCTACCGACCCGCCAGCCATCGCTGGCTTCGATCGATCCAGTCAGGCATCAACTTCGAGAGCTTCGAGAGGATCTCGGGAGGTCTCGAAAGCAGCCGATTCTTTCTGGAGTTGGTAGAGCTGGAAACTCATACCGGCGACGATTTTTCCCTGAACCTGGCACGAGATCGGGAAGTTCTCCTGGAGGCTTTCGAGATCGAGGATGACGTCGTGATTCCTCGTGGCGACTACGAGTTCGACAGCATCGGGATCGAAGTGGGTGGCGCGGATGAGCGCACCATCGCCCCGGAGCTGAGACTCGACGTGGGCGATTTCTACAATGGCGAGATTCTCTCTGCCGGCGCTGAAGTCAATTGGCGCCCCAACGAGCACCTCTTCCTCGGCTTCGGCTACGAGTACAACGACGTCGATCTGCCCGCCGGAGAATTCGTGACGAAGCTGATTCAGGTGGAGGCGAACTACGCGTTCGATGTCCGCTGGTCCTGGGTCAACCTGATCCAGTACGACAACGAGTCGGACTCGGTCGGAATCAACAGCCGGCTGCGATGGAATCCGCGCGCGGGCAGGGATCTCTATATCGTCCTGAATCACGGCTTCGACGCAGAGGGCCCCTTCTCCCGGTTGCGTTCCACCGAATCGAGCCTGTCGGTCAAGTACACCCAGACGTTTCGCCTGTGAGTCCGGTCGGATTCGGCGCCCGATGCGCCGACCGTTACCGATTACTGGCGCAAGCCGGCGTCCGATCGCCCGCCGTCGTCGGCGCCGCGCTGGGAATCGCGCAGGACAGTGCCGTCGGGGAAGTCGACCTTGTTGAAGCGGCCGACCGTTTCGCCCGATTTGGCCGGCCAGACATACAGCGTGACGACATCGCCGGGGATCAGCGACGTCCTGGTCCAGCCAACGAGCTGAGAGGATACCGTGCTGCCCATCTCCATCGTCCAGTGCTGAACGTTACCTTCTTCGTCGGTGTAGTCCGCCTTGATGAGCGGATGGGGATTGATCCAGATGAATTCCGTCACCACGGCGTCCGGCAGCACGACCGGCTCGCTCAGGTCGAACGCCGATGCGCTGTGATGCGCCAACGACGGACTGGCCATCGAGGCGAGTACGGCGAACGGGACCGCTACCTTCATGAATTTCGTTTTCATCGACCACCTCCAAAAATCATTTTCGCTATCGATCCGCATCCGGGCTAAGGCGCGTCTCCGGTACCGGTACCGGCCGGGTCGGCCATCTCCTGCAGGTACCGCTGCACGGTCGACGGAATGCAGGAAAAATCAAAGAATGTCTGGCGCGGAGACCACCGGAAATACACTTCCCCCATCTCGACCGGCCGGGTGTAGAGTTCGGGGTCGACCATGGTCGTCGTCACCGTCAGATCGTTCATGCTGGAGCGGTGAAAGCGCTCCGTCACGACCCCATTGACGCTATGGGGATAACCGGTCTCGGTAGCCCAGGTCTCTGAAGCCGCCCCGGTCGTCTCCACGACGAACGTGTAGTCGTCCTCCCAGTAGCCCACCGAGTAGCCGTTGTACGTCGGATCATGGGCGTCCGGTCCCCTGCCGCCCACATTGGCGGGCAGGTCTCGCCCGTCCGTCCAGATCTCGCGCCAGATGTTCATGAACTTGAGCAGGACAAAGGTCCGGTTCGGCAGCGTCGCGATCGTCATCGAACGAATCTGGTCGTTCATGTTGCGGGGGAAACCGAACGGATCGCAGTACCGGTAATGCGGATCGTTCGTGTCGGCAACCGAGACGTCTTCGCCTTCCACAATGTTCTGTTCGAACAACTGCCTGCCCAGCGGCGTCAGCGGCGGCGGACTCTCGGGTCGCACGAGCCTCGGAACCCCCCCGCCGGATGACTCTCCCAACCATGTTCCGGTGATATCGCGCACCGGCGCGGGTCCGCCGGGCCCTTCGTTGGCCCTCGCCTCCGCCGGATAGTACTTCCACGGCGACAGCGGCGTATCGGTTTGCGCGACAGCCAGCGCCGGCAGCAGCAGTACACCCGCTACGGCTGCGATGATGCCCGTGCCTGTTTTTCGCATTGTCCGCTCCTTGTCTGTTCCCTGCGCTCTACCCAGGAGAGCTTGCGCTCGCCTGAAGACCGTCAATCTGCCCGATACCCGACATCGGTCCGTTCCGGATCGCTATTTCGTGGGGCGTTCCGGACCCTGCGACAACGTTCGCACCTTGTAGATCGTACCCGCGCCCACGATGTAAAGCGTCTTCCGGTCCGGTCCGCCAAAGGCGACGTTCTGCGGTTTTCGAATCCTGTCATTCTCCGCGCCCCACTGGACGGGCAGAATGCCGAGCAAGTCCCCATCCGGACTGAAGATTTCCACTCCGACGTTGGTCGCCGCGTAGATGCGCCCTTCGCTGTCGACCGCCATCCCGTCTGCGCCGTTGTCCTCATCCCACGACGGATCGGCGTGTCCGGGGACTCGTACGCTATCGTACCTGGCGAAGTTGCGGCGGTTGGATATCGCCCCGTCCGGCGCCACCTCAAAGGACAGCATATACACACCGTCCTTGTTGTGGACGTACAGGGTTTCTTCATCGGGACTCAGGACGACGCCGTTTGGCCGGGGCACTTCGTCGATGATCCTGGTGACACTCCCTCCCGGAGGCAGATAGTAAACCCCCTGCGTGTCTGTGAAGTAGACGCCTCCGCGCTCGTCGAGCGCGATGTCGTTCAGCGCATCGAAGGGCCGGCCCTCAAAGCTGTCCGCAAGCGTTGCCACCTGCTCCGGGGGGTACAGCACACCCACCTTTTCGTTGCCCTGCGCACGCTGTACCGAGATGAGACGCCCCTGGCGGTCCCAGCCCATGGCGTTGGTCCGGTTCGATTCCTCGATGAACGTCGAGACGTTATCGGACGAGTCGACCATGAGGATGCTGTTCGAACTGCTCACCAGCATGCTTCCGTCCCGCATGGCTACCGGGCCTTCGGTCCGCCCGAGATCCGTCTCGACCAGTTCGATCATCGTGCCGTCAGCGATGACGCCGGGAATGGACGGCGCCGCAATGCTGGCGGGCGGCGGCGGCCGTTCCTGACCACCCTGCGGCGGCGAACGCTCCAGAACTCCGTAATATACGCTGGCGCGCAGGATGTGGCCGTCCATTGCCTCAAGAACGGCTTCCCGAGTGGCATCGGCGGCAAGCGGCAGCATCCGGTCAAGCGCATACAGCTTGTACTGGTAATGAATCGGTCCCGCACCCGGCGGTGCGCACGGAGGATCATACCCCCAAATCCCGTCGTCGCTTTTCATATGGTAACTGCCGTCTGCCTGCTCTACACCGGAGGGCTGGCCTTCGGCGAGTTCCCTGGCGCCGGCCGGGATGTTCCAGCGGCCCCAGAAGAATGCGACAGTGTGACTCCTGCGGCGGTGGTTTTCCGGGCCGGTGAGCATCAGCACGAAACTCCCGGACCCTTCCGGTACGTGATCCCATCGCAGCGGCGGCGATATCGCCGTGCCGCCGTCGGCGTAACACGTGAACTGCAACGGAATCGTATCCGCATCACCGAAGCTGGGGATCGTCAGCTTGAGCCGCGGACTCTGAACCCGGGCCGCGCCCGCCGTCTGCCCCTCCGAGTGGTTCGGAACGGCCACCAGCGCACCGCCAAGGGCGAGCACGAGGACGAACCATCTTTCGCTCATTCGCATATTCCTCCTTTTCCAACCTGGCGGCCCATGCTCCGGCCCGCTACGGGATCTCGGTCTCTATCCCCGACGGCCTGGCAAGCGCGTCACGGTACTCGATGCCCTCCGACGGAATACAGATCGTCTCCGCAAACTCCTGGCCCTGTACCCAGTAGAAATTCGCCCGCATCCAGGTCCATGGCCTCGTGTAGAACTCGGGGTCGTCGATAGTGACCGTAAGCTGCAGGTTGTACTCGTCCAGACGCGTGTACCGCTCCTCGAATCGCGCCGAAGAACTGCGCGGATGCCCCACTTCATCCAGCCAGGGCCGTTCATCCAGACCGGTCGTCTCGATGACCAGCGTGTGATCGCCGTCCCAGCGACCGACCGAATAGCCGTAATATCTCGATTCGGGCGCTCCCCTCACATCCACCTCTTCCGGAAGCGCTCGCCCGTCCATCCAGATCTCCCGCCAGATGCGCTGCTGCTCGTACGCGATCAGAATGCGGTCCGGCGCGGACCCGAAAACAAAGCGTCCGCGGCTGCTGACCGCATGAGCCAGCAGGTTGCGGGGAAACCCGAGGGGATCGCAGGTGATGAACGGATCGTTCGAGACTCCCAGGCCATCGTTGCTGGCAGCGGCCCGGTAGGAATGCCGCGTTTCGAACAGCGCCTGCCCGGCCAGCGTCAGCGGCGGAATTTCGCCCAATTCCCTGTCCTGCGGTCCGACCCAAACACCCGCGAGATCCTGCACGGGCGCCGGTCCGGGCGGGTTCGGCATCCTGGGCACGCCCTCGCGAATGTAATCCGCGGGGTCGATGTCCTGAGCGTGGCCCGCCGCGGCGGCGAGGCACGCCGACAGGGCGACCGAAACGATGATGGAAGGCGCCTTCATGCCGTGCTAATTCCTGAAGCCGTGGGGATCGTACCGGGTCTTTCCTCCCTCGTCGCCGCCCAACTGCGTGTCGTGCAGATCGGTACCGTTGGCAAAAATGATCTTGTTCAGCCGGCCCACAGGCTCGCCGTTCCTGGCCATGTAAGCGCGCAGGGTAACGACATCGCCGGGCATGAGTGATGTCTTGGTCCAACCGATCAACCGCAGCGCCTGGGGAGCCGCGGTCTCGACCACCACCTGCACGGCGTTGCCATCCGCATCCGTGGCGTCGAAATAGATCAGCGAGTGTGGATTCGCCCACGCGAATTTCGTGATCTTCGCCTGCTGAAACTCCGTGACCCCGTCGCCATACGCCGCATTGCTGTGGTGCGCGGGCACGGGCGCGCTCAAGGCCGCCAGCAATCCGGCGCTCCACACGCCCGCCGCGAGCAAATGGCCTTTCATGTCATTTCTCCGTTCAGTGGGAACCGGCGTTCCCGGCATGCCTGTCGAGGAAATTCAGCACCTCGCGCTTTCCCTATTCGAAGTTGTAGCGCAACTTGAAACCGTATGTCGCGAAATTGTTCCGCGAGAGGTGCTGGGAGACGATTCCATCGTCCCGCACATCGTCTTCCGGATGATAGGTGACCTTTGGTTCCAGCAGATTGCGCCCGTAAACGGCGACCTCCCACGGTCCATTCTGCGGGCCGATGCCGACCGTCAGATTCAGGTCCGCGTGCTCATCCATACTGATGACCGGATCGAAGCCGCTCGTATCGGTGAGATAACCATCGGATATGTAACCCTTCGCATTCAGGCTCAGGAGGAATCCCTGGGAGACTGGCGTCTCCCAATCCACGCCGAACACGACCTTGTAGTCCGGCGTCTTCGGCGACGGCGTACCCGATCGGTCGATCGTGCCTTCGAGATCCGGGTTGCCCAGGGCGATGGCTTCCTCCAATGTCCGGCACGGGCCGGTCGCGGCGTCCCTGAGTTCAGGCCGATTGCAGCCCGAGTCCGGGAAGTAGGTGAACTCGCCGTTCATGAGCGCGGCGGCAATGCTGAGCGTCAAACGGTCGGACACGGCGCTGGTCAGGCCTGCCTCCACGCCGCTGACCATTTGTTCACCAGCGTTGATGGCAATGAACGGGTTCTCAAGCAGCCCTGTCGCGCTCTGTACCTGGAAGTCCTTGAACGTCGTCTGGAACAAGGTCACGTCGTAACGCGCACGTCCGTCCCAGAGATTGCCCTTCGAGCCGAATTCGATCGTCCAGCCGGACTCGGATTCGAACCGCAGCTCGTCCACATCGGCCGGCAGCGACTGAACCCCGGTATCGAACCCACCGGCCTTGAACGACTCGGCATAGCGGGCGAACAGCGAATGATCGTCGTTTGGACGGTACCGAAACGTGAGTTGTGGCATGAATTCGTTCTGGGAGAAATTGCCGCCGTTGTCGGCGTCAAACGGCCCGTCGTGGCGCCCGAGCAGGCCCTCGTTATCCACGGGAATCATCAGGCCCACGGCCTGGGCCCGGCTGCCGATCCAGGACGACGGCGCATATCGGTCCCCTCGGTAGGGAATGTGCCAGAGGTTGTTGACGTTGGCGCCGGGCAGCAGGAACTCGGCGTCGGCGGCTGTGACCCGGACGGCGTCGGGATGCAGCGGGCACGTCGCCGGATTGTTGTCGCCCGTGCCGGGAACGCGGCCCACGGTATTGGCTCGCGGATCGCAGGGATTGACGTCGTAGATCCAGGTGGAGGAGACCTGAGAGATGGCGCCGGTCTTGTCGAGATCCGTCCAGCGCCCCCCGACATCGAATGAGGCCCTGTCGTCCATGAAGTTGAAGGTCAGGGTTGCAAAAGCCGACTTCCACTCCTGCTGCTCGTTGGCGAAGTTGTAGCGCAATCCGCGGGATACGCTGGCTCTCGGGTTGTTCGCCTCGATGTCGAGATTCGTATCCTGCCAGAACAGGCCGGTCATCCACTCGATGCGACCCGGCCCGGACGTGAAGCGCAGTTCCGAACTGTACTGGGTAAAGTCCTCGGACCGCTCCCGCGTCGACAGCAGGAACGGAACCGAACTGCCGGTGACATTGACGCGGTCCATCGAGCTGAAGCCGGTCAGCCATGTAACCTGGATATCGTTCTCCATCTGGTAGTCGAGCTCGAAGTACGCATTTGGCGACGCGAGCGTTTCCTTGAGATCGTCGATACGGCCGGACCTGGTGGTTCTCTGGAACCATTCCTGTGCCGCGGCGCGTATGTCGAGTATCCCGAAATGATGCTCTTCGTCGCGAACGTTGTCGGGTGGTGCCACCACCAGTCCGCCGGCATGGGAACCCTTGTTGCCGATGTCTTCACCGCAGTTGGTCGGCAATCCGAAGCCGTTGGGAAATCCTCCGTCCGCCCAGCCGACGCCCGCGGGCGGCCCCGCCCAAATCGCAGGATTGGCTTCGCCCTGCCAGCCGGGAGGCGCCGGATTGCCCTCCTGACCGCGCCGCCAGATCAACGGTCCGCCGGTGAGGCATTGTGCAGCCATGCTGGAATCCCGCGTGATCTTCGAGTATTCGACCTTGCCGGTCAGCGCGAGCCGATCGCTGGGCGTGAACTCCATGATGACGCGGCCGCCGACATTCTCGTACGCGCCTGCGCTGCCCCCGGTGACGACATCTTCCATAAAGCCATCGCCGTCCTCGTACGAGCCGGCAACGCGAACACCGAGCCGGTCCGTCAATGGGCCTCCGTACGCGCCCCTCATAACGGTCGTCTCGAAACTGCCGACCTCCGCATCGACATAGCCCTCCCAGGTGGGCGTCGGTCCGGCGCTGACGATGTTGAAGGCGCCGGCCGTGGCGTTCTGGCCGAAGAAAACGGGCTGTGGCCCCTTCAGCACCTCCACGCGCGCCGGATCGAGAAAGGCAAGCTTGACCTGCGCTGGACGCCCGAAATGGATGCCGTCGACGAAAATCGGTACCGCCTGTTCAAGCGTGAGGTTTCTGCCGAACGTACCAAACCCGCGGATGGACTGGTCCTGCTCGGTCGGGTGCTCATCGGAGATGTAAACGGAGGGCGAAAAATTACCCAGCTCGTTGAGGTCCCTGTAGCCTTGCCTCTGAATCTCCGCCGCGACGAACGCCTCGACGGATACCGGGACCTCCTGCAGCGACTGCTCCCTTCGCTGGGCGGTCACGATTACTTCCTCGAGGACCTGCGCAATCGCGGTGGAAAGGTCGGCCAGTAATATCGTTCCAACAACAATGGAGAGTTCGAGAATTTTTCTTGTCTGCATGACTTGGATCTCCAGGCTATTCGAGAAATGAATGGGCACAGGCGATCGATCGCGAAAGTTCGCGAATTTCCCAAGCGTACGTCCTTGTAGGTGAGGCTCCCCCGATCATCACTGTAGGGCGGGGAGCCGCGCGGCGTTGAGCCAAGATGAACCCCCCTGTGCTCGCCGTCTGATGCCCCGAACGTTTTTTTCGACGTTACGTTATCAGACCAAGCTCGGATCTAGTGTGACAAATTTGACATATATGAAAGATTGGACAGGATACTTTCGGATTCGCGCCACGCAGCCATAATGATCGTGGGCCGGGAAGAATTCAGCTTTCGGGAGACGTCGGTTCAGCAGATCGACCAAGCCGATTCGCTCATTTTCGGTAGGCCCTCGTGTCAGACAACAATTTCCAATCCACGGGCTGGTATTGCGATAGATTCGTGGCTGAGACGGCAGTCCGAAAAACCGCCGCAACCCGGTCCCGTTGGTACAGGGGGACGCGATGAGAAGGTTCTTTGTTCTTGTAGCACTTGGGGTATGGGTCGCATCGGGCTCCGCGCAGGAAATCGCCGCACCCGTGGAGACCAACCCGCACTTCGATCCGCCGAGCACCGGCGATCCATTCCTGATCAACGGGCGCAGCAATATCTACCAGTGGCCCCCGGGCCGCAATTGGCTGCTCGATGCGCCCAACGACGAGGAACGCTGGCGCCGCCTCGAAACGTATCTCGGTGGCATGCAGGGTCCGATGTTCGAAATCGGGCAGCGCTGGGTCGTGTTTTACGATGCGTTGCGGGACGAGAACGATGGACTCGCGATCGATACATGGATGGCAATCGCGAGAGTGTTCGTCAATGCCGTGACAATCAGGCCGCAATACAAGCCGGCAGCAGATGCCATGTTCCTGCGCACGCAGTGGCACCACATGCTGGCGGCGCTGCGCAGCGGAGACCGGGACAGGATCTGGGACGAATTCGTCTACACGAAGGCCGTCTGCGAGAGTTGCCATCAGGCAACGAACATGGAGTGGGCGAACGACCAGAGAGTGTTTCAGTACACCGTATACCCGTTCGACGATAGCGTCACGGAAATCGCACCCGGCTCCGTCGCGCGCGAACAGTTGGATGCAGAAACGCTTTTCAGGCCCTGCACCGGCTGCCACACCGTGGGCGAGGGAGAGCCGAACCTGGTCGGCCCCAATTTGTACGGCATGTTCGGACGAGCGTTCGGGGATCTGGAGGGCTACGAGTACTCCGATGCGCTGCGCCAGAGCAATCTGCAAATTACGGACGAGTCGCTGGACCGGTGGCTAACGGATAGCACGGGTCTCGTGCCTGGCAGCAACATGCTGTTTCCCGGACTTCGGACGCAACAGGAACGGGCAGCAATCATCGCGCACATGCGGCGCGTTACCCAGTGATCTACGAGCCCACTCTCCACGCCAACTGGGCTTCGTAGCACTCCAGGAGAATCCGGTTGTAGCGGGAGACTGCGTCCCTGCTGACAAAGGGGTGGGGCTCGTCCGCGAGCCTGTTCCCTATATCGGCGCCCGAAGAATGGTCAGGATTCGCCATTCTCCAGTACCTCATCTTCTCGACCATGTTGGCGAGTCTCAGCGTGGGGGACAAGATCACATCGACACCGGCCCGCCTGCCCAGATCGATGAAGCGCTCCAGTGACTCGATATGGGTTCTCATCATCGTCTCGCCGTCCGTGTAGTACTGCACGCCATTGCCCCCGATGCTCGGATCGGTCCCGCCCCAGAGGGCGGCGACGTGCGCCTCATCGTCCGACGCCACGCTCAGCCGGTTGGTGAGCGGTTCGATGATCAACGACAGCGTCCCCGGCGTATGACCCGGAGTAACGTACAGCGTAACCGTCACGTCGCCCAGCATGATTTCCTGACCGTCCTCGATCACCATGTCTCGACGTGGCTTGAGCTCCGCCGGCGAATCGTCCTCTGCGACGACATCCCAGTCGGCGGCCGACATGGCGACGCGCGCATCGGGATATGCGTCCTGAAGGGGCCTGGCTCCCCAGTAACGATCATCATGGGCATGCGTAACGATGATGTACCTGATGTTGTTCGGATCGAGACCGAAATTCAGTAATCCGAGCACGAGTTCTTCACTGGAATAGTGAAACCCGGCGTCAATGACGAGGATGCCTTCCGACGAGCTGACGGCCCATATTCCGGCGGTCTTGCTCCCGATAAAATGCAAATTGTCGAAGATCTCCACGGGCCACGTGAACCACTCTTCGCGCGCCGGGATGGCGGAGCGATCATTCATCTGCATCCGGTCCGGCAGGCCCGGCTCCGCGCAGACCTGGTCGAACAGGGCGTCGAAAGACTCGTACGGCCTGTCCGGATTCGCGGCCGACGGCGCCACAGCAGCCCGGGCGGCGTCCAGATGATCGTTAACCGCGTCGGTCTGCGCATTCACTACCGAGGCCAGCAAGCCTGCCACAAGCAGAGCACTACAGAATTTCACCGGATAGCACGTCATCGGCATCTCTCCTTGTCGGCGCGTTACCGCGCGTCGGGGTACTTGTCTCCGGGATACGCGAATTCCTGCTCGCGCCTCGCAGATTCGGCGTCACAGTTGCGCCAACTCTGGCGTGGACCTTCCATACCCACCCTGGTGAAAACAAACGCGTAGGTAAACGGTTCCGTGAGGAACGTCGGATCTTCCAGCGTGATGATCAACCTCAGATTGTTGTCGTCGATCAGGCGATAGCGTTCCGTGATCTTCTTCCGCACGGAAGATGCCATGTGCAGGTGGTCGTCGATACCGTCGGGATCGAATGTGAAATGATCCGTCACGATCACCAGGTCGTCGCCGTCGAATTGTCCGCGAGAGAGACCGTGCTGAAACAGTTGCCCCGGCATCGGCTGTGGACCGGTACCGTTCATCCAGACCGTGCGCGTCAGATGCCACGGGTTGCTCGGATGCTCCATGACGAGACGACCCGGGTACCCGGTGATGAATATAGTCTCGCCCAACACGGCGGGAAATCCGATCTGGGCACAGTCCGCCTGGGTGGGCGACTGGAGCTGATCCTTGTATTGCAGCCAGGCTTCCCCTCGCGAATTCAGGGGAAGCCGACCAGCCGGCAACGTACAATTCAACAGCTTCTCGCCCCAATCTCCCACGTGCCCGCCGCAACTGCCCCGGTCCTGACCGTCAGGACTGGAGACTTGCGGGTCCCACTGTCCCAGTAACGGAATGATCCTGAACAGATCGTCGTCGGTCTGGGCCGACAGGCCCGCTGCCATGCCGGCCGCCGCGAACCCCAGAATGGCGGAAAATATCGCACCTCGAGTACGTTCCATCACGTCCCCCCTTGTCGGAATGGCCCGGCCTGCTCGCTATCGGATCTCGGGACCGCCGGGGCAACCGCCAAGGCACACGACGCTGCCGTCGTCCGCAAACGTGACCACGCCCGCAGCCATCGCCGTACCGCCCACTCTTCTCGTTGGATTGCCTTCGACCTTCACCTGCCTGCCGACGAAGTCGTCAGGTCTCCATCCCTCCTCCATTGCCTCGCGCGCCCCTGTTCTGGCCGTGATGCGCCAGGTTACGGCTTCCCCTCCGGCATCCGGCACGTCGACCAGCATTTCGGAATGCGGATTGACCAGCCTGAAGGACGTCACGACACCCTCGATCGCAATGGTGCGAGACATATCGAAGAACGTATTGAACGAATGATGGGCCGTGGCCGGAACAGCCAGAACGGCCGACATGACAGAAAATGCCGCTGGTAATCGCAGTTTCATGAGCGTTGCACCCCTTTTCACTTTAAGCTGCGCGATACTTCCCCTTCCGTTGTATTTTTCGACAGCATCTTCGCCCCGCAAACCGGTCCGGCGCGTAACTGTCGGGGCCCCGTTACGGCAGAGTCCGCAAGCGGAGGTTTGCCCCTATGCAATCGTACCGTATTCGGTACGATTGCGGACATGCCGTTACTTACAAATGTTTCATGGATGTCCATGGTAAGGTACCGTGCGATGCGCCGCGGCTGAAAGCCTCGCGAGAAATCCGGCCAGTTCGGAATCTCGGGAAACGCGCCCTACCCCACACAAGTCTTGCGCCAAGGAGGAGAAAATCGTGACCTATGTGGACGGAATGTTGACCGCGGTGCCCACCGCCAACAAGGAAATCTACCGTAAACTCGCCACGCAATCCGCGAAGGTATTCAAGAAGCACGGCGCCCTGTCCTACATGGAGTGCTGGGGGGACAACGTGCCCGAAGGAAAGCTCAATTCGATGCACACGGCGGTGTTGCGCGAACCGGATGAGACAGTGGTTTTCTCGTGGGTCACGTGGGCTTCCAAAGCGGACCGGGACGCAGGCATGCAGAAAGTCTTCAGCGATCCGGAGATGCCGTCCCACATGGACCCGATGCCCTTCGACAGCCAGCGGATGATCTTCGGCGGATTCGAGGCACTCGTGGAGGCCTGACGGGCAACTCCGGCAAACACGACGATTACAAGCCAGGATGCAACTTTCGAGAGCCCGATTATGAAAAAGACAAGAAGAACGTTCATCACGGAAGCTGCGATGCTGTCGTCGGCATCGGTTCTGGCCGGCCGGGGGATAATCCGGAGCGCCGGGGCGCAGACGCCGGACTATCGGCGCCTTGCCGTGGAAGAGATTTACTGTCCGCCCGAAGTGATGGAGGCATCCATCAGGGCCATCAACGCCAATCCTGACCTGGAACCGAATTTTCTGGGCAATTTCAGCCCGGACAACGCGCGTTTCGTCAACGGCCGAATCATCGAGCGGCTTCAGGACATCGGGGAGGAACGCCTCCGGGCCATGGACGAAAGCGGCATCGACAAGGTGCTTCTCAGCAATTGGTCGCCGGGGGTGCAACTCTTCGAGGCCGAAGAGGCGAAGGAACTGGCGGCGATCTCCAACGACCGTATGGCCGAGGCTGCCCGTGCTCACCCGGACCGCTATGCGGGCATGGTAACCATTGCGCCGCAGGATCCCGAGGCCGCGGGGCTGGAGATCGAACGCGGCCTGTCACTCGGGCTCACCGGCGTCCTGATCAACTCGCATACCCACGACGAATACCTGGACGACCCGAAGTTCTGGCCGATCTTCGAGGTCTGCGAGGCCCGCTCCGCGCCCATCTACCTGCATCCGCGGGTACCGGCGCCCCAGATGTATCCGGCATTTTCCCAATACAACATGCACGGAGCCATGTGGGGATTCGCCATCGAAGCCTCGACCCACGCGCTGCGATTGATCGGCGCAGGAGTATTCGATCGGTTCCCGAACCTGACGCTCGTCCTCGGCCACATGGGCGAAGGCCTGCCGTTCTGGCTCTATCGGCTCGATACCACCTCTGCCGGGTACGTGGGCCGCACGATCAACAGACCGCCCAGCGAGTACGTGCGCGAGAACATGCTGATCACCACCAGCGGCATGGCGTGGGACCCGGCACTTCTGCTGAGCCATGCCGCCCTGGGAGCCGAGAACATCATGTTCGCCGTCGACTACCCGTTCGGAGACTATGCCCGGGATACCGCCTGGTTCGACGCCATCGACCTTCCGGAAGCTGACAAGCGGCTGATCTACAGCGGCAACGCGGAGCGCATCTACGCCCTGAGCTAGCCAAATATTGCACTAGCTGCCGATTTTCGGGAGCGGAATCAATGCGGGTGTCGATGCTTGGTAGTCCCTGTAAGCGGGATACTTTTCGGCCGAGATCGATTCGGTGAGCCTAAGCGACGGTATGAACAACGCCGTAAGCAGAATGAATCCAAGGCCCGTCCAGTGCAGCCACTGGCCGGACGCGGCGACGGCGAACAGGTAGAAGACCCACCACATACCCAGTTCGCAGAAGTAGTTCGGGTGTCGGCTGTAGCGGAACAGGCCGGTCTTGAGGAACGGCTCAACGATTTCCTCACCCGCAGCCATTTTCCGTTTCTTGTCCTGCTGGAACCGCCACATCTGCTCGTCGGCCAGGGATTCGAATATCAGGAACACCAGGAACAGGGCTGCGGCTACCGCATCGAGCCAATTCAACGGTATCTGTTGCCACACCCACGCCTGGTGTATGGGCGACGTGAACAGCCAGATCAACAGCATCTGCGCCGGCGCGATGAAGACGATGTTGAGCAACTGGAACCCCACCGGCCCCATTTGCTTGCGCACGGCGTCCCAACGGTAATCCTCGCCGCCTTTCTGGAAGCCGCCCTTGCGGATGAAATTAAACGTCAGCCGCACTGACCAGAGGATGACGAGGACCGTCATGAGATTCACTCGCGCGGAGTCGAAGCTCACGGCATACGCCACCATGAGGCAGTAAATCGCCGGACAGATCGACCACGCGCGGTCCACCCAGGAGACTTCCCGCGTAATGACCGACAGCAGCCATATGATTGCCGCCAGGACGATGCACAGATCCAGAGCCCAACCGAACGGCATGCCGGTGAGCGGGTGGTTGAAGAGATTCATCGCCGCCAGACTCCCGGGTTCCACAGTACGTGAATTGTAAACGGGGACGACTGCGATGACTTGAGACGGGACGAAAACCTCACCAGGACGAGGGTCTGACTCGGCCAGCCGACCCGACTAGAGATCAGAACCGGAACGTGCGGCTGTACTTCACCGCAAATTCGGACTGCCTCGAATGCATCTCCGAAAATGCGGCCAGGGCGTCGAAGTCGTGGTTCCAGACCACGTAAAGGTCCTCCCCGGCTCTGGGGTTCCAGCGCAGGCGGCTGTTGATCCCCACGCTTTCGGACAGATTGTCGTACTGGATCAGGTTGACCCAGGACCACCTGACGTTGAATGCAAGATTGGCGCGGATCTGGATCAGTCGCGTGCGGAAGTGGCTGTGCGGCAACTCGATGTCGTTGTATTGATACGAGACACGGGTGTACCAGCGACTGCTCGGGCGCCAGTCGACGCTGCCGGCCAATGTAAGCTGATCGCCTCCGTAGTATCCCTGTTTGCTGATTTCGATCGCTGGCGCAAGCACGCGTTCCCGCGCAAATTCCGCTTCAAGTTGATAACCGTTTTCGTCGTATTCTCCGGCGGGAATCACGGTACCGCGGGCCACCGTAAACGGCTCTGCCAATGCCTCCGGCAAATTCATCACCGACAGGCTGTATTGGTCGCCACGATGATTCTCGATTTGAATCGGACGCCACCAGTAGCTCGCGGATTCAAATTCGCCCGTCGAGTAGGTGTCGTAGTGCTGCAGGGAAACAAACGTCGCAAATCTTCGAAGCCAGGGGTGTCCCTGTGGGCGATGACTATAGGAGCCCCACAAACGCGTACGTTCGTAATCCCTGCGGTTCAGGAAACCCAACGCCGGGTTGAAGTTGGGTTGCATGATCTCGTATTCGACCCTGCCGGAGAATCCGTCGCTCGCAGCCACGCCGAATTGCGCACCCCAGTTGGACTGGTCCACGTCGAGATTCCCGCTGTCACTTTGCTGAAAAAAGACGGCACCTTCCGCGGTTCGGCCGGGGAACAGCCGCCTGTTGCGGTAACGGAAATCGGCGCCGGCAACGGAATTGTCGATATTGGACCGCGGATTGCCGCTGGTGACGATCATGCCGACAGTGGATTCCTCCAGAATGTTGGCGGATACCCGTCCCACGAAAAGGTCGCTCTCCTCCACATACCCCCTTCTTCCCTCGAAGCCATCCTGATTGACGCCCAGGACGCCCACGTTCAGCCGCCCGATTCGCCCGGTCAGCTTCGCGCCGCTGTTGATATCGACGGCCTGCCCCGCGTCGCCCAGCCCGATGCGGCGCGAGAAAAACGGCATGCCGTTCGTGCCCATGCTGCCCGGTTGCATGCCGCCGGGACCGAACGAAAAAATATCCACGTCCTGGAGGAAGAAATCCCGTTTTTCGGGGAAGAAGGTCGAGAACCGCGTGAGGTTGACCTGCCTGTCGTCCACTTCCGTGGCGGAAAAATCCGTGTTGAACGTCAGCACGCCCGTCAGAGAAGGCGTGAAGTTGTAGAAGACGTCCACGGACGGGTCCGTACGGGTCGCCTGGTCTTCGGTCGCGAAGTCGCGGTTACCTGCCAGGCTGACCGAGGGAATGATGTCCAGCCCCCTGCCCTGCCGCAAACCGGAGAACCCCGAAAGCACGCCGGCGGAGGAGGGATTGACGGCGCGGTCGAAGGATGACCAGGCAATGCTCTCCTTCTTGCGCGGAATCGCCCGGGCAACGGTGAATCCCCAGTCCGGATTGTTCGGATTGAAATTCAGCGTCTTGAAGGGGATCGATATCTCTGCTGTCCAGCCCTGCTCGTCGATCACCGCTTCGGCATGCCAGATACCGTCCCAGTCTTCGTTGACATTTGTCGCGCGGTCGAACAACCCGTCGCGTCGCACACCGTTCGGATTGAGCTGGAATCGGTAACCGGTGCGCATGTTGTTGAACGGATCGAGTATCACCTCGATCCGGTCGTCAACCTCGACGGTCTGCCCCTGGACCATCTGCCGGGCGGCAATCAACGACGGCTCGCTGTCCAGCAGCCGCGCTCCCACGTACAGGTTGTCGTCGTCGTAGAGCACATAGAAGACCGATGACTCGCTGGGTTCGCCATGGTCGACCGGCTCGTATTGGTGAAGGTCCGTGATGACGGTGGCCTCGGCCCAGACCTGTTCGTCGAGCCTGCCATCCAGCAGTGGCGGCGCAGACGCGCGCACGATGTCCGTCACCTTCCGGGTCAAACGCTCCTGGGCGACGGCCGCGGCGCCGGACATCGCCAGGATGACGGCGAACGCGATCCCCGATCGAACCTTGTGACCCACCGACATTATCCTGACTCAGGATCAGAAGCGGAACGTGCGGCTGTACTTCACCGCGAATTCGGACTGTCTCGAATGCATGTCCGAAAATGCAGCCAGGGCATCGAAGTCGTGGTTCCAGACGACGTAGAGGTCCTCCCCGGCGCGGGGATTCCAGCGCAGCCGGCTGTTGATGCCCACACTCTCGGAGAGATTGTCGTACTGGATCAGGTTGACCCAGGACCACCTGACGTTGAACGCCAGATTGGAGCGTAGCTGAATCAGGCGCGTGAGGAAATGGCTGTGCGCCAATTCCACATCGTTGTACTCGTACGAGACGCGGGCATACCAGCGGCTGCCGGGGCGCCAGTCGACCCGACCCTGCACCGAAACCCGTTCGCCGCCGTAGTAGTCCTCTTTTCCTATGGTCAGCGACGGTGCAAGCACGCGCTCCTGCGCCCACTCCATTTCGATCTCGTATCCGGATTCCTCGTACTCTCCGGCGGGAATCACCGTGCTGCCGGCCACCGTGAAGGGCTCCGCCAATACTTCTCGACCCCTGGACACCGCCATGGTGTAGCTGTCGCCACGATGATTCTCGATGCGAAACGGCCGCATCCAGTAACTGGCGGATTCGAATTCGCCGGTCGAGTACGTGTCGTATTCCTGCACGGAGAGAAGGGCCATGACGCTTCGAATCCACGAGTGCCCCTGCGGGCGGTACCGATACGCGCTCCAGAGCCTCCGGCGTTCGTAATCCCGCCGGTTCACGAAACCCAGCGCCGGGTTGTAGTTCGGCTGCATGACCTCGTACTCGAGCCTGCCCGAAAACCCTTCGCTGGAATTCACGCCCAGAGTCGTGCCCCAGGCCGACTGTTCCAGGTCCACGTTTGCGCTGTCGGTGCGCTGGAACCAGGCGGTACCCTCCGTGGTTCGTCCCGGCAGCAACCGCCGGTTACGGTAGCGGAAATCGGCGCCGGCCAGGGAATTGTCGATGTTGGAGCGGGGATTGCCGCTGGTAACGATCATGCCGACACTGGATTCTTCCAGGACGTTGGCCGACAGGCGCCCGACGAAGAGATCGCTCTCCTCCACATACCCTCTTCGCCCCTCGAATCCATCCTGATTGACACCCAGAACTCCGACGTTGAATCGTCCTATTCGCCCGGTCAGCTTCGCGCCGCTGTTGATGTCGACAGCCTGTCCCGTATCGCTGAGGCCTATGCGCCGTGAGAAAAACGGCAGGCCGTTGCTTCCCCGGCCGTTGCCGCTCCTGCCCGGACCGAACGAGAAAATGTCCACGTCCTGGAGGAAAAAATCGCGTTTTTCCGGGAAGAAGGTCGGGAACCTCGTCAGGTTGACCTGCCTGTCGTCCACTTCGGTCGAAGAAAAATCGGTGTTGAACGTCAGCACGCCCGTCAGTGAGGGCGTGAAGTTGTAGAAGACGTCCACGGAGGGATCCGTGCGGGTCGCCTGGTCCTCGGTTGCGAAATCATGGTTGCTGGCGAGGCTGACCGCGGGAATGATGTCCAGCCCCCTGCCCTGCTGCAAACCGGAGAACCCGGAAAGGATTCCGGCCGACGAGGGGTTGACGTCGCGGTCGAAGGACGACCAGGCCATCCGCTCCTGCTTGCGGGGAATCGCCCGGGCAACGGTGAAACCCCAGTCCGGGTTATTGGAATCGAAATTCAGCGTCTTGAAGGGGATCGCGATTTCCGCCGTCCAACCCTGCTCGTCGATCACCGCTTCGGCGTGCCAGATGCCGTCCCAGTCCTCGTTGACGTTGGTGGCACGGTCGAATATCCCGTCTCGGCGCACACCGTTGGGATTGAGCTGGAACCGGTATCCCGTGCGCATGTTGTTGAACGGATCGAGTACCACCTCGATCCGATCGTCGACGCCGACCGACTGCCCCTGGACCATCTGCCGCGCCGCGATCAATGCCGGCTCGCTATCCAGAAGCCGCGCCCCTACGTACAGGTTTTCGTCGTCGTAGAGCACATAGAAGAACGACGTCTCGCTGGGTTGCCCGTGATCGACCGGCTCGTACTGATGCAGGTCCGAGATGACGGCGGCCTCGGCCCAGACCGGATCGTCCAGTCTGCCGTCCAACTGGGGCGGGGAAGAAGCGCGAACGATTTCCGTTGCCTTGCGGGCCAGTCGCTCCTGCGCGTCGCCTGCCGCGCCGGTCATTGCCAGGCAGAAAGCGACTGCAGGGATCAACCGAGCTTTAAAGTCCCACGACATCATTCAAACCTTCCATTCGTTTCGGGCACACCCAAGCGCAAGCCTGACGGCTGCAGGATGCGCCCAACTCGAAACATCTCATTTCCCCCAACGCGGCAGTGAACCGAACGGCTCCGGGTATGGCCCGTGAACTGTATACCAGGCCACAGACGGCTTCTCTAAAGAATAGTTAATTCGCGCGACGGCGCTTGCCATATCAGGTTGAGTTCCGCGAGGCGCTGTGCGACGGCCGGGATGCATCGCGGGCCGTTCGGCTGTCTACGGCCAACCGTTCTTCCGGCCCTTTCCGCGGGACCTTTGCCGCGGGACCTTTGCCGCGGCAGCTAGACTTTCAGGCCCATCAGTGGAGTTTCTCCTTCCATCCCGGCGTACTCCAGGCTGGGTTCCTCGCCTGCGGACCACGCCGGAACGGCGAACCTGACCCGTCGCCACACCGCCGGGCCATCTGAGCCCGGGTGTACGATCGGCTCGTCCACGGTGACAAATTCCGCGCTGACGCCGCCGGCATCGAACCGCACAATCACGTAACCCACACCGTCGGTATCCGCGTAGTGAAGGTGGGGGTTGACGGCATCGGCCGCCTGCTGCATCGCGGCCTGCGCGTCTCCGGTCTCCCCCAGCGTTGCGGCCGCTTCGGCCCCGAACAGCAACCAGGCATTGAGCGCGGGCATGTTTGCTCGCGGATATCCGAACAGGGAACCGTCGAACTGCACCCGCCCGTTCAGTTCCGGGTCGGATTGCGTGCTGTTGCTCTGGTTCTTGAGCCGCGGCCCGGAACAGATGGACGAGCCGGCAAATTCCGCCAACACGGCCCGGGGCGAATCGCTGTCGAAATCGTCATACACGACGCCTGCGAAATGAGCGTGCCGGTCGCCGGTCAGGGAAACCGCATTCGTTATGCCCTCGTCGGCGATGAACGTCATCAGTTCCCGTCGCTCCAGCGGATAGCCGTCCCAGGCGTCGGTCCACCACAGATCGTCATGGCTGCCGTAGTCCCTGAACCTCATGTCGAATCCGAAGCGCATGAGCGGCACGTCGTTGCAGATCACCTTCCAGCGCGACTCGCTATCCAGCAGCGAGGCCGTGAGCCACTGCTTCTGCCCGGCGCCGAGCAGCGATCCCGCCGGGCTGTCCCTGCGGCTGTTGGGAATCTCCTCTCCGCCCAGGCTGACGGTCGCGGGAGGGTTTCCTCCGTTGGCGGTGCGTCCGGCATTTTGCACTGCCACGAGTTCGGCAGGCAGCGGTTCGCTCGTCAGGAACTCGCCGCCCGGAATCGACGCATCGACACCGCGCGGTCCCCGGTAACTGCGCCCGTCCACCAGCAGCAGTTCCGCCATCCGGCCCCACCGAAGGCTCCGGTAGATGGACAGGGTCCCTATCGCCGCCAGGTTGTTGGGCTCGCGGCTCAGGTAATTGTCGTCGAAACCCTCAAGCTCCACGTCGGAAACCTCGGCCGGCGAGAAATCCCGCGCCGGGTTGCCGGGCACGGGATTGCTGCCGAGCGCCGCGGGAATGTACTCGAACCACGCCTGGTTGCTGTCCATCTTGCGCCGCTGGGCCGGGCCGCCCGGGTGATAACTCTGCCAGGCGTCGTTGTGGAACTCGTGGTCGTCCCAGATGCAGACGAAGGGAAACGCCGCCCTCGCGTCCTGAAGGTCGGGATCGAGAAGGTAGATCTTGTACAGCTCCCGGTAGTCGTCCAGCGATTCGGCAACCAACTGCTCGCCCATCGGTCCGGCGGCCCCCCTGGACGGCAAACTGGCCACGAAGCGCTGCGAACCGTCCTCGTTGCGCAGGTCTATTTCCTCCCCGTCCAGACTGACCAGCGGGCGCCGGTTGCCGGCCTCGTAGATGAAGTCACCGACATGCACGACGAGGTCGATCCTGCGGTCGTCCGCCGCCTGCCCGTCATCCAGCAGCAACCGCCGGTATGCGCTGAACAGGCCCTCTTCGTAGTGCTGGCAGGAACAGACGGCAACGGTCAGCGGACGATCGGCGTCCTCGGGAGGCGCCGTTCGGGTTCGCCCCACCCGGCTGGCGCTGCCGTCCGGCGCGAGAAAACGGTAGTGGTAACTCCCATCGGACTCCAGACCGGCAGTGAAGCAACGCACGGTAAAGTCGAAGCTGCGTTCGGCAAGAACCGCCTGTTCGAGAATCACATCGGAAAACTCGGGATCGCGGGCAACCTGCACCCGCAATTCCACGCTGTCGGTGCCGGCCGCCTCGGGTTCGACCCGGGTCCAAAGGACTACCGCATCGGGCATCGGATCCGCCGAAGCCACGCCCTGCGGGAAACCGAAGCGCCCGGGCGTGGATCGCGGTCTCGAGCAACCCACCAGGGCAGTGGTCGAGGCCATCGCCACAAAACAACCCGCGCAACGCGCAAAGGCCGCGAGGAATTCGCGGCGCGAGTACTGGTCGGGCGGCGGCATGACGAAATCTTGCCACAGGAATTGGAAACTTTCAGAATGCAATGGGACTCCTGCCGCGGACTGCGAGAAAGACGGGAACCGTTCGCGCCGGAATCGCATCCCGTCCTGAAACGAGGGGAACACCGATGTCGAAGAAAGTCTTGAGCAGGGCCGCAAGAAGACTGGCTGGTCCGATGGCGCTGGGTGCGCTTGCCGCCGCGGCATCGGCCGCCCATGCCCAGGAAGCCGGACCGGAAAACGCTCCGCCGGAACGCGAGATCACCAATGTCACCGGCGACCTGTACCGGTTCCGGCAGATTCGGCACATCGGCATGTTCCTCGTGACGCCGGACGGCATCATCGTCGTGGATCCCACCAACTCCGAACTCGCCGGCTGGCTCAAGGTCCAGCTGGACGAACGCTTCGGATTGCCGGTCCGGTACGTGATCTACAGCCACAGCCACAACGATCACGCCAGCGGGGGTGAAGTCTTCGCGGATACCGCGACCTTCATCGGACACGAGAACATGAGGAAAAACCTCCAGCGCCCGCCGGAGGACGCACCGCTGCTGCCCCGCGAACAACTCTGGGACACCAACGGCGACGGCCTCATCCAGGAAAACGAGACCGAAATCGGGATGTACAGCAACAATTTCGCGAGACGGGACCTTGACGCCAACGGAGGCCTGAACCGCGCGGAAATATGGGCGGCGCGCTTTGCCGGCAACCAGGTACCTCCCGACATCACTTACACGAACCGGGCGACCGTGCGCCTGGGCGGAAAGACCGTCGAACTGCACTACACCGGGCCCAATCACTCCGACGACATGACCGTGGTGCTGTTCCCCGATGAACGCACCATTTACACGGTCGACTTCCTCACGCCCAACCGCCCGCCCCGCACTCAACTGGACGGCGGCTTCCTGCCCGAGTGGGTGGACTCGCTCCGGCGCGTGGAGGCCCTCGACTTCGACATCATCTCACCCGGCCACGAATCCCCCGGCACAAAGGCCCACGTCACCGAACAACGCCAATACCTCGAGGAACTCGTCGCCGCCGTCGAAGCCGGAATCGCCGCAGGCCGAACCCGGCAGGAACTGGTCGACACCGTCCTCATGGAAGACTACGACCACCTCATCGAGTACGACTATTCACGCGCCGGCAACGTCGCAGGTGCTTACGAAATCCTGATTTCGAATCCGTAAGGTATAGAGCCATCGGGCGCGACGCGCACCGCAAATCGCCAATGCCGCAATGCGCTCTCGGATCGAGCGTGTGTTACGCACCAAGCGCATAGGGCCCGTGAGTCCGGCTTGCAAGCTGTTGCAGGTTGAGTGATGTTGTCGGAACCGCACCTGGAGACTATGGGAGCTGCCATGGCGAATGTGATTCAACGCTTGGCCGGGGGAGCCTGTCTGCGGCGGGTATTGTCCGTTTCGGCTCTGCTGGTGCTGCTTTTCCTCCACTCGGCATACGGCCCCGCCGTTCGAGCCCAGACCATCGCGGTCGACGGGCTGTCGGCGCCCGTCGAAATCATTCGCGACCGTTGGGGGATCAATCACATCTACGCCCGGACGGAGTACGACCTGTTCTTCGCCCAGGGCTACGCCGCAGCTCGCGACCGCTTGTTCCAGTTCGAAGTCTGGCGGGCTCTGGCAACGGGTACGGTTGCCGAGATGCTGGGCGCCGACGAACTCGACAGGGACATCGGCTTCCGGCTGTTCAGGTTTCGCGGCGATCTGACACAGGAGATGAACCACTACCACGATCACGGCTCCATCATCATCCCGGCATTCGTGGACGGCGTGAACGCCTACATCGGCGAAACCGAGGCCGATCCCGGGCTGCTGCCGGAGGCTTTCGAGCTTCTGGGCATTCGTCCGCAACGGTGGACTCCGGAAGTCGTGATTTCCCGGCACCAGGGCCTGGTGTCGAATGTCAGGAACGAACTCGACTACGGCCGGGCTGTGGCCCGTATCGGGGTCGATGCGGTCAAGGCCGTTGCGAACTTCCACCCGAGGGATCCGGACATCGGGCTGGACCCGGCGATCGACCAAAACCTTCTGCAGGACGACATCCTCAGGCTTTATGTGGCCTTTCGTCAGCCCGTCCGGTTCGAGCGCAGCGATCTGGCGCCCGCGTACCGGGCGGATGCTGATGCCCTTGAGCGGATTCAGCTTGCTTCGGGAGTCGACCGGAGCCGGGACGCCCTGGGGCAGTGGCAGGATGAGCGGGACACGGGTTCGAACAACTGGGTCATCAGCGGCCGGCTGAGCGCAAGCGGCTACCCGATCATGGCCAACGACCCGCACCGGGCCCAGTCGGCGCCTTCGCTGCGGTACTGGGCGCACCTGGTCGGGCCGGGGTGGAATGTGATCGGGGGCGGGGAGCCCGAGATCCCGGGAGTGAGCATCGGCCACAACGGGCACGGCGCGTGGGGTCTGACCGTCTTCGCCACCGACAGCGAGGACCTGTACGTCTACCGGACGGACCCTTCCGATCCGAACCGCTACCGCTACCGCAACAATTGGGAGCGGATGACGGTGATCGCCGAGACCATCCCGGTAAGGGAGCAGGCCCCGGTGGAAGTCGAACTGAAGTACACGCGGCACGGTCCGGTGGTCTACCAGGACCCGGACAACAACGTCGCCTACGCGGTACGGGCTGCGTGGCTTGAGCCGGGGGGAGCGCCGTATCTTGCGAGTTTGCGAATGAATCAGGCCACGACATGGGAAGAGTTCGTCGAAGCGTCCAACTACTCCAATATTCCCGGTGAAAACATGGTCTGGGCCGACCGGGACGGAAACATCGGCTGGCAGTCCGTGGGGATTGCGCCCATCCGCCGCAACTTCTCCGGGCTGGTTCCGGTTCCGGGCGACGGCCGCTACGAGTGGGACGGGTACCTGCCTATCGTCGCCAAACCGAGCTCTTTCAATCCCGCCGAAGGATTTTTCGCCACGGCGAACAACCAACTGACGCCGGATGACTATCCGCACTTCGATGCCATCGGATTCGAGTGGTCGGATCCGTACCGGTGGGCCAGGGTGTCCGAAGTCCTGGACTCGGGGCGCCGCCATTCCATGGCGGACATGATGGACCTGCAGATGGATACGCTGTCGATACCCGCGCGAACCCTCGTTCCCCTGCTCGAGTACGTGGAACTGGACGAGGGCGATGCGAATCGGGCGCGGCGTCTGTTGCTGGACTGGGACTACGATCTGGATCCGGCATCGGTGGCGGCCGGGATTTACGTCGCGTTCGAACGCAGACTGCAACGGGCGATGCACGAGTTGCTGGTACCGGGTGAGGGCCGGGAGATCATCCGGGGCGTTTCCATGTCGGTGATCATCGATCATGTTCTCGCGCCGGGCGGCGAGTTCGGCAGCGACCCGATCGCCGGCCGCGATCGGCTGCTGGCCGAGAGCCTCACCGGCGGTGTGCAGGATCTGCGGGAGAAGCTCGGTGACAACATGGACGACTGGTGGTACGGCCAGCCGGACTACAAACACGCCACGATCTATCATCCGCTGTCTCACGCCCTGACGGGCGAAATGCACGACCGTTACACGGTGGGCCCGCTGCCGAGGGGCGGAAACTCCTACACCGTCAACAACAGCGGGGCCGGCGACAACCAGACGAGCGGCGCGTCGTTCCGCATCATCGTCGACACCGCCGACTGGGACCGGGCCGTGGGCACCAACACCCCCGGTCAGGTGGGCGATCCCGATTCCGCCTACTACGGCAACCTGTTCGAACTGTGGGCCAACGACCGGTACTTCCCGGTATTCTTCTCCCGAGAGCGGATCGAATCAGTGGCCGCCGAACGATGGGAACTGCTGCCCGGGCCGTGATTGGGGAGACGGGACGCGTGCATGCGGCCAATTTAGCGAAAACGTTCCCGGCATGGCCCTCGCAGCGTCAACCGAACTCCGTTGCTCTCACGTTCGCCGATTCGGAGTGTGCTTGAGCAGTTCGGGCATCTGGCGTTTCATGAACGCGCCGAACAAGGGAACGGTGAATGCGGTTTCGCCGTGCCTCTGGCTCCAGACCATGCCCTTGTTGATCAGGCGCTGCCGCACTGTGGCAACGGAACTGGCGCGCGTTCCCAGAATCGTCGCGACCTGCCCGGTCAGAATCGGGCCGGGATCCAGTTCCGCCATGGCACGCAGGTATTTCTGTTCCAGGGGCGTCAACTGGTCGAAACGCACGCGGAAGAAGTTGTTGTCGAGGTGCGCTATCACGTGCGGGGTGGCGGCATGCACCATGTCGCGGGTGATGGGACTGCCCGGCGCCGCGTTCCAGACGTGAAAGCCCCATTCCTGGATGAAGTAGGGATAGCGTTGCGTCGCGTCGAGCATGGCCTCAAGCGCGGCATCGTCGAACGACGCCCCTTCGGCCGAAGCCGGCTTGGTCAGTGCCTGCCGCGCGTCGTCGCGCTCGAGCCGCCCGACCTGCGGAAAATCGAACAGCCGTTCCGCATAGGACTTGGCCTTGCCGGACAATGCGGCGATCTGGGGGAGCCCTGCGCCGATGAACAGCAACGGCAGATTCCTCTGCGCGATTTCGTGGCAGGCGACGATGACCGCGGCCAACTCCTCGTTCGACAGGTACTGCACTTCGTCGATGAATAGCCCCACGGCGGTTTCCCGCTCTGCAGCCGCCTCGGCGACAGCGATCAGCAGGCGCGGTAAATCCTGTTCCAGCCTGCCTGTGTCCGCTTCGCCGGGCGCAAGGTCAACGCTGAACTCCAGGTCGCCCATCCTGACCTTGAACGCCCGGGCAAAATTCGCCAGTACGCCGGCAGCGCGGCGCAAGCGGCCGCCCGCCGCGCGCCGCAGGTCGAGAGCGTAGATGGTTCGCCGCAGTTCCGGTACCAGCAATTCCGGGAGCGCTTCGCCTTCCGGCGCCTCAATCCGGACTGTGCGATACCCTTGCTGTTCCGCGCGGTCGCGGAGCCGGTTCAGTAGTACAGTCTTGCCGACCCCCCGCAATCCGAGCAACATCGTGGCCTTGGCCGGGCGGCCAGCCAGAACGCGGTCCATGCCGACACTGGCCGCCTCGATCAGCGACTGACGGCCAGCCAGTTCGCGCGGCTGGATACCGGCTCCGGGGACAAACGGGTTGCGACGAGGGTCCATGTCGTCTGTTTATCACAAAATTAACAGGTTTAACAAGAAGTCTGTTAACACCGTTAATCTTGTTAATTTCTTTGGAGCGCACTCATCCATAAGCGCGTCTCAAGAGAAATCCGGGGGTTCGCGCAGCGGGCCGCGCGCCGGGAGTTCCAGGTCCACGCCGCCAAGCGGGCCGAAGCACTCACGGGTGAATTCGGCCAAATTCCGGGGCCCGGCCGTCTCCCCGCACACGGCCTCGCGCAGAATCACCCGCGCCTCCTCTTCCATGGAGCGATGGTGCTCGGCGGCGCGTACCCGCAGGCGCGTCTTCACCTCGTCATCCAGATTGCGGATTGTGATGCTAGCCATGGTCGTACCTCCCATGATTCAAGTGCGTCAATCTACACAATGATTGCGATGCAATAAATGTGCTCCCAACCTGATTGAGCCTCAACGACGGTGCCGACACGCTGATGCGCATGAGCTCGGGGATGAGCGACGGTGTCCCGGGTTGATTCCCGCTGACTTCAGCCATACGCTACTCACAGTCCACAGACCCTGCACCGACACATGGCCACAGTCCTCGACGAAGTAACCACCATGTCCATCGACGCCCCTTACGTCCAGCAGCGCGTCGACGACTGGATTTGCCGCCTGAGTTCGCTCTACGGCGAGTTGGACGCCTCACTCCCCGAAGGGTGGTCGACCGAATCCGCCACCGTGACGCTGTACGAGGAACCCATGCGCAGGTTCAAGGTCCCCCCGGCAACCTTGCCGGCCCTACTGTTTGCGCACGAGACGGGCGCCACCGCCAGTCTGGAACCACAGGATTTGTGGGTAATCGGCGCCAACGGAAGGCTGGACCTCACTACGGGCGCCCAACGCTACATCGTTCTCGATACTGCCGATATCTTCGCACCGCCCGAATGGCAGGTTTGTCCTGAGCACGACAGGTGGAACAGGGAACCGTTCACGCCGGATTGGCTACGCCGTATCCTTTCAGTAAAGGATCACCCGCGGCATCGGTCGCCGCGAAGTGAAACGCAAACGCTACCCGGACTGACCATGAGTACACGAACAGCCAGCCCCGCCGAGTATTTCGTCTGCGTCGAAAACGCCGGCTATCCGGTCTCCCTCGAACTGCACAAGATCTACCGAGCCCTGCCCGACGAGGACGCGCTCGCCGCTGGGGATCTGCGTATCGTCGACGAGAGCGGCGAGGACTACCTTTATCCCGCCACCGCATTTGTCGGCATCACCCTGCCGGAGCGCGTCCGCTCGTCCTTCCGCCGCGGCGCCTCGTAGCCAGCACCCTGCATCGACGCGGGTGCCCATGAGGGTTCACTCCCCAAAAAAAAGCAAGGGCCACTCCGAAGAGCAGCCCCTGAGCCGACAGCACGCTGCCAGCGGGTATCTGCACAAACTCTAATGCGCCGGTGACCGACTCGCAACCCAAAAACGCAGTTTGTTAGCTGCGCCTATTCGCAATCCCTTAAGTCGTGGCACACCCGTTTCCGCGCCCACGGCTCAGAGCGTACCGACTTGTCGACGAAGAACAGATTGATCGCTGGCGCCTAGTACGACGACGAGACCGCGGATCGCTGGACTTTGCGCGTTTCTGGCTGAAATGGCGAATTACTCTACTTGTCCAAGAGGTGGAATAGATTGCTGAATGGGAAAGGTAATTCACTACGATTGAGTTGACATTAGGTAGCGGTTGACAGATGGTTGCTAGTTACAGGGATCAGGCTATGCGCGGAGAGTTGGTTATGCGCCCAGAAACGGTACTCCGGAAACTCGGTCCGGAAGAGGCGGCGCTTCACGTATTCGCCGCGCACGGACACGAGGACGCCTGGCTCGATGCGTTCGCCGACAGTCTCGATCGCCGGCGGGCCGCGCGATCCTTCGCGCGCACTCTCAGGGCGTGGGGTCTCAGCCAGGCGGAGGCGGCTCGCTGCTTCGGCGTCAGCCGCCAGGCGATCGGCAAGTGGCTGCGCCAGGGCGCGCCCGCCGAGCGAAAGACTGTCTTGTCGGATCTGGCCGCCGCCACCGATTTGCTGGTGCATTACCTCAAGCGCGACAGAATCCCCGCGGCGGTTCGCCGCCCGATACCGGCCCTCAACGGCGTTTCCCTGCTGGAATTGCTGGCGGCGGGCGATACCCGGGGCATTTTGGCCGCGTGCCGCGAAATGTTCGCATTCGAGCAGGCCCACGGCTGAGCGTGGAATTCCTGCGGGAAACACTTCCCGACGGCCGGGAATGGTGGCGTATCGCCGACCCGGCCTGGGAGAACCCCCTCGACCCCGGTTTCGCGGGCCGTCGAGGCGGGCGGTGGAATCCGCCGGACAGTTTCCCGGTACTCTATCTCAACGAAGACATGTTGACGGCGCGGTTGAATCTGAGCACCTTCGTCGCGCATTGGCCGTACGAACCGGAGGATCTTCGCGACGAAACAGGACCCGTCCTGGTCGGATGCGCCCTGCCCCACCGACAGATCGTGTGCGAGGCTCACACTGCGGCTGGCCTGCGCGCGGCTGGCTTGCCCAATACTTATCCGCATGATGAAGATGGGGTGCCAGTGGCCCATGCTCGTTGCCAGCGCATCGGGGAGCGGGTCAAGGAAACGGGTTTGCACGGCATTCGGGCTCGCTCCGCCCAATCCCGCGACGGTGCGGGACGTGAGTTGGCCTGGTTTCCTGCTTCTTCCCGCGCCGTGGCTCGGCGGCTGCGCGTTTTGGAGTTTGGAGGGTGGTTTCGGGGTTAACGGAACCGGGAAGTCTGGGAGAGGCCAACAACGGCGACCCGCGCCGATTGCAATAAGATTGAGGCAGCGTCCGCCAGCTGCTCGTTACAACTAGGCGCTGCTGGCCCAGCACACTCCTCCGCACCGCGGTTGACAATCAGCACATCAGTCCCCAAACTGACATGCATTAATACCCCTCGGCTCACCACCCCAGCGGGACTCAATGGGGGCCGAGCATCACCACCCCAGGGACGCTTCGGCGTCCCTGAATTTATAAGGGCCACCGATCACATGCCGGACGACGACGCCCCGACTACGCCTCGCCATCGCGTCCGGGTGTTCGTGGACTTCTGGAATTACACGCTTTCCATGCGACAGGCCGACAGGGAGTTCCTTACCGACTGGTCCGCTCTCGGTCCGGTCCTGGCCCGGGCGGCCGGACAGTGCATTGCCGCCCAATCGCCCACGCAGTACCAGGGCCTCAACTTTTACGGATCCTACGACCCGAACAGCGCACGCGATCGCTCGCTGCGCCGATGGGCCACCACCGTCGTGGACAGATTCCCCGGCGTTTCCGTGTCCATCGTCCCGAGGCAACGCAAGCGCTCCCCGCCCCAGTGTCCCGCTTGCCAGGAAGCGGTCCCGCTGTGTCCGTCTTGCGGAGCCGATATGCGCGGCACCGAAGAGAAGGGTGTGGATATCCGCATCGCCACCGACATGATAAGGCTTGCGTGGGTCGACAACTACGATACCGCGGTCCTCCTCTCATCTGACAAGGACTTCATTCCTCTGGTCGAGTTCCTCGAAACGCGGGGTATAAAGGTCTTGCATGCCGCTTTCCCGCCGCAGGTGTTGTTAGGCACATTCTTCCACTAACCCACCACCCCATCTGGTCGGATTATCTTCCTGGTCAAACCACTGACGTGGTGGATTAATCCGACACGTTCAAGTGGGCGTTGACGCAGCGTTATCCACGGGCTGTCCACGGG
>JAJEFE010000003.1 GCA_022820625.1 Gammaproteobacteria bacterium | reverse complement strand
GGCCATGGATGGCCATTAGCTAGGAGCCGTCGATGCGAGCCCCGCCAGGGATGGCGGGGATCGCTTGAGCGGGCAAGGGCTGTCGGCGGACAACCTCGCCACCCCACCCATCAGACAAGTTCGCCCGCAAGCTCTACGAACCGGTTGGCCGAACATGCTCGACGATCAGTTGCAAGGACGGAGTGACGTAGTACTCGTTGACGTCCAGCCGGTACGCCAACCGCAGCCGATCGCCCGGCTTCCACTCGCCGGATTGCCGATTGAATGCGATGGCATCCAGCCGGCTTGCGTCGCCTTCGGCGGCAAGGGTCATTTTCAGGTGAGCATCCCCAACGACACGCTGTCGGATCAGCCTGAACGTTCCCTCGAACAAGGGCTCCGGGAATCCCTGGCCCCAGGGACCGGCATCCCGCAACAGGGTTGCGACCTCCAGGGATAACTCGCCGGTGCGAAGCTCCCCGTCCGTGAAAATCCGCTCGGCGAAATGCTCGGGCCCGAGACGCTCCGTGCCCAGCGATTCCATGGCGGTGCGGAAATCGGCGAATCCATCCCGGCGAAGCGTCAGGCCCGCGGCCATGGCATGCCCGCCGAAGCGCCCGATGAGGCCTGGGTTTGCCGCGTCCACATCGACCAGCGCATCCCGCAGGTGAAACCCGCGCACCGAACGCCCCGAACCCTTGAGCGTGCCGGAATCGTTGGGCGCGAAGGCGAACGCCGGACGGTGGAAGCGCTCCTTGATCCGCGAGGCGACCAGTCCCACCAGTCCTTCGTGCCAGTTTTCCTGGAACAGGCAAACCACCGGAGGCGCGGCTTGCGAATCGACGAGAATCTCGGCGTTGAGATGTTCGAGCGCCTCCGCATCCATCCGCGCACCGATCGCGCGGCGCTCCAGGTTAAGCTCATTGAGGGTTTCGGCAAGCGCCAGCGCCTCGTCACCGGATTCCGAGACCAGGCAGCGGACACCCACTCTCATGTCATCCAGACGCCCCGCCGCATTCAGTCTCGGAGCAATCTGATAGGCCAGATGGCTGGCGGTGACGGCGGCGTACGGGACCTTCGCCACCTGACAGAGCGCACGCACTCCCGGCCGGCATCGGCCCGCCCGAATCCGTGCCAGGCCGTGGTCAATCAGGATGCGGTTGCTTCGATCGAGTTTGACCATGTCGGCCATTGTGCCGATGGCAACCAGGTCGAGGTATCGGGCCGCGTGCCCCGCCGCATCCAGCCTTCTGCCAAGGGCGGCCATCAGATAGAACGCCACGCCGACACCAGCCAGACTCTTGCCTCCGAAGGAACTCCCGTCCAGGTTCGGATTGACGATGGCGTTTGCGCACGGGAGTTCGGGTCCCGGCAGGTGATGATCGGTGATCAGCACGTCAATGCCGCAGTCCCTGGCCGCCGCGGTGCCGGTGATGCTGGTGATGCCGTTGTCAACGGTGAGGATGAGACTCGGTGAACCGCGCCCGATCCGTTCCACGGCCGCAGGCGTCAGGCCGTAGCCGAGTTCGAAACGGTCGGGAATGAACACATCCACGGACTCGAAGCCGAAGTCCTGCAGGCACAGCCTGAGCAGCGCTGCACCGGTTGCCCCGTCGGCATCGAAATCCCCCGCGATGACCACGCGCCCCTTTCGATGGCGCAGCAACAACTCGACGCCATCCTCCACCGCGTCGAACTCGCCCACAGGACGAAGATTCTTCAGCGCGAGATCAAGCTCCCGGGGCGAACCGATCAGCCGCCGGGAGAAAACCTGGCGCAAGACGCGATGGGTCCCCTCGGGCCATACCCATTGTTCGGACCCGGGTATCGGCGGCCGCTGTACGATGCCTGGACCCATCGCTCACCGATCCGGTGTTTCGCGCACGCACCCGGACGACGTCGGTGCGTCCGGCGCCCGCGTATAATCGCCCGAAACGCGCCGGCGGAGCGGATCATCAAGTTCACCAGGGAAACTGCGGATACGAGCCACGTCGCCGCCTGGCGGCAGGGCGGCGTGCGAATCGGGGAAGACTGGATTCGCACTCATTTCATCGTGTCCTCCGATCGGATCATACGCGACTGGCAGCCGCCGACGCCGGAGGAATTGGGTCCTGGCGACCTGGAACCGGCGCTGGCGACGGAACCCGACATCGTCATACTTGGAACCGGGGAGACACTGCTGAGGCCGAAACTCGACCTGATGGCGCTCATGGCGGAGCGCGGGATCGGCCTGGAAATCATGGACACGCCGGCGGCATGCAGAACCTACAACGTGCTGCTCCATGAAGGCCGTTCCGTGGTCGCGGCGCTGTTCGTTCCCTAGCAGTCCAGCACTAGTTCGGCAGATATCCAAGGGGATCCACCGGGGTGCCGTTGCGGCGAATCTCGAAGTGCACCTGCGGCCGGCGTTCAGGACCCATGCCCATTCTCGCGATTACGTCGCCCTGCCGCACGGCATCACCCTCCCCGACCATCAGCTCGTCGTTGTGTCCGTACGCGCTCAGGAACGTATCGTTGTGCTTGATGATGACGAGATTCCCGTAGGCCGCCAGGCCGTCGCCGGCGTAGACCACCTGCCCGGCCGCCGAGGCCCGTATGTCTGCGCCGAGCCGCCCACCGATGCCGATACCGCTTCCGGTGCCTTGCGCGGCGCCGTAGGGACTCACTACCGCCCCCCGAATGGGCCATTGCCACGCCGGGGCCGGCAGCACGGCAAGGGACGGCTGCCGCGCGGGCGGCGGAGGCTGAGGACGAGATGCCGCGGATTGCCCGGAACTCGCCGGCGCGGCGCCCATCGAACCGGTTGTTGTCCGCGCGGGCGCCGCGGGGGGCGGCGTGGGGACGGGAGTCGGGGCGGGCGGAACGGCCACCTGCCGTGCGGGCGCTGGGGTCGCAGGACTCCCGGCCCCGCCGGAACCGGCCGGTGCGGTGGACGGGGATGCTGGCGGAGGCGCGGCGGATGGCGGGATTGTCCCACGCCGCGGGGCTCCAGCCTGCGCGGGACCCGCCGGGCCTGAACTCGCTGGCGGCGCGGCGGATGTCCTGCCGGAATTTGCAGTGCGGGTTCCCGCCCGTCCCGACGGCGTCAGGAAAAGCTGCTGGCCCACCAGTATCAGGTCGGGATTCTCAAGCTCGTTCCACAGAACCAGTTCACGCACGTCGATCTGATAGCGCCACGCGATGGAGAACAGCGTGTCCCCCGGCTGCACCACATGCACGCGGGGCGCAAAGTTGACCAGGGTCGGAGTGCAGGCCACCGCCAGCAGCGCGGCCGCCAGCAGCCCGGAGGTACGTCGAATTTGCATGCTTTCTTCCAGAGCCCGATAACGCTAGCGCAGAACGAGGTACAGCACCACCAGCAAGGCTATCGAAATCCATCCCACGAGGTCCACATGTCGGCGCAACTTTTGCTCCATGGGCCTGCCTCCCCAGCGTATCAGGCCCGCGACCAGGAAAAATCGGGCGCCGCGGCCCACAAGGGACGCCAGCACGAACAGCGGAAACAGCATGTGCAGCGCGCCCGCCGCAATGGTGAATATCTTGTAGGGTATCGGGGAGAATCCCGCCCCCAGTACGGTCAGGAATCCCCACATGGCAAACCACTCGATCGCCAGGAGATATCCGTCCCAATAGCCCACGGACCGCAGAATCGGCTCGACGGCGTCCGCCGCGAACCAGCCGATCGCGTATCCGGCGGCGCCGCCCAGCACGGACGCCACCGTGGTCACCGATGCAAACCGCCACCCCTTGCGAGGCTCTGCCAGCGTCATGGGCACCAGGATCGCCTCCGGGGGGATCGGAAAGAACGACGATTCGGCAAAGCTGAGCCCCGCCAGGTAGCGTTCCGCGTGACGATGCCGCGCCCATCGCAGCGCGCTGTCATAGAGATCGGAAAACAGGCTCAATTGCCGGTACCGGGCAGGAGTGGCACGAAGCTGACGGCGCCGAGCGGTTCACGCCGGTATCCATCGGCGGTTCGGGTGATGCACTGCAGGCGCTGCGCTCCGCGGGCGCCGACCGGGATGACCATGCGCCCGCCTTCTTCCAGTTGCTCGAGCAACTCCCCGGGAACGTCCGCGGGCGCTGCGGCGACCATGATTCCCTGGAAAGGCGCCTCCGCTTTCCAGCCGCGCAGGCCGTCACCGTGGCGCAGCGAGACGTTGCCGATCTTGAGTTCCCTGAGCCGCTCCTGGGCGCGCCTGATCAGCGAAAGCAGTCGCTCCATGCTGAATATGTGCTGGGCAAAGGGCGCCGCGACAGCCGTCTGGTAACCGCTGCCGGTGCCTATTTCCAGCACCCGCCCGAGCTTCTCGCCCGGCGCCAGGCCGCGAACGAGCGCCTCCGTCATCAGGGCAACGATGTAGGGCTGGGAGATGGTCTGGCCAAGACCGATGGGCAGCGCGGTATCTTCGTAGGCGCGGCTTGCCAGGGCCTCGTCCACGAACAGGTGCCTCGGCACTTCCCGGATCCGGTCCAGCACCGCCTCATTGGCGATACCTTCGCGTCTCAGCCGGCTGACCAGCCGGTCCCGGGTGCGGGCCGACGTCATGCCAACGCCACGAACGTCACGGCCGTGCCTCACGGCAACGCGCTCCACGGGGCGTTCAGGGTCTTCGCCACCATACCGGGACAATACTCGCGGGTCAGGATCGCTGGATTCGGCACTTTCAAGGCCACTATACTGGACACAGCCAGCCCGTGGCGAAAGCCCCGCAGCGGAGCGATGACTTGACTGTCGGCAATGACAAGGAAGCCTTTGCACGCGCCATGCGCGGCGTCAGGCGCCTTCGGTACGAGGAGCGCGCGTTGCATCGGCGGTCGCGCCCGGCAACCGCCGCGATGACGCGATCGGCCCGGCAGGAGGTGCTGCGCGAGAGTCTGCACGGTTCCGACGACGGTCCCGATGCCCTCGAGCAACTCGGCGAGGAGGTGTCATACCGGCGGGCCAGCCTGCCGGAACGGACCTTTCGCCGGTTGCGCCGCGGGCGCTTCCGGATCGAGGACGAGACGGACCTGCACGGACTCTCGGTGGACCAGGCGCGTTCGCAGTTGCGGGCGTTCATCGCAGAAGCAACCGCGCGGGGCCTCGGATGCGTTCGCGTCATACACGGCAAGGGACTGCGATCGGGTCCCCGCGGCCCGGTTCTCAAGACCGGCGTGCAACGCTGGTTGGCCCGGTGGGACGATGTTCTGGCTTTCGTATCCGCCCGCGCCCGTGACGGCGGATCCGGCGCAGTCTACGTACTGCTTCGCCGGAAGCGATGAAAACACCTACGGTTCCGCGGTTTCCGCCGAGGGCAGCGAGGTGATCTGGTAATAGGTTTCGCCTTCGGCAATCATTCCAAGATCGGCGCGGGCGCGCTCCTCGGCTGCGGCAAGCCCTTGCTTGAGGTCCTGTACCTCGCCTTCAAGAGCCGCATTGCGCGCGGCCAATTCCCGGTTCTGTAGGGTACGTTCGGCGATCAGGCCCCTGAGCCGCCACACTTCGCGCAAGCCGTCGTCGGGAGACCACAGACGGGCTTGTACAAGGCCCAGGGCGACTACCAACAGAAGCAGCAGGATTCGCATGGTGGATGCAACTCTCCCGGATGATTCATGATACTTGTTTACAAGCTCATTGGGAACGCATCGGCGCCGGCAAATACGGCCCGCTCGCCCAGTTCGGCCTCGATTCGCAGTAATCGATTGTACTTCGCGATGCGGTCCGACCGGCTCAACGAGCCCGTCTTGATCTGCGTGGCAGCCGTGGCGACCGCAATGTCCGCGATGGTGGTGTCCTCCGTTTCGCCCGAGCGGTGGGAGATCACCGCCGTGTAGCCGGCGGCGCAGGCCATGTCGATGGCCGCCGCGGTCTCCGTCAGCGTCCCGATCTGGTTGGGCTTGACCAGGATGCTGTTGGCGATCCGCCGTTCGATTCCCGCACTCAGTAATTCCGTATTGGTCACGAAAAGGTCATCACCCACCAGTTGCATCCGGTCCCGCAATCGCTCGCTCAGATACGACCAACCGGGCCAGTCGTCCTCGGACATGCCGTCTTCGACGGAGACGATCGGGTAGCGGGCCACGAGATCCTCCAGGTACCCGCTGAATTCGGTGGACGTGAACTCCCGCCCCTCCGACTCCAGGCGATAGACGCCATTGGCGCAGAACTCGGTGCTGGCTACATCCAGCCCGAGATAGATCTCGCGGCCCGGCGTGTAACCGGCTTCCTCCACGGCTTCCGCGATGGCCACGAGGGCCGCTTCATTGGAGTCGAGATCCGGGGCGAAACCGCCTTCGTCGCCCACGGCCGTGTTCAGGCCGCGACCCTCCAGGACGCGCTTCAGGCTCTGGAAGACCTCGGCGCCATAGCGCAGGCTCTCCGAAAAGCTCGGCGCTCCCACCGGCAGGATCATGAACTCCTGGATGTCCACGCTGTTGTTGGCGTGAGCGCCGCCGTTGACGATGTTCATCATGGGCACCGGCATGGTGTATTCGTCCCGCCCGGCAAGTGCGCGGTACAGCGGATTGCCCTGCTCCGCCGCGCGGGCCTTCGCATTGGCCAGAGAGACGGCAAGGATCGCGTTGGCGCCGAGACGGGCCTTGTTCGGAGTGCCGTCCAGTTCGACCAGCCGGTTGTCCAGCCCCTGCTGGCCGCTCGCCTCCATACCCATCGCGGCATCGCGAATCTCGCCGTTGACTGCCGCCACTGCACGGCTCACGCCCTTTCCGGCATACCGCGCCTTGTCTCCGTCGCGCAGTTCGACCGCCTCCCGGGAACCGGTGGAGGCGCCGGACGGGACCGCCGCCCGCCCCCGGGCGCCCGACTCCAGGACGACCTCGGCCTCGACCGTGGGAAACCCGCGGGAGTCCAGAATCTCCAGCCCCCGAACGTCCTTGATGCGGCTCATCAATCTTCCCCGCCGACCTCAGACCCGCTGCTCTTCCAGGGCGCCGTTCTTGACGGCCGAATCGATGGCCTTCAGGCGGGTCAGCAGTCCCGCCATCCTGTCCAGGGGCCAGGCGTTCGGCCCGTCGCTCCTGGCCTCGTCCGGATTCGGGTGCGACTCCAGGAACAACCCGGCGACACCCGTGGCGATGGCCGCTCGCGCCAGCGGAGCAATGAAGGCCCGCTCCCCGCCCGACGCATGACCCTTCGCCCCCGGATACTGAACCGAATGGCCCGCGTCGAAAACCACCGGACAACCGGTCTCGCGCATCAGCACCAGCGAGCGCATGTCCGACACCAGGTTGTTGTAACCGAACATGTAGCCCCGCTCGCACACCAGGATGTCTTCGTTCCCGGTGGACCGGGCCTTCTCGACCACGTTGGTCATCTCCCAGGGAGACAGGAACTGCCCCTTCTTGATGTTGACCGGGCGCCCGCAGGAGGCGACCGAAACGATGAAGTTGGTCTGCCGGCACAGCATCGCGGGCGTCTGCAGCACGTCCACCACGGCCGCGACTTCCGCCAGCGGTGTGTCCTCGTGAACGTCGGTGAGCACCGGAACGCCGACCTGCCGCTTGACCGCGTCCAGCGCCCGCAGCCCCCGCTCCATTCCCAGCCCCCGGAAGCTGCCGATGGACGAGCGGTTGGCCTTGTCGAAGGAGGACTTGAAGATAAAGGGGATATCCAGCGCCGCGGCAGTCTCCGCCAGCTTCCCAGCCACGTCGACGACAAACGATTCGCCTTCGATCACGCAGGGACCGGAGATCAGGAAGAACGGCGTGGTGTTGCCGGCCTCGAATCCGGCGAGCTTCATGCGCGGGCCACGCGGGGCAGCCTCAGTCCCTGGCATGAGCGCGCCGCGGTCACGAAACTGGCGAACAGCGGGTGCCCGTCGAGGGGATTGGACGTGAACTCGGGATGGAACTGGCAGGCCAGGAACCACGGATGCCCGGGCAGCTCGATGATTTCCGCCAGGTCGTCTTCGGACCGCCCGGAAAACACCAGTCCCTTTTCGGCCAGCAACGGATGGTAATTGTTGTTGAATTCGTAACGGTGACGGTGGCGCTCGAAGATCGTGTCCTGGCCGTAAACCGCACGGGCCAGGCTGCCCGAGGCGATGTGGCAGGTTTGCGCGCCGAGCCGCATGGTGCCGCCCATTTCCGAATCCTCGGTGCGTTCTTCGATCGAGCCGCTGCGATCCTGCCACTCGGTGATCAGCGCTATGACAGGATCCGGCGTATCGGACTGAAACTCCGTGGAGTGGGCGCCAGCAAGACCCGCCACGTTGCGTGCGTACTCGATCACCGCGACTTGAAGGCCCAGGCAGATGCCCAGGTAGGGAATCTGCTTCTCCCGCGCCAGTTTCACCGCGGAGATCTTGCCCTCGATGCCCCGGTCGCCGAATCCGCCGGGGACGAGAATGGCGTCGGCCGTGTGCAGCCGGCCGTTGCCTTTGGCTTCAAGCTCTTCGGATTCCACGTAACGAATGTTGACCCGGGTGCGGGTCTGAATTCCCGCGTGCAACAGGGCCTCGGTGAGCGAGATATAGGAATCGCGGATGTCCATGTATTTGCCAACCATGGCGATCTCGATCTCGGCCTCCGGGTTGGCGTGGGCTTCGACCACGGATTCCCACTTGGACAGATCCGCCGCGGGAACGTCCAGCCCCAGCTTGTCGATGACGATGTCGTCCAGGTGCTGCTCGTTGAGCATCAGCGGGATCTTGTAGAGATTGTCCACGTCCACGGCGGAGATCACGGCCCGTTCCTCGACATTGGTGAACAACGCGATCTTGGCGCGCTGTTCGTCCGGCAGGGGCTGTTCCGACCGGCACACGAGAATGTCCGGCTGGATCCCGATGGACCGCAGTTCCTTGACGGAGTGCTGGGTGGGCTTGGTCTTGATCTCCGATGATGCCGCGATGTAGGGCACCAGCGTCAGGTGCAGGTAGGCCGCGCGCTCGCGGCCCAGTTCGACGCCCAACTGGCGAATCGCCTCCATGAACGGCAACGATTCTATATCGCCCACGGTGCCGCCGATTTCCACCATGCAGATGTCGGCCCCGCCGGCGCCGCGCAAGACGCTCTCCTTTATTTCGTCGGTGATATGCGGAATGACCTGTACGGTGGCGCCAAGGTAATCGCCGCGCCGTTCCTTGGCGATCACCTCACTGTAGATCCGCCCGGTGGTGAAGTTGCTGTAGCTGCCGGTCTTGCTGCTGACGAAACGCTCGTAGTGCCCCAGATCGAGGTCCGTCTCGGTGCCGTCCTCGGTCACGAACACCTCGCCGTGCTGGAACGGGCTCATGGTGCCCGGATCCACGTTGATGTAGGGGTCCAGCTTGATCATGCGCACGTGCAGGCCGCGGGCTTCGAGAATGGCGCCGAGGGATGCCGAGGTGATGCCCTTGCCGAGCGACGAGACTACGCCCCCGGTGATGAAAATGAATCGCGTCATTGCCCGCCCTGGTTGGCCACTTGAGGGTCCGGCGCGATCCCTGCGGGATGGTACCGAACCGCTGGTGGCAACTACTTCAAGACGGTATTACAAAATACCAAAATATGGTGGTGGCGGCTAGCGTTTCTACGGAACATTTCTCAGCCGGGCGGCCCGCAGGCCGCCTGTCCGCTGACGTCATTTACCGGCACGGTATCCCCGAGGTAGTCGCCGAAACGCTCCGCCGACAGGCCGAAGGCGCCGAATACCCCGCATACCCTGGGCGCCACGCCGTCCAGCGCCTCACAGCCCCCGTCGCTTAAAGACTCGTTCAGCAACCCGGACAACAGAACGGCCCGGCCGTCGATCCAGGTCGCCAGAATGTCCTCGTCCGTGGCCGCGAGCACTGTCTCGTATGCATCTCCGCCGGCGGACCTGACGAGCATCAGGTCGGCCCGCAGTCCGGGCTCGATTGAGCCGAACCGCCCTTCCAGGCCCAGCGCGTAGGCGCCGTTGATGGTGGCCATGCGCCACAACGCCTCGCCCGGCAATGCCGAGCCGGCGTCTTCAGCCACCTGCCGCGCGCACACGACCTCTTCGCGCATGTTGAACGAGCCGCTCGGCGACCAGTCCGTCGAAAGCGCAACCCGCACGCCGTGCTCCAGCGCGCCCGCGATGTCCACGGTTTCACCGTAAAGGGACAGATTGGAGCGCGGCGACCACACCAGCGTGACGTCCAGTTCGCGCATCGCAGCGTAGTCCTCGCGGTCCGCCGCCACGCCGTGAACCAGCGAGTAGCGCCGGTCGCGCCGCTGTGCGCGCTCGAGGTAACGCGCCACTTCGGCCCTCGCCGCGCAGCTTGAGGGTCTGCCCTCGCCCACGTGCGCAACATGGGCCAGGAACGGCAGATCGTCGCCCGCGGGCGGGAATCGGTGGACGGGACCGCCGGCGCACTCGTTCTCGAGATCCTCCACGACACTGAAGGAGAACGGGAACGTCGTCACGTCCGCCTCGGCATCGTAGAGCGCCGGGTCGCCGTCGCGTACGTGCCGATTGATGTTGCGAATCACGCCCGGTACACCGCCGGTTCCGGCGATGGCGGTCGCACCGCCCAGCAGGTGGCGCAACTCCATGGCGAGGAGTATCGCAATCGACTCCGTGTCGCCGGCGTCGTAATAATACGGCTCGGGTGACGGTAGCCGCACCTTGCCTCCGATTCCGAGCCGCCATTCGTCGCGGTGGGCATAGCCCGGGTTCAGGTTAGCGTCGGGAAATGCATGGCTGAAGGCCGGGTGTTCATGCGCGTTGACGAAGCCCGGCGACAGCACGGCTCTGCCCCGGCAATCCAGGACGGCGGCGCCAGGATAGGCGGTGCGCAGGGCGTCGAACTCCGCCACCGCGCCGATCTGGCCATTGAAGCGGATGTGCACACCGTGACCCGGCATGTGCCCATTCGGCGCTAGCATATCGGCGCCGACGATCAACCCGGGAACGCGGCCGCCACCCGTCGCCGCCGGCGTCATTTCGCAGTACTCCGCAGTCAGCGGATCGGAACCGTCGACGGCATCGTAAACGGGCAACGCGCACCCGCTCAGCAACGGCGCAGCAAGAAAACCCGCCCGAAGGGCTCGGAACACCCGCCGGGCGGTCAGCCACTCATTGGCGGGCCTCATCGGAACACTTTCAGTCGTGCGACTCCGGCTCGTGTGACAGCGCCGCCATGCCCTCGTCCGCAGAATCGTAAGTGTCGATGATCCGATCGAACCCGAGCACCTCGAACGCCCGGTCAATCCCCTCGGCGAGCCCGCAGAGAGCGAACCGCCCGCCGTGCCGCGCGCACCGCCTGGCCAGGCGCAGGATCGTCACCATGCCCGCCGAATTGATGTAGGTCATCTTCCCCGCATCCAGCAGCACCGGCCCCGTGTATCGATCGCCGACCTCCATGTGGACCCAGGATGCGAACACGTCGGCACGGTGGCGAAACACCCGCCCGTGCACCGATACGACCGTCACGCCGGCTCGTATCCGGCTTGTCACCTTCATGAACTTACCTCAGGACCGTTGCCGCTACCCACGTCACGGCCACACGTAGCCGACATGCCCGTGACGGCCGATCGACTTCGACTTCTTCATCCGCGACTGAGCTTACATCCCGCCGTAGCTCGAGCGATCCACTTCCTCGCCGCGCATGTAGACCGAGGCGATCCGGCGCGTGTTGGTGATGTCCTCCAATGGATCGGCCTCCAGCACGATGAAGTCAGCGCTCTTGCCGGCCTCGATGGTGCCCATCTGGTCGAGGCCGACCGCGGCTGCGGAATTGCGGGTCGCAGCCACGATCACGTCCGCCGGCGACATGCCCGCCAGGACCATGTCCTCCATCTCCACGTGGGGCGCCCAGGGCGTGTTGCCGTCGGTACCGAACGCGATGATCATGCCAGCCTCGCTCATTCTGGCGAGATTGCGGGCCTGAATCCCGTGGGCTTCCTGAATGTCCGGATTGTCCCCGGCGGCCTCGAGTTCGGCAATCTCCTCGTCGGAGTAGGCGCCGGCCAGCCAGCTCAGGTCGGTGGAGACACCGCGGGCCCCCATGTTCGGGATGAGCACGGTATCGGGCTGCCCGGCAAGCATCTCGATGAATTCATCGTCGACATCACGATCGCGAACGCCATGGGCATAGATGTCCACGTCGGCGCGCAGCAGACCCTTGGCATCTTCGAGATCGAAGATGTGCGCCGAAACACGGATACCGTGCTGGTGCGCTTCATCGATGGCGGCGCCATACAATTCCGGCGTGAGCTGTTCGTATTGACCGTCCCGGTCATCGACCCACAGCTTGATCAGGTCGACGTTGCGGGCGGCCTCCGTCCGAACGGCTTCCCGCGCTTGCTCCTCCGTGTCGATCCAGTGGACCACGCGGCGTCCCGGCTCCGGACGGGTGATGCCCAGCCCGGCGGATCGGAACCGGGCAGCCCCGGAAATCTCTTCATTGCGTACGGCCAGCGCTTCCTCGGTATCGTCCGAGCCCATGCTGACCGCGGCGCCCACGCCGAACCAGGCGCGCTGGCGCAGGTCGTTGATGAGTGCGTCGCGGCTCGTATTCATGTGCACGTGCGCGTCCACGATCACCGGCATGACGGTCATTCCGCTGAGATCCACGCTTGCGGCGCCTGCAGGCGTTGCGACTTCACCGGCAGGACCCACCGCGACAATCACGCCCCCGTCGACAACCACGGCCGCATTGTCGATAGGGTCCGAACCATCGCCCGTGATCACCCGCGCGCCCTCGAATACGACAGCGGTCACCGGTTCTGCATCGGCTGCAGGTTCAACGTCGGTCATCGGCTCTTCCGTAGCGGGCTCGGAGCCGGGACCGCACGCCGCCAGCGCCAGGATAGCCAGCGGCCATAGCGGGGCCGCGGCATTGGAAAATCTTGAATCGGCCATTTTTTGTTTCATGGGAGTCCCCTCGGTTGGCTTGTCGGCTTGATTGTACTCCCGCAGCAGCAGAGTAGCGACTGCGGGACCTTCCCCTGATGGGACTTTCCCCCGATCGGGAGGCGGGGGGCCTGAGCTAATCAACCAGGGTACAGCCGTAGGCTTGCAAGGCCTCTCCGGGCACCCAGTCCCAGTGCCAGCGAAGCGCCAGCGGCTCCAGCAGCGTCTCGGGATCCGTGATCAGTACCTCGTAGTCCAGCCGCTGTCCGTCATCGCTGAGCGTGAACCGCTCGACCGACTGGACCTGCCTGCCCTGAGGGGTTCCGGCATCATCGAAAATGGCCCAGTCGATATCGGTAGTAGTCACCTCGAGAGTGTTCCCCTCCCAGCGGCCCGTGGAAAAGCCCAGCGGAGTCCCTCGATGGGCGCCGCCGCTCGAGGAGTCGGTCATGTGAATCGTGCGCTGGATGTCCCATAGTTCCAACTCCAGCAGGATTTCTTCTCCACGGTCGGTGAATTCGATGGGAAAGGGGTTGTCCATGACCAGTGGCATGCCCGCCGCGATGCAACGCAATGCCGGATCGTCGACCAGGGGATCGTACCTTGCCTGACCGGCCAGCGCCCGTGGCGTGTATGCGGGCTCGACCACCGGTCGGTCCGATGTCCGGCCATAGGTCCAGACCCTGAAAATGCCGCGTGCCGAGCGGCTGTCCGCCTCAGCCGCTTCCTCCGTAATGTGAACGCCGTATCGTGGCTGAAGCCCGAAGCGCGCCGCCAGCGTCGGAAACATGGGCAGTGAGCGGCCGTCGGGGAGTTCGATACTCACACCGATCATCTCCCGGGGGTCCACCCTGGACGGATAGCCCGAGATGGAGACGCGGTCGCCAACGGCCGCGATGTCGGCGGTCACGCCCAGACGCCTCAGCAACGTGGGTCCGCCGGACTCGACGCGCCACAGTTCGGGTCCGGCGCCAGCCGTGTCGGACTCGATGGTCAGCATCACATGCGGGTTCTGCCACCGCATCGAGGTCACGACGCCGTCGATCGTCATCGGCACGGAAGTATCGAAGAAAGCTCCGACTGCGTGATGCGCACGCACCGCCATCGGCAGCGTCGACGCGAGTATCAACAAGAGGCAGGGTGATTTCATGAATGCCATTTTGCAATCCCGCACAGGCTCATGACAAACGCGGATGATCCGTCCACTGAACCTGCCACCCGGTTCGGTTGTCTGCCCGTTCTGCCGCCGCGTGCGCAACCCACAGGTCACCCACCGCAACCAGGGCATCTTCCCGATACAGCAACGGAATCCGGGCCCTGAGCCACGGTGGCACGCCCGCCTCCTGGAGCCACTTCTTGAGTGGGCGGGTGTGGGGTCGCCCCCTCGGCCTGAAGCGCTCGCCACCCCTGCGAAAGCGAACCCGGAAGCCCTCCTCGGCCCAGTTCGAGGGCAACCCGCCATCGGTGCCCGATACCAACCGAATATTGCCTTCCGGCCCGCACCATGGCCGGGCAAGGCTGACCTCCCCCGAATACCCCTGTGGAGATGCCGCCCGCAGCGGCTCGAGCAGATAGAGGCGATCCCGGTAGATACGACCCTCCCCGCCCGGCCACCGAACTCTGGGCCTGGCGTCCCGGCGCCGCACCTCGAGGACCCGAAGCAGTTCATCCATCTGACGGGTATCCGGGATGGAAAGTCCGAGCCGGACCAGTGCGTGCCGCAGTACATTTCGCCGTCTGACCGGGGAAAGATCGCGCAGTAAAGTGCAGTCGATCCGATCCGGATCTCCCGGAGCGTCCGCCAGGGCGGTTTCATCCAGAATCTGCTGGGCTTCCGCCATCTGGCCCGCTGCCCTCCCAACCGTCCGCGCCGCCGCGGGCCAGCGCTCCGTGATTCGTGGAATCAGCTCTGCGCGAACGTAGTTGCGATCGAACCGCGTATCCCGGTTCGACGGATCCTCGATCCATTCCAGGTCCCATTCCCTTGCCGCAGCCAGGATGTCCTGCCTGGATATCGCCAGCAACGGTCGGGCCAAAAATCCGGCGCCAAACGGTTGCAGCGGGGCGATTCCTCGCAACCCCTTCACGCCGGTACCCCGCATCAGGCGCAACATCAACGTTTCAAGCTGATCGTCGGCGTGGTGGGCCGTCACGAGTATCTCCCCGGGCGCAAGGAGTTCCCCCAGCGCACGGTACCGAACCGCCCGCGCCCGGGCCTCGAGGCTCTCCCCCTGAACCGGTTCCACCGGACACTGAAGACTCCCGAAACCGACACCCAGGGACGCCGCCACGGCCTTGCAATGACCTTCCCATGCCCTTGAATCCGGATGCAGTCCGTGATCGATGTGCAGCGCGCGCACCCCGGGACGAGGCGTCAATCGGCAGATCGCCGCCAACAGCACGGTAGAATCGAGTCCACCGCTGAACGCAACCGCGAGTTTGCGCGGCGACCCCGGCAATTCGGCGAGGGTTCCGCCGAGGCTATCCAGCAGATGTTCCATCGGATCGGCGGCGATGCATATCCGCCACGCGGCGTTCAGCCCTCCTTGTAGGTCCCGTGGCTGGCAAGCCGGCTGCGCCTCTTCGCAATCAGGTCGTCGGTGGAAAGAATCTGCAGGTCGTTGAGCGCCTGCAGCAGGGCATTCTTGACCACCTCCGCGGTGGCCTGGTAATTGCGGTGGGCGCCGCCCAGCGGCTCGGGAACGACCTCGTCGATCAGCCCGAGCTTCTGCAACCGCTCTGCGGTAATGCCCATGGCTTCGGCCGCCGCCGCCGCCTTTTCGGTATTCTTCCAGAGTATGGACGCGCAGCCTTCCGGCGAAATCACGGAGTAGATTCCATACTGAAGCATGAGAATGCGATCCGCCACGCCGATGGCCAGCGCGCCGCCGGAGCCGCCCTCGCCGATGACGATACTCACGATGGGCACCCTGAGGCTCGCCATGATCAACAGGTTGCGGGCGATGGCCTCGCTCTGACCGCGCTCCTCCGCGCCCACGCCCGGATAGGCCCCCGGGGTATCGATGAAGGTCACCACCGGAGTATCGAACTTCTCGGCCAGGCGCATCAGCCTCAGTGCCTTGCGATAACCCTCCGGACTTGCCATACCGTAGTTGCGCCGGATTCGCTCCCTGGTATCGCGCCCCTTCTGATGACCGATGACCATCACCGGCTGTCCTTCCAGGCGTGCGAGTCCGCCGACAAGCGATTGATCGTCGGCATACATCCGGTCCCCGTGCAGCTCCTGAAAGTCCGAAAAGCACCGCGAGACGTAATCCAGGGTATACGGCCGCTGCGGATGCCGGGCGAGGTTGGCGATCTGCCACGACGACAGATTGGAGAATATCCGGCGCGTCAGGGATTCGCTCTGGCGACGCAGCCGGGCGATCTCCTCGGTGATGTTGAACTCGGAATCGTCCCCGACGAACTTCAGTTCGTCGATCTTCGCCTCGAGTTCGGCGATGGGCTGTTCGAAGTCCAGGAAGTTAAGGTCCATTCGCGGACCATACCTGCAAGGCCGGAATCGTGACAAGTCGGATCGAATGACCGCCGGCCGGGCTTGTCCGATGGTCTCAAGACCTGTATATCGCACTCGGACGACCGGTAAATTGCGCGGACAGTGCGTTTGATAGTGGCTACGGGAGTACAGGAAATAGGAGTTGATACCAGCGCCGTCCCGGACGGAATCGATGGCGAAACGCGTGCCCGGCGGCCGCTCCTCGTCTGGTTCCGCCGCGACCTGCGGCTGGCCGACAACCCGGCATGGAACGCGGCCGCGAGCTCCGGACGGCCGGTCATTCCCGTCTTTATACTGGATGAACCAAGCCGCCCGATGGGCAGTGCATCCCGCTGGTGGCTGCACGGCAGCCTGCGCGTACTGAACGCCGCACTGCGACACGTCGGCAGCCGCCTGATCCTGCGCCGGGGTCCGGTAAGCGAAGCGATCAGGGAAATTGTGCGAGATACCGGCGCCTCGGCGGTAGTGTGGAACCGGCTCTACGATCCCGCGATCGTCAGGCACGACAAGCGGATCGAGGCGCAGCTCGCCGACGCCGGTATCGCCACGGGGACCTTCAACGCTTCCCTGCTGTTCGAACCCTGGACCATAAGCACGGGCGCCGGTACGCCCTTCAAGGTCTTTACTGCATTCTGGCGCCGGTGCAGCGCCCTGGACATCGAAAGTCCCGGTCCAACGCCCCCGGTTCCGGCAGCGCCCACGACCTGGCCCCGAAGCGACGGACTCCACCGGTGGGGGCTGAGACCCCGCGGCCCCGACTGGGCGGATGGATTTCGCAGCGTCTGGCAGCCGGGCGAGAGCGGCTCGAAGAACAGGCTCCGTTCGTTTCTGCGGCACGGGATTGACGAGTATCACCGGCAACGGGATCGACCGGGTCTGGCGGCGACGAGCCGGCTCTCCCCCCACCTGCATTTCGGCGAGATGGGACCTCGCCAGGTCGTTGCCGCCCTTGAACGCGCGGCGCCCGGCCCCGGCCGCGATGCGTTCCTGCGTGAACTCGGCTGGCGCGAGTTCAGCCATCATCTGCTGTTCCATCACCCGGAGATGGGAACGGCCAACCTGCGTGCGGAATTCGACCGCATGCCCTGGCGGAACGAGCCGGCCGAACTCGAGCGCTGGCAGCGCGGCCAGACCGGCTATCCCCTGATCGACGCCGGAATGCGCGAGCTGTGGGCGACCGGCTGGATGCACAATCGCGTGCGCATGATCACCGCCTCCTTTCTGACCAAGCACCTGTTGATCGACTGGCGCGAGGGTGCGGCCTGGTTCTGGGATACGCTGGTCGATGCCGACTGGGCAAACAACAGCGCGGGCTGGCAGTGGGTCGCCGGCTGCGGCGTGGACGCGGCGCCCTGGTTCCGCATCTTCAATCCGGTCACGCAATCGCGGCGCTTCGATCAGGCCGGCAGCTACCTGCGCACCTGGCTGCCCGAGCTGCGGCGCCTGTCCAACAGGCACGTACACGCACCGTGGCAGGCGCCGGAAGCCGTGTTGTCCGGGGCCGGCATTCGGCTTGGCCGGACCTATCCATACCCCATGGTCGATCTGGACAGCGGCCGGCAGCGGGCCCTTGAAGCCTGGCGAACCCGCGTTCGCGGCAGCGCACGGACGCCGGTCAGATGAAATGCCTGGGATAGTGGATCGAAAAGCCGTTATCCCCGAGCAGGGCGCCCAGGCGATCACGCAGATCGCGGCTGGGGCGCACCGCCCAGCGTTCCCCCAGTATCAGCCGTGACGTGGCTTCCGAACCCTTGTATTCGATACATACTTCGCAGTTCCCGTGGCCGAACGGCGCCAACTCCTTCCCCAGGGCATTCGCAAAATCGGCCCCATGGCCATACTCCGGCCAGTGGATCGTCAATCGGCTGGCATTGTTCTCGATGGTTTCGTCAACCGAACCGAGTGTGCGCGCCGTCAGCCGCCAGTCGTTGAGGAAATCGTCGAAGCGAAGCTGGCCTTCCGCGACCAGCATCACGTCGTTGTCGGCCAAATGCCGAAACCGGTTGAAGACTTCTTCGAACAGCGTGACCTCCAACCGTCCGGTGTGATCTTCAAGCACCATGGAGACCCGCCCGCCGCGGCGGCGAACGTCAGTCACCAGGCCGGCGACCCTGACCTCGCCCGGTGTGGCTCCGCTGCCGTTCCCCGAGGCGACTTCCGTCAGCTTGCCGATGGTTCCGTGCGTGAAATGACGGCAATGCTGCGCATACTCGTCAAACGGGTGCCCGCTCAGGTAGATACCCAGGCTGTCCCGTTCACCCTTGAGCCGCTCCTGCACGTTCCATTCCTGAACCGGTTCAAGCAGTTCCTCAATGTCGCCCTGTGAGCCGGGTTCGGCGAACAGTGCGCCCTGTCCCGCAATCCTTGACTGGGCCGAATGGGCCGCAAGCTTTAGGGCATCGGGCACGGCCTCCATCAGGGTGGCTCGATTCGGCCCGAATTCGTCCAGGGTGCCGGAGCGCACGAACGCCTCCAGAACGCGGCGGTTGAGACGCTGCTGGTCCATCCGGCGACAGAGGTCGAGCAGGCCGGTGTACGTACCGTTGCGCTCCCGTTCCTCAACCAGGTTGTCGACCGCGCTCCTGCCCACGCCCTTGATGGCGCCGAGCCCGTATGCAATGACGCGCGGGCCTGCGACGACGAATTCGTATCGCGACCGATTGATATCCGGTCCCTGCAATTCGATTCCAAACCGTTCGCAGTCTTCCTTGAGGGTCACCAGCTTGTCGGTGTGATCCATGTCGGTGGTCAATACGGCCGCCAGGAAATGCGCCGGGTGGCGGGCCTTGAGCCACGCCGTCTGGTACGCGATCAGCGCGTACGCGGCCGAGTGCGACTTGTTGAAGCCGTAGCCGGCGAAATGTTCCATCAGATCGAAGAGATCCTTGGCAACTCCAGTTTCGACGCCGTGGTTTTCCGCACCCGTCATGAAGACGCCGCGTTGCTGTTCCATCTCCTCGGGTTTTTTCTTGCCCATGGCGCGGCGCAACAGGTCCGCGCCGCCCAGGGAGTAGCCGGCGATGGTCTGGGCAATCTGCATCACCTGCTCCTGGTACAGGATCACCCCGTAGGTGGGCTTCAGAATCGGCTCGAGCTTCGGGTGAAAATAGTCCACGGGAGCAGCGTCGGTGCCGTGCTTGCGATTGATGAAAGTATCCACCATCCCGGATTGCAGGGGGCCCGGCCTGAACAGCGCCAGCACCGCCACCAGATCGTCGAACCGGTCCGGCTGCAGCCGCCTGATCAGGTCGCGCATACCCCGCGACTCCAGCTGGAACACGCCGGTGGTCTGGCATCGCCGCAACAGTTCGTACGTGGCCGAATCGTCCATGGGAATGTTTTCCGGACCGAGGGGGTCGACGCCTTCCGCCTTGCGCTGCCGATTGATCGACATCAGGGCGCGATCGATGATGGTGAGCGTCCGCAGCCCCAGGAAATCGAACTTGACCAGCCCCATCGCCTCGACATCGTCCTTGTCCAACTGGCTAAGCGAACTGCCGTCCGGTTCCACGTACAGGGGCATGAACTCGGTCAGGGGTCTGGGCGCGATCACCACTCCGCCGGCGTGGGTGCCGGCATTGCGGGCGATCCCTTCGAGTTTCCTGGCCAGATCGATGAGTTCCCTGACCTCGGACTCCTCGTCATACAGCGACCTGAGTTCTTCCTCCTTGAGCGCCTTTTCCAGGGTGATACCCAATTCGAAGGGGATCAGCTTGGCAATGCGGTCCACGTAACCGAAAGGCTTGCCCAGCGCCCGGCCCACATCCCGGACTACAGCCCTGGCGGCCATGGTGCCGAAAGTGATGATCTGCGAAACGCGATCCTGACCGTAGCGGTCGGCGACGTAGCCGATCACGTCGTCGCGGCCGTCGATGCAGAAGTCGATATCGAAATCCGGCATGGAGACACGCTCCGGATTCAGGAATCGCTCGAACAGCAGATCGTGTTCAAGAGGATCGAGATCGGTGATGCCCAGGGCGAAAGCGACCAGCGATCCGGCGCCGGACCCGCGGCCGGGGCCCACCGGGATCCGTTTCTCGCGCGCCCATCCACAGAAGTCGGCGACGATCAGGAAGTAGCCCTCGAAACCCATCTCGCAGATGACATCCAGTTCGTTCTCCAACCTCGCCCCGTAGTCCGAAAACGGAATCGCCCCGTTTCCCGCAGGCGTAACGCCGCGCTTGCCGAGCCCGCGCAGTGTCATCTCCCTGAGGTGGGCCGCCGCCGACTGCTCGGAAGGAACCTTGAAGTCGGGCAGGCAGGGTCGGTCCAGCTCCAGTTCGAAGCTGCAGCGCCGGGCGATTTCGACGCTGTTGGACAGCGCTTCGGGCAGGTCGCCGAAGAGTTCCTCCATTTCGGCGGGCGACTTGAGGTACTGTTGCTCCGTATAGTCCCTGGAGCGTCTGGGATCGTTCAGCGTCTTGCCCTGCTGGATGCAGACCCGGACTTCGTGAGCCTCGAAATCGTTGGGCTCATCTTCACGGTGGTTGTCCGGATTGAGGAAACGAACCGGATTGGTGGCCACCACCGGAACCCCGTGGGCGGCGGCCAGGCGGACGCCTGCTTCCAGGTAGTCGCTCTCCTCGGGCCATCCCACGCGGTGCAACTCCAGGTAGAAGCGCTGGGGAAACCGAATCAGCCATTCATCGAGGACAGCGGCGGCCCGCTCCGGCCTGGTCCCGAGGAGCGTCCAGCCAACCTCGCCGTACTGGCCTCCGGAAAGTGCGATCAGGCCGTCCAGCGCATCCGTTTCGAGCCAGCGCTTGAGCACGAGCACCTCGCCCCGGCCCTGTCTGCGCGAGTACGCGAGACTCAGCAGGCGACTCAGGTTGTGGAATCCGGCCGCATTCGCACAGAGCAGCGTCAGGCGGGTCGGCACGGCGTCCCGCGGCGATTCCGCGACCCGGATGTCGGCGCCGATCAGAGGCTTGAGACCGTTATTGACGGCCGCCTTGTAGAACTTCACCATCGCGAAGACGTTCATGTGGTCGGTGAGGGCCACCGCGGGCATCCCCTTCGCACGCACGCTTTCGGCCAGCTCAGGGACGCGTACGACCCCGTCCACGAGGGAATACTCGCTGTGAACTGAAAGGTGGACGAAGCGACTCATGTCCTGCGCATCATCCCTGCCCGCTAGCCTCACTGACCGGGACGGGCTGCATCGGCGTGCCGCACGGGTGTGAAACTGCGCCGATGAATGGCACAGGGGCCGATCCTGTTCAGCGCAGCCAGGTGCACCGAAGTGGGATAGCCCTTGTTGGTATTGAAACCATAACCCGGGTACCGGATATGCCAAAGGCCCATGAGCCGGTCCCGATAGACCTTGGCGAGGATGGAGGCGGCGCTGATGGCGGGCACGAGACGATCGCCGCCCACCACCGCCTCAACCGCGGGTACGCCGCCGTTGAAGAGGGGCGCCTGATTGCCATCCACCTGAACAAGATCCGGGTTGATCCGCAATCCGCTTACAGCCCGTTCCATGGCCCGCAGAGAAGCCTGCAGTATGTTCACGTCATCGATTTCGCAGGGTGCTGCCAGCGCCACCGCGAAAGCCCGGGCGCGCTGGCGGATAGCCCTCGCCAACCGACTGCGCCTTGAGTGACTCAACAGCTTCGAGTCCCTGAGCCCCGCAACGGGACGGTCAGGGTGCAGGACGACCGCGGCCGCCACGACGGGTCCCGCGAGACAGCCGCGGCCGGCTTCGTCCACACCGGCAACCACTCCCGTTCCGCCGGAAACGAACCGCTCCATGGATCAGGACTTCTTCGTATTCATGAGTTCCACCACGGCGCTCGCCGCCCTTTCGCTGGCGTTGCGGCGCAACCGCTCGTGGACCGACCGAAATGTTTCATGCCAGCCGCTATCCTTGCCCTGTCCGCGCTCAGCGTCAAGGTACGATTCAAGTGCCGGGCCAAGCACTTCGGCGCGCACGTCGCCCTGCAGGAATTCCGGTACGACACGCCTGCCCGCCAACAGATTCGGCAAGGCAAAATGCGCAAGCCTGCGAAAGCCAAGGATCCTTACCAGCCGATGCGTGACGGCGGAGACGATATAGGCAACCACCATCGGCCGCTTGGTCAGCATCGTCTCGAGGCTGGCCGTTCCCGATGCGGTGAGGACCACGTCGGCGGCCGCCATCACCTGGCGCGCCCGGCCGATGTGAACGGCCGGCGGCGGATCGAGGCGGCTTGAACGAACCTGCTCCAGAAATACGGCGGCGGTGCTCTCGTTGGCCAGCCCGGCAATCACCTGAAGTTCGGGCCGCCGGGAACGCATCCATGCAACAGTATCCAGGAACGGTCTTGCCAGGCGCGCGACTTCCGTGCTGCGACTGCCGGGCAACACTGCCAAAGCCGGCTTGTTCACATCCAGGCCCAGGGAGGCTTTGGCTTGCGCCACCGGGGTATCCATCGGCACTTCGTCGGCCAGCGGATGACCGACGAACCGGGCGCCGACCCCATGGGCATCGTAGAATCCCGTCTCGAAGGGCAGCAGGCAGAGAACCCGGTCCGCGGACTTGCGAATGTTCGCCACCCGGGACTGCCGCCAGGCCCAGACCTGGGGGCTGACATACTGTACGGTGGGAATGCCCGCCCGTTTCAGCGCGGACTCCAGGGGCAGGTTGAAATCGGGCGAGTCGATGCCGACGAACAGGTCGAGATCGGCGGCCAGAAATCGACGCAGCAGATTCCTGCGAAACCTGATCAGGCGAGGCAGGTGCCGCAGGACTTCGGCAAGCCCCATCACCGACAATTCTTCGGTGCGATGCCATGGCTCGCATCCGGCGGCGATCATTCGCGGGCCGGCCACCCCCATGAACCGCGCATCGGGCAACCTGTCGCGCAGAGCGTCGATCAACCCCCCGCCCAGCGTATCGCCGGAGGCCTCGCCCGCCACCAACCCGATCCGCGGGTTCCTTACCACAATCCGCTATCGAATAAGGCCACGGGAACTCTTGCTGATGGAGGCCAGCAGAAGGCGAATTTCTTCCTGCGTTTCGGCTTGCTGGCGTAGAATCGCAAGCGCTTCCTCCAATTTGAGCCCCTGACGGTAAATCGTCCGGTAGGCTTCACGGATGCGGCTGATCCGGGTTGCGCCGAACCCGCGCCGCCGCAGGCCCTCGGCGTTGATGCCGCGGGGTACGGCCGGGCGGCCGGCCGCCGTCACGTAGGCGGGAATATCCTTGGTCACTGCGGTAAAGATGCCGGTCAGCGCGTGGGCGCCGATGCGGCAATGCTGGTGCACGCCCGTGAAGCCGCCGAGTACCGCCCAGTCCCCTACCTGCACGTGTCCGGCCAGGGTCGTGTTGTTGGCCAGGACGGTCTGGTTGCCGACAATGCAGTCGTGCGCGATGTGGACATACGCCATGATCCAGTTGTCGTGCCCTACCCGTGTCTTGCCGCCGCCCTGAACCGTGCCGCGATTGATCGTGCAGTATTCCCGAATGGTGTTGCGGTCGCCGATGACAAGTTCCGTCAACTCGCCAGCGTATTTCTTGTCCTGGGGATCGTCGCCGATGGAGGCAAACTGGAAGATGTGATTTTCCTCGCCGATGACACAGGGCCCCTTCAGCACGACGTGGGATTCGATTCGCGTGCCCGGCCCGATCTCCACGTCCGGACCGATGATGCTGTAGGGGCCGACCGACACGTCCCGGTGCAGACGCGCACTGTCGGAAATCACGGCCCGCGCATCGATCACCGCGGCAGCCCCGGCGTTTGCACGAATTCGGAACTCGCCACCCGCGTTCCGCCCACTTCGGCGACAGCGTCGAAGCGCCAGAAATTCCGGCGGCGCGAAGTCAGCGTCGCGGTGACCGCCAATCGGTCTCCCGGCCGCACGGGATGCCTGAACCGCGCCCTTTCCACCGCGGCCAGGTAGAGGGTGAAGTCGCGCTCTTGCGGCGGCACGCTCTCCCAGATGAGCACGCCCGCCGCCTGCGCCATGGTTTCCACGATCAGCACGCCGGGCATCACCGGGTGCCCGGGGAAATGACCCAGGAAATACGGCTCGTTGAATGACACGTTCTTGACGGCTGTAATGGTCTCGCCGGGCTTGCAGTGCAGGATGCCGTCGAGCAACAGGAACGGGTAACGGTGTGGAATTCGCTCCATGATGCCTTCCACATCGATGCAATAGCGCTCAGTCACCGCCCGTTCCCCGTCCCGGCTTCGTACTCGCCCGCAATTGCCGCACGGTCTCGTCCAGCGCCCGGAACCGGGCCGCGTTGCGGCGCCAGACACCGGCTTCCTCCGCGCCCAGCGTCCCGGAATAGGTGCCCGGTTCGGTGACCGATCTGAGCACCGCCGTCCGGAAAGTGAAAACCGCGTCGTCGCAGATGGTCAGGTGTCCGACCACGACGACGGCGCCGCCGAACAGGCATCTGGCGCCGACGCGGGTGCTGCCGGCCACGCCCGAGAAAGCGGACATGACCGTGTGCGCGCCGATGCGGACGTTGTGCGCAATCTGCACCTGGTTGTCCATCTTGACGCCGTCTTCGATCACGGTGTCCTCGACGGCGCCGCGATCCACCGTGGTGTTGGCCCCGATTTCCACGTCGTCGCCGATGATCGCGCCGCCCAGTTGAGGCACCTTGATCCACTCTGGATCTTCCCGGGCAAATCCGAACCCGTCGCTGCCGACCACCACGCCGGAATGGAGCAGACAGCGCCTGCCCACCCTGACGCCGTCCATGAGCACCACCCGGGGCGCCAGGCGCGTCCCGTCACCGATGGACACTCCGGCGCCCACCACCGAACCTTCGCCGATCACCACCGACTCACCAAGCCTTGCGCCACCGCGCACCACAGCTTGAGCGCACACCTGGGCCGATCTGGAGACGACCGCCTCATCGTCAACGCTAGCGGACGAATGTATTCCCGGCTCTGCCGCAGCCGGCGGATGGAGGAATTGCGCCACGCGCGCGTAGACGGCATACGGATTGGCGGCGACCAGCGCGGGCACGGGACATTCCGCGACGAAGCGCTCTTCCAGGATCACCGCGCCCGCCCGGGTTGCCGCCAGGTGACGCCGGTAGGCCGGGTTGGCCAGGAAACTGATGGCCTTGGCAGTCGCATTCGCCAGTGTCCCGACGGCATGGATCGGCCGGCTGCGGTTTCCGTGTACCTCGCAGTTGAACCGTTCCGCGAGTTCAGCGAGCGTCGCGGCGCGCCGGGGAGGCGCGTCGGATTGATCCGCCGAGGGAGTTATTCAGCCGCTCCCGTGTCCTCGGCGGCGAGGTCGGCTTCCAGCCTGCGCAACACTTCCTCGGTAATGTCCACGGCGCTGCCGTAGTAGAGCGGATTGGCGACCACCAGATCGTAGCCGGCGGCGCGGGAATAGATCTGCACTTCCTGAATCAGGGTTTCCTGCACCCGGGTCAGTTCCGCGTTGCGCCGAATGTCCATGTCTTCGATGAATGCGGTTTGCTCGCGCTGCATGTCGCGCTGTTCGGCCGTGATCTCGCGTTCGAGATTCAGGCGTTCCGTCTCACCCATGATCGCGCTGTCGCGCTGGTAGGTTTCCTGTTTCTCCTGCAGCGAGCGCTGCAGTGCGGCAATATCGCGCTGGCGCGGCGCAAATTCTTCCTGCAGGGCTTCCGTCGCCATCCGAGCCTGCGGCGACTGATCGATCAGCCGTCCGAAATCCACGGCACCGATCCGGAGCCCCTCCGTCTGAGCGACCGCCACTGCGCCGGCCAGAAGGGCAGCGAGCAGCAAGCCGATCCGAAGTCCTGCAAACGATGTCATCCTGAACCTCATGAATTCTCTGTTAGAACGCGTTGCCGACCGTGAACTGGAATTCCTCCGTACGGTCGCCCCAGAACCGATCCGTCTCCTCGTCGGCGTTCAGGGGCAACCCGTAGCTGAATCTCAACAGCCCCAGCGGCGCCAGCCATTCTACCGCTAATCCGACGGAATGTTTGAGTCGTTCCGCATCGAAGTCGTAGCTGACCCGGTCGCCCAGGCGATCGTAGAAGGTCACCCCGCCCGTGTGAAAGACGTTGCCGACGTCGTAGAACAGCGCGGCGCGAGCCGAGGTCGCGAACCGCTCGGGCAGCGGAAAGACCAGTTCGAACTGGTTGGCGACCAACAGGTTGCCGCCATGGGGATTGGACAGGGAATCCCGCGGGCCGAGCCAGCTTTCCCGGTAGCCCCGCACGGTGCCCGGGCCACCGCCGTAGAAATAGCGGTATGGCGGCAGCGCCTGCGTTTCTTCCCCGTAGGGCTCGCCCAGCGCCAGCTCCGAGTTGAGCTTGAGCATCCAGGCGCCGAAGAGCGGGATGTACTGGGTATAGTCCAGCGAGGCGATATAGTACTCGACCTCGCTGCCGGGAATCGATGCGCTCAGGTTGGCGGCCAGCCGCAACCCCCGGGTGGGGAAAATAAAGCGGTTGCGGGAGTCGAAGGACCAACCCAGGGCAACATCGAGCGTTTCGACCGTGGTCCCGAAAAATTGCCCCCCGTCGATGGTAAAGGGATTGCCGTGATTCTGGACCCACTCCGCAGCTTGTTGGGAACTGTAATAGCCGGTCACCATCTGGGCCTGGGAAGCGGAGAGTCCGAAGCGCAGGTACTGCATCTCGGTCACCGGGTAGGACCAGTCGGCGCCGGCGGTGATGGTCTGGGTGGAGAAGTCCGACGTGGCCGACGTGAACTGCCTGATGTCCCGGTAGGAGAGCGACAAGGTGCGCGACAGCTCGTCGATGGTACGATATGGGTCGGTGAAATTCAGGCTGTAGACCTTGTAGAAGTCACCGCCGCTCAGGTCCACGCCGACCCGGTTTCCGGTGCCCATGAAATTGGAATGGACGAAGTTGCCGTTGAGCGTAAGCCCGTAGTACTCGGAATAGCCGATGCCGCCGCCGAACTGTCCGGGCAGCCCTTCCTCGACTGCGAATTCGATGTCCACCAGGTCAGGTGAGCCGGGTACGGGGATCGTCTCGAATTCCACCGACTCGATGTAGGGCAGTCGCTGCAGGCGAATCTGCGATCGCTCCAGTGCGGCATTGGAAAGGTAGGCCCCTTCCAACTGGCGCATCTCGCGGCGAAAGACCTCGTCGTTGACGCTGTCGGCGCCGTTGAAATTGATGCGGCGCACGTAGACGCGATTCCTGGGGTCCACGAAGAAGGTGATGGAAACTTCCTTGCTCTCCTCGTCCAGTTCGGGCACGGCCTGAACCTGGGCGAAGCCATACCCGTCCTGGCCCAGGCGCAGCGTCAGGTACTCTTCGCTGAGCGCAATGATCTGCTGGGAGAACAGTTGTCCGGGCTGGGCGTAGATCAGCCTCCTGAGTTCCTCTTCGGGCACCACCAGGTCGCCGGCCAACTGGACGTCGGAAATGGTGTAACGGTCACCCTCGGTGACGTTGACGGTGATGAAGATGTCCTGTTTGTCCGGCGAAATGGCGACCTGGATACTCTCCAGGCGGAAGTCCGCGAAACCGCGATCCATGTAGAAGGAACGCAGGGATTCAAGGTCTCCCTCCAGCGCCTCCTTGGAATAGCGGTCGTCGTTCCTGATGAAGGACAGCCAGTTACCCGTGCTCAGCTCGAAGTCGCCGAGAATGTCCCTGTCGGTGAAGCTGGTGTTGCCGACCACGTTGATCTGCCGGATCTTGGAGCGGGCGCCTTCCTCGATCTCGATGCCCACCCGGACGCGGTTGTCGCCGATATCCTCGATGGGCGTTTCCACGCTGACGCCGTAGCGGCCCCGGCTGTAGTACTGCTCGTAGAGGAACTGCTGAACCTCTTCGAGCACCGACCGGTCGAAGACCTTGCCCCGCGTCAGGCCGACCTGACGCAGCGACTCCTCGAGGTCCTCCGTCTTGATCTCGTCGTTCCCCTCGATGGTGAATTCCTCGATGGACGGGCGCTCCAGCACCGCGATGACCAGCGTATCGGTGTTCCTGCGGAATTCGACGTCCTGGAAGAACCCCGTCGAATACAGCGCGCGGATGGACTCCTGAACGCGCTGGTCGGTGACGGTGTCGCCTATGTTCAGCGGCAGGTAGTTGTAGATCGTGCCCGTGGAAATCCGCTGGGCGCCTTCGACCTCGAAGTTCCGTACCACCCAGGGGTCGAACCCCTGGGACTGTGCGCAGTTGAGCGCCAGAGCCAACAGGGCGGCGGCGCCCGTTCGTAGAGCCGAACTCAATCCCGACACGTTTAACCTGTGCATCAGCCGAAAATCCTTGCGAAGTCATTATAGAAGGCAAAGCTCATCAACACGAAGAGCATGACCAGGCCCACCTGCTGGCCGATGAGCATCGTGCGCTCCGACAAGGGCGATCCCTTGACCCATTCAACCGCCTGGTAAACGATCTGACCGCCGTCCAGAAGCGGTACGGGCAGCAGGTTCAGGATCCCCAGGCTGATGCTGACGATGGCCAGAAAGCTCAGGATCGCGGTCAGTCCGGCGCGAGCGCTGTCGCCGGCGAATGCGGCGATCGTCAGCGGTCCGCTGATGTTGCGAACCGATACGTCGCCCACGACCATGCGTCCCAGCATTCGCAAGGTCAGCGCGCTCATTTCCCAGGTCCTGGCGATGCCTCTGGGAACCGATTCGACCACGCCGTAACGCTGCTCCACGTAGTTGTCGGCGCCGGCGCCGATGCGGCCGATGACCTGACCGTCCTGGTCCACGCTGCCGATGGCCAACGTCAATCTGCGTTCGTTTCCGCCACGCTGAACGAGCACCGACACGGTCTGCCCGGGGCGTGAGCGGATGAATTCCACCCACGTCGCCCAATTGTCGATGGGCTCGCGCTGCGCACTCAACAGTCGATCGCCCTGGAGGAAACCGGCACGCTCGGCGGGACCGTCGGGGGTCACTGCGCCAATTACCGGAGGCAGGGCTCCGGGGGAAAATCCCAATCCATCCCACAGGGATTCCGGTTCGGTCAATTCCGCTTCCCGCCCGCGCACGTCCAGTTCAACCGCTCTGGCCCGGCCGTCGGCGCCTTCCACGGTCATGTCGATGCGCCCGTCCCTCAGCAGTTCGTCGAGAATCGCAAGCGTGGCGGTCTCCCATGTGGGGGTGGGCTGATCGCCGACAGCCAGGATCTCGTCGTACTCGGCCAGCCCTGCTTGCGCCGCCGTGGAGCCGGGGGTTACGTCGCCCACGAATGCCTTCAGGCTGGGCACCCCGGTCACGAACATGAGCCAGTAGGCCATGATGGCGAATACGAAGTTGAACCCCGGGCCGGCGGCGAGAACGGCAATGCGGTGCGGGATCGGGCGGCGATTGAAGGCCATGTGCCGCTCGGCGGCGGGGACGGGCCCCTCACGCTCGTCCAGCAGCTTCACGTAGCCGCCCAGCGGAATGCTGGAGATCCAGTACTCGGTCGGAGCCGGGGCGGGCGTTCCGGCGACGACGACGCCGGAGGGCGCACGCCCCTGCCATCGATACAAAGGCTTGCCGAATCCGACCGAGAATCGCAGGACCTTGAACCCGAGTGCGCGCGCCACGGCGAAGTGCCCATACTCGTGGAACGACACGAGAATGCCGATCGTGACGATAAACGCCGCAATCGCAAGAATCACATCGATCATCCGCAATCCACTCCCGGTCGGTTCGTCCCGGCCAACGCCGGACGACCCACGCGCACCGGCACGACTATTCTACCCACCCCTTGCCGACTCCCCAAGATCACAATTCACAAGGTTGAGACCGTTGCTGAAGCCACGGGTTCAGAATCCATTCAACCCATGAAGCCCGCGGCAACGAGCCCGAGAAAGAAGATCGGTGCGGCGGCGACGAGACCGTCGATTCGATCCAGTATCCCTCCGTGTCCGGGCAACCACCAGCCGCTGTCCTTCACGCTGACGTTGCGCTTGAGCATGCTCACCGTGAGATCGCCGACTACGGATACGAGTGCGGCGGCAACTCCGATCACCACGAACGTCGCGGCGGGCAGATCGAGTAACAGGCCCGCCGACAATGCAAACAGGGTCGCCAGCGCCACCCCGCCAATCACGCCTTCCCAGGTCTTGGCGGGGCTCACGCGGGGCGCGAGCTTTACCCGCCCCCAGTTACCTCCGACGAAGTGGCCGCCCACATCCGCAGCCCATACGATCAACATGATGCTGAGCGTCAGGCTGGGTCCCTGCGCCGCGTTCCCGTGCAGGTGGGTCAGCAGAAACCAGGCGGGCAACAGCGCCAGCGGTCCGGTGGCGCCGACCAGGTACAGGGGTATGCGCTGCGGACGAATTCGAAGGACCAGCGCCGCCAGTCCCCACCAGCAGACCGCGACGGCCATGATGGTGTTTGCCGTCCAGCCCCGGTCCAGCCCCCATCTGGCCAGACCCAGCATCAACAGGGCAAAGGCCGAGAGATAAACCCAGCGCGCGACTCCATGCAGGCGTGTCAGCCCGGCCCACTCCCAGACGCCCCCCAGACAGAACAGCCCGATGACCCAGGCCACGGCCCAGGTGGGAAAGTAGAGCACGGTCACCGTCATGCCGCCGGCCAGCACAAGCGCGGTGATGACGCGTGCCTTCAGCACAGGCTCGCCTCGATCTGCTGCGCCGTGCGGCCGAACCGGCGCTGGCGGCTACCGTAGAATTCGATGGCCCGACCCAGTTCCCCGGAGTTGAAGTCGGGCCAGAGCACATCGGAGAAATACAGTTCGCTGTAGGCCAGACTCCACAACAGGAAATTGCTGATCCGCCGGTCGCTGCCGGTCCTGATCAACAAGTCGACATCCGGAATGCGCGCCATCTCCAGTTCCGCGGCGAATCGATCCGCATCGATCTTTTCCGGATCGAGTGTGCCCGCCGCAGCCTGGCGGGCCAGCCTGCGGGCGGCGTTGACCAGGTCGCTGCGACCTCCATAGGCAACCGCCACCGACAGGTCCAGTCGGGTATTGCCGCCGGTGCGGGTTTCGGCAGCGCGCATGGAACGCCGCAGACCGGGATCGAGCCGTTGGCTCTCGCCCATGAAGCGCAGCCGGACGTTCTGCTCATTCAACTCGGCCACCTCCCGGTCCAGCGCCTCCAGAAACAGCGACATGAGACCATGAATCTCGTCCTCGGGGCGATTCCAGTTTTCACTCGAAAACGCGAATAGTGTGAGGTACCTGACCCCCAGATCGGCGCAACTTTCAACCACCGCGCGAACGGGCTCGATTCCGTGGCGGTGACCCGCCCGGCGGGGCAGGCCGCGGCGCTCGGCCCATCGTCCGTTACCGTCCATGATCACGGCCAGATGGTACGGAACCCCTGCAACGGCCATTGAAGTGCGCGCCGATGCAACCATCAGAACTCCATGATTTCCTTCTCCTTTTCGCTAAGGAGCTCATCCATGGCCGCAATGTGCCTGTCGGTCAGCTTCTGCACGTCGTCGTAGGCCCGGTGCTGATCGTCTTCGGTGATCATTTTCTCCGCCAGCAGGTCCTTGACGTCGCTCAGGATGTCGCGGCGAATGTTGCGTACGGCGACACGCGCGACCTCGGTTTCGTGACGCACGACGCGGACAAGGTCCCGGCGCCGCTCTTCGGTCATGGGAGGCAGCGGCACTCGAATCACCACACCGGCCGTGACCGGCGTCAGCCCGAGGTCGGAATTGATGATCGCCCGCTCCACCGCGGAAACCATCTGCTTCTCCCAGGGCGAGACCACGAGGGTCCGCGCATCCTCCACGGCGACCGTGGAGGTCTGGTTGATTGGAACCCGCGTGCCGTAGTACTCGACTGTGATGTGTTCCAGCAGGCCGGTATGCGCGCGGCCGGTCCGCAACCGCTTGAACTCCTCCCTGAGCGCCTCGACGCTCTTGCGCATGCGTACATCGCCGTGTTGCTGGAGTTCTTCAATCATTTAGTGCTCCATCAAACTTGTAACGCCGTATCGGTGACCGTCTGGGGCAGATCTTTGACCACGGCCGTACCGAGGCTTTCGCCACGGACCAGACGCACCAGATCGCCACCGTTGGTCAGGTTGAACACCACAAGCGGCAGGTCATTGTCACGGCACATCACCACCGCGGTGGCATCCATGACATTCAGCTTGTCCGCAAGCACCTGGTCGAAGGACAGCCCGTCGTAGCGAACTGCCCGTGGATCCTTGAGCGGGTCCGCCGAATACACGCCATCCACCTTGGTGGCCTTGATCAGCACGTCCGCGCCGATCTCGATCGCACGCAGGCTTGCCGCGGTGTCGGTGGTGAAAAAGGGGTTGCCCGTGCCGGCGGCGAAGATCACCACCCGCCCCTTTTCCAGGTGGCGAATGGCGCGGCGCCGGATGTAGTCCTCGCAGACCTCGTGAATCTGGATGGCCGACATGACCCGGGCGTACGCGCCCAGGCGTTCCAGGGCGTCCTGGAGCGCGAGCGAATTGATCACCGTGGCCAGCATGCCCATCTGGTCGCCGGTGACCCGGTCCATGCCGCCTTCGGCGAGACCGGCGCCGCGAAAGATATTGCCCCCGCCGATCACCAGGCCCACCTGGACGTTCAGGGACTGAACCTCGACGATTTCGGAGGCGATGCGCCGAATGACCGCGGGATCGATTCCGTACTCCAGGGAACCCAGTAACGCCTCACCGCTGAGCTTGAGCAATATGCGTTTGTAGGCTGGCGACTCCTGGCCCATGGGCTCCCTTTCTCCGATGCCCGGATACTCCCTCCGCGGGTAATCCGGGACTATTGTAAGGCCAAGGCCGGCCAGCCGCGCTATTTTCCGGACGCCTGCTCCCTGACCTCCTTGACGAAATCCACCTCGCGCCTTTCGATCCCCTCGCCCACTTCATAGCGCAGGAATCGCAGCACGCTGGCGCCGCTCTGCGCCAGCAGGTCCCGAACGCGTTTGTCGGGATCCTTCACGAACGCCTGCGACGTCAGGGTCACCGTGTCAAACTGCTTGCGCAGTCGGCCCTCCACCATCTTGCTGACGATGTGTGGCGGCTTGCCCTCCTTCTCCGCCTGCACCGCGAGAATCTCCCTCTCCTTCGCAAGTTCGGCTTCGGGGATGTCGTCCCAGCTGACGTAACGGGGCGACATGGCGGCAACCTGCATTGCCAGGTCCCTGGCCAGGTCCACCGTACCGCCCTGTATTTCCACGAGGGCGCCGATACGCCCGTGGTGGGAGTACGCGCCCATTACATCGCTGCTCGAAACCAGTTCGAAACGGCGCACGGAAATGTTCTCACCGACCTTGGCGACCAGTTGCCGGCGCAGGGTCTCGACGCTATCGCCGGCTATTTCCATAGCGAGGAGTTCCTCGACGTCCGCCGGCGCCCGGCTCAGTACGGCATCCGCCAGGGACTCCGCGAAGTTCACGAAATTATCGTCCTTGGCGACAAAGTCCGTCTCGCAATTTATCTCCAGGACCACACAGCGACCGCCGCCCGCATCCTCCCGCAACAGCACGAGGCCCTGGGCGGCCACGCGCGCCGCCTTGCGGTCGGCCTTGGCCTGCCCCGCCTTGCGCAGGAATTCCGCAGCCCCGTCCAGGTCTCCACCGACCTCGGTCAGGGCCCGCTTGCAATCCATCATGCCGGCTCCGGTTCGCTCCCGAAGCTGTTTGACCAATGCTGCTGTTATGGGCATTACGTATTCCTCTATTCGGTCTGGCCGTCGTCAGGTTCGGCCGCCTTCTCCGCGTCCGGTACCGGGGCGCTTTTCGTCTCCGCTTCAGCGTCGGCCGCCTCTGCGCCTTCCGGCTCGGCGCCGGCTGCTTCGGACTCCTCGGAATCGCTTCCGTCCGGCTCAGCCACTTCCGCATCGGTGTCGGTTGCCTCTGCGTCGGTTGCCTCTGCCGCCTCCGCTGCTTCGGTGTCCGCTGCCTCCGCCGCGTCCGGCGTATCCGTGTCGGATGCGTCGGCCGGCGCACTCTCCTCCGTGGACGATTCGGCCTCCGGCGCTTCGGTAGCTTCTGCCGGCGATTCCGCTGTCGCCGCCTCGTCCGATGGCGCGGCCTCTGTCTCCACCGGGTCGGCCGCGGGCGCCTCTTCGGCGGCATCGCGAACGGCGCTCAACTTCGACTGCTTCTTTCTCACCACCGCCTTGCGCACGGGGCGTTTCCTGGCGCCGCCCCGGCCGGGACGCCGGCTGCCCGCGACCTTCGGCCGGCCTTCCGCATCCAGTTCCACGAACTCGTCATCGCCCACCGGGACATCGGGTATCGACGACTTGCCCTCCATGACCGCCTCCGCCGCGCCGTGCGCATACAGCCTGATGGCGCCCATCGCATCGTCGTTGCCCGGCACCACATAGTCGATTTCGTCCGGCGAGGAGTTGGTATCCACCACCGCCACGATAGGGATGCCCAGCTTGATCGCCTCCCTGACGGCAATTTCCTCGTGACCGACGTCGACGACGAATACCGCATCGGGCAGCGACTCCATGTCCTTGATGCCGCCGAGGGTCCGCTCCAGCTTGTCGCGTTCGCGGCTGAGCCCCAGGATTTCCTTCTTCGTGTAGTCCCCGCGCGCCTCGTCCGCGGTGATCTCTTCCAGTTCCTTGAGCCTCGCGACGGACTTTCGAATGGTCTTGAAGTTCGTCAGCATTCCGCCCAGCCAGCGATGGCTCACGTAGGGCATTCCGCAACGGATGGCTTCCTCGGAAATCGCCTGGCGCGCGGCGCGTTTGGATCCCACGAACAGCACGGTGCCGCCATCGGCGATAACCCGCCGGATGAATTCGCAGGCTTCCTGGTAGAGCGGGAGCGTGCGCTCCAGGTTGATGATATGGATGCGGTTGCGTTCGCCGAAGATGAAGGGCGCCATCTTCGGGTTCCAGAAGCGCGTCTGGTGGCCGAAATGCACGCCGGCTTCCAGCATCCGCCGCATGGATACGTCGGTCATGAGAGTTCCTCGTCGGGTTAGTCCTCCACGCAGCCCCCGCCAGCAACTCCGGTTTTCATCCGGAGCACCCCGCCGCGGGTTTCGGCGCGTGTGTGTAGTCGGTTGCCCCGGTCCACAAGATTTGCGGGCCGGGGCGCGGGCTTTATACCATAGGCTCCCATCGGCAACAATCGCGGGCAGCCGGCTTGTGCCCGCATTCAGCCGAAAAGGCATTTCCGATGAGCGCAACGATCAAATCCACCCTCGAACAGGACAAGATGCGGATCGCGGGCAGGCTGGCGGCCCGGGTCCTGGACATGATAGGGGAACACGTCCGGCCGGGCGTCTCCACCGGCGAACTGGACCGGATCTGCCATGAATACATCGTCGGCGAACTCGATGCCATTCCCGCGCCGCTGAATTACCGCGGATTCCCGAAATCCATATGCACATCCGTGAATCACGTCGTCTGCCACGGAATTCCGGGCGAACGCAAGCTCAGGAACGGTGACGCGGTCAACATCGACATCACCGTGATCAAGGACGAATTTCACGGCGATACCAGCCGCATGTTCTTCGTCGGCAAGCCGGGCATCATGGGGCGCCGGCTGGCGCAGGTCTGTTACGACGCCATGTGGCTCGGCATCCGGCAGATTCGTCCCGGGACCTGTCTGGGGGACATCGGCAACGCGATCCAGACCCACGTGGAGAAGAACCGTTTTTCCGTGGTTCGGGAGTATTGCGGCCACGGGATCGGCCGGGGATTTCACGAGGAACCCCAGGTCCTCCACTACGGGCGTCCGGGAACCGGCATGCGGCTGGAAGAAGGCATGACCATCACCGTGGAACCGATGGTCAACGCCGGCTCCCGGCACGTTCGCCTGTTGAACGACGGCTGGACCGTCGTCACCAGGGACCACTCGCTTTCCGCCCAGTGGGAACATACGGTTCTGGTCACGGCGGAAGGCTTCGAAGTCCTGACGCTGGGCGCCGCGGGCTCATGAGTACCACCGCCGCCACTCGTACGCCGAACCGTCCCGGAGCGGTCGATCGAGCCCTGCTTGATCGTGCGCTGGCAGGCCCGGGCAGCCCGATCCAGCGATTTCGTGACGTTCTCGCCAATGCTCACCGGTCGCTCGCTGACCGATTCGGCGCCAACGAATCGGTGGAGACACTGGTGCGCTTCAGTGCGCGGGTCATCGACCAGGTCGTACTGGCGGCATGGGACCATTTCGCGGCCGATCTGCACGACCGTTGCGCGCTGGTGGCGGTGGGAGGATACGGCCGCGGTGAACTGCATCCCCATTCCGACGTCGATCTCATGGTGCTCCGGGACAGGACCGGCGACGCGGTGGTGGACGAAGCCATCAGCCGGTTCTTCACGTTCCTCTGGGACATCGGGCTGGAAGTTGGGCATTCCGTGCGCACGCCCGAGGACTGCGAGGTGGAATCCCGTAACGACGTCACCGTGATGACGACGATGATGGAGTCGCGCCTGCTCGCGGGACCGGCTGACCTGTTCAACACGTTCGAGCGACACATCGGCCAGGATCGCGTGTGGGATTCAGCCGGGTATTTCCATGCGAAGTGTGCCGAGCAGGAGGCCCGCCATCACGCTTTCGACGATACCGGCTACAAGCTGGAGCCCAACATCAAGGCCAGCCCGGGCGGCCTGCGGGACATCCAGACCATCGTCTGGATCGCCCGGCGCCACCTGGGTTCCAGGAGCCTGAACGAACTCCACTCCCGAGGCTTTCTGACACCGGGCCAGTTGCGAATCCTGAGAACGGGACGGGCGTTCCTGTGGCGCGTCCGGTTCGCCCTGCATCTCCTCGTCGGCCGCCGCGAGGACCGGCTGCTGTTCGACCACCAGGTCAAGCTCGCGAAGATGCTGGGGTACGAGGACGCCACCTTCACCCTGGCGGTGGAGCAACTCATGCAGCGCTACTACCGCACCGTGATGGAGCTGAGCCGCCTCAACGAAATGCTGCTGCAATTGTTCGAGGACGACATCGTCGTAGACCGGAAAATTCCGGTTCAGCCCACGGGCAAGGGCTTCCAGGCCAGCAATGGCTACCTTGAGGCGGTCGATGAGGAAATCTTCGTACGCGACCCCTCGGCGTTGCTGGAAATCTTCCTGCTACTGGAGCGAAATATCGACCTGCGCGGCGTGAGCGCGAGAACCATCGCGCTCATCAGGCAGCACCTGTACCTGATAGACGAGGAATTCCGGCAGAACCCGCGCAACCACCGCCTCTTCCTGGACATCCTGCGGGAGCCCCAGGGGGTGACGCGAACGTTGAAGCGCATGAACACCTACGGCGTGCTCGGCCTCTACATCCCGGCCTTCGGACGGATCGTGGGCCGCATGCAATACGACCTGTTCCACGTCTACACCGTGGATGCCCACACGCTGTTCGTGGTGGAGAATCTGCGCCGCTTCGCGCTGCCGCGGTTCGACCATGAATTTCCGGCCTGCAGCCGCATCATGCAGACCCTGGAAAAACCGGAAATCGCCTACCTGGCCGGGCTGTTCCACGACATCGCCAAGGGCCGCGGCGGCGATCATTCGGAACTCGGAGCCGTCGACGCCGAAGCGTTCTGCCTCGAACACGGCATGAGCCGCTATGACGCCCGCCTGCTGGCATGGCTGGTCAGGCACCACCTGCTGCTGTCCATGACCGCGCAGAAGAAGGACCTGAACGACCCCGGCGTCGTCAACGAGTTCGCGCGCGCGGTCGGCGACATGACACACCTGAACTACCTCTACCTGCTCACGGTCGCCGACGTTCGCGGCACCAACCCGAAGATCTGGAACTCGTGGAAGGACACCCTGTTCCGGGAACTCTACGAACTCACCAAGCGCGCCCTGCGGCGCGGCTTCGCGCGGCCCATCGACGCGGACGAACTGCTCGGCGAAACCCAGGGCCGGGCCCGCGATCTGCTCGAAGAGATAGGATTCGAACCGCCCGACTGGAAACCGGTGTGGAAGGGCTTCACGGACGAATACTATCTGCGGCACCGGCCCGAGGAGATCGCCTGGCATACCCGCGTGCTGGTGGAGTCCGGACCGGACCCGTCCGTGGTCGTGGACGTCAGCGACCGGGTCTCCGAGGGACTGACGGCCATCATGGTGTACGCCCCCAAGCGGATGCGGTCGTTCGTACGCATCACCGCAGCACTGGACGAACTGGGCCTGACGATCGTCGACGCCCGCATCGTGCCCATGAGCGGCCGGCAGACCCTCGATACCTACTGCGTACTCGAAAGCGACGGCAGCCGCATCGAAGAACCGCGCCGATTGCAGGAAATTCGCAGCCGGTTGCCGAGGGCGCTGACCGCTTCGGACGACCGTCCGCTCAGGGTCCACCGCCGGGCGCCGCGGCAGGTGCGCATGTTCTCCACCGCGGTTCAGGTCAATGTTTCGCAGGATCCCGTAAATAACCGCACAGTGCTGGAACTGGTGGCGGCGGACCGTCCGGGCCTGTTGCTCCAGGTGGGCAAGATCTTCGAGGAACAACGCGTGGCCCTGCATAACGCCAAGATCGCAACTCTGGGCGAGCGCGCCGAGGACGTCTTCTTCGTCACCACGCTCAATTACCGGCGCCTGGACGAGTCTCGCTGCAATCGCCTCGTCGAGGCGATCGAATCCACACTGTCGTCGCCGGCCCACTAGCCAGGACGCCAAACCCCAGTGCTCCATAAACCTGATAATTGCGTATCAGTGACCGCAGGCCTCCGGGAGATCAGAATCCATGACGCAGTTGATTGACGTGATCGAATCGGCCTGGGAAAACCGCGCCGAACTCAAGCCCGGAAACGCGAACGCCGAAATCGCCGAAGCCGTGGAGCACTGCATCGGCGGACTCGACGCCGGCGAACTGCGCGTCGCCGAACCCCGTGACGGCGGCTGGTCGGTCAACGAATGGCTCAAGAAGGCCGTACTGCTGTACTTCCGCATCAACGACAACGAACCGGTCGGCGACGGCAGCGTGCGCTTCTTCGACAAGGTGCCCCTGAAGTACGCCGCCTTCGATGCAGACCGCTTCGACGCCTCCGGAACCCGCGTCGTCCCGGGAGCGCTGGCGCGCCGCGGGGCCTATATCGCCCCCGGGGTCGTCCTGATGCCGTCCTACGTAAACATCGGGGCCTACGTCGACCGCGGCACCATGGTCGACACCTGGGCGACGGTGGGAAGCTGCGCACAGATCGGCAGGAATGTCCATCTCTCCGGCGGAGTCGGCATCGGCGGCGTCCTGGAACCGCTGCAAGCCACCCCCACCATCATCGAGGACGACTGCTTCATCGGCGCACGCTCCGAAGTCGTCGAAGGCGTCATCGTCGAACGCGGCAGCGTCATCGCCATGGGCGTCTTCCTGGGCCAGAGCACCCGCATCTACGACCGCGCCACCGGCGAAATCACCTACGGCCGCGTACCGGCCGGATCCGTGGTCGTCCCCGGCAACCTCCCCTCCGACGACGGCCGCTACAGCCTATACTGCGCCGTCATCGTCAAACACGTAGACGCCCGAACCCGCGCCAAGACCAGCCTGAACGAACTCCTCAGACCTCCCGAGTAACCCTCACGCACCGCCGACTGCGGCTTGGACTCGCACATCCGCCCTTGACACTCATCCCGGGCCATCGGGCTTGGTGACATTGGGCCGCTTCAGCATAAATACTTCATCAGGGCCGTTCGCCAGTGAGGCGTGCCGGCTCCATCAGCAACAATTCGGCGATGCGGTAGTAGACCCCCTGAAGCACTGGCAGATCGTCCACCCGGACTTCCTCGTTCACCTTGTGAATTGTCCGGTTGATCGGGCCGAACTCCACCACATCCACTCCGTAGGGAGAAATGAAGCGCCCGTCGGACGTGCCGCCGCTGGTGGAAAATTCGGGCTCGCGTCCGGTCTGTTCGAGCACGGCCCGGGCGGCGGCCCTTGTCAACGTGCCCTCGTCGGTCAGAAACGGCTGTCCGACATCGCGCCAATCGATGTCGCAGTCGATGTCGAGCCGCGCCAGCAGCGACTCGATGTGCCCGATCAACGCGTCCCGGGTCCACTCCGTGGAGTAGCGGAAATTGAAGCGGCACGTGAGTTCTCCCGGAATCACGTTGGTGGCGCCGGTGTCGCTGTGGACATTGACCATCTGAAAGCTGCTGGGCGGAAAGTGCCGATTGCCCCGGTCCAGGGGTTCGAGATTGACGGCGCTGACGAAATCCGCCAGATCGTGTATGGGGTTTCTGGCCTCCTGGGGGTAGGCGACATGCCCCTGTATTCCGCGCAGCGTCATCAATCCGGTCAAACTGCCGCGGCGGCCTACCCGGATGGCGTCTCCCAGGACGTTGGTGCTGGAGGGCTCGCCGACCACGCACCAGTCGATGCGTTCGCCTCTGCGGTCCAGCTCTTCCATGACCCTGAGAGTCCCGTCGCGCGCTTCGCCTTCCTCGTCGCTGGTGATCAGGAACGCGATGGAACCGGGATGGTCGGGATGGTCATGCACGAATCGCTGACAAGCGACGGTCATTGCAGCGAGACCGGACTTCATGTCCGCCGCGCCCCGCGCGATCAATCGGCCGTCGCAAATCTCCGCGGCGAACGGATCGACCGCCCATTCCGCCACCGGACCCGGCGGCACCACATCCGTATGGCCGGCGAAGCACAACAGGGGACCGCCGTGGCCCCTTCGAGCCCACAGGTTGTCCACCTCGCCGAATCGCATGGACTCCACCCGGAATCCCGCTGCCTTCAAGGCAGCCCCGAGCAGCGCCTGGCATCCGCCGTCCGCGGGCGTCACGGACTGCATCCGGACCAGGTCGCGCGTCAGGTCCAATACCGCTTTGTTCCAATCGGTCATCGTGTCTCTTTTCCCGGCGGAAAGAGCCGCTGGCCGGGCGGGTATATCATATCTCGACGCCACTGCAATGATTCCTTAACATTGTGCTGGCAGGCTTACTGCCTGTAGCCATTCACTCAAGTATTCACCGGGAGCCGCGATGGGAAGGTATTCCGCTTCGTTTGTTTCGTGCGTGTCCGCGTTTGGCGCCGCGTTTCTTGTCCAGACGGCCCACGCGCAAGCCGCCAGAGACTACATCAGCATCGTCGGTTCATCGACCGTATACCCGTTTTCCACCGTGGTTGCGGAGCGATTCGGCCGCACCACGGATTTCAGTACGCCCACGATCGAGTCCACTGGGTCCGGCGGCGGCTTCAAGCTGTTTTGTTCCGGGGTAGGCGTCCAGTATCCGGATATCACCAATTCGTCCCGGCGTGTGCGCCAGTCCGAGATCGACGAATGTGCCGATAACGGCGTCAGGGACATCGTCGAAGTCAAGATCGGTTATGACGGCATCGTACTGGCCAATTTCAATGGTGCGCCCATGTACCGATTGACGCGTGAGCAGATCTACCTGGCGCTGGCGAAGACCGTCCCCGATTCCGCCGGAAGCGGCCTGATCCCCAACCCCTACGTATCCTGGTCCGACATCGATGCCGGCCTGCCGAACGTGCGCATCGAGGTACTCGGTCCGCCGCCGACCTCGGGCACGCGCGACGCCTTCGTGGAACTGGTCATGCTGGCCGGTTGCGAGGCGTTTCCGGTGATCGAAACGCTTGCCGGGGACGAGCGGGACGCCGCCTGCTTCACCATGCGCGAGGACGGCGCCTTCATCGAGGCCGGCGAGAACGATAACCTCATCGTCCAGAAGCTCGAAGCGAATCCCACTGCGCTGGGCATATTCGGGTTCAGCTTTCTCGATCAGAATCAGGACAAGGTGCAGGGTTCGCTGATCGGCGGAATCTCTCCCGAGTTCGATTCCATCGCCGACGGCAGTTACCCCGTGTCGCGCCCGCTGTACAGCTACGTCAAGAAATTGCACGTGGGAGAGATACCGGGTATCGAGGAATTTCTGGCGGAACTGACCAGCGAGGCCGCCTGGGGCGACTTCGGATACCTGTCCGACAGGGGTCTGATCCCCCTGCCGCAAGCTGAGCGTCAGGCAGTGCTTCAGGCGGTACAGGGCTTGGAGAATGTCTCGCTGTCGCCCTGACCCGGGGCTGGCGTGTTCCCCGCAATGACCCCGCTGTAGCAGCCCGGTGCCATCTTCCACGGTTCTGGTGGCCCTGCTTGGCATGACCGTGGCAGCCTATGTGCTGGGCCGGCGCCGGTCGGCAACCACGACCGGGGTATCCTTTCACTCCCTGCCCGGCTACTACGGCAGCTATGTCGCCATCTGGTGCGCATTGCCGGCGCTCGCGCTCTATTGCCTTTGGCAACTGGTCGAGCCCGGATTCATTCGCACGCAGGTGCTTGCGACCCTGCCGGCGGCCACCCTGGAGCTTTCGGAGGCCGAACTCGGCCTAGTTTACAACGACATCAGAAATCTGGTCGAAGGCAATATTGTCTCCGGTGAACCCAATGACGAGATTCTTGCGGCGGCGTCGAGGTATACGTCACTGCAGCGAATCAGCAACCTGGGCATCACGCTCGTGGTGCTTCTGGTTGGGTTGACGTCCCTCGGGTGGGCATTCCGGCGAGTGGAACCCGGCCTGCGCGCCCGCAACAAGGTGGAGCGAACGATGGAGGTCGTGCTGATGGCAGCTTCCACGGTTGCGATTTTCACGACCATCGGCATTTTTCTCTCCGTCCTGTTCGAGGCCCTGCGCTTCTTTCAGCAGGTTTCTCCGCTGGAGTTCCTGTTCGGGCTGAGCTGGAGTCCGCAAACGGCGATTCGTGAGGATCAGGTCGGTTCCTCGGGAGCGTTCGGCGCGGTGCCGCTGTTCGCCGGAACGCTACTGATCTCGGGTATTGCCATGCTGGTGGCCGTTCCGGTGGGACTCATGTCCGCGATTTACCTGTCGGAATATGCGAACTCGCAGGTGCGCTCGTTTGCCAAACCCATGCTCGAGGTGCTCGCGGGTATCCCCACGGTGGTCTACGGCTACTTCGCCGCACTCACCGTCGGCCCGCTGTTGCGCCAGTTCGGCGAGGGTCTGGGACTCGGCGTTTCGTCCGAAAGCGCACTGGGCGCCGGGCTGGTGATGGGAATCATGATCATTCCCTTTGTTTCCTCCCTTTCCGATGACGTCATCAATGCGGTTCCGCAGGAACTCCGGGACGGCTCCTACGGGTTGGGCGCTACCCAGTCGGAGACCATTCGGCAGGTGATCCTCCCGGCGGCGCTTCCGGGCATCGTCGGCGGCATTCTGCTGGCGGCATCCCGGGCGATCGGCGAAACCATGATCGTGGTCATGGCGGCGGGTCTTGCCGCGAATCTCACCGCCAACCCGCTGGAGGCGGTCACCACGGTGACCGTGCAGATCGTGACCCTGCTGGTCGGCGACCAGGAATTCGACAGCGCGAAAACTCTGGCGGCATTCGCGCTCGGCCTGTTGCTGTTCGTGACGACGCTGCTGCTGAACATCATCGCGCTGCGCGTGGTGCGCCGTTACCGGGAACAATATGAGTAGCCGACCACGAGGCGTCAAGGAACGAGTGGCCGAAGGCATTGCCCGGCGGTATCGCCGCGAACGCAATTTCCGGCTGGCGGGACTCGGCGCCGTGCTGGTGGGGATGACCTTTCTCGGGTTTTTCTTCTATACCCTGATCGGAAACGGTTACACGGCATTCCTGCAGACCCATATCCGGCTGGATGTGGAGTTGAGCGCTGACGTCATCGACCCGGACGGCGAACGCGATGTGCAGGCGCTCGGACGCGCGGACTATCAGGGCGTGATTCGAAATGCGTTGCGGGCCCGGTTTCCCGATGTCACAAGCCGCAACGACCTGAGGGAACTGTTCGCGCTTGTCAGCCCGGGTGCGGGATTCGAACTGAGAAGCGACGTACTTTCGGACCCGGAACTGGTGGGAGAGGCCCTCAGCCTGTGGGTGGTGGCGGACGACGACGTGGACATGCTGATCAAGGGCCACATCGACCGCGCGGCGGATGAATCGCAACGGCGCATCAGCGACAGCCAGCTTGGATGGATCGAGCAACTGGAGGCGGATGGCAGTGTCTCGCGCAGGTTCAATCATCGTTTCTTCACGTCCGGAGATTCCCGCGATCCGGAAATGGCGGGCATCTGGAGCGCCGTGGTGGGGTCCTTCTTCATGTTGCTGGTCACTCTCGCCCTGTCTTTTCCGATCGGGGTCGCAACGGCCATCTACCTGGAGGAGTTTGCGCCGAAGAATCGCTGGACGGACCTGATCGAGGTCAACATCAACAACCTGGCGGCGGTGCCGTCCATCGTCTTCGGGCTGCTGGGTCTGGCGTTGTTCATCAACATTTTCGGTTTGCCGAGATCGGCGCCCGTAGTGGGCGGACTGGTCCTGACACTCATGACGTTGCCGGTGGTCATCATCGCCGCGAGGGCTGCATTGATGTCCGTTCCGCCGTCCATCCGGGAGGCGGCGCTGGGAGTCGGAGCATCCAAAATGCAAACGATTTTCCATCATGTCATGCCGCTGGCGATGCCCGGCATGCTCACCGGAACCATCATCGGGATGGCCAGGGCCCTGGGCGAGTCGGCGCCGCTGCTCATGATCGGGATGGTCGCCTTTATCGTCGACGTGCCCGAGAGTCCGCTGGATCCGGCGACGGCACTTCCGGTACAGGTTTACCTTTGGGCGGACAGCCCTGAGCGGGCCTTCGTGGAGCGGACGTCCGCCGCGATCCTGGTACTTCTGGCCTTCCTGCTGGTGATGAATGCCACCGCAATCCTGCTGCGCAAGCGCTATGAGCGGCGTTGGTAGCAACCATTTGGGTTTTCATTGGAGTAGACTGTGAGCCTGGCTTCCAATCTGGAGAAAGAGACGGTGCCCCAGGCTGGCGTAGGCACGGCAGAGGACACGTCAATCCAGGCCGCTCCTGATATCAGGGTGGTCGGCGAGACATACCGGACGGTGGGCGATTACACGTCTGCCACACCCGTCATTCGGACTAGAAACGTCGACGTCTTTTACGGTGACAACCATGCGATCCAGAACGTCAGTCTGGACGTCGGCAAGAATGAGGTCATTTCGCTGATCGGGCCTTCCGGATGCGGCAAGTCCACCTTCATTCGTTGCCTCAATCGCATGAATGACACTATCGAAAGTGCTCGCGTGCACGGCGAGATTCTCCTGGATGGCGAGGACATCTACTCCCGGCGCATGGATGTGGTTATGTTGAGGGCCCGCGTCGGGATAGTTTTCCAAAAACCGAATCCGTTTCCGAAGTCCGTCTACGACAACGTCGCCTACGGGCCAAGAATCCATGGACTGGCCCGCCACCGCGAGGAACTGGACAAGATCGTTCGTACCAGCCTCGAAAAGGCGGGGCTATGGTCAGAGGTCAAGGACCGATTGGAGGAGCCCGGCACAGGGCTGTCAGGCGGGCAGCAGCAACGGCTGTGCATCGCCAGGACCATCGCCGTGAGCCCGGAGGTCATCCTGATGGATGAGCCTTGTTCGGCCCTGGACCCCATTGCCACGGCGCACATCGAGGATCTGATCGACGAACTCAAGAAGAACTACGCCATCGCGATCGTCACCCACTCGATGCAACAGGCCGCCAGAGTCTCCCAACGCACCGCGTATTTTCATCTCGGCCGCCTCATCGAGGTCGGCGACACGGACCAGATCTTCACCAATCCCCAGCACGAGTTGACGGAAGACTACATCACCGGCCGATTCGGTTGATCGGTTCCCGGCGTGCGTCCTGCCGCCGGTTGATCAAGAGTCTGTGCCGCGGGCTCCAGGCCCTGCAAAAAAAGTGCAACAACTCCAGGCGTCTGTAAAAGAAGTGTAACAACGCCGCGCGATACTTTGCGCCGCACAGACCACCTTCCAGCAGGTCTTCAGTGCGGAGGAGTTCGTCCAATGAAATATGTCCCGTCGATCCTGCTCGTTTGCTGCTTGCTTGCCGTACCGTCGTTGCACGCGCAGACCGAGTCCCAGGAGGAAATCGCTCAACTCAGGGCCCGAATCGCCCTTCTGGAAGAGCGGCTCGCACGCATCGAAGCGAGCGTTTCCGGCGATGTGGAAGAGGAGATGGAGGTTAAGGTCGAACGGGTGGTGGAGCTTCCGCCTCCGTCGGCGGTGGCGCCTTCGTGGACGGAGGGCCTCGTTCTGGACGGAGACCTGCGCTATCGGCACGAGACGATCAATGACGATGCGGTCTCGGTTCGGCACAGGCACCGTATGCGGGCGCGGGCCAACGCGACGGCGGCCCTGAACGAAGACATGGAAGTGGGTTTTGGCCTGTCCACGGGAGGCATCGCCAACGACAGCGGCAATCAGAGCTTCGACGAAGGATTCTCGCGCAAGTCGGTGGGTGTGGACCTGGCTTACTTCGATTGGAGGCTTTCGGAAACACTGACCCTGGTTGGCGGGAAGATGTCCAACCCGTTCTTCCGGCCCGGAGGCTACCATCTGCTCTACGATGGAGACATAAGGCCGGAAGGGCTCGCACTCCGGATGTCTTCGGGCACTTTCTTCGCGAATGCGTCGGCATTCTGGGCGGAGGAACGCGGTTCGGACCCCGACACCATGTGGTACGGGCTTCAGGCGGGTTACAGGGGGTCGCCGGCGCGGGGCGTGTCCCTGACCGCCGGGGCGAGCGTTCACGAACTCAGCCATGCGCAGGGCCGGGCGCCGGTGTTCACGCCGCGCAACGGGCAGGGCAATCAGCTCGACGCGAACGGGAATTATCTCTACGGGTTTTCCCAAGTGGAAGTGTTCGGGGAGCTGACAGTGGATTTGGCCGGTCACCCGTTGAGAATGTATGTGGACTATGTGACGAACACGGCTGCCGAGGAATTTTCGGACGGTCTTGCAGTGGGGATCGACTATCGGCGCGCCACGGATACGGGCACATGGAATGTCGCCTACATCTACCAGGACCTCGGGGCCAACGCGGTTGTCGGTGCGTTCACGGACTCGGACTTCGCCGGCGGTACCGCTGACGGTGGCGGTTACACGCTACGTGCGGGGTATGCGTTTCCGCGGGGGTGGAGTCTGGGGCTGCGGTACATCCTCGGCGATCGAGGCGAGGCTGCAGGCAATCTTCGGGATTACGACAGGCTTCAGGCGGATATTGTCTTCAATTATTGATCTGGGGAGCTTTCATCAGCGCCGAGAGGGCGAGTACGCACATCCCTTGCGAACTCAAGCGAGCCCCGCCATCCCTGGCGGGGCTCGCATCGACGGCTCCTAGCTAATGGCCATCCATGGCCCGCTCGTCGCCGACGACGCTCGCAAGGGATGTGCGTACTCGCCCTCACTGGGCTCCAATGGCCTTGGATTACAGTCAAGGACGAATACGCGAGTCTGTGCCGGAGTCGAGATCCGGCGGCAAGAACTGAATTTCAGCGTCGGGCAAACGCGCTCGGCGGCGGCAGGCGCCTCCAGTTCGCCGCCACGGCCAGGGCACTCAGCAGCACGAACCATATCAGCGCCCAACTGGGCATGCTCAGCCCCATGAACGACCACACCACCTCGGCGCATTCACCGGATCCGGTCAATACCAGGCGCACCGCGTCCATCAGCGGGAAGGCGTCAAGCAGGTACGACAGACCCGGCCCGCAGGCCGGCACCTGGTCGGCGGGAAGGTTCTGGATGTAGACGTGCCGGGCCGCGATGGCGCCCCCCACGACGTTCGGCGCCAGCGCGGCCAGACCGTAGAGCCGGGCTTTTCCGGGCGCGTGCAGGCCGGCGAGGAGAAACACGGCGCCACCGGCAATGAAGGCGACGCGCTGGAAAATGCAGAGCGGGCAGGCCTCGAGGCCCAGCCCATATTGTGCGTATAGCGCATAGGCAATCAACCCGACGACGCTCGCGCATCCGGCGAGGTTCGCCAACCGCCGCGCCGGCCGGGACCCGATCACGGAGAAGATTCCTTCATGCTGCCTGCCTGCCTGACCTCGGATTCCACGCTCTTCAGACTGGTATGGCGGATGTCGGTTCCGTGGGCCATGTAGATGGCATGCTCGCAAATGTTCTTGGTGTGATCGCCAATGCGCTCCAGGGCCCGCGCGGCCCAGCTCACGTCCATCTCCCGGGTAATGGTTCGCGGATCCTCCAGCATGAAGGTCAAACTCTGGCGGGCAATGGCCTCGTATTCTTCATCGACGACCTTGTCCGCCTTCATGACCGCAAGCCCCTGCTGCACGTCCAGGCGCGCGAAGGCATCCAGCGCGTCCCGAATCATGCCCTTCACGTGCTGGGCCAGGTTCCGCAACTCACGAAAGTTCGTGGACGGGCGTTTTACCGTCGCGAGCCGTGACGCCAGCTTACCGATTTTCTCGGTCTCGTCGCCGATTCGCTCAAGATCGGTGATCGTCTTCATGGCGGCAACGATCAGGCGCAAGTCGCCCGCCGCGGGCGCGCGGGTCGCCAGGATCCGCCGGCACTCCTCGTCGATGCGCATTTCCATTTCGTTCACTTGCCGGTCCGACTCGGCCACACCGAGGCCCAGTTCGCTGTCGGCTTCCGCTATGGCCTTGACGGCGCGTTCGAACTGGTCTTCAACCAGCCCGCCCATGTTCAGTACCAGGTTGTGAATTCCCGCGAGATCCTTGTTGAAACTCCGGGAGGTGTGCTGACTGATGGCTTCGACTTCCATTACGGCGCGATTATATACCCACGCCTAACCCACGGCCCGTGCGGGACCGCCCCGCGCGACCAGCCGGGTATCGGGAAACTGGCATGTAAAGAGACTGCCTTCTCCTGCCTCGCTCCGGATACTCAGCGAGGCTCCATGGCGTTGCAGGGCGTGCTTCACGATCGCCAGGCCCAGCCCGGTTCCCCCAAGTTCCCGCGAGCGTCCCGGATCGACCCGGAAGAAACGTTCGGTCACCCGCGGAATGAGTTCCTCCGGGATGCCGATTCCGGTGTCCCTGACGGAAAAGGCCGCTCCGTTTTCGTTGCGTTCCCAGCACACGTCGACGGAACCGTCGGGAGGCGTGAAGCGCACGGCGTTACTCACCAGGTTGTGAAAGATAGAATGCACCTCGGCCTCGCTCCCCAGCAACGCGAGATCGGATCCGAAATGCACGGAGATTCGGGGAGTGAGTGGACTGGAAACGAATTCCCGCTCGATGAACTTCAGCATGCCGACCACATCGATAAAATCATGCGGTGCCTCTCCATGCGAAGACTCCAGACGGGTGAGCTCGATCAGGTCGCGCAGGATTCTCGTCATCCGCGACACCTGCCGCTCCATCTCCGCGATCGGTGTGCGCCAGTCCCCATTGAGATCGAGATCGTGCGCCATCGCATCCAGATAGCCGCCGATGACGGTAAGCGGAGAGCGCAATTCATGCGAGGCATTGGCCACGAAGTCTCGCCGGGTGCGCTCCAGGCGCACTTCCCGCGTGACATCCCGAATGATCGCCAGCCGCTGGTTCCTGCCGTACGGAATGATCTGCACGGACAACTGCCCGCCTTCCACCGCGGGAGAGGGGATGCTGACCGTATTGCCCCCGGGATTTTCCAGGTGGCTGACGAAATCGGGGTTACGAATCAGGTTGTCGATGCGATGCCCCACATCGGTTGCGAGGTTCAATCCCAGCAACCGCACGGCGGCCCGGTTGCACCACTGAATCTCGTTTTGGGCGTTCAGGATGATGCCGCCGTCATGCAGTGCCCGCGTGGACTGCCTGACCGCCCGCAGCAGCCTGCGATAACGTTTCTTTCGGTGGCGCGACTTGGATCTCAGACGGACCACGATCGAGAACAGCTCCGCCCACAGCCCCCTGGTATCGGACGGAACCGGGGCGCCCTTTTCCAGAGCACGGTCGAGGTAGTAGAGATTTCGGAGGGTGACGATCAGATACAGCGCCAGGGCCCCGACGAGCCACCAGGCAAGATTACCCAGCCAGATTCCCGCGACCAGCGCGAGCGCCAGCCATGCTCCGGCATATGCGAAATGCGAAACCCATCGATTCGGTAACATCAAGCCTCGCGAGGAGAAAACCGGTAGCCTGCGCCGCGAACGGTCTGTACCAGTTTATCGTATCCGGAGTCGGTGAGCGCCTTGCGCAACCGCCGGATGTGCACGTCGACGGTGCGCTCCTCGACATAGACATTGGCGCCCCAAATCCGGTCGAGGAGTTGAGTGCGGGAATAGACGCGGTCCGGGTGGTGCATGAAGAAATGCAATATCCGGTACTCAGTGGGTCCGAGAGCGATTTCCGAACCGTCGACGCTGACTCGGTGGCTCGCCGTATTCAGCTTGAGCCTGCCCACGGTGACGGTCTCGTCCTGAAACGCGGCGCCCCGTCGAAGCACGGCCTTGATCCGGGCCAACAACTCGCGCGGCGAAAACGGCTTGGTGATGTAGTCGTCGGCGCCGCCCTCGAGACCGGCCACGCGGTCGTCTTCCTGGACCCTTGCCGTCAACATGATGATCGGTATCTCCCGGGTCTCGGGATCGCGCTTGAGTTGCCGGGTGAGTTCCAGGCCGCTCACGTCCGGCAACATCCAGTCCATCAACACCACATCGGGGTACTTGTCGACCATGAATGAACGGGCTTCCATGCCCGTTGCGGCCGAAAGCACCTCGTACCCGGCCCGGCCGAGATTGAACGCCAGCATTTCCCGGATTGCCGCCTCGTCTTCCACGACAAGAACTTTCTGTTGCATCGCACGCTTTCCGACACGCGACCTGTTAAATGGCACAATTACACGCCGCAATTATTACAATTCGATTAATCGGGCGGGCATTGTTTCGCCGGTTTCCACGCAGACTCCGACCTGAGGTAGGCCGGATTCGCCTCCTCCGGCGCGCGACCCTTTCCGGCAGCCAGGTCGGACAGCGCCAACGGGAAGAGATCGATCGCTTCCGGCCAGGCTTGCGCGAAGACCCCACTGGCTTGCGCTGCTACCCCGGCAAGCGCGTCGCCATGGACGTCAAATCCATTTCCGGCTGCGCTCCAGGAGGCCATGCCGGCGCAGGTCACCTCCCCGGGCCCGGTGATTTGCTCGGCGCCCACGACGCGGGCAAGACCGCTCCGCACCTCGAAGCCCCCCCAAAAGACCTCACCCATGCGTGCATCGACGCAAACCAGGATGCTGGAGGAACCGTGGGTCCGCCACAATCCCTGAGCCGTGGCCGCGAGACTGGATACAGGCAGCAACGGCAGGCCCGTCGCCATGCCCAGACCCTGCGCAACCGCGGCAGCGATACGCAGCCCGGTAAACGATCCGGGACCTCTGCCGAAGGCGATCGCGTCAAGATCCCGAAATGCAAGATTCGCACCGTTCAGCAATCCGGATGTCAGCGGAAGGAGCTGTTCGGTCTGCTCGCGTGGGGTGGCGATCATCTTCTGCCGGACGGCGCCGTCCACGTGCAGCGCCACCGAGCCCGTCCGGCTCGATGTTTCAAAGGCCAGCAGCTTCACGGTGCTCAAGCCCGGCGCCTGGGTTGGCGCCCGACGACAACGAAGCGATAAAGTCCAATGCCTGTTCCTGGTCTTCCAGCACGGGCATGGCCGGCAGGCTCTCGAGAATCAACCGTCCGTAACCCCGGGTGCGCAATCGCGGGTCGCAGATCACGACCAGGCCCCGGTCGGAGAAATCCCGGATGAGGCGTCCCACGCCCTGTTTCAGGGCAAGCACGGCCTGAGGCAACTGGAATTCCGTGAACGGATCGCCGCCGTCGAGGCGAATGGCATGCAGCCGCGCCTGAATCAGGGGGTCGCCGGGAGAGGCAAAGGGCAACTTGTCGATGACGACCAACCGCAGTGCAGGGCCACGAACGTCCACACCTTGCCAGAAACTGCTGGTGCCGAGCAAAACGGCGTTTGTCGTACTGCGAAACCGCGTCAGCAGTTCGGTGCGCGGCCCCTCGCCCTGTACCAGCAGCGGCCCGGGCAACGCACGGCCGTCAATCCACCCGCGGGCCGCGTTGAGCGCCCGATAGCTGGTAAACAACAGGAAAGCCCCGCCGCCGCAGGCCTCGACCAGCGGCCAGACGCAGGCAAGAACTTTTTCGACATGGTCCGGGGCCGCAGGTTGCGGCAGCCCCCGGGGCAGGTACAGCCGGGCGTTCTCCCGATAGTCGAACGGGCTCGGCAATACCGCCGAATCCGCATCCGGCACGCCTGCCCGGCTCAGGAAGTGGCTGAAGTCGTCGCCCACCGCCAGGGTGGCCGAGGTGAACACCCAGGTCCCATCGTGGGCCCGAATGCGCTCACCCAACTCCGCGCCCACATCCAGGGGCGTCCAATGGGCGGCAAAGTTGCGGCCCGAGACTTCGACCCAGCGCAACCCCCGGGACTCGTCTTCGTCGAGGGCTTTCAACCTGGCAATGCCGTCGCGGCTGCGCTCCCAGCACCGCTCAAGCCCCGGATTCATGTCCCTGGCTCCCTCCAGGGCGGCCGCCAGCCGTTCCAGAGCGCCTTCCCAGTCACCAAGCAACCGGGTCACGCCCGGCGGACAGGCGTTCCACGGCAGGCGGCCGCGATGGTCGCCGAATTCGAGGCGGGCGTCGGCCGCGGCGCGCGCCAGGGCGTCGGCCAACGGCTCCAGTTCACCGGAAATACCGGCTGCCCGCGTCTCCGCCACGACGTCCCGCGCCAGGTTCCGCAGCTCCCGGCTGCCCAGGGAAACGCCGAAGAACTGTTGAGCGATCTCCGGCAACTGGTGGGCCTCGTCGACAATGACGGCCTGAAGGTCCGGAAGCAACTGGCCGAATCCCGCCTCCTTCAGCGTCAGGTCGGCAAGCAACAGGTGATGGTTGACCACGACCACGTCGGCGGCCATTGCGCGGCGGCGCGCCTCCACCAGAAAACAGTCGTCGAGCTGTGGACATCGGCTGCCCAGGCAGTTGTCGGCGGTAGAAGTGATCCAGGCCCGCAACGAATAGTCCTCGGTGAAATCGTCCATCGCGGTCAGGTCACCGCTTCCGGCGGTGCGCGCCCAGCGGTGTACCGCCTCGAGCCTGTGCAGAAGGGTCGGCTCGCGCACCGCTCCCTGGCGCGCGGTCTCCAGCCGGTGCCGGCACAGGTAGTTGCTTCGCCCCTTGAGCAGCGCCACCCGCACGGGGCGCCCGACGGCAGCGCCCAGAAGCGGCAGATCGCGCTTGAACAGCTGATCCTGCAGCGTCAGCGTGCCGGTGGAAATCGCCGTGCGCCGTCCGCTCAGGAGCGCCGGAACGAGATACCCGAAGGTCTTGCCGATCCCGGTTCCCGCCTCCACGGCGAGATGCCGCCGTTGCGACAGCGCCTCCTCCACCATCCGCGCCATGTCCTCCTGCGCAACGCGCCGGGTGTAGTCCGGCAGGTACCGGGCCAAAAGACCATGGGCGTCAAATACTTCGGCCAGTTCGAGCATGGGACCACTATAGCGTGATCACTGACCTTTGAAAGGAGGCATTTCTCGTCAATTTGCCGCGCAATGGCCTATCCGCCCGCAACATGCACGGCAAATCCCGACGGCCGGCCAGTGCTCCATCCAACCGATGCACGTGGGCTCCTCCGGGCGCGCTGATGCGGCACTATTTCCGTTTACGTAGCACTAGAGTCCGGCTGCTATTTCATTATACTTTCGCCCTTCACTCCGGAAGGCGCTAAAACCACCATGACCACTCGACTCGAGAGCCTCAGCGACTGGATCGGCGAGATCGCCCGATTGACGCAACCCGGCCACATTCACTGGTGCACCGGCACCCGTGAGGAATACGATGATTTCGTGCGGGAAATGCTTTCCCGGGGCGACCTCCTCGAACTCAACCAGGACACCTATCCGGACTGCTACCTGCATCGCTCGGACCCCGGGGACGTCGCGCGCGTGGAACACCTCACGTACGTGTGTTCGGAACGCGAGGAGGACGCCGGGCCCAACAACAACTGGATGCCTCCGGCTGATGCCAGGGCCATGATGAACGGATTGTTCGGCGGCTGCATGAAGGGGCGCACTCTCTACGTGATCCCTTACTGCATGGGACCGCTGGGATCGCCCTACTCGCGCTACGGGGTCGAGATCACCGACAGTACCTACGTCGCCGCAAACATGTACCTGATGACACGGATGGGCGACGCTGCAATGGCCGAAATCGAACGCACGGGCCAGTTCATCAAGGGGCTGCACTCCACTGGCGAACTGGATCCGGAACGGCGGTTCATCATGCATTTCCCGGAAGACCTGACAATCATGAGCTACGGGTCCGGTTACGGCGGTAACGCGCTGCTGGGCAAGAAATGCCACGCTCTGAGGATCGCCAGTTACCAGGCCCGCACCGAAGGCTGGCTGGCGGAGCACATGCTCATCGTCGGCGTTGAGAATCCCGCGGGCGAAACCCATTACCTGGCCTGCGCATTTCCATCCCAGTGCGGCAAGACCAACCTCGCCATGCTGATCCCGCCGGAGAGCCACCGAGGCTGGAAAGTCTGGACGCTCGGCGACGACATCGCCTGGATGCACCTGGACGACGAGGGGCGGTTGCGGGCCATCAACCCCGAGGCGGGCCTGTTCGGAGTCGTGCCCGGCACGAATCTGCACACCAACCCCAATGCATACGAAAGCATTCGCCGCGACGCCATCTTCACCAACGTGGCCGTCACGGCGGAGAACGACCCCTGGTGGGAAGACAAGGACACCGGCGAGCCGGTCATGGACTGGCGGGGCAGGCCCTACGATCCCGCCAACGGGCCGGCCGCGCATCCGAACTCGAGGTTCACCGTGTCGGCCAGGAACAATCCCAGTTATTCCGAACTGGCGGAGGCGCCCGGCGGCGTGCCCATCAGCGCGCTGGTCTTCGGGGGACGCCGACGCGAACTGACGCCGCTGGTGTACGAAGCCAGGGACTGGGCCCATGGCGTCCTGGTGGGCGCCACCGCGGCATCGGAAACCACCGCCGCGGCCACCGGCAAGGTCGGCGTGGTACGGCGCGACCCCATGGCGATGAAGCCGTTCTGCGGCTATAACTTTGCCGACTACTGGGGACATTGGCTGAGCTTCGAGAATCGCTCGAGCGCGCTGCCGCGAATCTTTCATGTGAACTGGTTCCGCCGGGATTCCGACGGCCTATTCCTCTGGCCGGGTTTCGGCGAGAATTTGCGGGTTCTGCGCTGGATCATCGACCGTTGCGAAGGCCGGGTGGACGCCTTCGAATCGCCGATCGGCTACCTGCCCGAGCCCGGCGCCATCGATACTTCGGACCTGGATATCGCTCCGGAAACAATGCGGGAACTGCTCAGCGTGAATCCCGAGGCCTGGAAGGAAGAAATGGAGAGCATCGGCGAGTACTTCCAGACCTATGGCGACCGGGTGCCGCAGCGCCTTCGCGCCGAGCACGGCAAGGTCCTGGCCGCCTTGTCCTGAAGCCGGTCGGCGCGGCGTCGCAATGACGCGAGGCCGACTTCGCCGGGCGGCAGCTCGCTCAGGAAGCGCCGCCATGCCCGGGCGCCCGGTCGACCCGAGTAAAGGCCGACAAGGTGCCGTGTCATGGCCTTGAGCGACGTTCCACGCTGCAATTCATCGCCCATGTATTGCAGATAACCTCGCACGGCGTCCACCCGGCCGGGCACACCCCGGTGGCGGCCGAGCCTGCTGTCGAGTTCGGCCAGTACCCACGGATTGCCGTACGCACAGCGCCCCAGCATGACCCCGTCCACGTGGCCGCACTGGTCCAGGACCTTGCGTTGCGAATCGAGTCCGCCATTGAGAATGACCCGCAATGCCGGATAGTCCGACTTGAGGCGGTAGACCCGGCGGTAGTCCAGCGGCGGCACCTGGCGGTTCTGCTTTGGCGACAGGCCGCTGAGGATGGCCTTGCGGGCATGGATGATCACCGTGCCGCACCCCGCCTCCACAACGGCGCCGACGAAGTCGTGCAGGAATTCGTAGCTGTCCAGGTCGTCAATGCCGGTTCGGGTCTTTACGGTGACCGGCACTTCGGCGGTTTCCATCATGGCGCGCAGGCAAGCCGCCACCCGTTGAGGCTCGGCCATGAGCGCGGCCCCGAAACGCCCCGACTGGACCCGATTGCTGGGGCACCCGACGTTGAGATTGATCTCGTCGTAGCCCGCGGCGGCGCCCAGGGCGGCTGCCCGCGCCAGATCGCAGGGGTCGTTGCCGCCGAGCTGCAACGCGACCGGATGCTCGCTGGGATGGTACTCAAGCAGGTCCAGGCGTCCCCCGTGCACCAGCGCGGCGGCAGTGATCATCTCCGTGTAGAGGCGGGTTTCCGGCGAGATCAGTCTGAGCAGGTACCGGCAATGACGGTCGGTACGCTCCATCATTGGGGCAACGGCTATCGTCAAGGCATTTCTGGATGTTTTCATATCGAGTCAATCGCGGCTTTCCCTGCCTGGCGCCGTTTCCGGTCGCGTGATTATCGCCGTTTCCCTTGTGCTTTTGTACGTGTTGTCATCGCAAGGCTTTTCATCATGCGGACAAGTAATCGACGACTCAACCGGACTGGTCAGTTTCATGGTTTGCTGTGTGCTATTCAATCCTGTTGTCAAATCAAATGACCGCCTCCTGGAACGAAAACGGTTGCAATGAATTGCAAAAATTTTGAACTATTGAACAAGTTGTTTTTTCCTGAAGTAAAAAAAAGCAATATGTATTTATTTGCAAAACGACCAGAAATGGTGATTTTCTAATCCTGGCGAATCTCATGTATCATGTTGCGTCACGAATTCGCTTCCCGAACAGGTAAAGGAGGAACGCCAGCATGGCAATCAACGAGTCGAAATTGACCAAGGGTCAGGTGAGAAAACTGAATGCGCTGAGAAAGTCAGTAGGCAACGAACTCGGCGAAGAAGTCTTCAGCAAGTGGCTCGCACAACAAGCGGCGATGAAGCCGAAGCCCGACCCGATTGCAGAAAAAATAAAGGCAGCGTTGGCCGGTTATGAAGGCGATTCATCTTTTCGCCTCGGTAACTACGGCTATACCATTCGCCGTGCAAGAGGCAAGGGTCAGTCGGGCTTCAGCATCACGAAGAACGAAAAGTCCAAATAGACTCGCCGCCCCTGGCCCGGCCCAAGGGGTTGATATCCGGTAGGTTTGTTTCATTGTCCACCCGTTGGCGCAATGGAAGGAAACTCGCATTCAGCCCCGCATCATTCGGCGCTCATGGCATCGTTTGCATTGCCAGGGTTTGCTGTTCTCCAGGCAAGTCCGTCCCCTGATCAGGACCAATGATCCCCAATTCAATCGAAGCATTCTTCTACGCGAACCAGAATTTCCTGTGGCTGTTCACGCTCACTCTCGACCTTTCCATGACGCTGTTGATGTATCGATTGTTCGGTCGTCTTGGGTTAACGGCGGCGATCGTATTGGCGATTCTGCTGGCCAACCTTCAGGGGCCGAAGCTCACTGTAATCATGGGAATGGAAACCAGTCTCGGGGTGATCTTCTATTCCAGCATTTTCTTCGCGACAGACCTGCTGGGCGAGAAACATGGGCGAGCTGCCGCAAGCCAGGCAGTACTACTGGGGTTTGGCGTCAGCGTCATCATCGTCGTCATGATGAGCATGAGCTTGCTTTACCTGCCATCGGCCCGCCCCGAGTCAGCACAATTTTCTGCGGAAATTCATCAGGCGTTTTCCAGAATCCTTGATTTCACACCTCGATTCGTATTCGGATCGCTATTGGCGTATTTGATCAGTCAGAGTTTCGACGTTTGGTTTTTCCACAAGCTGAAGGCGTGGACCAACGGCAGGCACCTCTGGTTACGAAATAACCTGTCGACCATTACGTCGCAGGCGCTGGACACCGTGCTTTACGCCGTTATCGTCTGGTGGGGAATATTCGATTTGGGTACGGCACTGCGATTGGCATTGGCCAAATATGCCTTCAAGGTGTTTATAGCGGCTTTCGACACACCGTTCATCTATTGGGCGAGAAACTGGGACGTGTCCCGTCCGGTGGGCGGCAGGCTCGCTCTGCCGCAACGCTGAAAGACGGCCGGGCCGCAAGTCAGGAACAAACCCGATACGCCGATGCCTTGCGCATCCGTGCTCAGTCGTAGACGCCCCTCACCGTCTCCTCGATGAGGTGGTCGACCACCGCCCGCACCGCCTCCTCCGGAGTGGCGCCGGCATTCAGCGCCGCCTTGTGGGCGCGCAACTGGCGGTGAGCGCTGGTGCCGTCGGTCAGAATCGAACGCGCGTGTTCCGCCTCTGCAACGCAGTCCAGCGCCTCGGCGTCTTCGCGGGTGAGTTCCAGTATTTCCTCGACAAGCTGCGCAAAGGGAATGATCCGTCCGCGGCCAAGGTCGATGAGACCTTCATCGAAACTGTAGCGCATGGCGCGCCACCGGTTCTCGCTGATCATCAGGCGTGAATACATGCGCCAGCGCTGGTTGTTGGTGCGCAGGCGGTAGAGCATTCTCAGCATGCACGCGGTCAGCGCCGCAAGGCACAGCGCATCGTCCATGCTCGTGCACACATCCATGATACGTGTCTCGAGCGTGGGGTACTTCGCGCTTGGCCGCAGGTCCCACCAGATCATGGTCGAATCCGGTATCAGGCCCGCGTCAACCAGGACGCTTATGTGACGCTCGTACTCCGCAAAACTGTCGAACCGCTCGGGCAGACCGGTGCGCGGCACCGCGTCGAATACCGTCAGGCGATAAGACTTCAACCCGGTATCCCGGGCTTCCCAGAACGGCGAGGAGCATGACAGCGCCAACAAGTGCGGCAGGAAGTAGCTGAACTGGTTCATCAGGTCGATGCGCAATTCATCGTCGTCGATACCCACGTGCACGTGCATGCCACAGATCAGCAGACGCCTGGCGGCCGCCTGCATTTCCGCGTAGAGCGCGGCATATCGAGCCCTCTCGGTGTGTTTTTGCTGTTCCCAGTGGGCGAACGGGTGCGAGGACGCCGCGATGGGCGCAAGCCCGTGGGAGTCGGCTACGTCCGCCACGGCAGAGCGCAGTTCGGTCAGAGACGCCCGGGCCTCTGCCAGGTTCCTGCAGACACGGGTGCCTACCTCGATCTGGGCCCTGAGCAGTTCCGGGCTGACGAGTTGATCGTCGCAGCGCTCGGCGCACTCTTCCAGCATGTTCGGGGGCATCGTCCTGACCAGGTCCCGGGACTTGCGGTCGACGAGCAGATACTCCTCCTCAATGCCTATTGTAAAGGTTGGCTCCTGCATATCGATCAGTCTCCCGTTGCGGTGGCAGCACGCCGGTACAGGTCTCCGTCGGCCAGAACGGCTTCCAGCGCCCGCGCCAGTCTGTCGGCCCACGCAGCCTGACCGCCCGGGTCGGCGACAAGGTCCTGCCGGATCTCGACTCCCGCACAGGCCAGCCCCTGAGACTCCGCGTGATGGTCGACGGTAAAGTCCGCCGGGTGCCGTCCGGAATACGGTTCATTGTCGCCGACTCGTATGCCCCCGCTCGACCGCAGTCTCGCCATCAGTGGCAGCGCCAGGCGCGCGTCGGCGTCCCACAGCACGCCGACATCCCAGGGCCGGTTCAGTCCATGCTGTCGGGGCGTGAAGCTGTGGATATTGATCATCACCGGCACATGTTCCCCGGACACCAGCGACGAAATCTTCCGGCGCATGGCCTCATGGTAGGGCTCATACAACTCCCTGATACGTTGTGCGCGCTGTATCTCGCCAAGGCTCATGTTGCCGGGTATCAGCACGCCGTCGCTGATCTCCGGCATGGCCGTCGCATCGTCCAGATCCCGATTCAGGTCAATGACCAGCCTGGAGTAGTTTCCCAGCATGGCGACGCATCCCAGACGCCTGCACAGGATTCTGGCCACCTCGGCCGCGCCGATGTCCCAGGCGATGTGATCGTCGAGATACCGGTCCGAAAGGCCCAGCGTACCGAGAGACACGGGGATCCTTCTGCTCGCATGATCGCAGGCGATGATCAGGCGCCGGTCCTTGCCGGCATGAATGACTTCAAACGCCGCCGGCTCATCGGCCCCGATCAGTCTCGGTAGTGCTTGTTCTTCGGCGGCTGCCATCCGGCGTGATGCTCTTTTTCCGGCGTCGGCGAAGTGTACCCAACAGCGTGGCAAAATTCCCCTCGCGGCGCGCTACAGATCCCGCAGAAGGCGGCGTATTCCGATCCGCTCCGCCGGTGCGTCGACACTGCGCAGCGCTTCGAGATTGGGTGGTTCCAATACCCGAACCGGACTTGTTTCCAGCAGGCGTCGGAGGGAAGCGTCTCCTCGCGTCAGGCGCTGCTCCAGCACGATCCTGGCGGCGGGTTCCCAGATCGTGCACAGCGGTTCCAGCGTACCGTCCCCATGGCGAAACGCAGTGGCCAGGTGCGCCTTGGAACGCCCGCACGTCAACGTCTCGAACGTCGCACGGTTCAACAGCGGCATGTCAACAGCGACGAGCAGCCAGGCGGCGTCGGGGTCGACGTCCCAGGCTGACGCCAGCCCTCCCGCGGGTCCCCGACCCGGTGCGGGCTCGACAACGGTATGCATGGAACCGTAATGGCTCAATCCCTGTTGGTGTAGACCGATAGATACCCGGACGCATGTACAAAATTCAAGCAGCAATTCCGAAAGCCACTGCACCTGCGCACGTCCGCGATAGTCAATCAGTCCTTTGTCTTCTCCCATACGACGGCTTCGGCCGCCAGCAAGAATCAGCCCTTGAGGGAAGTTGCCGTCGCTAGTGGGCACTAATCACCAACGCCCTTGTCCGTTCGATAGTCCATTCGCGTTTACCAGCCATGTTGGGATATTCGCAAACATCAAGATGGTTGGAAAGCCGGGCAGTCAGGCATCGCCCAATCCATCCTCGCCCGAATCGGTACTGCAGCAAATGTCCACTGACGCAGAAGCATTGGAATCAATCCGCTTCAGCTTGACACCCTAACAGGCAGTCATTACGCTCGCGCCGCAAGGAATTGGGGCCATAGCTCAGCTGGGAGAGCGCTACAATGGCATTGTAGAGGTCGGCGGTTCGATCCCGCCTGGCTCCACCAATTTTCCTGGTTCGACTAAATCGCCGGTACCGAGACGTCCCCATCGTCTAGAGGCCTAGGACACCGCCCTTTCACGGCGGCAACAGGGGTTCGAATCCCCTTGGGGACGCCACCCGCACCATCAGTACGGCGGTCCGACCGCGACACGCTTCCCGGTAACCGTGTGGCTCTCTGCCATGTCGATGACGGCGATCGCATAGTCCTCCCTGGAAAGCAGGCTCGAGCCGTTTCGGTCGAACAGCGTCTCCTGGTCGCCCAGCCGGTAGCGGCCCGTATACTCGCCCTGATCCATGATCGAACCGTAAGCCGCCGACATCACAGTCCAGTCGAAACCCGAAGACTGCCGATAGGCCTCAAGCGCCAGCCAATGACCCTGAAACAGGCCGTGCACGAAGGTACCGGGCTCGAGGTCGAGGGTCTCGAACACGCGCACGCCATTGGTGTCGAGCGTCGTACCGCTACCGACCTGAATGACGTGCGGGGTCGCGTCACCGAGCCGGGAGGCCGCTTCGATGTAGGCCAGCGCGCCTCGATAAGCGACCGCTTCCTCGGGCGTATTGCCCGGCCCGACGCCGCCGACGGCAACGATTACGGCATCTGCGCCCCGGACCGTCGCGGCGATGGAGTCCGGATCGGTGACATCACCCGGTACAGCAGAGAAATTCGTGTTCTCATTCTGCAAGCTCCCCGGGTCGCGCGAAACGCCGACGACCTCGTGACCGCGGCTCAGCGCTTCCTCGACAATCACGCTGCCGACGCTGCCGCTCGCGCCATAGACGACAAAGGTGTCGGCAAGAGCATCCGGCGCGTACGACCCGAGCAAGCTCAGCATGACGAAGGTGGTTATGGAGAAGCCCGATCCGCTGCGTTTCATCGTAGTTCCTGTTTGACGTGCGACTATGGCCAACAATACCCGCCCCCGATTCGAAGTCAATTCGACTGCGATCACCATCCCGGCTGCGAACCTGTTGATCGCCGCATGCGCACGATACTATTCCGCCGAATTGGAAACGGCGGATTCCGACTTCGCGTTGCTGGCGAAGCTGGATACCAACTGAATCGCTGCATTAAGTCACGCGTCCAGCCGTGATTCCGGACGCCCATGCATTCTCCATGATTTCCTCGACACTTACGCGGCCTCTGCGCCGATCGGTTAGATAACCGGTTTCAGCAGGGATTGTCGGGTACCATAGCCAGCGACGCGACCGTTCCCCCTGACCCGGCCATAGCCATTGAACCGGCCGTTTCCAGCGGCCGCAGCACGCCATCACCGGAGTAGTAATCATGACCATCGAACGTGCGGAACAGGATACCGTGGCCTTTGAAGTTCGCGACGGCGTCGCCTGGGTGAAGTTCAATCGCCCGGAGAAACGCAACAGCATGAGCCCGAAACTCAACCGGCAGATGCTGCGCGTCATCGAGGATCTGGAATTTCGCGACGACGTCGGCGTGCTGGTGTTGTCGGGCGAAGGCACGGCCTGGTCGGCCGGGATGGACCTGAAGGAATACTTCCGCGAGCCGGAGGCGCAAGGACTCGGCGCTATTCGTCACTCGCAGCGCGAAGCCTACGCCTGGTGGGCGCGGCTGCGCTGGTATCAGAAGGTCACCATCGCCATGGTCAACGGCTGGTGTTTCGGCGGGGGTTACGGGCCGCTGTTCGCGTGCGACCTCGCCTTCTGTTCCGACGACGCGCAGTTCGGCCTGTCGGAGATCAACTGGGGCATCCTGCCGGGCGGCGGCGCCACCAAGGTGGCGACCGAGCTGATGCCCATGCGCAAGGCCATGTACCACGCGCTGCTCGGCGAGAACCTGAAGGGACCGCAGGCAGCGGCCGCGGGTCTGGTCAACGAGTCCGTGCCGGCCGACCAGCTCGAGGAGCGCGTCTCCGAAGTCGCGCAGAAGCTGCTGAAGAAGAATCTGGCGGCCCTGAAGGCCACCAAGGATGCAGTGCGGCACGTGCGCGAAATGACTTTCGGCAACGCGGAAGATTACCTTGTCAGGGCCCAGGAAGCGCTGACCTGGCAAGACAAGTCCGAAGGCCGGCTCGAAGGCATGAAGCAGTTCCTCGATGACAAGACCTACAAGCCCGGGCTTGGCGAATACGACAAGTCCGGGTTGACGGGCTGACGGGGCCTCGATGCCCGTCATCGACCCCATCGCGAGTTACGCCCGCAGCTATCCGCAGAATCAGGCAGTGGTCGACCTGGAGACCGGTCGGCGCTGGACGTATGCCGAGTTGCACGACGCGGTCGACCGGTTGGCCGCGTGGCTGGTCCTGGAGCTGGGACAGTCAAGCAGCGCGCGAATTGCGACACTCTCGAAGAATTGCGCCGAGATGCTCATGCTGCAGCATGCGGGGGTTCGCGCCGGTGCGATTTTCGTGCCCCTCAACTGGCGACTCGCGCCGGCGGAAATCGAGGTACTGGCCGAAGATGCCGGCCCTGAGATCGTCTTTCACGATGAGGATCATGTCCCGCCGGCAGCCGCAGCACGAACGATGCCCATCTCGCAGGTATCGAACCTCGGATCGGCCGGATCCTTCCCTCCCCCGGAAGCGCGGCTTCGGTTCGATGACGTCGCGACGCTCCTTTATACGTCCGGCACGAGCGGCCGGCCCAAGGGCGTCATGCTGTCGGAGGAAAACATCTTCTGGGGCTGCGCGAATTTCATTTACTCGCATGACGTGACGATGCAGAGCGTGTTTCTCTGCGACATGCCATTGTTCCACACGGCCGGGCTGTTTGCAGCCGCGCGCGTCCCCATTCAGGCGGGCGGCAGTGTGCTCATCTCGAAGGGCTTCGACGCACCGACGACGCTCTCGAGGCTGACCGATCCCGACCTGAACGTGTCCCACTATTTTTCTGTTCCGCAAATGTCGGCATGGATCTGGAACGAGCCGGGCTTCGATCCGCAGCAACTCCAGAAGCTGTCGTGCTGGGCCATCGGCGGCGCGCCGAACCCCAGGGCCAATGCCAAACGCTTCATCAAGGCCGGCATCCGGATCGCCGACGGCTTCGGCATGTCCGAAATCTGTTCGGGATTCGGGATGCCGCCGCAGGACTTCGCTACGCTGCTGGACAAGACCGGAAGCTGCGGTGCGCCGTTATTGTCGATCGAGACCCGGATCGTGGACGACGAAGGCAATGATCTGCCGCCCGGCCAGGTCGGCGAGCTCTGGTTGCGCGGCCCCAGCATCACCCGGGGTTACTGGAATCAACCCGAAGCGAGCGAGCAGGCCTTCAGCGACGGCTGGTTCAAGACTGGCGATGCGGGGATGCTGGACAGCGACGGATTCCTGTATGTGGTCGATCGCAAGAAGGACATGTTCATTTCGGGAGGCGAAAACGTCTTCCCGGCCGAAGTCGAGGCTGTCATCGCCGAATTGCCCGATGTGGCCGAAAACGCGGTAGTCGGGGTACCGGATGAACGCTGGGGCGAGGTCGGGCGCGTTTACGTCATTCCTGTTCCGGGCTGCACCGTGACAGGCGACGAAATCCTCGATCACTGCCGGAAGCGGCTCGCCAGGTTCAAGATACCCAAGACCGCCGTCATCACCGACACCCTGCCCCGCACGGCTTCAGGCAAGCTGCAAAAGCATATTCTCAAGGCCCGGGCCATGCGGGAGATTGCCACGAACTAAGCCTCCACCAAGCAAACCGGGATCCCCGGGAGCTTCGAAACAAGGCGGGTCGGTGTTCCGGCTCTCTCTCACGAATCAATCAGATACTCATCGAACCACGCAATCATGGCGCCGATGTAGTCGGGCGGATCCTGCGGTTCGGCCCTGACTCTCCTGCCGTCGATCACCTGGGTCGCCTCGAATCTCGGGCCGTGCCCGCCGCCCTTGACGCGTATGAGGCTCGCGCTGACTCCGGCTTTCTCAAGTTCTGCCTGCATCGCGACGGATAGCTCGAACGGTACGACCGGATCCGCGTCGCCATGAATCAACAGGAACGGGGCATCGTCGGACGTGACGTACATGATCGGCGAGGCTTCTTCAAGCTGCCTGAATTCCGCGGTCCCTTCCCGGCCGGCGGTATCCCGGAACCCGAACAGCGGTGCGGCAGCATCGCCGCGAAAATCCGTCGGAGCCGCCCGCACCACGACAACCTGCGCCTTCGCGCTCTCGCGGCTGACCGGACTGGGATCGTCCGGGTCCCCGTTTCTGTCCATCACGCCGAGCATGCTGACCAGGTGCGCACCTGAAGACCCGCCCATGGCGCCGATGCGCTCGGCATCGATCCCGAACTCATCCGCATGATGGCGGATAAGGCGAATGGCTCTTTGCGCGTCTTCCAAGTGCGCGGGATGCCGGAAACGCGGCGCCGCGCGATGATTGATGTTGAACAAGGCATCCGCCGCGTGCTCAAGGGCGGGGTGGTGCTCACCTCCCCGCAGGAGGCGTTCGCGGTGGCCCGCTCGCTGCCCCACGGGCACGTGGCCGCCGTGCTGGGGCTGTGCCGGCAGCTGGGCTTGCCGCGGCTGCTGCACCGCACCGCGTCCCGCACCCGGTCGTTGGCCCTGGCCGGACTCGTCGCGCGCGTGCTGTCTCCGGCCTCCAAGCTCGCCACCGCCCGGCAACTGTCCCCCGACACCGCCGCTTCCAGCCTCGGCGCGGTACTGGGCCTGGGCGCGGTGAGCGGCAACGAGATGCTGAACATGCTCGACTGGCTACTCAAGCGCCAGCCGTGGATCGAGCGCAGCCTGGCGCGGCGGTATCTGAAGGGCGGCACCGTGGTGCTTTACGACATGACCTCCAGTTACCTGGAGGGGCGCTGTTGCCCGCTGGCGAAGTTCGGTCACAACCGCGACGGCAAGCGGGGCAAGCAGCAGATCGCCATCGGGCTGTTGTGTACCGGGGCGGGTTGTCCGATCGCCGTGGAGGTGTTCGCCGGCAACACCGCCGATCCGGGCACGGTGCCCGCGCAGGTGGCCAGGCTCAAGGAGCGGTTCGACATCGGGCGCATCGCCCTGGTGGGCGACCGGGGCATGCTGACCACCGCGCGCATCCGCCGGACGCTGGCCCCGGCGGGGCTGGACTGGATCTCGGCGCTGAAGACGGCGGATCTGCGCAAGTTGCTCAAACCGCTCGATGGCGGGCGCCCCGCTCCGCTGCGGCCCGAAGACCTGCAACCCGACGCGGTGGCGGAGATCTTCAGTCCGGACTTCCCCGGCGAGCGTCTGGTGGTGTGCCTCAATCCGCGCTTGCGCGAGGAGCGCGCGCGCAAGCGCGAAGACCTGCTCAAGGCCACCGAGGCGATCCTGGAGCGCATCGCCGGGATCGTGCGCCGCAAGGGATCCAGACTACGCGGGCTTGAGAAGATCAACCGCCGCGTGGGGCGGGAGGCCAACCGGCGCAAGGTGGAAAAACACTTCGACATCGCGGTGACGCACGAGGACCTGACGTTCAAGCGCAATACCGGGAAAATCGCCGCCGAGGCCCGCCTCGACGGCATCTACATCGTGCGCACCAGCCTCGATGCCGAGGCCCTCGATGCGCACGGGGCGGTGGCCGCCTACAAATCGCTGTCCCGCGTGGAGCGCGCGTTCCGGAATCTGAAGAGCGCCCGGCTCAAGGTCCGGCCCGTGTACGTGTACAGCCCCGAGCGCGTGCGCGCCCATGTGTTCCTGTGCGCCCTGGCCTGCCACGTGGAGTGGCACCTGCGGCGGCGACTGGCCCCGATGCTGTTCGAGGACGACGATCCCGAAGGCGCCGCCGCCCAGCGCGCCTCGCCCGTGCAACCGGCCCGAACCTCCGTTCAAGCACGCCGCAAGAGTGCCACCGGGCGCACCGCCGAGGGCCTGCCCGTGCACAGCCTGCCAAGCCTGCTGGATGACCTGGCCACGCTGACGCTGAACACCGTGCATCTGCCGGACAACCCCGAGAACCGCTTCAACGTGACCGCCCAACCGACCCC
>JAJEFE010000092.1 GCA_022820625.1 Gammaproteobacteria bacterium | reverse complement strand
GCCGTGGCGCCCACCGCCGGCCTGAATATTCTCGAAGAGCAACTCGATAACTACGAAATCGGCTGGAAAGCGACATGGCTTGACGGGCGCGCCCGAACCACCATTGCGCTGTACTACGACGAATGGCTGAACGGGCAGGTGGGCAACAGCATCCCGGTGGTGGCCGAGGGCGTCGCCAATCTGATCAATATCGTGCTGAATAACGGCACCGCCGAGCTTCGCGGCATCGAGTTCGAAGGACAGTTCCAGGCCACCGAGAATCTCACCCTCTCAGCCTCCTATGGCCTCAACGATACCGAGGTCAAGTCTTTCGTGTGCGGCGACTGCAACCTGGTGTACGGCAGCTTCGACGGCGTGGTGGGCAATGAACTTCCGAGCGCGCCGCGGGTTACGTGGAACCTGTCCGGCCAGTACGAGGACAATCTGACGGGCGACTGGGACTGGTACGGCCGGGTGGACTGGGCCCACCAGGGAAGCCGCTACACCGATTTTTCCAATATCGCGAAAACGGCGCCCTACAACAACGTGAATATCCGCATCGGCGCGCGCACTCCGAGCCTTTCGGTTGAGGCTTTCGTTGAGAACGCCCTGGACCACGACGAGTTCATACAGGGCGCCCTGGGCGTTGACCTGTTCACCTTCATCCGAGGCCCCAACAAGAACGAAGTCCGCGTTTCCGCCCCCATCCCACGCACCTACGGCATCCGCCTGTCCTACAACTTCTAACCGCCCACAGCAGCCGGCGCCTCCGTAGTGCGTGCGCGCAGCGTGAAGCTGCGGGGAACGGGATCGTACGCCGAAGATGGCCTGTGTTCTTATGCAACACAGCTTATGCAACGCAGCGTTTCATAAGAACACAAAGTCGATCTATACTAAACGCAGGAAGACCTGAGCATAGATCGACCATGATCCATCGAGCCCAGCACCGGGCGGGCAGCTACCAACCGCAGCCTACCGGCTATCGCGCCTTCATTCCCCGGCCATTGCCGCCGGATCCGCCGCTTGACCTTGCCGGAGAATTCCAACGGCTCCTCTCCCGGGCGGATCGCGCTCTGGGGCGTCTTGACGGTTCCATTCAGACGCTACCCAACCCCGATCTCTTCGTCTTCATGTACGTGCGCAAGGAAGCCGTGCTCTCCAGCCAGATCGAGGGTACGCAGAGCTCGCTTCAAGACCTCCTCGCCGCCGAAGCCAATATTCTCACGCCCGATCAGCCTCGTGACGTCGCTGAAGTCGTCAATTACGTTCACGCGATGCATCACGGCCTTAAGCGCTTAAGTGACCTGCCGCTATGCAATCGCCTGATCCTCGAAATTCACGAACGTCTTCTCGCAGGAGTCCGGGGTGGCCGCCTTACTCCCGGCGAGCTGCGACGCTCGCAAAACTGGATCGGTCCGCAAGGCGCTTCTCTGCAAGACGCTCTATTCGTGCCTCCACCCCCTGCGGAGGTAGCGTCGGCACTCGGGGCATGGGAAAGATTCCTGCATGATTCCGTCGACCTGCCAACGCTTGTCCGGATTGGCCTTGCCCACGCACAATTCGAAACGATCCATCCGTTCCTTGACGGCAACGGGCGCATCGGACGACTGCTCATTACCTTTTTCCTGTGCGAGCAGGAAATCCTGCAACGTCCCGTGCTCTATCTTTCCCACTACTTCAAGCAACACCGTGAGGAGTACTATCACCGGCTTCAGGCTGTCCGCGACCGGGGTGACTGGGAAGGCTGGCTCGAATTCTTCGTAAGTGCCGTCCTCAGCGTTAGCATCGAGGCTGCGGAAACAGCCCGCCGCATCCTGGTCCTGCGCGAAGACCACCGCCAACGGATAACCGAGGGGCTGGGAAGGGCCGCCGCCAACGGCCATCGCATACTTGAACGCCTCTTTGAACGTCCCGTCTTCAATGTGGCGGAAATCGAGCGTTACCTCAGTATCACCTATGCAGGCGCCAACAGTCTGGTTTCTCGCCTCACCGAGCTTGGCATCCTTCAGGAAATCACCGGGCAGAAGCGCCATCGCGTATTCCGCTACGGCCCCTACCTGGATCTATTCAGCGAAACACAACGACCGACAGAAAAGTAGCGCACTCGTAACTGGTCGCTGCGAGAAGCACCCTCTTTCATGGCGGCGTTCACTATTCCATTGAGCCCAGCTCGCTTTCAATCCAATTCCCATCAAGGTTCCATCACTATCAATCACGCGCATGCCGCCTCTTCGGCTCGGCCAATACCCCTTCCTTCATTTCCGCCACGGTCTTCGGGGTACCGCTGAATGCAAGGCATCCGAAAACGTCCTCGTTCCGCGTCCTGGCGAATACCGGCAAGGGTTTCAGCAACACCCCCGCGGGCGTGAACTCCGCAAGTAGCTCTTGACCCGCTCCCCAACCCAGTGCTTCGCGAATAGCCTTGGGCAGGAGGATCTGACCCTCAGCCGAAACGGTAGTCATAAGTTTGTCAGGCGCACGCATAGCGACCTCCCTGGAGAATAACTGACGAGACCACCGCAAGAAAATACCCTTGCTTCATCTGATCAATTCGCCTTGATTTCCATCGCCTGAGAGTAATCTGGCGTACATGGGCGCCAAAATTAGGCGAAAAATGGCATTCAGCAGGGACGCGCAACATCGATCACGCAAACGGAGATCTTTCTACTCTCTTCGTCCGATAGCGTATCCAGAAGCTGGCGGTGCAGTTCGCCGGCGCTTTTCGGCGGAGGGCCTTTGCCGGATGTCGGTCGGCAGTTTTCCGTGACTCCAAACCAAAAAACGAGATATATTCCATAGCCATCAGCTCCAGGATCACGGGCGTATCTGGCAATCAATTGATCCCTGATTGCACTCCAAAGATCAGGGCTACAACTCTTCTTGACTTCGATCGGTACGCAGAGTTCGCCGCCGTACGCAACTCGAATGTCGGAGCGTTTTTCGTTAGCGTGCCGACCCTCCGGATGCACGTCGATTCCCAAGGCTTCGAGTTTGGTGCTCAGGTCGGACAACAAGGCGTCCCGGCTCATGTTTTCGTGGACTGGGACCAAAGCGCCGTCACCGGGGAAGCTGTTCCAGTATTGCCGCCAATCGGATGTGTTGCCGTGCCGGATTTTCTTGCCAATTTCAACCAGGTGGTCTGCCGTGAGCGCACAAAGATCCGCGGCGTTGGCGGGTGCGGCATTGTGGATTGTGCGCAGGATGTCTTCGGGACTGGCATGCCGAAAATCCGCTTCCCGCCGAACAACTCCTTGCCGTTGAAGTGCATTCTGCAAATCCGTTCGCCACGCTCGTAGTCCGTGATCTGACGACAGTGCCTTGAGGGCGCTCTCAGCCGCCGCTGACGGGTCTGAAGCCAGCCGATGAATGAATGCGCCGACACTCAGGCCCGCCTCCATGATTGGCGTAACAAAGCCGCCCTCGGTTACGCGCGAATCGGAGGCATCGGGATACGGTTTGCAAATGGAGCCAACGTGCCTGATCAGCATTTCTGCCGCACCAACGTCCAATCGTTCGGTTATTGCGGCAGGCATATCGAACCACCCTGCCAACAACCGTGCCAGGTAAAGGATTCGTCGTTCATTTCCGTCAATATAGGAGGCCAACGGGCCAATATATTCGTCCGGCCTTACAGCCAGTCCGGCTGCCAGCCAGAATACTCGCTGCCCAACGTTCATGCTGCGGCTAGCCAGTTTTCCTTCTATGAGATTTGCGAGCGCGTCCTGGCTGGAATGAAGACAGGCTGCGTACAACAGGTCACGCAAGTCCGTTAGCCGCGACTCGTTGCATCGCACCGGAAAGCTCTTGAGGATCGGCAACGCGGCAAAGCGCGCCACGTCGCGGTAACGACTGTCTCTTGCGAGCTGATGCAGTCCCGAAATCGAAGGAGATCGCTTGCGCAATTTGCCCCTGGCAATCTGAATCAGAACTTCCGCAACGATATGGGGATGACTCTGCAAGGAAAACATGAACCATTGAGGCTCCTGATCGACGGGAGGGGCTTCCGATCCGGTGTGCAGAGGCCACAATGGCGCCAGGAACTGGATGGCAATCGCCAATCGCATCCGATCTTCATTTAGACCGACGTTGCCGTCCGGCTTGCTTTGCTCAAGTTCATGCAGACCGGCCGCAAACGGGAGAGTCAGGAAGTGCAGCTTGTTCTCCGCGGCCAGAGCCAGAACGGTTTCCACATCCGGCAAGTCGCCTCGGACAACGGTCCTGCGGAAACTCTTGAGCACAAGCCGCAGCAACGCCTCGTCGCCATCAAGGAGATCCGCCAGACGCTCCCGCGGCGTAGCGCCGCTGATGTCTCCGAATCCGCCCAGGTAGCCCTTGGCCAGGAAATGGAGCAATTGCGGAGACGCACAGTTCTCACGCAGCGATCTCTCTTGTTCCTTCACTCGGTTCCGCCGCTCCCTTCGCTTTCTTTCTTGTTGCGCCGTGCGCACGCTGCGCCGCCGACTCTTGTCTGCCGGCTGATTCGCTTCAAAAAGGCGGCGGCTTATTCCCGGTGCATCGGGTTCATGCGCAGAACGCGCCACACCAACTTCGATCAATAGCTTCTGCATGTCGGGCCGGGCGCCAAGCCAATCGCGAATTTGCTTCACTTTTCCTTCACCGGCACTCCTTTGGTCAAGCCTCACATCCGATGCAATACTCAGCCAGCGGTAGAGTCTTTCCGGGTCAGGTTGATTTCCGGCTTTATCGAGAGCCCGCAGCAGGGAATTCATGATCATTTTGGAAAGCAGGTAGATATTGCTTGCCGACCCAGCTGAATACGCCTCCACCAAGCGGTCAAATCCTTCAACCAGTGCATCCATTAACTCCGCAGCTTTTACCGCGTCGGATCTCCGGGGAACAATCGTATGGAAGAAGAACTGCAGGCTTGTCGACAGCGGGGTGGCGGATACCGGGAGACAAGAGACGAGTTCGGGCGGCGACAGCACGCTCGGATAGAGCGTCTCGAGTAATCTCCATTGCAGCATCTGCTCCGGATCGGAAACCTCTTCCGCTCTGATCTCGTAAAGAATCGCCTTCAGTTTTGCAACAGCGCATTCATCGCCCCGCCAACCACGAACGTATTCGTCGAGCGCTGTTTGCCGGATCGCTTGATCTCGCGTTCCGTCTCGAACCATGTCGAGCATCAAATCCAGGATTGAGCGAACGGGTGGCGCTTGGGTCAACGCGAAGAGCACTATCCAGACCAGGGATTGCTGTGCGGCGTTTCGGGAAGGGCTCAATAGAATTGATTTGATTTCTTCTTCCATATCGGGAGTTGCTATATCGCCTAACCTGCTATCCATAAGCGACCGATTCAGGAACTCCCGGTTTTGCCTGGCTTCCCGCTCAAGGCTCTCGAGTATCAGACGCTTTTCGCTAACCGAAAACTCTCGTGCATCTCCGTAGAGCACGACCCCCAAAGGGTCCCTGCGGATGATCTCGCGGCGGCTGCTTATTGAGTGGGCGGCAAGCCAGGCAGCAAGTCCACGCAGCTCCGACACTACCCTTGCATCGCGTCCGGTCATCAGGGCGAGCACACGGCCAAGCGGCAGCCCCTCATCCTGAATGCAAGCCGCGAGGTAACGGCCGCCCAGAAACTCGGCCACTTGCCGATGCACCGGAGCAAAACAGCCTGCCGATGGTGCAACGAATAGTTTTGTGCCCAGTACTCGTCGGAGGGTTTTCTCGTGTTTGCCGCCCACTTGGGCGAGATCCAGATATTCATGGCCCTCCGGCGAAACGTGAAGCCCTGTATATCCCGCTTTTCCGGCAAGGAGTTGCAATGCGCAAAGTTGTCCGGCCATGTGCAGCAAACGGGGGGAGCCATCTACACGTCCACATGCAAGCGGATGTTCCGGATTGTTCTCAAACAACAACCTGCGACAAGCCAGTGCGAGAGTTTCCTTGCGGGTTGACGGCCAGCCGCTGTCTGCAACCGCGTCCGCCAGCATTTCCAGGCTTTGGGGACCCTTCAGCATGACCCCTCAAGCCAAACGTCCGCGGCCGCAGACAGAAATTCCGATAGAGGCATCCCGCCCTCGCCCACGACCAGGCGCCTGATGGAATGCCGCTCGTTCTGAAACCGGCTCTCAAATGCATCAAGCCCACTGATGCTCCGCCGGCGAGGTCCGCTCTTGACTTCAACAGCAACAAGACGCCCTGCGCGTCCAAAAACAAAATCCACTTCGTAAGAATTGTGTCTCCAATAGTGGAGTTGGACCTGGGGCGGCAATTTGCTGAGCAAGTGTGCGCCCACGGTGCTCTCGACAAGCCGTCCCCAATAACTGCGATCGGCTTTGGCCTCCTGGAAGGTGTATTCCGAACCGGCCGACATGAGCGCTGTGTTCATTACGTTCAGCTTGGGGCTGGATGCGCGACGGTGAGGACGGCTGGCATACTTCGGTAATCCCGCCAGCAAACCCACCCTGGACAACAGGTCCAGGTAGCGGGCCAGGGTGGTGGTGTTTCCTGCGTCCTGAAGCGAACCGAGCATCTTGTTGTAAGAGAGGATTTGCCCTGAGTACGCAGCGCCCAACTCAAACAGCCGACGTATCAGGGCTGGCTTGTCGATTCGCTGCATCGCAAGAACGTCGCGATCGATGCTTGTTTCCACGAGCGCGCTGGATACGTAGTCTCGCCAGCGGTTTTCCTGGCCCACCAGCGGCGCTGCCCCAGGGTAGCCGCCAAAAAAGATGTAAGTATCGAGATCAAAACCAAAGGCGGCAGCCATCTCACCGTATGACCAGTGTGTAAGCCGAATGGTTTCGAAACGTCCGGTTAAACTCTCGGTCAGGCCCTTCTGCATCAGCAATGGCGCGGACCCCAGCAAGGCCACGTGGAGCGGGCGGGCAACAAGGCGGTCCGCATCCCATAGCCCTTTGACGGTTTCAGACCAGTTCGGGATCTTCTGAATCTCGTCGAGAACAAGGACAAAACCCTGTTCGGAACGGTCTGCCTCCAATCTTGCCCGCTGCCATTGGCGCACCAGCCACTCCGCGTCCGGTTGCCGCCCACCCGGCAGGACGATCTCATCACCAGGAATAATGGCACCGGTTGCGTCACGGCTGAGAAACGCCGGGAAGGCGTCAGGCTCCGGTGCATCAACGGCCAGATAGAGTCGAGGCCGACCAATGCCGCCAAGAACCTGCTGCACAAGCGTGGTCTTGCCGCACTGCCGTGGACCCGTAATCAGAATAAGCCACGATGGGGTCTCGTTCAGACGTGACAGGAGCGTGGCTTTCTGAGCTCGCTCATAAGTCGCCATACCGTAATGTTACGCTATTGAGTAAATTCACTCAATAGCGTAATCAAGGATCGATTACGCAGACCTCGCAGTCGCCGCCCAGGTCCATGTTGCCCTGGCCGGCGACCAGGGCGCCCACGGCGCTTAAGTTGCCGGGGTTGGGTTTGGGGAAGGCGGCGTCGCTGTGGCGCACGCCCAGTGTGAGCAGCGCTTCGGTAGTCTTGTAGCCGGTTCGCATGGACTCGAACACCGGCACGTTCACCTCGGCTGCGATTTCCGGGCCGAGGGGGGCCATGCAGGTGCAGCCGAGCATGATGGTGTCGGCGCCGTCTTCCGTCACTGCCGCGTGGATGGCGCCGATGATTCGCTTTTTCAGCGATTCGTTGCGGTCCTTCAGGCCGGCGGTTGTAGCGGCGGCCTGTTCGACTCCTTCGACCTCGCGGTCGGTCTGCACATTGCGCACGGATACGCAGCGGCTCTGCATTCCGCAACTGCTCAGGCGCTCGTGTTGAATGAAGTTCAGTTTCGGCGGCCAGATGGTCACGATGGAGAAACGCCGGCCGGTGTTCACGCACATGGCCATGGTGGCTTCACCCGCACCCACCACCACCATGCCGGTGGCCGACTTGATCTCATCGATGCCGTAATCCCCCACGGTGTTGATGAATACGGCGTCGAAACCGGCCTTTTCCGCTTCGAGCGCGCAATCGAGGTATGCCAGCGCCGTGAGCCCCCGGTCGTACGGCGTCATGGGAAAGGTGCGCAGGCGCGGTTCGATCAGTTCCGGCGCGAAGCCTTCGGCCGCGATCTCCCGGATGGGGGCGGGCGGGATATTGGATCCGGTTGGGGCCGCGCCGGTCCCGATAATGCCGATACGCCAGGTCATGGATTCACCCCGATGAAGGAGGGTGCGACAGCGCCCGGTGGCCGATGTCGGAGCGCCGGAACGCGCCTTCGAAGGCAATGCCCGAGACCGCGCCATAGGCCTTTTCGCGCGCTTCGGGCAGGGACTCGCCCAGCGCGGTAACGCACAGCACCCGGCCGCCGGCAGTCACGACCTCCCCGTCCTTTACGTCCGTGCCGGCGTGAAAGACTTTCACGGAAGAGCTGTCCGCGGCGTCCAGTCCATATATCGGCTGGCCTTTGGCGTAGCTTCCGGGGTATCCGCCCGAAGCCATGACCACGCCCAGCGCGCTGCGCGGATCCCAGTTCAGGGTAATCCGGTTGAGCTGCCCGGCGCGGGCGGCCTGGAACAGATCGAGCAGGTCCGTGCGCAGGCGCATCATCAGCGGCTGGCATTCCGGGTCGCCGAAGCGGCAATTGAATTCCAGCACCCGCGGGGCGCCGTCGGGTGAAATCATCAGCCCCGCATACAGCACCCCGGTAAACGGAGCGCCGTTGTCCCGCATCACGCGCACCACCGGCCGCATGACCTCGCTCATCACCCTGGCCTCCACCTCGGGAGTAAGCACCGGCGCCGGCGAACAGGCGCCCATGCCGCCGGTATTGGGCCCGCGGTCGCCGTCGTCGCGGGCCTTGTGGTCCTGCGACGACGCCAGCGGAAGCACATGCTCGCCGTCCACCAGGGCGATAAAGCTGGCTTCCTCGCCCTCAAGGAAGTCCTCCACCAGAACCCGCCGGCCGGCCTCGCCGAACGACCGGCTTTCCAGCATGTCACGCAGCGCCGCCGTTGCCTGAGCGCGGGTTTCGGCAACGACCACGCCCTTGCCGGCGGCCAGCCCATCGGCCTTGATCACCATGGGCGCGGGCCGCTCCCTGACGTGCTGCGACGCGGCCTGAAGATCGGTAAATTCCCGATAGGCGGCGGTGGGGGCGCCGGC
>JAJEFE010000028.1 GCA_022820625.1 Gammaproteobacteria bacterium | reverse complement strand
CGGCCGATTGGAGCGCGCCCAGGGGCCTTTGTGCGCCCACGCCGAGCCATCGGCCGATTCCGCGGTCGCCCATGCGGGTTCATCGCCAAATTGCGCCCTTCGCCTGACCGCGAAACATCCTACGGCGCACGCTCCTAGCATCAAAATATGAGACAGTTCTAATTTGAGATTCAAGCACAAGGGATTGCGCCAATTCGCCACCGAGGGCACGACCAAGGGCATCGACCAGGCGATTGTGGGCAAATTGCAGCGTATCCTGTCGGCGCTGGCGGCGGCCACCCGACCCGGCGAACTGGACAATCCCGCCTGGCGATTGCATCCACTGAAGGGCGACCTGGCGGGGCACTGGAGCGTCCGCGTGACGAACAACTGGCGCATCACCTTCCGCTTCGAGGAAGGCGAGGCCGTGGATATCAACCTCATCGACTGTCACTAGAGGGCGTGAACATGAACCACACCGGCAACGCAAGCGGCGAGCGCGGTGAACTCGCCAACCCCTGTCATCCGGGCGAACTGCTGCGGGACTGGATAGACGGTCACGGCGAGACCGTCACGGCGACCGCCGCGCGGCTGAATATCTCGCGGGCGAAGATCAACCGCATTCTGGCCGGACAGGGGCGGATTCCGGTCGGCCTGGCGGTGGACCTGGAGGCCATCGGCTGGTCAACGGCCCGGTTCTGGCTCGCGGCGCAGGCGCAGTTCGACATCGCGCGATTGAAACGCGAGCGCGAAGCGGCCTGACGTCAGGGTCGGAATTCGCGTTCTTCGCGGCCGGGATTCCCACAACGGCGGGATTTCCCGCTATCATAGGGGCCGGCAGAGGACTTGCGGCTTGCTGCCGGTGGAGTTACGGAGTGAGTTTTCGGACTGACAGCCCCTTGGGGCGGGCGCTGTCGGCTATTTCCGGGCAGCCAGCTCGGATAGCGGCCAGGAGCATTTTGAATGGCTGGCCACAGTAAATGGGCCAATATCCGGTTTCGGAAAGGCGCCCAGGATGCCAAGCGCGGCAAGCTGTTCACCAAACTCATTCGCGAGATCACTGTCGCCGCCAGAGACGGCGGGGGCGACCCTGCCGCCAACCCCCGGCTGCGCGCGGCCATCGAAAAGGCCCGCGGGCAGAGCATGCCCAAGGACAATATCGACCGGGCCATCAAGCGCGGCACGGGCGATGCGGAGGGAGTGTCCTATGAAGAAATCCGCTACGAGGGTTATGGGCCCGGCGGCATCGCTGTGATGGTGGATTGCCTGACCGATAACCGGAATCGCACCGTAGCCGAGGTGCGCCACGCCTTCTCCAAATTCGGCGGCAACCTGGGCGCCGACGGTTCGGTGGCCTACCTGTTCGAGCAGACAGGCCTGCTCAGCTACACCTCCGGGCAAGACCAGGACGAACTCATGGAGGGCGCCATTGAAGCCGGTGCGGATGATGTCGTAGCCAACGACGACGGTTCCGCCGACGTACTGTGCGAGCCCGCTGAGTTCGATTCAGTAAAGGCCGCGATGACGGCGCAGGGTCTCGCGCCCGATCACGCCCAGGTCACCATGCATGCCAACGTTCAGACACCCGTGCGGGCGCGGCAGGCCGAGAGCCTGCTCAAGCTCCTGGATGCGCTGGATGAACTGGACGATGTGCAGCAGGTGTATTCCAACGGGGATATCCCCACCGAGTTGCTTGAGGCAACCGCATGAGCGCACCGGTCCGCATCCTCGGCATCGACCCGGGTTCGCGGCGGACCGGTTACGGCATCATCGATACCCGGGGCGCGGGCACTGAAGCCAAGGTGGTTTGCGCGGGAACCATCGTGACCCAGGGCGAACACAGTGCCCGCCTGCGGCGAATATTTTCGGAGATGGAAGAATTGATCCGGCAACATCGGCCGGCCGAAGTCTCCATCGAGCGGGTGTTCATGCACCGCAACGCCGACAGCGCGCTGAAGCTCGGCCAGGCCAGGGCGGCCGCGCTCTGCGGCACGTTCGTGGCGGACATTCCCGTGTTCGAATACGCCGCGCGGTACGTGAAGAAAGCGGTCGTGGGCCGGGGCAATGCCGACAAGGCGCAGGTGCAGTTGATGGTGAAGATCCTGCTGGGCCTGCAGAAGGCGCCGGAATCCGACGCGGCGGACGCGCTGGCGCTGGCCTTGTGTCACGCCTACGTGCGCAGCCCGCCCTCCGTGGCGGACCTGGAGGCGATCCACTCATGATCGGGCACCTCAAGGGCACGCTGGTATCCAGGCGCCCTCCGGAACTCGTTCTGGAGGTCGCCGGCGTGGGCTATGAACTCGAGGCGCCGATGTCCACCTTCTACCGGTTGCCCGAAACCGGCCAGTCCCTGACGTTGTTGACCCACCTCCTGGTGCGCGAGGATGCGCAACTGCTCTACGGGTTCGCCACGGAGGCCGAGCGCTCGCTGTTTCGCAATCTCCTGAAAGTGTCGGGCGTCGGCGCGCGCATCGCGCTGGGTATCCTTTCGGGCATCAGCGTGGAGGGATTCCGGCGCAGCGTATTCGAGCGCGACATCGCGTCGTTGACGCGCATTCCCGGAATCGGCCGCAAGACCGCCGAACGGCTCATGGTCGAAATGGCCGACCGCCTGGACCCGGACGGAACCGAAACCCACGTGCAGGAAGGCGCTGGCACTGAAGCCGAAGCCGAGGCGCACGGCGCATTGCTCGCCCTGGGATACCGGCCCGCCGAAGTTCGCAGGCTGCTCGCGAAACTCGACGCCTCCGGCCTGAACTCCGAACAGTTGATTCGTGAAGCGCTCAAGCGCGTTCACGCCGGATGATCGCGGTGAGCCAGGAAGCCCGACTGCTCGACGGCGCCGGCACCCACGAGGATGTGGTTTTCGACCGGGCGGTCCGTCCGCGCACGCTGGAGGAATACGTGGGCCAGGCCACGGTGAAGCGCCAGATGCGCATCTTCATGACCGCGGCGCGTAACCGTGGCGAAGCGCTGGACCATACCCTGATCTTCGGCCCGCCCGGCCTCGGCAAGACCACGCTGGCGTACATCGTGGCCAACGAACTGGACGTGAACCTGCGCACCACCTCCGGGCCGGTGCTGGAACGCCCGGGCGACCTGGCGGCGATCCTCACCAACCTGGAGCCTCGGGACGTGCTGTTCGTGGACGAGATCCACCGCCTGAGCCCGGTGGTGGAGGAAGTGCTCTACCCGGCGCTGGAGGACTTCCGCCTCGATATCATGATCGGCGAGGGTCCCGGCGCCCGTTCGATCAAGCTGGACCTGCTGCCGTTCACGCTGGTGGGAGCGACCACGCGCGCGGGTTTGCTGACCTCGCCGCTGCGCGACCGTTTCGGGATCGTACAGCGTCTTGAGTTTTACGGGAACGAGGAATTGACGCGCATCGTGAAGCGAACCGCATCGATTTTTGACTTGCCAGTCGATGACCCCGGCGCGCGGGAAATCGCGGCCCGCTCACGGGGAACGCCGCGTATAGCCAATCGCCTCCTGCGCCGGGTCCGGGATTACGCTGAAGTCGAGGCGGACGGCCGGGTGACCGAGCAGGTCGCGCAGGCCGCCATGGATCTGCTGGAAGTGGACCCGCATGGCTTCGACAGCATGGACCGCAAGCTGCTGCTGACCGTCATCGAGAAATTCGATGGCGGGCCGGTGGGGATCGAAAGCCTTTCGGCCGCGATAGGGGAGGAGCGCGGTACGCTGGAGGATGTAGTGGAACCGTTCCTGATCCAGGAGGGATTCCTGCATCGCACGTCCCGGGGGCGTATGGCCACTCGCAAGGCCTTCCTGCATTTTGGGCTTGCGTCTCCGCCGGCGGAGCCCGGGTTGTTCGATTGAGTTGCGGGTCGGACGATGGGCACATTCACTTTGCCGGTACGGGTCTACCTTGAGGATACGGATGCGCAGGGTGTGGTCTACAACGCCAGCTACTTCCGCTTCTTCGAGCGGGCGCGAACCGAGTGGTTGCGGTCCCGCGGAATTGACCATAATGAGTTGCGGGAATCGGCGAATCTCTCTCTGGTGCTTTCCCGCATCGAAGTGCGATTCAGGGTGCCCGCGAAGCTGGACGACATGTTGGAGGTCAGTGCGGAGGTGACGGAGTTTAGCGCAGTGCGCTTTGTCTTTGAGCAGAGCATCCACCGGACGCCCGGCGACGGCGAGGTGCTGTGCCTGGCGCAGGCCGAGGTGGCCTGTGTGGATTCACGGAACGGGAAACCCCGGCGGCTTCCGGCGGATTTCCTGAATGGTATCGATTCGGGCGAGGGCAGGGTATGAGTAACGACCTATCGCTGATCAACCTTATTCTGGACGCCAGCCTGGTGGTCAAGGCCGTCATGCTGTTGCTGTTGATCGCTTCCATCGCCTCATGGGCCATCATCATCGAGAAGAGTCGGCTGCTGAAGCGGGCGACCGGGGCGGCCGATGAGTTCGAGGAAACCTTCTGGTCCGGGAGCGACGTCTCGGAAATGTACCGGGAACTGGCGGAGTCCGATGAAACCCATGTGGGGATGGCGGGCATTTTCGAATCCGGTTACCGGGAATTCGGGCGGCTTCGGGAAGACCGCGCGATCAACGCCGAGCAGATCGTTGAGGGATCCAGGCGTTCCATGCGGGTTTCCCAGGTGCGGGAAGTGGACCGCCTGGAACAGAACCTGGCTTTTCTTGCCACGGTGGGTTCGACCAGCCCCTACGTCGGACTGTTCGGGACGGTCTGGGGCATCATGACTTCGTTTCAGGCCCTTGGGAATGTACAGGCGGCTACGCTGGCGCTGGTGGCGCCGGGCATCGCCGAGGCCCTGGTTGCGACGGCCATGGGTCTGTTCGCCGCCATTCCCGCCGTCATCGCCTTCAACCGCTACGCCGACATCGTCGGGCGGCTGGAGGTTCGCTATGACACCTTTGCCGAGGAATTCTCGGCGATACTGCAGCGCCACGCCGCGCACCTCTACCGGGGAACGCCATGAGACAGAGTCGATCCAAGCGATTGATGGGCGAGATCAACGTGGTGCCCTACATTGACGTGATGCTGGTGCTGCTGATCATCTTCATGATCACCGCGCCATTGCTGACGCAGGGTATCCAGGTGGATTTGCCCCAGGCCGCCGCCGAACCGCTGGACCCGGAACTGTTGCGCGATAATGAACCGCTGGTTCTGAGCATCAACCGCGACGGCGAGCTGTTCCTGAATATCGGCGGCGATGAGGAGACAGCCGTGGACGAACAGACGGTGCTGACGCGCACGGCGGCGGTGCTGCGGCGGAATCCGCAGACGCCCGTGCTGGTCAAGGCGGACGAAGCCGTGGCGTACGGACGCGTGGTGACGGGCATGGTCATACTGCAGCAGGCCGGAGCGGAGCGGGTCGGATTCATCACGGATCCGGCGGAGCGGGAGGACGTGCAGCCCTGAACGGGCAGGATGGCGCCGAATGGAATTCTTGCGGGAGCATATGGTGGCGGTGTTGCTGTCGGTGCTGCTGCATGGCGTTCTGATCGGCGTACTGGTGTTCGGACTGGACCTGCCGTCGAGCCGACGGGCGCTCGCACCTGTGGAACAGGTGGCCATCGAGGCGACTGTCGTGGACGAGACGCTCATCCGCCAGGAAATGGCCCGGCTCGAGGAGCTGGAGCAGGAGGAGCAGCGCCGCCGGGAAGAGCAGCAGCAACAGGCGCTCGAGGAGCAGCGGCGGGCCGAACAGCAGGCCGAGGAGGCGCGCCGGCAGCTTGAACAGGAGCAGCAGCGCCTGGAACAGCTCCAGGTGCAACGCGAGGAAGCGGAACGCCAGGAGCAGCTTCGGCTGGCGGAACTTGAGCGCCGGCGCGCGGCCGAAGAAGAGGCGGCGCGTGAAGCCGAGCGGCAGCGGCTCGCGGAGGAGCAGAGGCAACGCGAGGAAGAAGAGCGGCTCCGTCAGGAGGAACTGGAGCGCCAGCGGCGAGCCGCCGAGGAAGCACGCAGGCAGGCCGAGGCGCAGGCGGAGCTGGCGCGCGCATTGGCAGCGGAAGAGGAAGCACGGCGGCGCGAAGAGGCCGCAGCCCTGGATGAGTACATTCGCTTGATAGAAAACCGGATTCAGCAGAATTGGATACCGCCGGCGAGCGCGCAGGCGGGCATTCAGTGTACAGTTCATGTCACACAGATACCCAGCGGCGACGTGGTGGATGTGCGCGTCGGCCAGTGCAATGGCGATGAGGCGGTCGTACGCTCCATCGAGGCAGCCGTACTACGGTCGTCACCTTTGCCCAGGCCGAGAATATCCTCGTTGTTCGACCGCAATCTGGAAGTCATATTTCGGCCCGAGGTATAAGCAGGGAATCCATAGGGATGTTCAATCAATCTGTGCAAAGGCGGTTGGCGTGGGCGGCGTTTGTCTGTGCGGTAACGCTGGTAGGGTTAAAGCGCGCCGATGCCCAGATCGTTATCGAGGTCACCCGGGGCGTGGAACGCCCCGTGCCCATGGCGATCGTGCCATTCGGTTGGGAAGGACCCGGCTCGCAGGCGCCGTTCGATGTCGCCTCGCTGGTCTCGGCCGACCTGGCGAACAGTGGCCGATTCGCTCCCATGGCGGTCGAAGATATGGTGGCACAACCCACGCAGCCGGCCGAAGTCCGCTTCCAGGATTGGTTGATCGTCGATGTCGATTACCTGGTGATCGGTGAATTGCTGGCGAATCCGGACGGCAGCCACACCGTCGTCTTTCAGTTGTTCAACGTCCTGCAGGGTGAACAGATCGTCGGTTATCGCCTCACGACCGGCAGCGCTGCCTCCGACCTGCGCGTGGCTGCACACCGCGTGGCCGATATGATTTTCGAGGAACTGACGGGGATTCAGGGTGTTTTCGGCACGCAGATCGCGTACGTGAACGAGCAGCGGATGGGCGCCGAACGGCGATTCCAGTTAATCGTCTCCGACTCCGACGGCGCCAACCCGCAGGTGGTGGCGGAGTCGCCCGAGCCGCTCATGTCGCCGGCATGGTCGCCGGACGGCCGCAAGCTGGCCTATGTATCGTTTGAAGGCTCGCAGTCGTCGATCTACGTTCAGGAGCTTCGCACCGGGATACGCGACCGTGTTTCCTCCAGGGCAGGGATCAATGGCGCGCCGGTGTTTTCGCCCGATGGCCGCATGCTGGCGCTGACGCTGTCCCGGGACCAGGGGAACCTCGATGTCTACATGCTGGAGCTGGCCACCCAGATTCTCACCCGGTTGACCCAGCATTCCGCCATCGATACCGAGGCGGTGTGGGCGCCCGACGGTGAGTCGATCTATTTCACTTCCGACCGGGCCGGCGGTCCGCAGGTGTACCGGGTGGAAGCCCGGTACGGAGCGCGCGTGCAGCGGATCACCTACGAGGGCAGCTACAACGCACGCCCCAGGATCTCGCCGGACGGCGATCGCCTCGCCGTGGTGCACGAAGACCGGGGCAACTACCGCATCGCCCTGGTCGACCCGGATACCGGGTTGACGCAGGTGTTGAGTAATGGCAGCTTGGACGAGTCACCGAGCTTCGCTCCCAATGGCGCCTTGATCATCTATGCTACCCAGGATGGCGGCCGGGGCGTGCTGGCGTCGGTGAGTACGGATGGGCGAATTCGCCAACAGATTGCTTCCGTGGCGGGGCAGGTTCGAGAACCGGTTTGGTCGCCGTTCCCAAGAATTTGAACGTGTTTTTATAAAAATATGGTAACTAATTAATATTTATCAATAATTGGTTTGAGAATTGATTTATTGGTTATTTGACTGAGGAATACAAATGGTCCGACTACTGACGATATTGTTTATTCTGAGCATTGGACTGACTGCGTGCGGCGGCGACAGGTCAACGATACCGACGGGAGCCGCAGGCGATGCTTCGGACTCCGCGGCCGCGAACGGCGGCGCAGGCGGCGCAGGCGGCGCGTCCACCGCCGGCATCGGTGCGGACGGGAGCCTGGATGTGACTCGTGTGGAACCGGGTCAGGGCGACGGCCCGCTGTCGCGCCTGGTGATCTACTTCGACTACGACCGCAGCGAGATACGATCCGATTTCAACGACATGCTGCGAGCCCACGGCGCATTCCTCTCCGAAAACACGGACCGGCAGGTCCGCCTCGAGGGGCACGCCGACGAGCGCGGCAGCCGGGAATACAACATCGGACTCGGTGAGCAGCGGGCACAGGCCGTGCGGAGGGTTCTCATGCTGCAGGGCGCCTCCACCGATCAGCTCGGCACCGTCAGTTACGGTGAGGAACGGCCGGCGGCACTGGGCAGCGACGAGAACTCCTATAGCCTGAACCGACGCGTCGAGCTGGTGTATCGTTAGACACTTGCACCAACATTCGAGGTGACTGTCATGGGCGTTGCTGTGAAGACCTTGCGGGTTCCGCTGCTGACCGTGATGTTGGCGGGATGCGCGACGACGACTCCACCCGAAGAAGATCCGGTTTTCCTGAAACTGACCGATCTGGAAGCCCGCCTGATACGTATCGAGCGAGTCATAGACAATCAGAGCCTGATCGAGTTGACGACCCGCGTCGATCAGCTGCAGTCCGAGATTCAGACCGTGCGCGGAGAAACCGAGACACTGGCGTTCCAGACCGACAACGCCGGAGAAAGGCAGCGCGACCTCTACGTGGATGTTGACGGACGCCTGCAGGAGCTGGAACTGACCCTGGCGCAGTTGCAGATCCAGTTGAACGATTTTCTTGCGGAGGAAGAGGCGCCGCCGCCTCCGGTATTGCTTCCGGGAAGCGATCAGGACAACTACCAGGCTGCCTTCAACCTGCTGCGGGACGGCAACTACGAGGAATCCGCAAGCGCGCTCGAACAGTTTCTCGCGGTGTTCCCGTCCAGTCCGTTGGCCGACAATGCCCAGTACTGGCTTGCGGAAACGTATTACGTACAACGGCAGTACATGGCGGCGTTGCCGGCGTTTCAATTGGTCGTGGACGAGTATCCCGGCTCCAGCAAGCTCCCCGACGCCCTGCTGAAAATCGGTTTCTGCAACTACGAACTGCAACAGTGGGATGCCTCCCGGGAAGCCCTGCAACGGGTCATTCGGGAATTTCCCGCCACCACGGCGGCGCGATTGGCGACCCAGCGGCTCGAGCGCATCGTGCAGGAGCAGGGTTGAATGTGGATGCGGAGTCCGTCCGCCTGACACCGGCTGGAGACCGGCTGCGTCTCACGGAAATTTTCTACTCGATCCAGGGGGAAGCCCAGTTCAGCGGGTGGCCCACGGTCTTCGTACGCCTGACCGGGTGTCCGCTTCGTTGCAACTATTGCGATACCGCCTATGCCTTTACGGGCGGCGAATGGCGCAGCATCGACAGCATCGTCACTGAAGTCGCAAGCTATCCCACATCTTACGTTTGCGTAACCGGTGGCGAACCTCTGGCACAGCGCCGCTGCCCGGACCTCTTGACCCGGCTCTGCGACCGGGGCTATCGGGTCGCCCTGGAAACAAGCGGCGCGATGGACATCGGCGTGGTCGACCCGAGAGTACACCGCGTTGTCGACGTCAAGACGCCGGGTTCCGGCGAAGTGCAACGCAATCGCTGGGAAGACCTGTCGCTCCTGAACGAGAAGGATTCCGTCAAGCTTGTGATCTGCGACCGCGCAGACTACGACTGGGCCAGGCGAGCCCTGGAGGATCGGATCAGGGTCGACTGCCAGGTCTTTTTCTCACCGAGTCATGAGGAATTGTCGCCGGGCGAATTGGCGGACTGGATTCTGGCGGACCGTCTGCCGGTGCGAATGCAGGTTCAGCTCCACAAGGTTCTGTGGGGCGATGTGCCCGGCCGCTGAGCCTTGGAGCATTCGGGCGAATCATCGGAGTCCGGGCCAATGACGGTGGGCCCGCCCGCCGTGGTCTTGCTGTCGGGCGGACTGGATTCGGCAACGCTGCTCGCAATCGCCGTGCAGCAGGGTTTTCTTTGCCATGCGCTGAGCTTTGATTACGGCCAGACCCACGGCGCCGAGCTTGCCGCCGCACGGCGGGTAGCCGCCCATTTCGACGTGCAACACCGAATCCTGACCATCCCCATTGGCTGCCTGGGCGGTTCAGCGTTGACGGACCCTTCCATTCCCGTACCGGATCAGGGCGGAGAGGGCATCCCGGTCACCTATGTGCCGGCCCGCAATACCGTGTTTCTCGCGCTGGCGCTGGCGTGGGCGGAGGTTCTTCAGGCGCGCGCCATCTTCATCGGTATCAACGCTCTTGATTATTCCGGATATCCGGATTGCCGCCCGGAGTTTGTAGCAGCCTTTCAGGATCTGGCTAATCTGGCCACCAAACAGGCCGTGGAGGGGGCGCCCGTGGAGGTTCTCGCGCCGCTGGTGAACATGACCAAGGCCGGGATCATCCAGCGCGGAACCGAACTCGGTGTAGACTACTCGGTGACGGTGTCCTGCTATCGGGCCGACTCGGAGGGCAGGGCTTGTGGGCGCTGCGATGCCTGCCGGTTCAGGGCGCAGGGATTCAGCCAGGCGGGGGTTACCGATCCGACCCGTTATCGGGCATGAAAATGCGTGTGGCCGAAATCGGGTTGTTCTCGCGCCGCCTTCCGGTATCATCCGTTCGCCACAACAGCAGGCGGCGCACCGCAGTCCCAATCGTGTGTTCGGGGGTATAGCTCAGGTGGTAGAGCATCGGCCTTTTAAGCCGCTGGTCCTAGGTTCGAGTCCTAGTGCCCCCATCAACACTGTCGAGGGTGCTTGCTCTCGAATCGCCGCCGATTCATGACTTGGGCTTGTGGTCGTCGGAATTTTCGGCTTTGGTCGCGAGCGCAAAAAGGATGATGCCCATTATAAAGACAGCGGAGGTGCCAATTAGCATCGGTAGAAATTCCATCAGTGAGCCTCCTCAAGCCGCACGCATCCGATAACGCCTAATATGATGCCAAATCCGAATGGAAACAAGCCGAACCAGTTCGGCATTGAAATGGCGATGGCAAGCACGCCGCCGACGATCAGCCCAACCGATACGTTTCGAAGAAAGGGTCGAACGACGTCCGGCAGGATTTCGATACGCCTTCGCTGCATCGGTCCTCCTCCAACAAACCTGTGCGCGAGGACCAATGATTGCAGGTCAATATCCGGCAGTAACCAAGTATTTCTCGACAGATTATGTAGTTTTACTACGGCAGTCGATAATCGATCCCGTGGCGGGCGAGGACCATCTGGCCGAACTCGATCCATTGATCCTCGGGCTCCCAGACGACGGACACTGCCTCGTAAGCTTCCTCCGGCGCCACGCCCTGATGCACGGTTCGGTAGAGGAACGTAAACAGCGACGCCCTGTAGTTCAGCATGCAATGGACCAGGACCTGGTCGTGGCTCGATTGATTCAGGATGCCGCTGAAGAATTCGAAGTCTTCGTATGTGGGTGCGCGCCAGTCCACGGGAATATTCACATAGGACGCGCCGCCCTGAGTGACGAGTCTTCCCTCGTCCGGAATCGAGTTCGGACTGGTGGGTGTCGCAAGATTGATCACCAGATCGAAACCCTGATCCGGCAGGGAGGCGAGTTGTTCGCTGTCGGGCTGCCCGGAGGTGTGCAACCATTCGCTGGCGATCACGTAGTTTAGTGGGAGTTCCTCCACCTGGGCCATGCTCGACAAAATGAAACCCGCGGCGGAGATCGCTGCGGTATACGCCACCGCTCCGATAAGTCGCTTGCGCATCATGCTCTCCAGTGCGAATGGTTGAACGAGATGGGTCATTATTCGCTCAATACTCTGGCTTCTCAAGCTTGCGGCGCCTTGGTGCGCGGGTTAAAACGACTATCATACGCCCGCTGCGGCGAGCGCAGCTTCGTGGAGGAACGACAGGTGTTCGTAGGACGCTTTCCGGATTTGCAGAAAATCCGTTTCGAAATGGGGTGGGCGGTTGCGCTGGCGCTGATTCTGAGCGGCAGCGCCGCTTCGCAGCAGCCCGCCACCGTGCCCCGCATTCAACCCGCCCCGGCTTTTTCCGGCGAGCGGCTGGCCTCCCTGCCGCTGGAGGACTGGATCACCAACGGCGGCAACGTCTACAACCAGCGCTACTCGCCGCTGGACGAGATCGACCGGAGCAATGTCGCGCAACTTCGAGGGGTATGGAGGACGCACCTGAACGGCTCGGGGCTCGACAACCAGTACTCCGGCGAAGCCCAGCCCATCGTTTACGAAGGGGTCGTGTATATCGTCACCGGCGCCGATGACGTCTTTGCGGTGAGCGTGGAGAGCGGCGAACTCCTGTGGAGTTACGAGGCCAACCTGGACCCGGCCATCGACGTCATCTGTTGCGGATGGACCAGCCGGGGCGTCGGCCTGGGCGAGGGCAAGGTGTTCGTGGGGCAGCTCGACGGCAAGCTGGTGGCGCTCGATCAGCAGACCGGTGAGGTGGTCTGGTCGACCCAGGCCGAGCGCTGGGAGGAGGGCTTCAGCATTACCAGTGCGCCCCTGTATCACGACAGTTTGGTGATCACCGGGTTCGCCGGCGCGGAGTACGGCGTGCGCGGCCGGGTCAAGGCCTATCGGGCCGAGGACGGATCACTGGCGTGGAACTTCTACACCGTGCCGGGGCCGGGGGAATTCGGACACGATACCTGGCCTCAGGACAACGACGTCTACCTCTATGGCGGCGCGACCGTGTGGCAGACGCCCGCGCTGGACCCGACCCTGGGGTTACTCTATTTTTCCACCGGCAATCCCGGGCCCGACTTCAACGGTAGCATCCGTCCCGGGGACAATCTGTTTTCCACGTCCATCGTGGCGGTGGACGTGTACACCGGCGAGTACCGCTGGCATTTCCAGCAGGTTCACCATGACATCTGGGACTACGACGCGCCGAGTCCCGTGGTGCTTTTCGATATCGAGATCGAAGGCGAGATGAGGCGGGCCCTGGCGGAGCCCAGCAAGACCGGCTGGGTCTATATCCTGGACCGTGTCACAGGCGAACCGCTGATCGGGATCGAAGAACGGCCCGTGCCGCAGGAGCCGCGCCAGGCTACGGCGGCTACACAACCATACCCCATCGGCGATGCCTTCGTGCCACAGCATGTGGATATCGTCCCGGAAGGCTACCCGCCGCTGGTCAACCAGGGGCGGATCTTTACCCCCTTCTGGACCGAAGGCGCGGTGATGAAGCCCAGCCACAACGGCGGCGCCAACTGGCCGGGCAGCGCCTACGATCCGCGCACGGGCTACCTCTATGTTTGCGCGACGGACCGGATGTCGTTCTTCCGGGGCGGCGAGATGGACGAAGACCTGCCTCCGCCGTTGGGTGAGCGGTTTCTCGGGGGTGTCTTCCACGCCATTCCGGGCTACGTCTCCGGCGTACTGGCCGCCATGGACATGCGCACCAACAGGATCGTCTGGCAGCAGCGGCTCATCGACCGCTGTTACAGCGGAATGCTGGCGACGGCGGGCGGGCTGGTCTTCGTGGGCCGCAACGACGGCCGATTGACGGCACTGGATTCGCGTAATGGCGATCTGCTCTGGGAGTTCCAGACCGGCGCCGGTATGAACGCGCCGGTGAGCGCCTTCGAATACAACGGCCGCCAGCACATCGTCGCCTATTCCGCCGGGAACCTGTTTGCCGGTTCTCCGCGGGGCGACAGCGTCTGGTTGTTCTCCCTCGACGGGGCGCTGGAAGAAGCGTCCATGGAAACGGTGACGGTGCAGTCAGCGGCGCTGACCAGCCGCGCGGCGAACCTGGACAACGGCCGCCTGCTCTACGACGGTGCCTGCGCGTTCTGCCACGGGGCCCAGGGCGAGGGCGGGCATGGTGGAGGTGTACCGCTGACGCCGTCCACCGATCTTGCAGCAGTCATGCAGCAAGTGAGTGAGGGTCTGGACATCATGCCCCCGTTCGGTGCGGCGTTCTCCGCCGAGGAGATTCACGACGTGAGCGCCTATGTCGTGGAAGTCCTGCCGCACTAGCAGGAAGGCTTCCGTTAAGGGCCATCAGGGGCAGGGCCACTGGAGCTATGGGCGGGCAAGCGGTTAAACTCCTGCCTGATCGCGGGCGTGGCCCGTGAACGAAAGCTCCGGGTATCGACCGGCAAGCATTCAAGCAGGGAGTACCACGTTAATGGCCATCAGACAACTATCGATTATGGTATTGAGTCTTGTGGGGACCAGCGTGGGCACTATCGGCATGGCCGAACCCGTCACCTACAACATCGATCCCAGCCACACCTTCCCGGCGTTCGAGGCCGATCACTGGGGCGGCCTCTCCGTCTGGAGGGGCAAGATCAATCGGTCTTCGGGCACCGTGGTGCTCGACAAGGAGGCCGGGACCGGGTCCGTCGAAGTCGAGATGGACATGTCGTCCATCGATTTCGGCCACGACGGCATGAACGAGAGAACGCTGGTGGACATCATCCATGTGGATCAGTTCCCGACGGCGACATACACCGGCATGCTCGTTGACTTCCAGGATGGCGCACCGACCGCGGTCGAAGGAACCCTGACGCTTCACGGTGTCAGCCAGCCGGTCAATCTCCAGATCAACAAGTTTCAGTGCCAGCCGCATTTCAGGCACATGCGGGAAGTATGCGGCGCCGATGCGTCGGCGACCATCAACCGCGCGGACTTCGGCGTCGACTACGATCTGGAGAATGGTTTCTTCCCGGAAGTCCACTTGCTGATCACGATCGAGGCGCAGATTCCCCCGGAGGAATAGTCGCCCGTGAGTTCGAGGCCGTTACCCGACCGGCCCAGAGCACCAATGTTGCCGCCCGGAGGAGGATAGGGGCTCCGGGTGTAGCATTACTGGCTCCGGTCGGAGCTTTCCGGCCTCCGGTAGTAAGCGGTGAACGGCGTTAGGTCATGCAACGAACCCTGATCCTGATCGGACTTGCGTTGCTCGTCATCGGCCTGGCGTGGCCCTGGCTGGGCAAGCTCCCGCTGGGCCGATTGCCGGGAGACATCGTCATCGACCGGCCTTCGTTCAAGCTGTACCTGCCGATTACCACGATGATCCTCGTGAGCGCGCTGCTGTCGTTGCTCATGTGGCTGTTCCGACGCTGACTGGCTGATTTCCCGAATTCGGATCGCGGCTCCTGAGTGCGGTGAGCCCAGTCTCGCGGCCCGGGAGCGCCGTGACCTCAGTCTCCCGGCATCTGCTCACCGTGCCCGACGCCGGGCGTGCAGCCGTACGTGCCCAGCGGCAGCGTGGTGCGCATGAGAATCCGCGAGCCGGAAATCGCACCGTCGTGGAATTCCGGATCGAATGCCGTCCAGGTCACCTCAAGGTCGCCATTGTCCGGGTTGACGTGGAAACGCTCGGTGAGTTCAAGGTCCATCGTGCGGACGAAGTCCGATCTCAGCAGGCCCTCCGCGAACAGCGCCGTGTGGACGATGAGGTCGCCATTCTCGAAGCGGCCGATCGAGTGACCCATCGTCGTTCGGGGGGCGTCTGCCGGGTGCTCTTCCATGTTCATACGGACGATGCGTTCGGTATCCATGAACTCGTGGCGGATGACGATTCGATCGTCCTCATTGCGTATTTCGGTGGGCAGACCCGGCTGGGACCACGCGCGAACCGGACTGACGGGGCTGCACCGGTAGACAGGGTTGGCCATCAACGGATCATTGGCGGCATGGGCCGCCGCTCCGGCATCGGTATAGGAATCCATGGGGTCGGGATCGACGCCGGCCCCGGGAAAGGACTTGCGAAACCAGGTGCCGAAAATGGACCCCGTCTCGTCCGGTTCCCATGGCGCGGCAAACAGGCTCTGGCCGCCGCTGGTTCGCAGTGTGAGAATGGTTCCGTCGGCCAGATAGCCGGTTGCGAATTCGCATCCCAGCGGATCGCGCCTGGCCTGGAAGCCTTCAATGCGTATTGGGTCCCCGACCCTGAGCGCATCCGCACCGATTCCCTTGATCCGTAACTGCGAACTGGCCTGCATTTCGCACCACCGCTCCACGGTTTCGCCCGAATCGTCCGTCGTCTCTACGTGTACGAAGGAATGGGGATTGATGTATTCGAATTCGGCAATCGTTCCACTGATCAGCACGGGACGGTCACGGTAGTAGTGCGTATCGAAGCCGTGATGGGCGAGCGCCGCCGATGCGGGCGCCAGCAATGTCATCAACACGGGAATCGCAGCATGGCAACTTCGGGAGTGGTAACGGCGGTCCATGGCATCGGGTCCTTGTAATAGAATGGGCGAGTATATCGCCCAATTGGGCAACTGGATCAAGGCATGAATAATGACCCGGCGCCGGCGTCCCGCACCGACCTGACGGCGGCGGAGGGCGGAGGCGATTCCACCACTGGCCTGGAAGAGCGAGTCCGGCGGCTGGAAGCCGAACTGCTCCGGTGCCGCAATGCGCTGAAAAAGATTCGGGACCGGAGTTTCGAGCAGGCGAATTCGCCTCGCCTTATCGACCAGCTATGGCACTTCGTGCGCTGGTCCAAGTCGGTGGCCCGCGAGGCGCTGGATGATACCCGTGGAAACGGCCGTCGAGGTTCGCGGAGGAAGTAGCGGGTGGCGGTGGCCGGAACAGCAGATTCGTTTGCCCGTCCCGGGGATATCCTGAATACCGCATTGAGGTGGCGGGAAGAGGGCAGGGAGGTGGCGCTGGCAACTGTGGTCAGCACGTGGGGGTCCTCTCCGCGGCCGGTCGGCAGCCACCTGGTCATTGATGGCGATGGCTCCTTCGAGGGATCCGTATCCGGCGGTTGTGTCGAGGGCGCCGTGATTCGTGCCGCGCGACATGTCATCGCAACCGGCGAACGGCAGATGCTTGAGTTTGGCGTGACCGACGACGAGGCCTGGGAAGTTGGCCTGGCCTGCGGCGGCCGGATCGAGGTCCTGGTGGTGCGCGTCGAGTGAAAGCTCCGCTGCTACGGGCCTTGAGTGAATCCCTGTCCCGCTCGCGTGCGGTGGTGCTCGTCCGTCCGCTTGAGGAGGGCCCTCAGTTCCTGGTCGACCACTCCGGCGTAACCGCCTTTGGAACCGCCGACGATGGAGGGCAGCCCCCTGTCCCGGAAGAATTGTTGGAATACTGCCGCGATGCCCTGGCGAGAGACGATGCGCGAGTGATCGAGGTGGAGCAAGGCCGGTATCTGATACAGACCATCGCCCCGCGGCCCCGGCTGATCGTCGTGGGCGCAGTGCACATCGCCCAGAAACTGATTCCCATGGCGCAACTGGCGGGTTATTAGGTGCTCCTTCTGGATCCCAGGGAGGCGTTTGCAACGGAAGAAAGGTTCCCCGGCGTCGAGGTCAGCCACGAGTGGCCGCAGGAGGTCTTGCCATCGTTGGCTCTGGACGCGCGTAACGCCTTGGTCACCCTGAGCCACGACGCCAAGATCGACGAACCGGCTTTGACGTGCGCGCTTCAGTCCGACGCGTTCTACATCGGCGCGCTGGGTAGCCGCAAGAACCACGCGAAGCGTTTGCAGCGCCTGGCGACGCTGGGATTCGACGACAAGGCGTTGGCGCGGATATGCGGCCCCGTCGGACTGCCGCTGGGTGGTCGATCCCCGGCAGAGATCGCAGTGGCGATCCTCGCGCAGATGACCCAATCCCGCTACCCCCGATAGGATTGGGTACAATCGTGGACGGCGAAATGGTGCCGTCCGCACTGCCGGATCCGGTGATCGCACGCGCGTTCGCGCGCGGGACCCGGCTATGGGTCCAGCGACGCCAGGTACGCCGCAATCGCCACCATGTCCTCGTCGGTGAGGTTCATGACCGTCGCCGTCATCAGCGGCGCCAGGCTGCCGGCCCTGTCGCCGTTCTTGAAGTCGTTTAGCTGGCGTACCGTGTACAAGGGCGAAACTCCGGCGAGTCGGGGAACATCCCCGAGTCCCTTCAGCTCCGGGCCGTGACAGATGAAGCACTGGATCGTTCGTCCGCCGGCGCCCGTGGTCACCAATTCTTCACCGCGTGCAAGACTGCCCTCCGGGGCGTATACGGTGAATCCGGAGTAGGGGTGTCGAGCGGTTGCAAGTTCCCGGTCCTGGGGAATTTCGATGATCCGGTTATTGATGGGCTCCGTACCGCCGTCGGGGTGAAGGTGCCGCATGCGGCCGTCGCCGATATAGGTTCTGGGCACGATATCCGCCTCGATCACCTCGTCGATCCAGTCGATGACTTCAAGCCCGGCAAACCACTCCGCGGCGATTCGAGTCTGTTCCTCCGTTGCGTCAAAGCCGTTCATCCAGAACCGCTCCTTCCTGGCCCCGCTCTTGAAATCAGCCATCTGCGCTTCGATGTAGGCCGCCGTCAGTCCGGCGAGGTGGGACGACTCCGGATGGCCTGCGCCGGTAAAGCCGTGGCACGCGCCGCATGCCCTGACGTTGGGTCCTGCGCCGTGCGCGACGACCTCGGGAACGGGGGCGTAGTGGTCGTCCGGGAACCAGTCCGGCGGGTTCCAGTGATCGTCGATCTGTTCCTGACTGCGCTGCAGCGAACTGCCGGGCACGGAACGCGGCGCCTGCAGGTCGATTTCAAGGTCCCGCTGCGGTAGCAGCGACTCGTCGAGGACCTGGTACGCCCACTCCACGTCCGCCTGAGCGAGGAGCGGCACGCTCATCGTCACGACCCCTGCCACAACGCAGAATCTCAACCCAAGCATCCATTTTCTCCAGAAGCACGAAATCCAGATGCCTAACACGATAACCAAAATCGGCTTCCTCATCACTGCTGCCACGTTAACATGAAGTCACACTTGCGACATTTCGCGGCAAACGAGGCTGTGTTATCGTCAAATCGCCTCACGCGGATGCGATGGCAAGGCGGGAGGAGATACTTCAGTGGACCTTGATTGGGGGCGTATGCGTATGCGAGCACATCTCGAACCCGGACTGTCTGCGGTTGCCGCTCTGCTTCTTGCAGTGTCGCTGGCGCAGGCTCATCACGGAGACGCGGGCCGCTATACCGAAACCGTCAAGACGGTGACGGGCTCGGTGGTCGAATTCCAGTTCATCAACCCGCACTCCATGCTGGTCATCGCGGTCGAGGACGAAAACGGCGACATCGTCGAGTGGTATGGCGAGTTGGGCCCGCCCAACAGCCTTCAGAACAGGTGGGGCTGGGACAAGGACACCTTTCAGGTAGGTGATGTTCTCACGATGACCGGGCGCTCATTGAAGAACGGCGGCCCCTACATGACGTTGTCGGAGTTGTCCCGGCTGCTGGATGCCGAAGGCAATGAAATCTATGTGGGCGACTGATCTTCGCGGAGCAGGCTCGCGATTCGTTCGGCGCCGCCGGCTGCCATGGCTGCTTGCGGCGTTGTGCGCCGGGCAGGCGGTGGCCCAGTCGTCCGCAACCTATGTCAAGGCTTCCAACCCAGGCGTGGATGACCAGTTCGGCGGCAGCGCCGTGCTGCTGGGGGTGTCTCTGGCGCTCAGCGGCGATGGCGAGACGCTGGCGGTGGGCGCGCGAATGGAAGACAGCGCTGCAACCGGCGTCGACGGCGACCAGCACGACAATTCCATGCGCAACGCAGGCGCGGCCTACGTCTTTGGACGCACCGCGAATGGTTCCTGGGAGCAGCAAGCCTATCTCAAGGCGTCCAATTCCGGAGCCGCCGATCAATTCGGTTTTGCGGTCGCGATCAGCGACGACGGCGACACGGTGGCGGTTTCGGCCAACCTTGAGGACAGCGCGGCTACCGGCGTCAACGGCGATCAGCATGACGATTCCATGGAGAACTCCGGTGCGGTGTACGTGTTCCGCCGCGGCGCCGAAGGGTGGCGGCAGGAAGCCTATCTGAAGGCGTCCAACACCGGCGAACCCGAAGACGGCGACGGATTTGGCTACGTGCTGGGGCTCAGCGCCGACGGCAACACCCTGGCCGTGGGCGCCACGGGCGAAGACGGGTCGGGTACCGGAGTCAATGGCGACGACTCGGACAATTCTGCTCGAGGCGCAGGCGCGGTCTATGTCTTCGAGAGAAACGGCGATGAGTGGTCCCAGCAGGCGTATATCAAGGCATCCAACACGGACGCGACCGATCTGTTCGGCATCTCGCTGGCGATCAGTGACAACGGCGAGACGCTCGTGATCAGCGCCCTGGATGAAGACGGATCGACGCAAGGCATCAACGGGCGGGATGACAACGAGTCCAGGGGATCCGGAGCGGTCTATGTCTTTGCCCGCGATGGCGGGCAGTGGACGCAGGAGGCCTATCTGAAATCCTCCAATTCGGGACGCAACGACGCCTTTTCCATGGTGGCGTTGAGCGGCGACGGCAATACCCTGGGTGTGTCGGCCTTCGATGAAGACAGCCGCGACACCGGCGTGGGGGCGGATCAGAACGATGACTCCTCCGAGGATTCCGGCGCCGTATATGTATTCTCCCGCGATGACGGGAGGTGGGCGCAGACGGCCTACATCAAGCCATCCAATACCAGTCCCTTCGATCAGTTCGGAACCCGGTTGGTCTTCAATCGCGACGGCAGTGTACTGGCCGTGGGCGTGCCTCTGGAGGACGGAAGCGCCAGCGGAGTGAACGGGACCCAGGACGACCTGGCTGACGAGGCCGGCGCGGTCTACCTGTTCCATCGTACGGGGGGTGAATGGCGCCAGGCGGCCTATCTCAAGGCCCCTGCTACGGAGATCTACGACGAATACGGCGCCAATGTGGCGCTCGACGACACGGGCGAAACGGTGGCGGTGGGCGTCCGGCTCGAGGACGGTGGATCGAGCGGCGTCGATGGCGACCAGTCCGACAATTCGGTTCGGGATTCCGGCGCCGTGTTCGTGCATCGCCTGCCGCTGAACTGATCGCATCTCACCCGGCAAACGTATGAAATTGAGCCTGGCTGCGCGGCTGTTGATACGCGATTGGCGTGGCGGCGAGACGCCCGTGCTGTTGACTGCGCTGATTGTGGCCGTCGGAGCCATGGCCGCGGTCGGATTCTTTACCGATCGCGTGGCGCAGGCCGTGCGCCAGGAGGCCGGCGAGGTGCTTGCCGCCGATCTCCGCGTCGAGTCCAACTACCCTCTACCTGCTGACTACCCCGAAGTCGCAAGCGCGGAAGGATTGGCAACCGCCCAGGTCATCCAGTTCCGCAGCGTGCTGATAGCCAACGGCGCCAGTTCACTGTCCGACATTCGATGGGTCTCCGACGGATATCCGTTGCGCGGTGAGGTTCGTGTCGCCGATGCGCTGGCCGGGGAGCCTCGGGCCGCATCCGGCGTGCCGGGGCGAGGCGAGGCCTGGGTTGAGCCCGCGCTGTTGGCGCGGTTGGGGCTCGATGTCGGCGACGTTCTCAGGATCGGCGGACTGAATGCCCGGGTGGCGCAAACTCTCGAGTTTCGCCCCGATGAAGGTTGGCGGTTGATGGAACTGGCGCCGACCGTTTTGCTGAATGTCGCTGACGTTGAGGCATCGGGCCTGATCCAGCCTGGCAGTATCGTGGAGTACGAATGGTTGTTCGCCGGAAATGAGCGGCAAGTCGAGAACTTCCGGGAACGCCTCCAGGGCATGATGGGCCCTGAAGAGGAACTGGACGACATCCGCGATGCGCGACCCGAAGTGCGTTCCTCCATCGAGCGCGCCGAGCGTTTCCTGATGCTGTCCGCTCTGGTGAGCGTACTGCTCGGCGGTGTGGCCGTGGCGATGGCAAGCCGCCGTTTCCTGGCGCGCCATCTCGACGGTGTCGCGCTGATGAAGTGCGTGGGCGCGCAGCACCGCGATGTGTTGCGGCTCACACTGACGCAATTGCTGGCTCTTGCCCTTGTCGCCGGGATCGTGGGCACTCTGCTGGGTTTCATCACCCAGCACGGACTGGTGCTGTTGCTGGATGATCTTGTAGAAGCCCAATTGCCCGCTCCGGGACTCGACGGATTCCTCATTGGCCCGGTGACGGCCCTGACCATCGCGCTGGGATTCGCGCTGCCGCCGTTGCTGCAGTTGCGCAAGGTGCCGCCCGCGCGCGTGCTGCGACGCGATCTGCAGCCTCCGCCGCTGGGATATACGGCCGTTTACGGCACGGCCGCCGCCGCAGTCACGGCGATGCTGTACTGGCTGTTCCGCGACCTGGAACTCATCGGTTACCTGTTGGCCGGTGCCGTGGCGACGTTCGCCGCTCTCTACCTGTCCGGACATGTCATGGTTCTCGGCCTGCAACGCGTGCGGGGCAGGGTGGGGATCGCGTGGCGTTACGGCATCGCCAACGTCGCCCGCCGCGGCCGGGAAAGCAGCGTGCAGGTGGTCGCCTTCGGAATCGGCCTCATGGTCCTGCTGCTGTTGACCCTGGTGCGCACCGAACTCATGTCCCAGTGGCAGTCAACATTGCCGGAGACCGCTGCGAATCATTTCGTGATCAACATTCAGCCCGATGAACGCGGCCGTGTTACGGACGTGCTGGCCGATCATGGAGTGGAGGCGCCGCAATTCGCACCGCTGGTCCGGGCGCGGATCAGCCATGTCAACGGGGTACCGCTGAATGAGTACGAGTTTCGCGACCGCCGCACCGAAAGGGAATTGCGGGACGACCTGAACATCACGTGGGCGGCGGCGCTGAGTCCCGACAACGAAATCGTGGCCGGGCAGTGGTGGGACGAGAACGATCCGGAGCCTCAGCTTTCCATCGCGGCGGAGGAACTTCTGGACTTCGGCCTGGCGCTGGGCGACGAACTCACCTTCGCCATCGCCGGGCAAAGCACGACCGTGGCCATCACCAGCACGCGCAATATCAACTGGGATTCCTTCCGGCCGAACTTCTTCATGGTCGTGAACCCGGGCGTGATGGAGGAGTTTGCGCACACCTACATCACCAGCCTCTACCTGGAACGCGATCAGCGCACCGCCATGCTGGATCTGGTCACCGCACTGCCCGGCGTGTCGGTGATCGACATCGACGCGGTGCTGGATCAGGTCAGGCGCGCCATGGACCGCGCCGCCTCCGCGGTGCAGTACGTCTTCCTGTTCACCTTCGCAGCAGGCATCGTGGTATTGCTCGCCGCAATTCAGGCCACGCGGGACGAACGCATGTACGAGAGCGCCGTGCTGCGTACCCTCGGCGCCGGCAAGGGCGTCGTCCTGCAGGGCATCGCCGCCGAATTCACGGCGATCGGTGTGCTGGCAGGCACTCTGGCGGCCGCCGGCGCCGGGCTCATCGGCTACTTCGTCGCCAGCGAACTATTTGAATTGGACTACCTCCCAGGTCCAATGCTGGTGCTATACGGCCTGCTGGCCGGCGCTGTAGTGGTGGGAGTCAGCGGCACCCTGGCGGCGCGTTCCGTCGTCCGGGAGCCGCCCGTGTCCACGCTGCGGCGAATCTAGGCGGATGTCTCCCGGCTGGGTATGAAAGGCCGGTCTCCTGCCGCTAGTGCCAGTGGCCGTGTTCTTCCGACCAGACGCGGCCCCCGGTGGTGTTGGCGTGCGGATCGTAATCGTCGATGTTGGTGAGGAAGACGACGAGGCCGCCGATCAGGAAAACCGCCACCACGGCGGCCACAATGCGCAATGCCATGGGTGTCTTCGCCTCCTTGTTCGCGCAGCATTTCTTGTACTTCAGACCGCTTCCGCAAGGGCACAACTGGTTGCGTCCGATCTTTGCCATCTTCGATAGCCTCGTGGCGTGCGTTTACCGGCGACACTCCCAATATACAACAAGCAATGGTTCAATAGCACCCACGGCAGGTTGGTGTTCGACGGAGAATTTGCGATGAGTGAGACAGCGCCGTTTCGTGCGGATCATGTAGGCAGTTTGCTGAGGCCGCGCGCGGTACACGATGCACGCCGAAAGTATCATGCGGACCGTTTAGGCCCGGACGGGTTTTCGTCACACCCTGATCTGAAAGGCGTCGAAAATGAAGCCATCGAAACTGTCGTGAAGATGCAGCAGGACCTGGGATTGATGGCCGTGACCGACGGCGAGTTTCGGCGGCGGTTCTGGCACTACGACTTCATGGGTGCGTTGACGGGCCTTGCGTTGGTAGAGCGGGACGAAGGAATCCAGTTTCATGGCGTCAATCTCCCGCCGATCTTTCCCACAATTACCGGGCGGCTCGATTTTCCGCACGACCATCCCATGCTGGATCATTTCAGATACGTCGCTTCGATCGCGAATGTTCAGCCGAAAATATCCATCCCCGGCCCCAGCGCGTGTCACTTTCGGGTTGCGCCCGAGGACATCGCCCCGGCGGAGTACTCCGACATGGACGTGTTTTTCGACGACCTCACACGCACCTACGCGAAAGCGGTGGACGCCTTCTACCGGGCAGGTTGCCGGTACCTGCAGATGGACGACATCTTTTTCGCCTATCTGTGCGATCCCGAGCAGCGCGAACAGAAGCGGGCGGAGGGCTTCGATCCGGATTGGCTCATTCACCGGTATGCAAGGGTCATGTGCGATGCCATTGCCGACCGTCCGTCCGACATGGTCATCGCGATGCATCTTTGCCGCGGGAACTTTGTCTCGACCTGGAGCGCCCAGGGCGCGTACGATCCGGCCGCCGACGCCGTCTTCAACGAAACCGGCATCGACATCTACTTCATGGAATACGACAGCGAGCGGGCCGGCGGCCTGGAACCTCTGCGGCTGTTGCCGAAGGGTAGACAGCGGGTCCTGCCCGGGTTCATCACCACCAAGACTCCGGAACTCGAGTCACTGGACGATCTCAAGCGGCGCTTCGACGAAGCCTCCAGGTACGCCGACATCGACCAGCTCGGGATCGCGCCTCAGTGCGGGTTCGCCTCCACCGAAGAGGGCAACAAGCTGACGGTGGACGACCAGAAGCGCAAACTGGAACTGGTGGTCGCGACCGCCGAGGCGATCTGGGGCGGCGTGGACAGTTAGCCCGCAGCGCGGTCCCTTCCGGCGCTAGAACCGAAACGTGTAGTAAAACTTCAGCGCGAGGTCGGACCCGGTCGAGCGGAACCGGTTGTCAAGGTCCAGGTCCTCGAAATTGTGATTGAGGACGACGAACCCCTCGCGCCCAGCCTGGGGTACCCAGTGCAGCCGGGCATTGATACCCATGGATTCGCTGATGTCGTCGTATTGCAGCAGCATCACCAGGGAGAGCCTGGAGGAAAACGCCGCCTCGGCCGAGAACCGCACCAGGCGTGTCGTGAATGCGCCGTAGGGCAGCGTGACGTCGTTGTACTGGTAACCCAGCGTCGTGACAAAGTGCCTTGACGGGCGCCAGCCGAATGTCGTTGAAGTGCGCTTTCGTTCGCCGCCGTAGAAGTCTCCGGGGCTGTAGTTCACTTGTGCCCACACAGGCCGCGTGAAGGAGGTGCTGAACTGAAACTCGGCCCCATCGAACGAATAGTCGCCCGCGGGAATGACTACCTGCTCGCCGCCTCGCCTCCAGACCACGAAGGGCCGGGCCAGCACTTCCCGGGTCGCGTGCAGGAAGGCATGCCCGCGCAATTGCTCGTCGGTGTCAAATTCCAGTGCCCGCAGCGTGAGTACCTGCGTCTGCAGCCCGCCCTCGATCAGGTCGATGCGTTCGGCGTCGATGCCCCAGTACGCCGTGCGTATCGGCGCATTCCGAAACCGGTGGATGTAACCGAAGTTGGCCGTGTGGTTTCTCACCCCGGATCGATTGACGAAACCAAGCGCGGGGTAGAAGTTTTTCTCTATGGTCTTGCTTGCCAGGCTCCCCAGCAATCCGGTTCGGTTGGGAGCCCGAACGCGGAACCCGTACGCGTCATCGTCCAGGTGGATTCCCTCGGTCTGCGAACGCTGATACCAGACATCCGCTTCCAGTACCCTGCCGCCGGGAAGTTGCGTATTCGAGTAGCGAAAATCGACACCGGTCAGCGTATTGTCCCGATTTGACCGGGGGTCGCCATCTGTGACGATGACGCCGATCGTCGATTCCTCCAGGATGTTGGCGGTGGCGCGGGCCACGAGGATATCGGTGGTTTCGACGCCCTCGAATTCATCCTGCCGAATGGCAAGCGCACCGACGTTCCAGCGGCCGATGCGCCCCGCCAATTTGCCGCCCTGGGCCAGGTCCACCGGACGCCCGCCCTGACTCAGGCCGATCCGGCGCGAGAAAAACGGTTGTCCGTTCTCCAGGTCAGGGCGCGAGAAGGTGTAGCCCAGTCCGACGCCGAAATTGCCGATGAATCCGATCTGCCCGAACTGGAAGATGTCGGAGTCGCGCAGGAAGAAGTCCCTCTTCTCGGGGAAGAAGAGACTGAAGCGGGTAAATTCCACCTGGCGGTCGTCCACCTCCGTGGCGGAGAAATCGGTGTTCAGCGTCAGCGACGCATTGAGTGACGGGGTGACCTTGTAATAGACGTCCAACGACGGTTCCGCTGTGTAGTCCGTGGTCTCCGGCGTGACTGTCCTGTGTCCCTTGAGTACGACGGACGGTACGACGTCGAGTCCGCGCCCAAGCCGCAGATCCGTAAACCCCACCGCTTCGCCGGCGATGCTGGGGTTTGTATTGTTGTTTCGCGACACCCAGCCGGATGTCTCATTGGTCCGTCCGACATCCCGCGTGAAATTGATGCCCCAGGTGTCGTTGTCCGGATTGAAGGAAAGCGACTTGAAGGGGATGGCCATTTCCGCCGTCCAGCCGCCGTCCTCCTCCGTGGCGGCGGCGCGCCAGATTCCGTTCCAGTCCCAGTTGGTTGCGGTCGTGTTCTCGTAAATGGCCTCCATGCGCACGCCATTCGGATTGACCTGGAAACGATAGCCGTTGCGCTTGTCGTTGAACGTATCGATGATGACCGCAAGGTAATCGTCGCTCCAGAACTCCTGGCCCTGGCGGAGAACGTTGCCGAGTACGGCAAGAGTCTGGGACATGTGCGCGCCCACGTAGAGCGCGTCGTCGTCGTAGAAGACCAGGATACGCGTGGGGTTCGACGGGGCCTGGTACTCGATGGGCTCTATCTGGTGAAAGTCTTCGACGACGGCCGCGTTTTCCCAGACTGCCTCATCCAGTCGGCCGTCGATGATCGGCGCTGCATCGGAAACGCGGCGGACTTCCATGGTCTTCATGGCCGCTCCCGGAGGTTCCTGGCCCAGGGCGCCGCTGCACTGGACGAAGACGCATAGCGCAATGGCAAGTGCGCGGTGTGAGCGGATAGTCAAGTTCGAAGATCCTGTGCTCAGCCTCATTCCGGAGGCTGTTCAGTCACGAAGCGGGTCGTTCATGGTTCGATTGTGCAACAAGCGCTGTTGGGGCGCACGGAATTTGGGAGGCGCTTCACGGAGTCGTGGACCGCGGCCTTGAGTCTGCTCCTGACGCGGCGTGCCGGAGGAGTGGTGCCGCAGGAATGCCACTGTGCGAGCGGCGCCTCAGGTGAGGATTCCGCGTATTGTGTATAGTTCACGCGCTGTTCTGCGTGAAGCCGGCCAGGGGAACATGAATCCACTGATTTCATTGGGCGATGCCCGCTCCTGGCGAATCCTGGGTGTGCTGTTTGCCGGCGTGTTCATGGGAGCGCTGGACATTGCCATCGTAGGCCCCGCGTTGCCGGCCCTCCAGGCCGAATTCGCCGTGGACAGCCGTGCGCTCTCCTGGGTCTTCAACGTGTACATCCTGTTCAGTCTTCTCGGCGCGCCCCTGATGGCGAAGCTGTCGGACCGATACGGCCGGCGGGCCGTCTACCTGGCCGATATTGCGTTATTCGCCGCCGGTTCCGCCCTGGTCGCCACCGCGCCGAGTTTTCCGCTGTTGCTGGCAGGCCGGGCGATCCAGGCATTCGGCGCCGGCGGGTTGTTGCCCGTGGCAAGCGCGGTGATCGGCGATACCTTTCTCCCCGCGCGCCGGGGACCCGCCCTGGGACTGATCGGAGCCGTCTTCGGACTGGCCTTTCTGGTGGGTCCCCTGTTTGGCGGCGTGTTGCTGCAGTTCAGTTGGCGCTGGTTGTTTCTGATCAACCTGCCCGTAGCCGGAATCGTGTTCTGGCAAGCGGCGGCCATTCTGCCCGGCGACCGTGATCCCGATCGCCGCCCGTTCGACGCGGCGGGTACGGGGCTGCTGTGCATCGTGCTTGCGTGTCTGGCGTGGTCGATCAGCGAACTGGATACGTCGGCAATTGCGGGTAGCGTGGCCTCGGCGCAGGTGTTGCCCTTCCTCGCCGTCGCCTTCGTTTCGGCAGTGCTGTTCTGGAAGGTGGAAACCCGCGCGGAGGATCCCGTCCTGCATCCCGATCTCCTGCGCTCCAGGGAACTGCGGCTGGTGGGCTGTATCGCGGCGGGGACGGGCCTGGCGGAAGCCGGCATGGTTTTCCTGCCCGCGCTGGCGGTGACCTCGCTGGGCGTCGAGGACTATACGGCCAGCTTCATGCTGGTGCCGCTGGTACTGGCGATCATGATCGGCGGGCCCCTTGCCGGGGTGCTGCTGACCCGCAGAGGCGCCAGACAGGTAATCCAGGCGGGCCTCGCTCTCGTGGTATGCGGGTTGCTGGTGTTCGGGTTGCCGGCGCTGACGGTCGAGACGTTTTATCTCGGCGGCGCGCTCGTCGGACTCGGGCTTTCCGGCCTGCTTGGCGCGCCGCTGCGGTACGTGGTCATCCGTGAAACGTCCCGTCGGCATCGCGGAGCAGGTCAGGGCCTGCTGACGCTCTGCCTGAGCATCGGGCGCATCGCGGGTGCAGCGGCCCTGGGAGGCTTCGCCGCGTCGGGGCAGGGGGCCGCGGCGGGCTATCGGGCGGCGCTGGTCACCGTCAGCGTTCTTATCGCGTTGCTGATTCTGTTGAGTTTCCGCCTCAAGCGGGACCACCCCGCAGCAGCGCGCGAAACCGGATAGCGCGCGATGGACGGTACGGGGTTGATGCCATGCGGTGGATCGCGGGTAGCGGATAGAGTGTGGTGGATTGAGTGCGGTGGCAGGCGCGTGGTTGGCACACCCCCTTCACTACGGGCAGAATAGCCGCCGATATTCCTGTTCGGACTGAACCGTGCCAATGAACGACTACTGGATCGCTCCTTCGATTCTCTCTGCCGACTTTGCCCGCCTGGGCGAGGAAGTCGAAGCCGTGCTCGCCGCCGGCGCCGATATCATTCACTTCGACGTGATGGACAATCACTACGTGCCCAATCTCACCATCGGCCCGATGGTTTGCCGGGCGCTTCGCGACCACGGCATCGAGGCGCCCATCGACGTGCACCTGATGGTCAGCCCGGTGGACCGGCTGGTCGAGGATTTCGCGTCGGCCGGAGCCAACTACATGAGCTTCCATCCGGAGGCCAGCGAGCATCCGGACCGGACCCTGCAACTCATCCGCAATTGCGGCTGCCGTGCCGGACTGGTATTCAATCCGGCCACGCCGTTGACCTGGCTGGAATACGTCATGGACAAGGTGGACATGATTCTGCTGATGTCCGTCAACCCGGGCTTCGGAGGACAGAAGTTCATCGAAAGCGTCATGGACAAGGTGGAAAGGGCCCGGGGCCTCATCGAGTCGTCCGGACGGCCGATTCGCCTGGAGGTGGATGGCGGAGTGAAGGCCGATAACATCCGGCGGATCGCCGAGGCCGGCGCCGACACGTTCGTGGCCGGCTCCGCCATATTCGGCACTGACGACTATGCCGCCATCATCGGCCGGATGAGGGCCGAGCTCGCTGCCGCCCGCAGCGCCTGACCGAAGACAACCCGTGAGCTGGACCGTCCATAAATTCGGCGGCAGCAGTCTGGCCGATGCGGACTGCTTCAGGCGCGTGGCCGGCATCGTGCGCGATCAGCCGGCGGGCAACCTCGGTGTGGTGGTTTCCGCGGTGGGCGGCGTCACCGACATGCTGTTCGGCCTCATCGACCGGGCTTCCCGCCAGCAGCCGGTGGCAGAGGCCATGGACGCGGTGCGGCAGCGCCATGTCGAGTTGGCAGCGGATTTGCTCGGCGAGGACGGTGCGGCTCCGTTCGTGGAGCAGTTGGAGACCGATCTAGGCGACATCAGGCGGATTCTCGAAGCGCTGGCCCTGGTCAAGGCCACCTCGCGGCGCAGTCAGGACATGATCTCGGGTTTCGGGGAGCTGTGGTCGGCAAGGTTGCTGTCCGCTTTGCTGGCAGTTCGCGCGGATACTGCGGGCGCCGCCACTCCGGCCGGTCACCCCGGTTCCGCAGACCCCGCAGCCTCGGCCGGTCTTCCCTATGTGGTGGGTCCCGCCGGTCGCCCCGATACCGCAGGGCCCGCCGATTGTGCTGGAAAGGTTCGGTTCATCGACGCGCGGGATGTACTCACGGTGGAACCGGGTGAAATGGGACCTGCGGTGGTCTGGGAGGAAACCCGCAGCAAACTGGCGGCGGCGCTCTCGCGCGACTTCGACGGAGTGGCCGTTATCACGGGCTACATCGCCAGGAATTCCGACGGCTTGCAGACGACCCTGGGCCGAAACGGCAGCGACTATTCCGCTTCCATCTTTGCCGCCTTGCTGAAGGCGGACGCCGTACATATCTGGACCGATGTCGAAGGGGTGATGAGCGGTGACCCGCGGCGCGTGCCCGAAGCCACCGTCATCGACGAGATTTCCTACAACGAGGCCATGGAACTGGCGTACTTCGGGGCACGCGTGATCCACCCCCAGACCATGGCGCCGGCGGTTTCCCACGAGATTCCGATCCGGATTCGCAGCACGTTCAATCCTGAGCACCCGGGCAGCCGCATCATCGGGGCTCCGGGCGGGCCCGGGACCGTCGTCAAGGGCATAAGCGGCATCGACGGGGTCGCACTGGTCAACCTGGAGGGCTCCGGCATGATCGGCGTGCCCGGTACGGCCGACCGTCTCTTCGGCGCCCTGCGGGATGCGGGAGTCTCCGTCATGCTCATCTCCCAGGGCAGTTCGGAGCATTCCATCTGCTTTGCTGTCCCCGAGGAATCCGCCGAGTTGGTCAAGTCCGTTGTCGAGGAGGCGTTCGCCCTGGAACTGGCCCAGGCGCAGGTCCAGAAGGTCGATATCACCACGGGATGCGGGGTGCTCGCGGTGGTCGGCGACGGGATGGCCGGAACCCCTGGTGTATCGGGGCGGTTTTTCGCGACCCTGGGCAAGGCGGGAATCAACGTGCGGGCCATCGCCCAGGGCGCGTCCGAGCGCAATATTTCCGCGGTGATTTCGTCCGCCGACATGACCCGTGCGTTACGCACGGTGCATGCCAGCTTCTACCTTTCGGCGAAGACCGTCTCCATCGGCCTCATCGGGCCGGGCTCCGTGGGCAGCGTGCTGCTGGACCAGATGGCGGGGGAGGTGGACCGTCTGCGGGAAGACTTCAATCTCGATCTGCGCGTGCGGGGCCTGGGCGGGAGCAGGCGCATGGCCCTGGACGACCGATGGGTCAATCTTGAGGATTGGCGATCGGCGCTGGAGCAGGGGTCCGAAATGGATCTGCCGCGCTTTGTCGACCACGTACAGGCGGATCACTTGCCGCACGCGGTGCTGGTGGACTGCACGGCGGATGCGGGCGTTGCCGCCCGGTACGCGGACTGGTTGCAGCGGGGCATCCATGTCATCACGCCCAACAAGCGTGCGCACAGCGACTCGATGGACAGTTACCGCCGACTCAAGTCGATCTGCCGAAGCGCGAACACCCATTTCCTCTACGAAACGACCGTTGGCGCGGGGTTGCCGGTCATCAAGACGTTGCGGGACCTGGTGGAGACCGGCGACGATATCGCGAGCATCAGCGGGATCTTCTCCGGGACGTTGGCCTATCTCTGCAACGTTTTCGATGCCACGCGGCCGTTTTCGGCGATCGTGCGTGACGCTCGCGCCCAGGGCTATACGGAACCGGACCCCAGGGACGATCTGTCCGGCATGGACGTAGCGCGCAAGGCCGTCATCCTGGCCCGGGAGGCCGGGTTGGAACTGGAATTGGCGGACATCGAAGTCGAAAGCCTCGTTCCGGCGGACTTGTCCAGTGAGGCCGTGAGCTCTGTCGACGAGTTTCTCGATCGGCTGGTGGACTTCGATGCCCCGATGGCGGAGCGATTCAGGGCCGCGGAACGGGAGAACCGTGTGCTTCGCTACGTCGCGGAGGTGGATCTTTCAAGCGGACAGGCCGAGGTCGCGCTGAGGACTTTTTCGCGTGACCATCCTTTCGCCGGAATCAGCCTGACCGACAACGTGGTGCAGTTCGTGACCCGGCGCTACGCCGATAACCCGCTCATCGTTCGCGGACCGGGTGCCGGGCCGGACGTCACCGCGGCGGGCATATTCGCCGACATCCTGCGCCTGTGCAGCATGCTCGGCGCCAACCACGCCTGATCCCATGCGCTGCTCCGATATACGCGCGCGCACGATACGGTTCCTAACGCCATGGCTCGCGGAGATCCAATGAGATTCTGGAGCACGCGGGGCGCGCACGAGACGGACTTCATCGGCGCCGTCAGTCAGGGCCTGGCGCCCGACGGATGCCTTTACGTTCCTGATGATCTGCCCCGGTTCAACCCGAACGACATTGACGGCAACACGCTCGAGGACATTGGCACTCAGATACTTGCGCCTTTTGCCGCGGGTTCGCCCCTGGAGCCCGACCTGCGATCCTTGTGCGCGCAAGCGCTTGATTTTCCAGTGCCGCTCGTTCCCGTGGACAAGGGCAGAGGACCCTTGTGGGTTCTGGAAGTCTTTCATGGCCCCACCGCGGCCTTCAAGGACGTTGGAGCGCGATTCCTGGCCGCCATCATGGAGCGCTCGCTGCCGCTGCTGGAACCGGAGGACCAGCGCCCACTCACCATTCTGGTCGCCACTTCGGGTGATACGGGCGGGGCGGTGGCCGCAGCCTTTCACCGCCGCCGCGGCATGCGAGTGGGAGTGCTGTTTCCCGCCGGGCAGGTCTCGCCGAGGCAGAAGCACCAACTCACCTGCTGGTCGGAAAATGTCCGCTCATTCGAGGTCAACGGCACCTTCGACGACTGCCAGACCCTGGTCAAGAGCGCGTTCACCGACCCGTCATTGAACATGCGCCACCGCCTGAGCGCGGCCAACAGCATTAATCTGGGCCGACTGCTGCCCCAGGTGGTCTACCATGCGGCGGCCAGCCTGTGGCACTGGCGGACCGAGCGCAGGCCCGCGAACTTCATCGTGCCCACGGGCAACCTGGGCAACGCCCTGGCCTGCATCTGGGCGCGTGCGATGGGCATGCCCATCGGGGACATCATTCTGGCCACCAACGCGAACCGGGTGCTGCCCGAATTCCTGGCGACGGGGGACTGGCAACCTCGTCCCAGCATCCAGACCCTGGCTTCCGCGATGGATGTCGGCAATCCCAGCAACATGGAGCGCCTTCGGCACCTGGTGCCCGATTTTGGCGACCTGCGCAGCTCCGTGGAAGCCTATCCGGTCAGCGATGCCGCCATTCGAGAGCAGATTGCCCGAGACTACGAGCGTCTGAAGCGGGTCTGGTGCCCGCATACAGCCACCGGCTTCAACGTCTACGACCAGCTACCCCAGGCGCGGTGTACCAAAGCCTCCTGGATCGTCGTCGCCACAGCCCACCCGGCCAAGTTCGACAATATCGTGGAGCCGGCTGCGGGCGCGTCCGTCCCGGTCCCCGCGTCGCTTGCTGCGCTGCTGGAGTTGCCAAGCCGTTACGAGTCCATCGATCCGGACCTGGCAGTGTTCTCGGACATGCTTGATCAGTGGCGTTAAAGTTCGGACAGATATAATTTACAAATCAGATAGATAAAAGGAGTTATTAATCTGATTTGTCCGAATGATCGAAGACCTTGTCTATCTGATTCGAAGGTAAGGAAAACAGTTGCTCCGCGTTTCTGCGAGTGGCTTCGGCAACTTCTTCCACGGAACGGTTCATGGCCTCGGCCAAACGCACAAGGATGTGGGGCAGGAAGCGGGGTTCGTTGCGCCTTCCGCGAGGTTTTTCGGGCAGGTCCCGGGGCAGGAGATACGGTGCATCGGTCTCGATCATCACCCGGTCCAGGGGCAGGTGACGAACAGCGTCGAGGAGATCTCCGCCCCTGCGTTCGTCACAGAGCCAACCGGTGACGCCGATGTAGAGGTCCAGGTCCAGGTAATCGCGCGCCATCTTCGCGGTTCCGGTGAAGCAATGGGCGACACCCCCACACAGGCGGCTGCGAATCGGGCGCAGCAACTCCACAAACTCGTCGTGGGCGTCGCGCTGATGCAGGAACACGGGCAACCGAGCATCCGCGGCGATTTCGAGCTGCTCGTGGAAGGCGCGCCGTTGGGCGTCGCGGGGGGAGAAATCCCGGTAGAAGTCCAGCCCACACTCGCCGACAGCGACGACTTGCTCCTGCGCCAGCAGATCGGTCAGCGCGTCACCGCTGTACGCGTCGAAGCCGCTGGCGTTGTGCGGGTGGACGCCAGCGGTGGAGAACAGTCGGCCGGGGTAGGCTTTGGCCAGTTCCAGCGCCCGAACGCTACCCGTCACCGACGTGCCGGTGAGGATCATTCGGCGCACCCCGGCGGTCCGCGCTTCCCTGAGCACCTCGGCGCGGTCCCGATCGAAACTCTCGTGCGTCAGGTTGGCGCCGATGTCAATCAAGTCCGTCATGCACTTCGAGCCTTTGCGAAAGGAACCGGGTATGATCCACCATGATGAAACGCTGTTCTACGGAGTTTGCGAAAACTCTGCCAGAGACGGTCAGATCGTACTCTTCTTGAGGCATTCTTGGGACAGGAAGAAACGCCGTGAGTGATGCCAAATCGCCGCCCGACGGAGGAAAGAAAGACGCCGCCCCGCCGGACCGACCACCACCGGACCACCCATTGCCGGACCAGCCGCTGCCGGATCAACCACCGCCGGATGCTCCGCCACCCGACGAACCGCCGCCGGAACAACCTCCGGCGGACCAGCCACCGCTGGACCACGTTCCACCGGACGAGCCTCCGAGGGACCATGTGCCTCCGGAGTCTGAGAGCGAATCCAGGTCTCGGGAAGGCGGGATCGGCGAGCATCTCAGTTCACGGGATTCGTGGCTGCGCCTGCTGTTCATGGTCCTGTTCGTGGCACTCTGGAGTATCACCCGGCTGGTCGTTTTTGCCGTGATCCTTCTGCAGGTCCTGTTTCTCTTGTTCAGCGGCAAGCGGAATGAACGGCTGGCGGGCTTCGGCGCCAGCCTGGCCATCTATTCCTACGAACTGGTGGCCTATCTCACCTTCGCCAGCGAGGAACAGCCGTTCCCGTTCAGCGATTGGCCCGATGGTTCGGTCCCGGCAGACCAGACAGAGCAGGCGGACACGGAATAGGGCGTCATCGCTTGATTCGGACCGCTACCGCCAGGCCGTCGTACCCTGGCGGCGCATGCGGCTGCCAACACCTGCCGATTGCCGTCAGGCCGCACGGTCGGCGTCGGCCAGTTGCCGCAGGACGTAGTGCAGGATTCCGCCGTTGAGGTAGTAGTCCCACTCCTTGGGCGTGTCGATGCGCACCTGGGCCTGGAATTCGATCGCCGTGCCGTCGTCGCGGCTCGCGCGGACCGTCACACGCTCCGGACGGCCCCGGCCCATGCCCTCGACATCGATGACTTCCGTGCCGTCCAGGCCCAGCGTGGCGGCGCTCTCGCCCGCCAGGAATTGCAGGGGCAGCACGCCCATGCCGATCAGGTTGGAACGATGGATGCGTTCGTAGCTCTGGACGATGACCGCCTCGACGCCCAGCAGCTTGGTCCCCTTGGCCGCCCAGTCCCGGGATGAGCCGGAGCCGTACTCCGTGCCGCCGATGACTACCAGCGGCGTGCCGGACTCCCGGTAACGAATGGCAGCGTCAAATATGCTGATCTGGTCGCCGCTGGGGATGTGCGTCGTCCACCCGCCCTCGGTACCGGGCGCAAGCTGGTTCCTGAGGCGGATGTTCGCAAACGTTCCGCGCATCATCACCTCGTGGTTGCCGCGCCGTGATCCATAGGAATTGAAGTCCCTCCGCTCCACGCCCAGGCTGCGGAGGTAATGACCTGCTGGACTGTCGAGCGCGATGGCGCCCGCCGGCGAAATGTGATCGGTGGTCACCGAGTCGCCCAGCAGCGCCAGTACGCGTGCGCCGCGAATGTCCTCGATGCCTTCCGGCTGCACCGCCATGTTCTCGAAGTACGGCGGGTTCTTGACATAGGTGGATGCCTCGTCCCACGCATAGGTCTCGCCCGTCGCCACCTCCAGTCCGTTCCAGTTCTCGTCGCCGTCGAAGACGCCGGCGTAACTGGCGGCAAACATGCCCGCGTCGATATTCTCGGAAATCAGGTCGTGAATCTCCCTGGAACTGGGCCAGATGTCGCGGAGGTAGACGGGATTGCCGTCGGCATCCTCTCCGAGCGGGTCGCGATAGAGGTCGGCCTTCATGTTGCCGGCCAGGGCGTAGGCGACCACGAGGGGAGGGGAGGCCAGGAAATTCATGCGCACCAACTGGTGGATGCGGCCCTCGAAGTTGCGATTGCCAGACAGCACCGAACAACCGATCAGGCCGGTGGACTGAACGGCCTCGGCGATGTCCGCGGGCAGGGGGCCGGAATTGCCGATGCAGGTGGTGCAGCCGTATCCGACGACGCTGAATCCCAGTGCCTCCAGGTCGTCCAGCAGTTCTGTCTTGGCCAGGTATTCCGTGACCACCTTGGAACCCGGGGCGAGTGACGTCTTGACCCAGGGTTTCGAGTTCAGCCCCTTGGCTGCGGCGTTGCGCGCCAGCAGTCCGGCGCCCACCATTACGACCGGGTTTGAGGTATTCGTGCAGCTCGTGATGGCCGCGATCAGAAGCGCGCCATCGGTGAGTGTGTGCTCCTCGCCGTCGCGCGTAACCGTGGGTCCGGGAGGCGGCGCATCGCCTCGCTCGCTGCCGGCCGCGCTCGTCAATTCGGAGACCCTTGCCGCCGCGCTGCGCAACGGAATCCGGTCCTGGGGCCGCTTGGGCCCCGCCAGGCACGGTTCCACCGATTCCAGCTTCAGAACCATCGTATCGCTGTACCGGGCCGGCGCCTCGCCGCGCCAGAGCCCTTGCTCCTTGGCGTAGGCCTCCACGAGGCGCACCCGCTCGCCGGAACGTCCCGACAGCCTCAGGTAGCGCAGCGTCTCCTCGTCGATGGGAAACACCGCACACGTGCTGCCGAACTCCGGCGACATGTTGCCCAGGGTGGCCCGATCCGCCAGCGGCAGATGATCCAGGCCGTCGCCGAAGAACTCCACGAACTTCCCGACGACGCCCTTATCGCGAAGCATCTCGGTGACCGTCAGAACCAGGTCCGTCGCCGTGGCGCCCGGCGCCAGTTCGCCCCGCAGTTCGAAGCCGATCACCTGTGGAATGAGCATGGTGATGGGCTGGCCCAGCATCGCCGCCTCGGCTTCGATGCCGCCCACGCCCCATCCCAGGATGCCCAGACCGTTGATCATCGTGGTATGGGAATCCGTGCCCACCAGCGTGTCCGGATAAGCGACACGCCGGCCGTCGCGCTCGCTGTCGAAAATCACCCGGCTGAGGAATTCCAGGTTGACCTGGTGCACGATCCCCGTGTTCGGCGGCACAACCTTGAAGTCGCTGAACGCCTGCTGCCCCCAGCGCAGGAACGAATAGCGCTCCCTGTTGCGCTCGAACTCGATGGCGTTATTGCGTTGCAGCGCCCCCGGCGTGCCGAAGTGGTCCACCTGCACCGAGTGGTCGATGACCAGTTCCGCCGGCGACAGGGGATTGATGGCCGCCGCCCGGCCGCCCAGCTTGACCACCGCATCCCGCATGGCCGCAAGATCCACGACGGCGGGCACGCCGGTAAAGTCCTGGAGAATCACGCGCGCGGGGGTAAACGCGATCTCGGTTTCGGGCTCGGCCTGTGCGTCCCAGGCCGCCAGCGCCCGGATATCGCTCGCCGGTACCGTGGAGCCATCCTCGTGGCGGAGGAGGTTCTCCAGCAGGATCTTGAGCGTGTAGGGAAGCCGGTGAACGCGCTCATCGCCAACGGCATCAAGGCGAAAGATGTCGTAGCCGGTATCGTCCACCGTCAGGCGTTGACGGGCTCCAAAGGAATCTGTCATCTGCGGGTTCCTCAAGTATTGGTTCGACTTGACGAGTGCGCTGCCGCGAACCATCGGGGCGGCGGCGCGGATTATAGCAAGGCGCTGGCGGTGGAGGGTGGCCATCAAGCGCAGCGCGTTGCCGTGTATTCCAGCGTTGAGCCCTTTGTAAATTGAGAGCGGTGCCTCTACCCGAACGATGTAGTGGGGTGGGGGTGGCAGCCCATCGGTGACCAAGATGGGACTTGAGCCCACACGGCCCAAAGGCCACCAAACCTCCAATATGTGCGCCTACTAACTCCGCCACACAGCCAGCGAATCGAAATTGTCGCCCGGCGCACGTAGTGAAACTGGTAGGCACACTGTTTTCGCCGTTGGTATACTCAACGGTGCAAACATCTTTCAGCGTTCCCGCAATGCCGGGTTACACGCTGAATGAAACAGCCGAAACCGGCAACGGGTAGCTCCCTGAGTCGCGGCGAATAAGCGTGGATAGCTCTTCCTAGCTGAGAGATGTTTGCAACGGCCCGGCACCTATGGTCGGGCTTTGCAATCTGCTAGGAGAATGCAATGAGAGCTGTTGTGACAATGTGGGCCCTGTTGCTGGCAAGCGCCGTGTACGGGCAAGACGATACAGCCCCGGAGCCAGAGTTGGAGCAGTTAAAGGGCGCATTTGAATGCACCGTGTTACAGACTGCCGAAGGCGATGTTTTGAGCCTCTTGCGCTGTTCGGAAGCCTTTGATCGATAAAGGTTTCGAGCAAGTCCAAAAAGAACTTTACCCCAGGAATCGGCGGTTTTGGCGGGATTTTGGGCCGTTTCCGGTCTCGGCGCCGGATTTTCACCCCAAGC
>JAJEFE010000010.1 GCA_022820625.1 Gammaproteobacteria bacterium | reverse complement strand
CGGATAAAAGGTACTCCGGGGATAACAGGCTGATACCGCCCAAGAGTTCACATCGACGGCGGTGTTTGGCACCTCGATGTCGGCTCATCACATCCTGGGGCTGAAGCAGGTCCCAAGGGTATGGCTGTTCGCCATTTAAAGTGGTACGCGAGCTGGGTTTAGAACGTCGTGAGACAGTTCGGTCCCTATCTGCCGTGGGCGTTGGAAACTTGAGGGGAGCTGCTCCTAGTACGAGAGGACCGGAGTGGACGTACCTCTGGTGTTCCGGTTGTCACGCCAGTGGCATTGCCGGGTAGCTACGTACGGACGGGATAACCGCTGAAAGCATCTAAGCGGGAAGCCCCCCCCAAGATTAGGTTTCCCCGGGGACACGATCCCCCTGAAGGGCCCTCGAAGACTACGAGGTTGATAGGCTGGGTGTGGAAGTTCAGTAATGGATGAAGCTAACCAGTACTAATTGCCCGTGAGGCTTGACCATATAACACCCAAGGAGCTTGGTGCGAAACGCGGATCAATCCAGATATGGCGCTCGAGAGAGCGTCGACCGGTTTGCCTGGCGGCCATAGCGGACGGGAACCACCCGACCCCATCCCGAACTCGGAAGTGAAAACGTCCAGCGCCGATGGTAGTGTGGGGTCTCCCCATGTGAGAGTAGGTCACCGCCAGGCTCCAATGCGAATCCCTCCGGCTTTCGGGCCGGGGGGATTTTTGGTTTTGGGGGTTATTGCAGGGGATTTTCTCGCGCGGGGGCCGCGAGGGTGCGTGTGGACAGACCCATGCGCGCGGGGCCGCGAGGGTGCGTGTGGACAACCCTTGAGAGCTTAATTTCGCCCGCCATCCATGACGTGACCAAATCGGCGCGCGGCGCTCCTGGCCATCCATGGCCCCGCGCCGCGCACACGACGCTCTCAAGGGTTGTCCACACGCACCCTCGCTACGGGAGTGGTGATTCGCAGCACACGACGTTCGCGAGGGGTGCCTGCACCCGCCCTCGCTACGGGAGTGGTACGGTGGGCCAGATGCCGGTGGGCCAGATGCCGGTGGGTCAGATGCCGGTGGGTCAGTAGCCGGTGGGTCAGTAGCCGGTGAGTTCCACGTAGCCGTCGCCCGAGATTTCGGTGTTGCGTTGGGTGCCCGATACGTATACTGCGCCTTCCCAGTAGCGGACGGTCAGGTTCAGTTCCTGTTCCTGGAGATAGGGCCGGACCTGGAGCGTCATTTCCTGTTCGGGCAGGTCGATCTGCCAGGCGACCGGGTAGCGTGCGCCGCTGGTGTCGCTGGTCCAGTAGTTCAGCGGTGTCAGGCTGACGTCTTGCGGGCTCAGTGCGATTCGGGCGCCGTTCGCGAGCAGGAGCGATCCCCCGCTGAATGGGCTGGTTTCGCCGTCTTCGGTCCTGAGTCTGTAGTACATGACCTCCCGGTGGTCGGTCAGTTGCAGCGCAAACCAGTCCCAGCCCGCCAGGTTGGGGCTCAGGGCACTGGTGCCCCACTCCCGATCCATCCACGCCGTGCCGTTGACGGCGAACTCCTCGTCGGCCACGCGTACCGTGCCCGCGGCTTCGAGCCGGGTCAGCGAATAGTAGTAGGAAGCATTGCCGGGTTCAGGCCCCTTTGGGTCAAGGCCGTTGTCGCCGTGGAATACCATGGGTTTGGCGCCGCTCAAGGTGAGTTCGATTCCGGCCCGGTCCGTACCCGCGCTCAAGTGTAGTGGCAGGAACGCTGGGCCGTCACTGGTAGCGGCCCAGTCTTCAAGCCAGACTCTGAAGGGCTCCGCCTGACTGCCGGCCAGGCCCAGGGCCTCTCGAGAAAATCGTTCGGCCGCCATGAACTCCCGGCCGTCGGTATCGGTCACCGCCAGGTGGGCCATCCACGCCTGATTGGCGCCCCACGCGGATTCGCGGGAAACCGGTTCCGGCGACATTGCGTAGCGAAAGAACGTCAATTCGAATCCGAAGTGCCGTCTTCCGGCGTCGCGCAGGTTGCCGGTGAAATACCACCACTCGTTGCGGTACTCGTCGTGGGCGGCGTGATCCTGTGGAAATCGGAAGGCTCGGCTTTCCAGCGCCCGGGCGTAGTCGTGATCGCTGGGTTCGGTGAGAAACCGGGTTGCGTTGCCCTGCTGGGCCGGTCCGGGGCCGTCTTGAGGCGCAGCGCAGCCGCCGAGCGCAATCAGGAGTTTCCAGATGCTCCGGGACACCGCTTACTCTTCCCTCAACTGACCTGCGACGCCGACGCGAACGGCACGCACGGCTGGGTAGATGCCGGCCAGCAATGCCGCGCTCAGCGCCAGTACGACCCCGAGCGCGAGCGGTTGTGAAGCAATTTCCAGATCCATGCTCCAGCCAAACGAGCGCACGTTGATGACCTGGATGAGCAATGCTGCCATGACGATTCCGAGGGGGATGGCGAACAGCCCGGCAGCCAGGCCCAGCAATCCCGTTTGTGCGAGCGTCAGCGCCCGCACCTGGCGGGGCCTGAGACCGAGGGCTCGGAGAACGGCCAGTTCCCGGCCGCGTTCCAGTTCGATGGACATGACGGCGCTGGCCAGTCCGAGAAAGGCGACGGCCCCCGCCAGGATTCTCAACACTTCCGTAATCCTGAACGTGCGGTCGAAAATCATCATCGAACGCTCCCGGATGAATTCGTTGGATCGGAAACGAACCGGGGCACCGGCGCCGAAGACGCGGCGCATCTCTTCCAGTACGATCTCCCGGTCGGTTTCATCGTCCAGGTAGACGCCGATTCCGTTGATGTCATTGTCGGCCCAATGGGATCGATAAACGCTCAGGGGCATCAGCACCGTGCCCCCGTTGCTGCTGTAATCGCGAAACGCGCCGAGAACCGGGAATGCCTGCTCGCCTGACGCCGTGGGCAGTATCAGGTCGTCCCCCGGCTGGAGTTGGCGATTAAACGCCAGCGGCTCGGAAACGAGAACGCCTTCTGCCGATTCCAAGCGCTCCACGGCCTCCGTGCCCCCGGCGGTCATGCGCAGTCCCCAGCCGTCCGGCCCGGGATTCAGGGCGCGCAGGCCCACTTCACCGGCCGCCGTGGGCAACGGTACGAAGCGAGTCTGGCTCGATCCCCGTACGCCGGGGATGGCCGAGAGCGCATCGCGATGGCTGTCGTCGAAGAATTGTTCGCCGTCGATGTTGACGTAGATGTCCGCCGTCAACGTGCCGGTCAGCCATTCTTCGACGCTGATGCGGAAACTGCTGATCATCAGGCCGATTCCAACCACGGTCGCCACCGCCACGGAGAGGGCGGCCGTTGCGACCCCGGTCCGGCTCAGCGAAGCGGCCATTCCCCGAGCTGCCAGCGAACCTGAGATTCCGAATCCTCTTTCGGCCAGCGGTTCGGCCAGTCTGCCCAGAAGGCGGGTGGCGGAAGGAACCAGCAGCGCGCCGGTTGCGATCACGAAGAACAGTCCTGCGAACGCCAGCACCAGGCTGCGGGACGACACCAAGAGGAGTGTTGCAGCGACCGCGGCGGCAGGCAGGGCGAGCCAGTTCGCGCGCAGGGCGAGCAGGCGCGTGCTGCGCTCGAGGGCGGCGCGGCTCATGGCTGTATACGGCGTGCTGCGGGCGGCGTCGAGCGCCGGTGTTGCGGCGGCGAGCAGCGTCATCCCGAGGCCCATTGCAAAACCGCGCCAGTAGATCGTCGGCGACGGGGTCACCGCGCTCACGCTGGATTCAAAGTAGAGGTCGCCAATGGTGCGCAGGACCAGGTCCACGAGGCCCTCCGCAAGCTGCTGGCCCAGCAGAATGCCCGCGGTCGTGGCCAGTGTGCCAAGCACCAGTGCTTCTCCCAGCACGCCGGTCAGCAGTTGCCGTCTGCTGACACCGATGGCGCGCAGCACCCCGAACGTCCCGCGCCGCTGCACCACCGCAAACGACATGGTCGCGTAGATCAGAAATACGCCCACCAGCAGCGCCAGCAGGCTCAACGCCGTCAGGTTGATGCGAAATGCCCGCGCCAGTTCGTCAAACGCCGCATTGCGTCCCTCGGCGGGCACCAGCGTGGCATTGGGCAGGCCAAGCGCGCGGACCCGTTCCGCCTCCGCCTCGTCCAGAATCAGATCCACGCGGGATAGCGAGGTCCTGCCCAGCAACTCCTGGGCCGTGGCGATGTCGGCGATGATCGGCGCGGTGGGTCCTTCGTCGGCGGAGGATGTTTCCAATACCGTCCCGACTGCTCGTACTGTGCGTGTCTCGCCACCGATCAGCAGCCCGAATTCCGAGCCCGCCTCCAGGCCCAGTTCTTCCAGCAGCGGAGCGGGCGCCAGCACGGCGCCCGGCTCCACGATCAAGCGGGTAAGGTCGGTTCCGCGGCCGGGCACAAAGCCGGAAAACCCCCTGAAGCCGGATTCTTCCAGCGGATCGACACCCATCAAGGTAACGACTCGGTCGGGCAGCCGGCCCAGGCGAACCTCCGCCTCGATCACCGGCGCGGCACGCACCGGTCCATGCTCCATGCGCAGCGTCCGATACACGGAATCGGCAATTTCGCCCCCGGTGCCCATCAGGTGGTGCGTGGTGCTGCCGGTGACCAGGTCGGAGGTCAACTGAAACGCTCTGCGGGCACTGTCGTTGGCCAGGTCCACGCCCACGTAGACCGCCACGCCGAGGGCGATTCCGCTGACCGCGAGGCACAGTTGCCAGGGACGGCGCCAGTAGAACCGCAGCCCGGATCGCGCCAGGAGCCCGTTCATGGTGGCTCCTCGTGTATCCGGGCCGCACGGATGGTGAACACCCTGTCCGCAGTGCCGAGAACCTCCCGGCTATGGGTCGCCATCACGAGGGTGGCCCCGTGCCGACGACAGGTCTGCTCCAGCAATGCGAGCACTTCTTCCGCGGTTTCCAGATCCAGATTCCCCGTAGGCTCGTCTGCCAGCACAATGTTCGGCCGATGGGACAGGGCCCGCGCGATCGCGACCCGCTGCTGTTCGCCCCCTGACAGTTCCTCGGGGAAGCGGCTGCCGCATTCATCGAGCCCCAACTCCCGCAGCAGCAAGTCCGCACGCCGGATTCCCTGTGCCTTGGAGGCCCCGTTGAGCGCCATGGGAAGGCGCACGTTCTCCTGCACCGTCAGTGTGGGTATCAGGTTGAAGAACTGGAACACGAACCCCAGGCGGCGGCACCGCACGCGCGATAGTTCATCCTCGGTCAGTCCCGCCAGCGACTGTCCGAGCAGTTCCACGACTCCGGCCGTGGGCCGATCCAGTCCGCCGATGAGGTTCAGCAGCGTGGACTTGCCCGAGCCGCTGCGTCCCACAACCACCACGAACTCCCCCGCCTGAATGCTGAGGTTGCATTCCTCAAGCACGGCATGGGCGCCATATGTCTTGTTGACGGCGGTCAGGCGAATCTGGGCTTCGGCGGTGCTCACGGATGAATGGTCCCGCTCAAGCCAGGAAAGGACTTGACGTACCGAAGCCATTGGCGAGTAAGTACCTGAGGGCGTCGGTTACTTCGGCGGCAAGGGTTGAGGGAATCATTGGAGAACGGAGTTTAGCGCGTCAGGGGCCGAAATCTCCCGTGTGCATCAGATGTCATCGCTCACACATCCCATGCGTCCTCGCTCGGCTGACTGACTTCTCCGGGAAACCGGGGTATGCTGGCGACATCGATCAATCGGGCGATTCGGCCAGGTTCGTGTCCAGCGCACAACATCAAATACAAGACCGCGAGATTCCTGCGGAAGCAGCGGGACTGCTGATCCGTCTCCAACCCGCGCTCTGCCCGACCGAAGACCAATTCTATGAATTTTGCCGTATCAACAAGGAGTTGCGCATCGAGCGGAACGCCGAAGGAGCAGTGGCCGTCATGGGACCGGCAGGATGGGAAACCGCCGAGAGAAACGCCAGGATCACCTTTCGGCTGACGGACTGGGCGATAAGGAACGGCACAGGCCGGGCGGCGGATTCCTCCGCCGGTTACCTGCTGCCCAACGGAGCGATACGTTCGCCGGACGCATCCTGGGTGAGCAATGGACGCCTTGCTTCGGTCACCCCCGAGCAGCGGTTGAAATTTCTTCCGCTTTGCCCCGATTTCGTGATCGAGCTGCGATCGCCGACGGATCGGCTCGCCAGGCTGCAGGACAAGATGGCCGAATACATGGCCAACGGCACGAGACTCGGCTGGTTGATCGACCCGATGAATCGGCGGGTGTTCGTATACCGCCCTGGACTGGGCGTCGAAACGCTGGAATCGCCGGAGCAAATTTCGGGCCGTCCCGTTTTGGAGGCGTTCCGGTTGGAATTGGGGGAAGTCTGGTAGCGCACAGCCTTTTCTCGAGCGCCCGTTCCGTCACGTCACCGTAGACAACCTGGTATTCGCCCGGTACATGATCGGTGTGGCGGACGATCCACTCGGCATCGCGTCCGATGACGCGCCCTCCGGGTGCGGGAGTAGCAACATCGATGTTGGTGAATGGTGCGGACTTTGGAACTTGAAGGCTTGATATCGGCTATGAAAATACAGCCCATTGAGAAAGGAAAAGGCCGATGAAGCTTTACTATTTCCCCGGCGCCCCCAGCCCCCGCAAGGTGGGTATCGTGATTGCCGAGAAGGGACTGGATATCCCCACCGAGGTCCTGAACATCCGGGCCGGCGAGCACCGCACCGGGGGCTATGCGGCCGTCAATCCGAACGTGACCGTGCCCGCGCTCGAACTGGACGACGGCACCTGCATCAACGAGAGCCTGGCGATCGTGCACTACCTGGAGCAGCTTCAACCCGAGCCCAATCTCATGGGCCGCGACGCAAGGGAGCAGGCGCTCGTGTTGATGTGGCACGACATCGCGACACTCGAGGGGTACCTGGCGGTCCAGGAGCGGTTCCGCAATTCCGAAGCCTTTCCGGCCGGCCGGGCGTTGCCGGGGCCGACGAGTTACGAGCGTATTCCCGCGCTGGTTGAGAGAGGCGACAAGCGAATCCACGGTTTTTTCGACAAGATCGACCGCCGTCTGGCGGAAAGCGAATACCTGGCTGGCGACCGCTATACCTACGCCGACATCGCGGCCTATGTCTATCGATGGTTTGCCCACTGGGTGACGAAGGACGACCCGGCGGAGCACCGAGAGCATTTGCGCCGTTGGACGGAGGCCATCGACGCCAGGCCCGCCATGGCCTCCCTGGATAGTTGATCCGTGGCGGACACAAGCCATGATTCGTTATCGGGTCCGGCTCGCCAACCTTAACAGCCACCACTTCGAGGTCAGCTGTAGGGTTGCGAATCCCGCGCCGGGGCAGCGATTCTCGCTGCCGTCCTGGACGCCGGGAAGCTACCTTCTGCGTGAATACGCCAGGCACGTGACCGCCATTCGGGCCACTTCGGATGGCAGCCGCGCCCCGGTGGAAAAAGTCTCAAAAAATTCCTGGCAATGCGATGCCGCCGGTTCGGACCTGACCGTCACGGCCGAGGTGTTCGCACTTGACCGTTCCGTGCGCGGCGCCTTCCTGGATGCGAAACGCGGGTACTTTAATGGCGTCTGCCTGTTTGTCGCGCCCGAGGGCCTTGAGGCGGACCCGGTTGAAGTCGTGCTGGAGCGTCCCGACGACCCGCGCGCCACGAGCTGGCGGGTAGCGACGGCCATGCAGGCCGTCGAAGTCGACGCCGACGGATTCGGCCGCTACCGGGCGGAGAACTACGACGAACTCATCGACCATCCGTTCGAGATCGGTGAATTTGCCGAGGCGGACTTTCAGGCGGGCGGCGTGCCTCACAGGCTGGTCATCGCCGGCCGCCATCAAACCGACATGGACCGCATTGCCGGAGACCTGGCGAAGCTCTGCGAGGCACATATCGATTTTTTTGGCCTTCCGGCCCCGTTTCCCCGATACCTCTTCCTCGGCTACGCCGCGGGCCGCGGGCGCGGAGGGTTGGAACACCGGGCATCGAGCAGTCTGATGTTCTCCCGGGACAGTTTGCCGGTACCGGGGCACGACACCGTTTCGGAAAGCTACAAGGACTTTCTCAGCCTCTGCAGCCACGAGTACTTTCACGCCTGGAACGTCAAGCGCATCAAGCCCCGGGCGTTCACCCCGTATCGACTGGATCGGCGCAGCCATACGCGGCTGCTGTGGGTGGTCGAGGGAGTGACCTCCTACTATGAGGACGTGCTGCTGCTGAGAAGCGGTCTCATCGACGCGGCGCGCTACCTGCGGAGCCTGGGCAAGAAGCTGACCCGGGTCTACCAGACCCCGGGGCGGCTGAGGCAGAGTCTGTCCGAGGCCAGTTTCGAGGCCTGGGACAAGTACTACAAGCCGGAAGTGAATTTCCTCAACGCCAATGTCAACTACTACGGCAAGGGCGCATTGACGGCGCTTGCCCTGGACCTGACCTTGCGCAAGGAGTCCGGCGCGACGCTTGATGCGGTCATGCGCGAGCTGTGGAAGCGCTACGGAGAAGCCGATGAAGGGATGCCCGAATCGGCATTCGAGGAGTTGGTTCAGGCCATGTCCGGCCTGGATCTCGCGGAATTCTTCGCGACTGCCGTGCGCGGCACGGAAGACTTGCCGCTGGCGGAACTGATGGCCGACTTCGGCGTCAACATGGAGCTGCGCCGGGACAAGCGTTTCGGCCGGGTGGGAAGCGGCGCGGGCAATACCGCCGCACCCCCGCTGGAACTGGGCATTCGATTCCGGCCGCACGGCGCCGGCCTGGAGGTGGCTGTCGTGATGGCCGATGGTCCCGCGGAGCAGGCCGGCGTGAGCCCCGGGGATATCCTGATCGCGATCGACGGGCTGATGTTGAGCGAGAAAAACCTGCTGCCTCGGCTGGCCAGGTGCGAGGCCGGGCAGACCGTCCGGATCAGTGGTTTTCGGGACGAGGAACTGCTGGAGTTCCCGGTGACTCTCGCCCCCGCAGCCCGGGAGACTTGCGTACTCGGTCTTGCCGACAAGCCGGATGCCGACGCCCTGGCTCGACGGCAATCCTGGCTGGGCTGCTGAGCGCGGTTGCGGTGATAGAATCGCGCCGGGCATCCCGGTGGGTCTTCGGGCATGATCGAGTTGGGATTGAAGTTTACCGCTGCGTACCTGCTGGGCTCCGTGCTGGGCGCCCTGGTGATGGGGCGGTTTCGCGGCGGCGTCGATATCCGCACATTCGGCAGCCGCAATCCCGGCGCCACCAACGCGCTTCGGGCCCGGGGTTTTCCGTTCGCCGCCGGGGTCATGTTCATCGACGTCGCCAAGGGCATCCTGCCGGTGGCGCTGTTGCCCGCGCTCGACATACCCGGCGTGGGCATCGATCCGCTGGTCAGCCGGGACCTGATCCGGTACAGCGTCGCGGCCGCGGCGATTCTCGGCCATGTCTATCCGCTCTGGCATGGTTTTCGCGGCGGCAAGGGCGGGGCCACCGCCATCGGAGTGCTGTTCGTGGTCGCGCCTCCGATCGCCCTGCCCGCGGTGGTCCTGTGGCTGGCCGTCATCGCGATCACGCACTATGTGGGACTTGCGACGGTGAGCGTCGCGGTGGCGGCGCCGGTGTACTTCGCGTTGACGGCGTTGCCGGAGGAAATCGGCCTGTTCGTTTTTTCCGCCTGGGTGGCCGTGATCATTACCTACACGCATCGTGAGAATCTGCAGCGAATCCTTGCCGGTACCGAGCACCGGGCCAACCTGCTGCGCATGCGCCGGTAGCCGCCCGTGGCAAGAGTCCCGCTGCATGGGGCGGAAGACCGCCTCGCCGAAACCGGCTGATCGACCGACGATGCATCCGCCCAATCTCCTCGACCCGGACCGGATCCGCTCCCGGATCGGCGCCGATGTCCTGCAGCACATCGCCCGCCTGGATGTCTTTACGGAGTTGAACTCCACCAACTCTCGTCTTCTTGGCGCCCCAGCCCCCGCCCCGGGAAATCTCACTGCGGCGCTGGCCGAATTCCAGCGTGCGGGCCGCGGGCGTCGGGGCAGAACGTGGGGCATGCCGCCGAGCAGCGGAATCGCGCTGTCGGTGGGCTGGTCGTTTGCCCGGACGCCCGACGACCTGCCCGCGCTCTCGCTGGCCGCGGGCGTGGCGACACGGCAGGTCATCGAGGCGCTTACGGGCTGTGCACCGTCGCTCAAATGGCCCAACGACCTGGTCTGGAATCACAGGAAACTCGGCGGCATCCTGGTGGAGACCGCGCCCCGGGATACCGGCGGCTGCCATATCGTGGTGGGGATCGGCCTGAACGTATCCATGGACCGCGAGACGCTCGAGAAGGTCGGCGAGCATCCCGACAGCGCGATCGACCTTCAGCGAATGGCAAACGCCCGGCCTCCCTCACGGAATAAACTGGCCGCCGGCCTGATCGAGGGCTACTTCGAAATGTTCGGGACATTCGAAAAATCGGGGTTCAAGGCGTTCTACACGCCGTTTCGAGAGGCGGATTACCTGAGGCGCAGGTCGGTGACGGTGACCGATGGCCCCGACCGCCTGTCCGGCACGGCCGAAGGCGTAGATTCCCGCGGCGCACTGATTGTAATGTCGCCGGGCGGTACCCGCCGAATCGTTTGCGGGGATGTCACCCTGAGGCCCTTTCAGTGATTCTCGTCGTGGACATCGGCAACACCCGCATCAAGTGGGCGTGCGTATCCGGGCGCGACCTGGTCGATCCCGGCGAAGCCGTCCACGAACGAATCCCGGGTGCGGCACTGGAATCGCTGGACAGGGCTGTGCAGGGGCGTCCGGATCGCGTAGTGGCCGTCAATGTGGCGGGTGAGGGATTCGTTTCCGCCTTCAAGGAAATGGTGAAGCGGCGTTGGGACCTGGTCCCCGAGTTCGTGACCACCGAACACCGGGGACATGGCATCCGCTGCGCCTACGCGGACCCTTCGCGGATGGGTTCGGACCGATGGGTGGCGCTGATCGCAGGCTTCAGGCTCGCGGCCGGCGCCGCCTGCGTGATCGATGCGGGAACGGCCGTCACACTGGATGCGGTCGACTCGGGCGGACGGCACCTGGGCGGCGTGATTCTCGCCGGTCCGCGGGTCATCGCCGCGGCGCTGGATCGGCAGACCAGCGGTATCGGCGAAACCCGCGGCCATTCCCGGCCCGCCCAGGGCGCCGCGGTGCTCGGGATCACTACGGATGAGGCGGTGGCCAAGGGGGCGATGCTGGGACTTGCCGGGGCCCTGGACCGGGCCGTGTCTGCCGTAGCCGGCGATCTGGACGAACAGCCGGCGGTTTTCCTCACCGGCGGTGACGCCACAAGGCTCTCCCCATGGTTGGAGACAACTTGCGAGTACCGTCCTCACCTGGTGCTGGAGGGGCTCGGCTCCATCGCAGGAGAGCTGGACCTCTGCCCCCAGGGCCGGTGAGCGATTTCGGGTAGGTTGGTGACGACATAACCGTTATCATTCGCGCCATGATTGGAGTGCGGCCCGGTTTCTCCCTGGCAATCGTCGCGCGGGCCGCGCCCGGGGGCGGGTGAGCCGTGCCCGAACGACTGCGGATCGGCGTCATCTTCGGCGGAACCTCGGGCGAGCACGACATCAGCCTGCTGACAGCCCGGGGCGTGCTCGGCGCCATCGACACCACCCGGTACGACGTCGTTCCGATCGGTATCTCCAAATCCGGCAGATGGGCTGTCGGCGACGATGTCCTCGAGCGACTTTCCCGTGTCGCCGAGGCGGGTCACGACGAGGCTGAACCGGGCACGTCCACGGACTCCATCGGCGCCCTGTCCGAAGCCCTGTCCCTGTTGTCGAACGCGGGTGTCGACGCCGTCTTTCCGCTCTTGCACGGCCCCATGGGCGAGGACGGCACGCTCCAGGGCCTGCTCGAATTCTGCGGCGTGCCCTACGTGGGATGCGGTGTGGCCGCCAGCGCGGTGGCCATGGACAAGGGACTGGCCAAGGATGTATTTCGCTCCAATTCCATACCGACGCTGCCATGGACCATGGTTCAGCGCGGCAGATGGCAGGGTGAGCGCGAACGCGTGCTCGCGGACCTGGAGTCGTCGTTCTCCTACCCGCTGTTCGTGAAGCCCGCCAATCTCGGCTCCAGCGTGGGCATCTCGAAAGCCGGCAACCACGAGGCACTGGCAGCGGGCCTCGACCTCGCCGCGCGATACGACGAGCGACTGTTGGTGGAACCCGGGATCGACGCCCGCGAGATCGAAATCGCGATCCTCGGCAACAGCGATCCCCAGGCGTCGGTCCCCGGGGAAATACGCCCCCGCCGGGAGTTCTACGACTACAAGGCCAAGTACTTCGACGATGCCACGGAGTTGATCGTGCCGGCGGTGCTGGACGACCCGGTGACCCGGGAGCTTCAGTCGCTGGCGATCCGGTCGTTTGAGGCGCTGGCCTGTGCCGGACTTGCCCGCGTGGACTTCCTGCTCGAGCGGGGCACCGGCAAGGCCTGGATCAGTGAAGTCAACACCATGCCCGGATTCACCGAGTCCAGCATGTATCCTCGCCTTTGGGAAGCAAGCGGCGTGGAATACAGTGCATTGATCGACCGTTTGCTTGGGCTGGCCCTGGAACTGCGCTCAGGTTGCGTGATGTAGAATACGCGGCTCTTGCGCGGGTCAATTGAATTTTTTTGGGAGAACAAGATCATGAGGACGAGTAGAGGATTGCTGATTGCCGCGGCGGCATGCGCGGCGATGTTCGCCGGCGGCGCATGGGCGCAATTGGCGCCGGGATTCGATGCGGCGCTGATGGCCGAGGAGCGGCCGGCTGAAGAGAAGGAACGGGATGCGTCCCGAATGCCCTCGGAAGTGTTGAACTTCGTAGGTATCGGGGAAGGCATGAACGTGCTCGAGGCGATCGCGGGCGGCGGCTGGTATACCGAAGTGCTGTCCGCGGCGGTCGGGCCGGACGGCACCGTGTACTCGCAGAATGCGGAGCGAATGCGTGAGCGCTTTGCAGACGCGGCAGCGGCCCGGGCGGAGCGCCTTGGAAACGTGGAGGTCATCTACACGCAAGGCACGGCTATCGACCTGCCCGTCGAGGCGGACGCCGCGTTTACGGCATTGAACCTGCACGACATGGCCAATCGCGGCGACGAGGTCGGCCTGGGATTCCTCGGCGGCATCTACGATGCGCTCGCACCCGGCGGTGTACTCGGGATCACGGACCACGTGGGCGTTGCCGGCCAGGACAACGCCGAGCTTCACCGCATGGAAGCGTCCAAGGCCCGGGAGCTGATCACCCAGGCCGGTTTCGTGATCGAGGCCGAGTCGGACATCCTGATGAATCCGGATGACGATCACATGCTGCGCGTTTTCGATCCGGCGATCCAGGGCGCAACCGACCGGATGCTGTTCAGGGCGCGGAAGCCCGAATAACCCGGGGACGGAAGCGAGCGGGGATCCCGGCAGAGCCGGCCTCCCCCTTTTCTGCGACAAGCAAGGTGAGCGGCGCACGCGTCAGCGCGTGCGCCGCCCCATCCCGTACCCCCCATCCCGTGCCGGTATAGCTCAGTTGGTAGAGCAGGGGTTTTGTAAACCTCAGGTCGGGAGTTCGAGTCTCTCTGCCGGCACCATAATCACGATTGTCCTTGCGCGCACCTGACGGGAGCCGTCCCGTGCGGGCCAGCCCGTGACGATCACCTTGTCCCCGGCGGACACGGATTCCGCCTACGTTTCGGTTACCGAAAGCACAGCAGTCGCTTGCCTGATCACTGCTTGAAGACTTGGCCGCCCTTCATCACGAAGTTCACCCGCCCGAACTCGTCCACGTCCTCGCGGGGATCGCCGGGCACGGCGATGATGTCCGCGTACTTGCCCGGCTCGATGGAGCCCAGGTTCTCCCATTGGTTCAGGAGCACGGCCGCGCTCCTGGTCGCACTCGCGATCGCCTCCATGGCCGGCATGCCCGCGTCCACCATGTAGACGAACTCCTTCCAGTTGTCGCCGTGGGGCGAAACTCCGGTGTCGGTGCCGAATGCGATCGGGACCCCGGCCCGGTAGGCTCGGGCGAAAGTCTCGGCGATCACCGGACCGATGGCCGCGGCCTTGGGGCGCACCAACTCGGAAAAGTAGCCCTCGACTTCGGCTTGCTCGCCCACGAATATGCCGGCGCTGATGGTCGGCACGTACCAGGTGCCTCGCTCCTTCATCAATTCCATCACCTCATCGGACATGTAGGTGCCGTGCTCGATGGAGTCGACGCCGGCGACCACGGCGCGTCGCATGCCTTCTGTGCCATGGGCGTGGGCGGCCACGCGATAACCGTAATCCCGGGCCGCGGCGACGATGGCGGCGATTTCGGCCTCCGTGAACTGCGGGTTCTCGCCGCTCGCGGCCTGACTGAGCACGCCTCCCGTGGCGGTGATCTTGATCAGGTCCGAACCTTCCTTGTAGCGGGCGCGCACCGCTTCGTAGGCATCGTCCACACCGTTGACGACGCCTTCCGCCGGCCCCGGATCGCCTCGCAGCGCCCTGTTGACGCCGTTGGTCGGATCGGCGTGTCCGCCGGTGGTGGCGAGACTCTTGCCGGCGGTGAAGATGCGCGGCCCGACAATGCGCCCTTCGGCAACCGCCCGGCGAACGGATTGGGCCACAAGGTGGTCGGTGCCCAGATCCCGTACGGTGGTGAATCCCGCCATCAGTGTCCGTTCCGCGTAGGGAACTGCCCGCAACGCCAGGTCCGCGGGTTCCAGAGTGAACTCCTCGACGAAACTGTCGGGACTCAACTCGCCGCCGACATGCACGTGCGCATCGATCCAGCCCGGCATGACAAAGGCGCCGGTCAGGTCAACGTCCGGTTCGCCCACATAGCCCATCTGCACGTCCGCGATTCGATCGCCCTCCACCACGATGGTCGCTGTTTCCACCACTTCGCCGGCGGCCGCGTCGAACAGTTGCCCAGCGTGAATGATCGTCTGTGCCCAGGCGCTTCCAGACAGCAGCAGCGCTAGCATAGAAACCGGGATTCTCATGACATCTCCCCGTTGTGTTGTTCGGTTACACAGGATAATGGCTGTCCGTCGCGCGGCCAAAGCGGGATACCCCGCTTCAGACGTCCAGCTTGTAAAGCCGCCTGGCGTTGCCCTCGAAGATCTTGGACTTGTCTTCCTCCGACAGCCAGTCGAATCCCTGGATCATCGGCGCGATCTTGTCGTACGTCTCTCCGGTCTCGGGATTGATCGACGACCCCACGCCCGGGCACTCGGAGCCGAACAGCAGGTTATCCGGGCCGACCACCTTGATCAGCAGTTCCAGGGCTTCCTTCGAGTAGAGCACGGTGTCGAAATACATTTTGCGCATGCGGCTCTGGAACAGCGTCGCGGCAGTGGCGCCAGGCCGGCGCGCCGACGAGGCGTTGAAGCGCCCGACCTGGTAGGGAATCGCGCCGCCCCCGTGGGAGCAGATGATCTTCAGGTCCGGGAAGTCCTCGAATACCGTGGAGTTGACCAACCCGTACACGGCCGTCGTTTCCTCGTTGACGAAGTGCATGCTGTACGGTGTCTTCTGCGGGCGCCGCGATCCGGCGGTGTGCAGGTGCAGCGGCACGTCCAGTTCGCACGCCTTCTCGTACAGCGGATACCAGTAGCGGTCGCCCAGCCGCGGCGCCTCGTTGCCGTCGTTTTCGTACGGATCGGGGTTCATCAGGAACCCCTTGAAGCCGTACTCCTTCACGCAATGCTCCATCTCCCCGAAGACCACCTCGACGGGCTCGCCCGCCTGCTGGGGCAGGCCGCCCACGCCGATGATCCTGTCCGGGAACAGTTTCGCGCTGTCATGGATGATCCGGTTGACCTCGTGGATGTACCACTCCACCAGGTAGCCCGGTTTCTCCGAATGCATGGTCTGGAACGGGCGCGGCGAGATGAGCTGCACGTCGATGCCGCAGTAATCCATGTGCTCCATGTGTCCGGCAGGCGCCATTTCGACGCGGTGCCAGGCTGCCCTGAGCTGTTCCTCGGTATACGGCACCTTGCCGCGTCCGTGGGCGCCGCGGTGCGACAGAAGGCCGGCCTTGTAGCCCGCCAGGGAGGGAGGGGATGCGGTATGTGCGTGGGCATCGATGATCATTTCGGTTGCCGCTCCGGGATGACCGTGAAAATGTGCGGCGGATGATAACCGCCCGGGGCGCTGCGCTCCGGTCTCGTGGGGTCGGAGCCGCGCGACTATAACAAATCTTATCGGCTCGGACGGGCGTACGAGCCGATGCGCGATACCCGCTACGGCGCGCGGCTGAACACGTAGACGGCACCCGATTCGAAGGCAGAATTGTCGGCCTGATCGCCAATGAGGCCCGTGGCGGCGCTGTCCTCGCCGCGTGCGCCGACTGCCAACAAGGTGCCGTCGCCGTTGAGCGCGACGGCGCTGCCGAACTCGTCGAACGCCTCGGTATTGGAGCCCTTCAGGTATGCGCTCTGGACCCATGCGGAGCCGTCGTGGGTGAACAGGTACACGGCGCCGGCTTCCTCGGCCGAATCGTCGTTCTGGACCGCGTCAATGCCCTGGCCGGCGCTGTCTTCCAGTTGCGCCGCCACCGCCAGCGCGCGGCCGTCTGCGCTCAGGGCGAGGCGGGCCCCGAAGATATCATTGGCGCCGGTGTTTGAAGCCTTGATGTAGGCTTGCTCCGTCCAGCCGCCGCTATCCCTCGCGTAAACGTACACGGCACCCGTGGAAAGGTTGCTTTCCATGTCCGGCACCGGAGCGGAATTGACTCCGGTAGTCATGCCGTCCTCGTCCAGCGCCGTACCGACCACCGTGTTGCCGTCGGCGCTGATGGCGACGGCGACGCCGAGCGAATCGTTCCGTTCGGAGTTTGACGCCTTCAGATAGGCCTGTTGCGCCCATTCGCCGCCGTCGCGCGAAAAGACGTAGATCGCGCCGGTGCCGTTTACTTCGTTGTCCTGGGTATCGTTGGTTCCCGCCAATGAGCCGTCCTCGTCATAGGCGGCGGCAGCCATCACGTTGCCGTCGGCCGTGAGCGCAAGGCTGTAGCCGAACAGGTCGCCGCCGTCCGGATTCGACGGTTTCACGTAGGCCTGCTGTGTCCAGGCGTCGCCACCGCGCTCAAAGACATACACCGCGCCGGCAGAAAGGGCCGAATTGTCGGCCTGATCGCCGCCGACGCCGGCTGCACCGCTGTCCTCGGAGATCGCGCCGACCGCCAGTGTGCCGCCGTCGGCGCTCAGCGCGATGGAAAAACCGAACTGGTCGCCGTCGTCCAGTGCGTCGCCGATGCCGTCCTCACCGGTATTGGACGCCTTGATGTAGGTCTGCTGCGACCAGGTTTCGCCGCTTCGCTCAAACACGTAGACGGCGCCAGCCTGCGATATGGAATCATCGTTCTGATCGCCGTCGATGCCGGTGGCCGCGCTGGCCTCGAACGGAGCCGCAACCGCCATCGTGTTGCCATTTTCGCTCAGGGCGATCATGTAGCCGAAATTGTCGGCCAGCCCCGGGTTGGAGGCCTTGACGTAAGCCTGTTGCCGCCAGTCGTCGCCGTCGCGGGTGAAGACGAAGACGGCGCCGGCGCCGTAAGAGGAATCGTCATTCTGGGCGCCGCCGATGCCGCTGGAGCCGCCGCTCTCGAAGGGGGCGCCGACGGCCAGCGTTGTGCCGTCGGCGCTCAGCGCAACGGCGTTGCCCTGGAGCGTGCCCCCGGCCCCGAATTCGTCGCCGAAGCCGGTGTTGGATGCCTTGATGTAGGCAGTCTGGCGAAGCGCCGTCCCCGTTTCGCCGCTCGACTCGAGGGCGGCGTTCTCCTGCTGCGCAGGACCGTTGCCGCAGCCGCCGATGGCAGCCAGCCCGACCAGGGACAGGCCGGCGAAGGCCCCGGGCGTTGCGCCCCAGCCTATTCGCATGGCAGCGGGCCTTCCGGATCGGATCGCGAGCGGTAGATTTCCTCGCAGGTATCCATGCGCACGACTCTGGCGCGTTCGGTCAGGTTGATGAACGGTGCTCCGCTCTTGATCACCCGGCCGGAGACCGAGATGGAGTCTCCCGGCGTCAGGGTGTCCCGGGTCCAGCCGGAGCGCGAAAGGTTGTTCACGCCAGTCAGTTCCGCCTGCCACCGCACCAGGGTCCCGGTCCCGTCGGGGACATCGACAATGATCGTCGAATGGGGGTTGACCAACTGCAGGGCGACAACCGTTCCCGTCAGTGTGGTGATGGTTTCCTCGAATCGCCCCGCGTCGCCATGGTGAGCGAAGGCTCCGGTACAAATACTCAGAATGCCGCCTGCGATGACGCCTCTTGCAAGAGATTGGAGTTTCATGGCATTGCCTCCTTCCACTGGTTCAGTCTGGATCAATATGCCTCTTTGCAGACGGGTAATCCAATTAATTTCCGGCAATCTGCAGGCCAGGTAATCGGCCCTCTCGTAAAGGCTCAGCGGCCCGTACTTTCGCCAAAGGTAACGGGCAGTTCAAGCTGTTCCCCCTCCCGTTCGACGACTATGGTGCTTGCTTCGCCCGGCCTGGCTTCCCTCAGCACGTACATCAGGTCGTAGATGTCACGAATCTCGCGGCCGCTGAGTTCGACGATCCAGTCGCCGCGTTGCAGACCGGCCCGATCCGCAGGCCCTTCGGGGCGCACGCCGGCCAGCCGCATGCCCGGACGGTCGTCGGGCGAGCCCGTGTAATCGGGGATTGTGCCCAGCGACGCGCCGTAGCTGCGCACGTCGCCCAGCGGCGCAGGTGCTTCCGAGGCTACGTAGGTCAGACCATCAAGCGTGGTCAATTCCAGCGCGACTTCCGCGACCAGGTTGGCGATCCGCACGCCTCCCCCGGCATTGATCAATGCCGTGTCGTCGGACGGCTTGTGGTAGTCGTCGTGGGCGCCGGTGAAAAAGTGCAGGACGGGGACGCCGGCGGTATAGAAGGACATCTGGTCCGACGGGCCGTAGCCGTCGCCGCCAAGTTCGCAGCCGATTTGAAGCGCTGCGCAGTTCGGCTGGATCACGCGTTCCCACTCCTCCGCCGAGTCGCCGCCCAGAACGGACAGCCGGTTGTTTCTGAGACGCCCCACCATGTCCATGTTGAGCATGGCCACCAGACCGTCGGGCGCGGCGCCGGGAGGCGGTTCGCGGGTGAAGTGACTGGATCCGAGCAGACCGTTTTCCTCGCCCGTGAAGGCGACGAAGATCACGTCGCGGCCAAGTTCATCCCGGCGCGCGGACAGCACGCGGGCCGCCTCGAGAAGCGCCGCGGTGCCGGAGGCGTTGTCGTCGGCGCCGTTGTGCGGTTCGTGGGCATCCGGGGCGAGCGACGACGCGCCGCCGAAGCCCAGGTGGTCGTAGTGGGCGCCGAGCACCACGGCGCCGGGCAGGCGCTGGCCCGCCGATAGCCGGCCGACGATGTTGTCGACTTCGTGAGTTTGCTCGACCACCTCCGTGGTGAGGCTGACATCCGCCGGGCCTTCGAGGATGCGTTCGGCCCAGGCACGTTTGATGACGGCCACGGCGATGCCCGCACCGCCTTGGGGATCGACCCGCATCGCCGGCAACGGCGCTTCTTCCTGCTCGTCCCCGTCGATGGCCAGATCGGCAACCAGCAGGCCCACCGCGCCATGCTCCCGGGCAGTGAATGCCTTGTAGCGAAGGTCGCTCAGGCGCCGGCGAAGCGCGTCGTCTTCGAAAGCCCCGTCCTGCGGCGCAAAGCGGCGGACCAGGACGATCCGGCCCTCCGCGTCGACATCCGCATAGTCGTCAATCCCATGTGCTTCGGATACCAGGCCCCAGCCGGCAAAGACGACAGGCGCGCTAGTGGCCGTGCTGGCCGAGAACCCGGGCACAACAAAGTCTTCGTCCGTAACGTCGTCGCCCGCTACGGACAGCTTTGTGGCCGGCCCCCGTTCCACGCCGGCCACGGCCCGAAAGCTCTGACGATACCCGCCGTCGCCCGCCGCGGGCGCAAGGCCAATCTCGGCGAATTGCTCTTCCAGCCAGTCCGCCGAGGCTGCAAGGCCCGGTGTGCCGAGACCGCGCCCGCCGCGTGCATCGTCCGCGAGCCACGCGACGTCTGCCAGGTAGCGCGCCACTGACGCAGCCGCGCCATCCCGCCCCTCCGAAGCGCCGTCCTGGGCAGGGACACGTAGCGATATCAGCAGCAGCGCGAAAATCAAGGCGCTGCATGGCCAACGATGATTCATGTTTGTTCCGACCGTATGCCGACAGTCATCGGCGGTTGCCCATTCTAACTGGACAGGGCGCTGACATTGCAGGATGGGAGAGGTTGCCGCTACCGACGGGGCCGCCTTGTCTGTAGTTGCAAAAGAGTGCTGTCCGGACTCGTCTTCTCTGATAGCCTGATGCCCCACCGAACAACCAGCCTTCGCATCCAGGAGAGGGACGACCAGTGAGTAACGGCGACGCGGCTGCTGCCCGGGGCGCTTACCGGATCGGCAGGGACTTCAGGCTCGACACCATGGACATCGTCGCCGCCGTCCTGCTCGGCGTGATCCAGGCGGTCATCGAGATCGTCGGGCTGCTGGGATTCCTGGAGCGGACCGTGTGGGCGGCAGGGCCCGTGGGATTCGCCATCTACGCCTTCTACAACGGCACCACGTGGATCCTTTTCCATGCCGGAGCGTTCCTGCGCAAGCGTGCCGCACTGGTCATGCTGGCGGCCGCCGTCACGGCCCTGGTTCGCTGGTTCGCCGGCGATCCGGACGGCCCGATACTGATGTTTTACGGGTTGTTCCCCGCGGCGTGCGGGGCCGCTGTCTTTGCAGGCATGCGCTGGCGCGGCGGGCGGCTGCTGTTCGCCCTTGCGGTGGCCGTCACCTCGGTGGCGAACCAGGTGGCGCTGTTCGTCGGACAGGGCGGATTCCAGCTTGTCGACGGCGCCCGATGGGCAATGGTGTCGATGTCCATCGCGGCGTTCGGCGGTGCGATCTGGGGTCTCGTTGCGTGGTACCTGGGGCGGGGACTCGAACGAGCCGGCGTTCCGGCCGTGCAGGTTCCGCCGGCACTGGCTGCGGGCGAGAACGACCGGGCGTGATTTCGACCCCATCCGCGGACCGGGCGGCCCTCGTTCTGGAGGACTACAGCTTCTGGTTCAAGCCCGCCGCCCGGGAGTCAGAGGGCCCCGCGGCGCTTGAGGAAGTCTCCTTCACCATTGAGGCGGGTTCACTTGTTCTCATACTCGGACGCAGCGGTTCCGGCAAGAGCACGCTGGCGCTCAATCTGGTCGGCATCTACCCGGACTACATGGGCGGCAGGAATCGGGGACGCGTGTTGATCGCCGATCCCGGGCATGGCCTCATCAATCGCCGCGAATTGGCGGCAGCGGAGCGCTTTCGGCGCGTCAACATGCTGTTCCAGAATCCCGAGGACCAGATCGTGACGCTCACGGTGGAGGAGGAGGTCGGATTCGCGCTGGAGAACTACCTCGTCGAACCGGCACAAATCCATCGCCGCATCGACGACGCCCTGGATCTGGCCGGACTTGCGGGTTTCAGGCGCCGAAGCATGCTCGAACTCTCCGGGGGCGAGAAGCAGCGCGTGGCGCTTGCGGCGATGCTTGCGCTGGAACCCGCGGTGCTCATCCTCGACGAACCCACCTCGAACCTGGACCCGGCCGGTACCGCGGACGTCCTTGCCACCATCGACCGGATCAGGGCGCGGCGCGGTTTGACGGTCATGGTGATCGAACACGAGGTCGACGAAATCTTTCACCGGGCCGACAGGGTGCTCCTGGTGGAAGGTCGCAGGGTGGCGGGTCCGTGTACGCCGCGCGAGTTCATGGAACAGCGCGGCCTCGAAATCCGCGACGACATGGGCTTGTGGATACCGCAGGCGTCGGAAATCGCTCTGGAGTTGCGGGGGCGGGGACTGGATTTTGGCGGTCGTGTTCCTCTCGACGGAGAAGAGCTGATCGCCGCGGTGGAGTCGCTGGAAGACGGCTCGAAACAGTCCGCCGCTGCCGGTGGTCCGAAGCCATCCGCCACTGCCGGCGGACCGGAGCCGTCTGGCGTTGCCACCACCCTTTCGCCGAAGGCGGCATTATCGGCGGCGGCCTCAACCGCAGTCATCGACGTCCGCAATGTCAGCTTCGCCTATGGCGAACGCAGCGTGCTCGATGGTGTCAGTCTGGCGGCTCACCGATCCGAACTGCTTGCGCTGGTCGGGCAGAACGGCTCGGGCAAGTCGACGCTGGCGACGCTTTTCAACGGGATCGCCGTGCCGGATTCGGGCGCCGTCCTGGTGGACGGCATCCCCACCACGGACCATGAATTCGCTCACCTGGCCAGGCGCGTGGCACACATCTTCCAGGTGCCGGAAAAGCAGTTCGTCCGCGCGACGGTCTACGACGAGATCGCTCACGGATTGAGGGCTCTGGACCTGGCGGAGGACGAAGTGGAGCAGCGCACCCTGGACTGCCTCCGGACCGTGCGTTTGCTCGAGCGGCGCGACGCCAGCCCGTATGTGTTGAGTCACGGCCAGAAACGCAGGCTCTCGGTGGCGGCAATGGTGGTCGGGGAGCCGGATGTGGTGGTGCTCGACGAACCGACTTTCGGGCAGGACTATCACCAGGCCAGGAACCTCATGGAACTGCTGCGCACACTGGCGGACAGGGGTGCGGCAGTGATGTTCATTACCCATGACATGCGGTTGGTAGCCGAGTACGCGAATCGCACCGTCGTGCTCTGCGATGGGGCGATCGCCTTCGACGGCACTCCTGAAGCGCTGTTCGCTGCCCGTGAGGTGCTGACCCGGGCGAGGTTGAGACCGCCTCCGGTCCATGAAATCTCAACGCGCCTTCTGGGCGAACCGCTCCTGACAACCGCCGCCCTGGTCGAGCGTATCGCGGCAGGACATGGGGCCACCCCGGCGGCTGCGCAGGAAGCGGGGTAGCTCGACATGCAAGCCGGCGCCCAGCTGTCCTACGTCCACGGGGAGTCCCTGGCCCACCGGATGACACCGTTCTCCAAACTTCTGCTGGTCCTGAGCGTGTCGTTCGTGGCCATCTTCAATACCAATCTCCATGTGGGCGCAGCGCTGTTCGCCGTCTGTTTCCTGTTTGCCGCCTTCTTCACGGGCGTGTCGCTGCGACAGTACTGGGCTCTGGGCAGGATCATCGTCCCCTTCATCCTGATCCTGGCGGTGGTGTTTCCGTTCTTTTACGGCGGACAGGCTACCGTTGGCTCGGATACGGTGGCCCTGCGAACCCCCATCAAGGACCTGACCTGGGCATCGCTGGGTTTCGGGGCGCTGCTGGCGCTACGGTTTCTTGCCCTGGGAACGGCCGGTCTGGCCTTTGCCTTCACCACCCATCCGACCGACCTGGTGCAGAACCTGTCGCGGCGCGGCTGGGATTACCGCCTGGTCCATGCGCCCGTGCTCGGGTTGATCCTGTTCCCGTCGTTTCTTCAACTGGGCCGGGAGATTTCAATCACACAGCGCATACGCGACCTCGGCCAGGACACCAACTGGTTCCGGCGCAAGTGGATCCGTATCCGCCACCTGGCCTTTGCCATGCTGGTTCTCGGGTTGCGCAACGGACAGACGCAGGCGATGGCCCTGGATATTCGCGGCTACGGCGCCCACAAGCGCCGCACCTTCATGCGCGAACTGCCGAAGCACCGCGGCGGCGACATCTTCGCATGGGTATTTTTCGTGCTGTCGGTGATCTACCTGGTCTTCGAGTTCAATCCGGCGACCATGCAGTGGAACATCGGAGGTTGAACCAGGGCCGACAGAGCCATCTCCGGTAGCGTCAACAGGCCCTGTCCCCGGCAACCTTCGGCGGGGCGGTTGCCACGGGCTGTCAGAACCGCAACTGCAGGGCCTCGCAAAGGAACGCCATGAAGGGCCTGGCGGCCGCAAAGTCCGCCGCCACCCGATCCGAAAATCCGCTGTCGGCGGCCGCATCGAAACCGAACTCCGTGACGGCGATGAAGTCCTTGCGCTTGAGATCCTCCACGTACGGATGCTCGGGCGGGTAGCCTCGGGGCGGCCGCTTCAGGCTGTCGCCGGACAGCTCGAATCTCCGGCGAAAGCCCGTGTCGTCGCGCGCCGCCCGCCAGGCGTCGGGATTCTCTACGATCCCATCGCGAATCATGCCCAGGGGTCCCGACCCCGGGTGCCACATTCCCACCCCGAGGAAACACGACTCGGGATCGATGTGGACGTAGAACCCCGGTGCGTGAACGTCCTTGCCGAGTTCGTGGCGGAACTGGATACCGATATTGGTCTTGTAGGGCGTCTTGTCGCGGGAGAAACGGGTGTCCCGGTAAACGCGCATCAGAGAACCGCCAACCCGCCTGGGAATGGCCGTGACGTGCGGTGTGACGCGTTCCAGCCGCGGTCCCATGGCGCCGATGAAGTCGAGCGCGGGTTCCAGAACCCACCGCTCGTAACGATGCTTGTTCTCGTTGAACCAGGGACGGTTGTTGTTGGCTGCCAGTTCGCCCAGGAACCGGATCGTTTCGGCGGGAAATCCTTCGAAGTCGGTGCTTGCGGTCACAGAGCGTCCTCCGCGCGTTGATGCGAGTCAAAGAGGCGTAAAGCCGATGTATCAGGGATCCGGATTCAATACGGTGGGAACGGTGGCCTGCCGGGCCTCGGCCCCGAAGCGGATTCGGAACAGCTCGATATGGCCGGTGCGCTCTTCCTGCTTGCTGAGCTGGAAGAGGTCCGGCCAGAGCTCGGCCATTTCGGGATCGTAGAGCGGCAGGTAGCGCATGGCCAGGCGGGTCTCGGCAGGCCGCTCGAAGCGCGTGCGCCAGGTGGCGCCCAGGTCGGGCAGCCGCCACTCATCGCGGCCGACGACGACGATTTCCTCCAGCACCTCTTCGCGTTCGGGCGGCAGCTGCGCCAGGCTTGCCTGGCCGGGCGGGTCATCGAGGATGCGCGGCGGCAGCGGCGCCTCCTCCTGGGCGAGGGCGCCGCCGGTGCAGATCGTCCCCAGCAGGACAACCGGACGAGCCCACGCCCGCGGCAACTCAGTCCCTCCACCGGAGTGTCTGGAACCAGTAGCCGTGCGTGGACGGCAACCAGGTATCGGCTTCGCGCGCCGTGATCCAGGCGTCCAGGAAGTTGACGAAGTCCGGGTCGCCCTTGGCGACCCCGAACCCGGCGGGGGTGGGCAGCAGCGGTTCCGGAACCGGCACGTCCACGATGGCCGGGTTCTCAAGCGCCAGGAACGTGGGTATGGGCTCGTTGTCCAGGTAGGCGTCCACCTCGCCGGCCACCAGGGCGGAGCTGGCGGTGTCGGCGTCTTCGTAGAGCTGAAGTTCCGCCCGGGGAAACAGCCGTCTGGCCAGTTCCTCGGCGGCCGACCCGGAAATGGCGGCGACGGTATAGAAGGTGTCGTTGAGGTCGTCGAGACTGGTGACGTTCGACGTGGTTTCCAGGTTGGTCGCCAGCGTCGTGCCGCCGGTTGCATACGGTCGACTGAAGGCGACGTGCAGCGCGCGCTCCGGCGTGATCGAGAGACCGGCGGCGACGATGTCGATCTCCCCGGCTTCAAGCCCGCGAATGATCCGGTCCCACGGATAGACGTTGAACTCGACGTCCAGGTTCATGTCTTCGGCGAGTCTTCTGGCAACGTCGATTTCGAATCCGGTCAGCTCGCCCGACGGATCGCGCATGGCCCACGGGGGAAACAGCGCCACGCCGACGCGCAGGGTGCCGTAGTTGAGGACGTCCTGAAGGGGCCGTGCCGATGCGGTGGAGCCCAGGAGCCCGATCCCCAGCGCGAGAATCCCCAACATGCCCGCCCAGGCTGTCGGGCGGTCACGCATCGGTGGTCTTTCCACAGCAACGGACGCCGAGTCGGCGCATACGGGGCGGTTGCGCGGCTGAAATTCTGGCAAGCTTGACGGGCACAATGATCATGTACTGACCTTCGCCCTAATCCTAGCCTGTCTCTCCTGCCTGCTGCCACCGCACCGGATCGACCAATGACCCTATCGCATACATGGGATCTGAGCCCTGCCGAAGCGCGGCGACTCCAGGAGGAGTTGCGGGGGCAGGTGGTGCGGGAGAACGTGATGACCGGCCCGCCCGCCCGCGTCGCGGGAATTGACATCGGATTCGAGCGGAACGGAGCGGTGACGCGGGCCGCGGCCGTCGTGCTGGGCTATCCGGGCCTGGAAGTCGTGGACACGGCCATTGCTCGCCGCCCCACCCGTTTCCCCTATGTGCCCGGCCTGCTGTCGTTCCGGGAGTGCCCGGCGGCCCTGGCTGCCCTGGAGCGGTTGACGGCTTCGGCGGACGTGCTGGTTTGCGACGGACAGGGATACGCGCATCCGCGCCGGTTTGGGCTTGCGTGCCATCTTGGCCTGCTGACGGGCGTACCGAGCATCGGTGTGGCCAAGTCGCGATTGATCGGGGTTCACGAACCGGCGCCGGAGGCAAAGGGTGCGTGGGTCCCGCTGCGCGATGGCGGTGAAACCGTCGGGGCAGTGCTCCGTACACGCAGAGGGGTCAAGCCCGTGTTCGTATCGGTCGGCTACGGATTCACGCTGGCAACGGCCGTCGATCTCGTGCTCGGACTCACGCCCCGCTACCGGCTCCCGGAAACTACCCGTCAGGCTCACCGCCTCGCCTCCGGCTAGCAGCCCGTGGCAAAAGTCCCGCGGCATTTGACCGGCGATGCATCCCGCCCGGCTGCGTTGCTCGTCGCTTGAATATTCCCGATATTCGCGCTCCTCGCGCCTTGCCGGGCGGGCGCCTCACCGGTCTCGGTGCTCGCGCGACTTTTGCCACGGGCTGCTAGCCCGAGGCGCCTGTCCCGCCGCCCCGATCCGGTTGGTTTTCCGTGCCGGCCTCAACTTCGTCCTTCAACTCGCGCTTCGACCGCATCCGCTCTGCGGACCTGGACTTGCGGTGAACGCCCCCCTTGCGCAGGAGTGGCGAGCGGGCTACGGGATTGCGGGGTTTCCTGGCCATTGTTGACACCGTTTGCACCGCGACAGGCGGTTGCAAGGCACCCGCCATCATACCGCGCCGCCCGCGCTGTCAGGTATGATCCGCGGTTCCTTCACCGACCCTGAAACCGGACAATGTCCACGATAGCCGTACCCGATCTGCATGCCGCCTCACCACCGGGCGTCGCGGTCGCCGAGTCCGGGCGAAAGCTTGAGGCGAGATTGCGCCGGCAGGCGGGCAAGGCCATCGCCGACTACGGGATGATCGGCGACGGCGACCGGGTCATGGTCTGCGTCTCGGGCGGCAAGGATTCCTACACGCTTCTCGACATGCTGCTGGCGCTGCAGCGGCGGGCGCCGGTGAACTTCGAACTTGTCGCCGTCAACCTGGATCAGAAGCAGCCGGGGTTCCCCGAAGAGGTACTTCCACGGTACCTGGAAGCGCTGGGCGTCGAGTACCGCATCGTGGAGGAAGATACCTATTCGGTGGTGACCCGGGTGGTCCCCCGAGGCAAGACGATGTGCGGCCTGTGTTCACGCCTGCGGCGCGGCATCCTTTACCGGGTCGCGGATGAACTTGGCGCTACCCGCATCGCCCTGGGGCATCACCGCGAAGATGTCGTGGAGACCCTGTTTCTCAACATGTTCTACTGCGCCGCCCTGAAGGCGATGCCGCCGAAGCTCCTGAGCGACGACCGCCGGCACGTCGTGATCCGCCCGCTCGTCTACTGCAGGGAAGCCGACATCGCGCGCTACGCCGAAGCACGGAAATTCCCCATTATCCCGTGCAACCTGTGCGGCTCTCAGGAGAACCTGCGGCGCAGGCAGATCAAGCAAATGCTGACCGCGTGGGAAACGGAGGACCCGGGCCGCACCGAACGATTGTTCCGCAGCCTTTGCAATGTCACCCCGTCTCATCTGGCGGATCCGGGCAATTTCGACTTTCGATCCCTGACCGGCATAAACAACTGAAATTCATTAAATTACAGGAGCCTCGCCTCCCGGTCCGCGCGAATCGACGGTAAATTTTCGAAATTGACCGGGTTCCGCCGGGTGGCCTGAGATTTACGACCCGGTTCTGTGCTAGCGTGTCGGTCACACCCAGGCAGGAGAACCGATCCGTGGCAAGACGCAGTCCACAGACGTACGCGAAGAGGCAGCGAGAGCAGGCCAAATTGGAAAAGCGCCGGGCGAAAGAAGCCAAGCGCGCGCTGAGGAAAGCGCAAAAGGCCAAGAAATCCGAGGATCTCCCAGATGCCGAGAACCCATAAGGATTCGGGTACATCTACAGAGACTAACGTCCAGCTCCAAAACCGGCGCTCTGTCCGACCGATACGAATTTATCAGCCGGATAGAGCAATTTGAAACCAATTGCAGTAGGATCGCGCACCACCGTCAATTGAGTCTCGGGCACCCTGCTCTGATCCTCCGTTAGCGGCACTCAGCCAACAGGAGGCATCATGGGTAGAAAACTTTACGTGGGTAACTTGCCGTACTCGGCAACCGAGCAGACAATTCTGGGCAAATTCGAGGCCTGCGGCACGGTCGAGTCCGTGAAGCTCATCACGGATCGCGATACGGGTCGAAGCAAGGGTTTCGGCTTCATCGAGATGGGCAGCGATGCCGAGGCTCAAGCTGCGATCGAGGCGCTCAACAACACCGACTTCGACGGCCGGCCGTTAAGGGTCAACGAAGCAAAGCCCCAGAAAAAGCGGAGCTCTGGCGGACGCGGCGGATACGGCGGCGGCCGCTGGTAGACCTCTACGGCGGCCCGCGGCGACAGCTCCGGGCCGCTAGCCGCCGGCTTCGTCGGCGATGGTGTTGCGCAGCACGCCAATCCCGCGAATATCGATCTCGACAACGTCTCCGGGCTTCATCCAGATCGGCGGCTTGCGCACGCGGCCGACGCCCCCGGGCGTGCCGGTGACGATGACGTCTCCCGGATCCAGCGGGGTCCAGGTGGAGCAGTACGCGATGAGTTGCGGTACGTCGAAGCACAGGTCGCTCACCGGGGCATCCTGAAGCACCTCGCCATTGAGGCGTGTCTGAAGGTGTAATGCCGCCGGGTCGGGCTGCTCGTCGCGTGTCACCATCCAGGGTCCCATAGCGCCGCTGCGGTGGAAATTCTTTCCGGCCGTGAACTGGATGGTGTGGTACTGGTAGTCGCGAACGCTGCCTTCGTTGCAACAGGTGAAGCCGGCTACGTGCTCCATGGCTCGCGAGCGGGGCACGTGGCGGGCATGTTTGCCGATGATCACCGCCATTTCCCCCTCGTAGTCGTAGTCGGTGGAGACCCGGGGGCGGATCATCGGCTGGCCGTGGCCCACGAAGCTGTCGGCGAATCGGGTGAAGAGAACCGGATGACCGGGCACGTCGCGGCCGGTTTCCCGGATGTGGCCCATGTAATTGATACCGACACAGAGGATCTTGGACGGGTCGGGAATCGGCGGCAGGAAGCTGATGTCGTCCTCGGCGAGGTCCGGCGCCCGGCTCGTCAATTCGTGCAGCCACGACAGCGCGCCGCGCCTCAGAACGTCCCGCAGGTCGGAAAACTTCCCTGCCAGCCGGGCGCCGGCATCGACGACGCCGCCATCGACCACCACGCCGAAACCGGCTCTGCCGTTGTGCTCGAAACTGGTTACTCGCATAGACTTTCCCTGTCAGCTCGGGTTGGGTCCGGGGACGGACCTATCCCGGCGGTTGAGATTCTTCCGCCAGCCGGCTCACCGCCTCGTCCAGGCCCATGACCTGCTGAGCCTTCCGGCCGAGGCGCCGGATGGAGACTGTGCGCTGTTCCACTTCACGCTTGCCCACCGCGATGATGACCGGTGTTTTCGCGACGCTGTGCTCGCGCACCTTGTAGTTGATCTTCTCGTTTCTGAGATCCGCCGCCGCACGCAGCCCGGCGCCCTCAAGCGCGCCCAGGACCTCCGCGGCGTAGGCATCGGCGTCCGAGGTGATGGTGGCCACCACCACCTGCCGGGGCGCCAGCCAGAGCGGCAGGTTGCCCGCGTAGTGCTCGATCAGTATGCCGATGAACCGCTCCAGGGAGCCGAACAGCGCGCGGTGCAGCAGCACGGGCGTATGCCGGTCGCCGTCCTCGCCGATGTAGGTTGCGCCCAGTCGGCCGGGCAGGTTTAGGTCCACCTGCAATGTGCCGCACTGCCATTCGCGGCCGATGGCGTCCTTGAGCGCGAACTCGATCTTCGGACCGTAGAACGCCCCCTCGCCGGGGTTGTGGGAGTAGTCCAGGCCCAACTCGTCCATGGCCTGCTGCAGGGCTGCCTCGGCCCGGTCCCAGATGCGGTCATCGCCGACACGGCGCGGCGGCCTGTCGGCGAACTTGACCACCACATCATCAAAGCCCAGGTCACGGTATATGCCGAGCACCAGGTTACAGACCCCGCCGGTTTCCTCGGTGATCTGGTCCGCGGTGCAAAAGATATGGGCGTCGTCCTGGGTAAAGGCCCGCACCCGCATCAGCCCGTGCAGCGCGCCCGAGGGTTCGTAGCGGTGCACCTTGCCGAATTCGGACAGGCGCAGCGGCAACTCCCGGTAGCTGCGTAGCGCATTCCTGAATACCTGCACGTGCCCGGGGCAGTTCATTGGCTTGATGGCCCACAGGCGTTCGTCCTCGGTGCGGCTGGTGAACATGTTCTCGCCGAACGTATCCCAGTGCCCGGAGGCTTCCCACAGGCTGCGGTCCATCAGTTCGGGCGTGTTGACCTCCTGGTAGCCCGCCGCATCCTGACGGCGGCGCATGTACTCCACCAGCGTCCGGAACAACGTCCAGCCCTTGTCATGCCAGAACACCGCGCCGACGGCCTCGTCCTGGAAGTGGAACAGGTCCATCTGCCGTCCCAGCCGGCGATGATCGCGCCGCTCGGCTTCTTCCACGCGGTGCAGGTACTTTCTGAGGTCCTTGTTGCTGGCCCAGGCGGTGCCGTAGATGCGCTGCAGCATCTCGTTCCGGGAGTCGCCCCGCCAGTACGCGCCCGCCAGTTTGGTGAGCTTGAAGGCACGGCCCAGGCGCCCGGTGGAGGGCATGTGCGGGCCGCGGCACAAGTCCACGAACTGGCCCTGCCGGTATACGGTGACCTCCTCTCCCTCCGGGATGCCGGCGATGATTTCCGCCTTGTAGACCTCGCCCTGGCCCTTGAAGAAATCCACCGCGCCCGCGCGGTCCCAGACCTCCCGAACGACCGGCTCGTCGCGTTGCACGATGTCGCGCATTCGCGCTTCGATGCGCTCCAGGTCCTCCGGCGTGAAGGCTTCGTCGCGGGCGAAATCGTAGTAGAACCCGTCCGTGATGGCCGGGCCGATGGTCACCTGGGTTTCGGGATAGAGTTCCTTGACCGCTTCTGCCATGACATGGGCGGCATCGTGGCGCAGGACTTCCAGCCCGTCCTCGGAAGTACGGGTGATGATCTCCACGGCCGAATCGGCTGCGATTTCCGCGCTCAGGTCCCGCATTTCGCCATCCACACGCACGGCAACGGCAGCCTTCGCGAGCCCGGCGCCGATGGATTCGGCCACGCCAAGCCCGGTCACGGCTTCCGGGAAGGCCTTCTTGGATCCGTCTGGCAGGGTGATTTCCGGCATGCTCGATTCGCTCGATTCGCCTTGCGCGCGCGGCCACGCATTGTACGATAACGGTGCCGGCAAAACCGCCCCGACCGTACGAATCCGCTCGACCGACGAGCCGAAATCCAAGGATCAGCCAATGAAGCCAATCGAGATACACATGTTCCCGTGCCTGCGGGACAACTACGGTTTTCTGCTCCACGACGCGGAGGCCGGCGTGACGGCGGCGGTGGATACCCCGGAGGTGGGACCGATCCTCGCGGCACTCGACGACAAGGGCTGGCGACTGACGCACATCCTCAACACGCATCATCACCACGACCATGCCGGCGGCAACCTGGCCATCAAGGAAGCCACCGGCTGCCGGATCGTCGGTCCGCGGGCCGACGCGGCGCGAATCCCCGGCATCGACACGGAGGTCGGGGAAGGCGACGAGTTCCTGCTCGGCGGCCACCCGGTCCGGGTCTACGACACGCCCGGACACACTCGCGGGCACATCGTCTACCACCTGCCCGAGGACGGCGTCGCCTTCGTTGGAGACACCCTGTTCGCCATGGGCTGCGGGCGGCTCTTTGAAGGGACCCCGGCGCAGATGTGGTCGTCGCTGCAAAAGCTCATGAGCTGGCCTGACGACACTCTGGTCTACTGCGCCCATGAATACACCCAGGACAACGCCCGGTTCGCCCTGACGGTGGAACCGGGCAATGACGCTCTGACCCGGCGGTCACGCAAGGTCGACGCGATGCGAGCCGCCAACGTGCCGACCGTGCCGACGACGATGGGCGAAGAGAAGGCCACCAATCCATTCTTGCGGCCCATGAGCGATGAGATTCGCAGCATGGTCGGTCTGGGCGGATCAAACACGGCCGAAGCCGATCTCGTGGAAGTCTTCGCGCGGACGCGGACGCTGAAAGATCAGTTCTGATCCGCACCTTGATTGTGTCATTCCGGAGTGGCTGGAGCGAATTACGGAAGGGTGACGAAGGCCCGAGTTGCGACGTCGCGGGCTATTGCCGTCGACGTGCGCGACTGCGAGGCGGTTCAACCGAATCGAGAAAGTTCTTTTCCTTGAGCGACGGTACGACCGAGGCGATGTTACGGAAGTCGCGGTCGTGGTGGAAAAGGGTCAGATCCGACTCGATGGCGCATTGCGCAATCAAGCAGTCCAGGCTGGATCGAACGGTCACGCCCCGCCGCCGACAGTCGAGGTACAAACGGGCCGCTGCCGCGTGGCCATCGAGCGGCCGGTCGAAGTCGACAAATCGTTGTCCGCCGAAGTAGCTATGCAATCGATCGTACGACGCCGGGTCGCGTGCGCCCTGCAGAATTTCCATGTAAATGAGGGGCGTGATGCTTACCGCAAGCGGGTTCGACAGCAGGTCCCGCAGAAAGCGGACATGGAATCGGTCGCGGCCACGGATATAGTCAACCCACACCGATGTGTCCACCAGGTACATTGCGATCAGATTTCGGGTGGCCGAAGTACCTTGTGATCGTAGTCCGGATCCAGCAGGTTGGAGCCCTCGAGTTCCCTCAGGTCGAGCCGTTTGCGGTTACCCACGAACTCCAGTAAGGCCTGATGAATCAAGGCCCTCATGGTCTTTATCCGGCTCAACTGCTGGGCCTCGCGGACAAGTTTCCGATCAAGTTCGATGTTGGTCCGCATGTCTTACACCTCTATATGTGTATAGATTTGTGTATAACAGGTGAGCCTCGAAACGTCAATGGCGAACAGCATCATTCCGAATGCGATTGCCGATCGCGTCTTGAGTGAATCGCAAGCGCGATTCTTCGTCTTCCGGGTGTGAGTCAGAGAATGCCGGGGATGAGGGCCATGCGGTTGTGGGGGTAGTCGGGGAAGCGTGCCTGGTACCACTTGTGGTGGCTGAGCGCTCTGGGGGCCAGGTTTGCAGCGGTGTAGAGGAAGAAGGCGAAGCCGGCGAGGGACCAGGTGGCCAGTGCCCAGCCGGCCCATTCGATGATTTCGCCGAGGTAGTTGGGGCACGAGACGTAGCGGTATGCGCCGCCGCGCGGTATCGAGTAGCCGGAGTTTCCCGAGCCCCGCAGTTTCAGCAGAATGTTGTCGGAGCGGATGTTGAGAGCCATGCCGGCGGCGAAGATCGCCAGGCCGGCGAGGAATCGCGGGTCGGTCAGCCAGTCCGTGGAGTACTCGCCCATGCTCGATACGAACCGGGCATTGATGTACGCGTTGATGAGATTGAAGAGAAAGCCCGAGGCGACAACGGCGATGGGGATCCTCTTGCCGCCGGTTCGGGTTCGAAACGGGAATACGAAGGTTCTGTGCAGGTAGTGGGCCTGCCACATGGCGAGAAAGATCAGCGGGACCCATTGCCGTGAGGCGTCGCCGTTGAAGTAGATCAGGGCAAACAGCACCGTTGCCGGCAGTTCCATGACGACCCAGCCGATCCTGTTGGATATGTGCGGGCCCCAGCCGGCCCCGGCATAGTGGCGGCCGAACGGCGCGGTGAACCGCAGCAGGTAGAGAAACGTCACCACGGCCAGGGCGATGATGGCCCACACGGCGATTCCGTGGATCTGTACCTCAGTCAATCCGGAACTCCCCTGGTGACAGGCATGATGGGCGAATCTACCCGCTCATCTGATCCGACACCTGATCCAGCGTCTTGTCCAGCGCCGTGTCCAGCTTGCCGAACAATTCGTCAATCTGATCGACGGTGATGATCAATGGCGGGCAAAGCGCAATGGTGTCGCCGAGCGGCCGGACGAGCAGGCCGGCTTCGTGAGCGTGCTCCATGCAGATCAGGCCCACTCCCAGCGACGACTCGAACGGTTTTCCGGTCTGCCTGTCCTCCACGAGTTCCACGCCGCCCATCAGGCCCACACCGCGGACATCGCCAACCAGCGGGTGATCCGCCAGCGCCCGCAGCCGACGCTGAAACACTTCCCCCATCGCTGCGGCGTGGGCGAAGATCTCGCGCTCTTCCATCAGCTCAAGGTTCCGAAGCGCCACCGCCGCGCAGACCGGGTGCCCGGAATAGGTGAAGCCGTGTCCGAAGGTGCCCACCTCGCCGCTGGCTTCGATCATCGGTTCGTACATGTACTCCGGCACGAGGACCGCGCTGATGGGCAGGTACGCCGACGACAGGGCCTTTGCGACAGTCATGGTGGTGGGCCGCATGTCGACGGTCTGCGCGCCGAACGCCCGCCCGGTACGGCCGAACCCGCAGATCACCTCATCGTCGATCAGGATGATTCCGTACTTGTCCAGCACCGCCTGGATCCTGGGAAAGTAACCCTCCGGGGGAACGATGACGCCGCCTGCTCCCTGGACGGGCTCGGCGATGAACGCCGCGATCGTTTCCGGGCCTTCGCGCTGGATCAGCGCCTCCAGGGATCCGGACAGCCGGTCGCAGAAGTCGGACTCGCTTTCTCCGTCAAGGGCTTGCCGATAGTAGTACGGGCTCTCGGTATGCAGAAACCCGGGCAGCGGCAGGTCGAAATGGCTGTGAAACTGCGGCAGGCCGGTGAGGGATCCGCCCGCGAGCGACGTTCCGTGGTAGCCCCGCAATCGGCTGATGATTTTCTTCCGTTCGGGCTGACCGATCAGATTGTGGTAGTACCAAATCAGCTTGGCCTGGGTCTCGTTGGCATCGCTGCCGGACAGCCCGAAAAACACGCGGTCGGCATCGAACGAAACCATCGCCTTGAGCTTTTCGGCCAACAGAACGCTGGGCTCGTTGGTCTTGCCGACGAACGTGGGCCCGTAGCTCAGTTTCCGAAGCTGGTCCTCGGCGACGCGGATCAACTCCTCCTCGCCGTAACCGAGCGCGGTGCACCACAACCCCGCCATTCCTTCAAGGTACTGTTTGCCGTTGTTGTCCCACAGGTAGACGCCACTGGCCCGTTCCTGCACCAGGGGCCCGGTCCGGTGCAGCAGCTCAAGGTTCGTGATCGGGTGCAACATGTGTTGCAGGTCCCGCGATTCGATCGAACCGGGGGAGAATCGGTTGTGCAGTGCCTTGTCCATGTATTTCCCTGATTTACTCTGCGTTGACTCGATCATCCGGCCGAAGACGCCGGAGCGCGCTGGAACCCTTGATGGCATTGTTGAGCCTGGCGCGGTCCCATGGCGTACGCCCCCACGTATCCATGACCGAGGGATCCGCGCCTGCATCCAGCAGCGCCTCGATCACGGCGGGATTGTCGTTGGTGGCGGCGGCCCGGTGCAGCGGCGTCTCGCCCAGTTCGTCTCCGATCGCCGGGTTGGAACCACTCTCGATCAGCGCGCCGATCACGGCAGGATCGTTGTTCAGCATCACCGCGAAATGCAGGGGCGTTTCCCCGTTGACGGTGCGCGCGCTGGGGTCCGCGCCCGCTGACACCAGAAGACCTATCACGGCCGGATCGGAGTTCCATGCCACGGCATGATGCAGCGGGGTCGCGCCGCCGTGGTCCCGAGCCTTCGGGTCGGCGCCTCGTTCAAGTGCGGCAGCGATGTCTGCGGCAGCAGCAGATTCAAAATAGGCGGGTGTATTCCAGTGCGCTTTCATCGTGGCGAGGATAGCGTAACCGGGTGTTCAATGGACAACATCCGGAACGGCCTTGTAGCGGACACTCGGTAGCCTTGATTTCCGGTTTGAGCCTCTTGCGCTGTTCGGAAGCCTTTGATCGATAAAGGTTTCGAGCAAGTCCAAAAAGAACTTTACCCCAGGAATCGGCGGTTTTGGCGGGATTTTGGGCCGTTTCCGGTCTCGGCGCCGGATTTTCACCCCAAGC
>JAJEFE010000070.1 GCA_022820625.1 Gammaproteobacteria bacterium | reverse complement strand
ACGGCCGATTGGAGCGCGCCCAGGGGCCTTTGTGCGCCCACGCCGAGCCATCGGCCGATTCCGCGGTCGCCCATGCGGGTTCATCGCCAAATTGCGCCCTTCGCCTGACCGCGAAACATCCTACGGCGCACGCTCCTAGGTTGCTTTGCAGCCGCGCGCCCTGAAACGTTGGTGCGAGCAGGTTTGCGGTCAGGTTCTGAAACCACTGGTCCGGATCGAACCATTCGCTGGTGTCGGTGCCCTGCAGGCCGATGGTGCCGGAGAGGGACAACGACGGCAGCAGTTCGGCGCGCCGGGCGCCGACCATGTACCGGGAGGCCTCCATCCGCTGGCGCGCCGCGCTGACGTCGGGCCGCTGCACCAGCAGGTCGGCCGGTACGCCCGCCGGGACGGCTCCGGGCGCCGGGCCGGGCGCCAGTGCATCGGGCAGGATGCCCGCCAGGTCGTCGCGGTACCCGCCCAACAGCACCCAGAGCCGGCCTTCGGCGTCCGCCAGCGCGGCCTCGACAGGCGGCAGCTCGGCTTCGGCGGCGTGCAGGTTGCGCCGTGCGGCGTAGAGCGCGCGGGCATCGACAAGGCCGCGGTCATAGCGCGAGGTCTGCTGTCGTTCCAGTTCTCGCAGGATTCTGATGCTGTCGCCCGCCAGGCTCCGCTGGCGCCGCAGGTCGGTAATCGCCAGGTAGGTGGCCACGGTTTCGGCGAGGATCCCGATGCGGGCGGCGCGCAGGTCCGATTCCGAAGCCAGGCGCTCGGCTCCGGCGGCGCGGGCGGCGTTGCGGTTGCGGCCCCAGAAGTCGGCCTCATAGGCGAAAGTACCGCCCAGCGAGTAGGTGGTCAGGCTGATCGCTTCCGGCAGGACGATGCCGAAGGCGGCATAGGTCTCGTCGTCCAGGCCCAGTTCTTCCAGTTGCGCGCCGATGCCGGCGTTGGTGGGCGTTTCGAAATCGGTGCCGCCGACAGACGGGTTGATCAGGGGGAATGAAGCGGCATTGGCGATGCGCGCCCTGGCCCTTGCCTGGTCCACCCGCGCCACCGCGGCTGCCAGGTCGAAATTCGAATCGAGCACGGCTTCGACGATGCGGTCGAGGACCGGGTCGTCATATGACTTCCACCATTCAAACGGATCGTAGGAGCCCGTATCGGCGCTTGCGGAAAATTCGTCGGTCAACTCCGTTGCCGATTCGGAAACCGGTGGTGCCGGCAGCATGGAACAAGCGGCAAGACAAGCGCCGGCGAGTGCCGGAAAGAGCGGCGAGACCACTGCATTATTGGCTAAATTCAATGGCTTACGATTCAATCCTGCCGGGAATGGATTCTAATACTAGTCAACTTCGAAAAGTCGTTCCACTTCGTCGATCTGCCGCCGATCGGCAACGAACAGGATGACGTGATCGTCTTCCTCGATCACCGTGTCGTGGTGCGCCATCAACACGTCCTCACCGCGAACGATCGCGCTGATCGTGGAACCCCGGGGCAGCCGGATATCCTCGATGGTGCGACCCACGACGCGGGATTCGCGGATATCGCCGTGGGCAACGGCTTCGATCGCTTCCGCGGCGCCGTGACGGAGCGCATGCACCTTCACAACATCGCCCCTGCGAACATGAGCCAGCAGCGAACCCAGCGTGATCTGGTGCGGGGATATTGCGATGTCGATGGTCCCGGTGGCGGCCAGATCGGCGTACGCCGGCTTGTTGATCAGGGCCATGACCTTGTTGGCGCCGATTCTCCTGGCCAGCATGGCGGACAGGATATTGGCCTCCTCGGCATTGGTCACGGCGACGAAGACGTCCGTACGGTCGATATTTTCCTCCAGCAGCAGGTTCTCGTCGGTCGCGTCGCCATGCAGCACGATGGCCTTGTCGAGCCGCTCGGAGATTCGCCTCGCCCGCTCGTAGCTTCGTTCGATGACCTTGACCTGGTTGGAGTCTTCAAGTGCGTCGGCGAGCAGCATGCCGATGTTGCCCCCGCCGGCGATGACCACGCGCCGGATGGGATCCTCCGGACCGCGCACCTCGCTGAGCACGGCCTGGATGTCCTTGCGGGCGGCGACGAAAAAGACCTCGTCGTCCTCCCTGACCACGGTATCCCCATCCGGCAGGATGCTGCTGCCCTCGCGGTAGATCGCAGCGACTCTGCACTCGACGTTTGGAATGTGCTCCGGAAGTTCCCGGATCGGCCGGTTGATCAGGGCGCCTCCCTCGTGGGCCCGGGCCGCCACCAGCCTGACCCGGCCTTCCGAGAATTCCAGAACCTGCAGCGCCCCCGGAAAATTAATCAGTTCGTCGATGTGCGCCGTGACCAGTTGCTCGGGGCTGATAATGATGTCCACCGGAATGCCGTCGGGCCGGAACAGCGTCTGGTGCTTGGCATACTCCCGTGACCGTATTCTCGCGATCTTGCGCGGGGTTTCGAACAGGCTGCCGGCGACCTGGCAGGCCACCATGTTGATCTCGTCGCTGTTGGTCAGCGCAATGATCATTTCCGCATCGCCCGCCCCCGCCCGCTCGAGCACGTCGGGGTGGGCAGCGTGGCCGAGGACCGTGCGCGCATCCAGCCGCTCCTGGAACTCGCGCAGCTTGTCCGGGTTGCGGTCGACGATGGTGACCTCATTGGCCTCTTCCCGGGCCAGACTGTAGGCAGCCGTGGTACCGACCTGTCCCGCACCCAGAATCAGGATTTTCATAGTGGGATGACGCGTGAATCGGCGTTGGGGCCTGCGTTCTCGGATCGCGGAACCGGACCCTAGTTTACATCAGCTCCAGGTTGGCGTAGGCGAGGACCAGCCACTTGGTTCCGGCCATCTCGAAATTCACCTGTACCCGGGCGTGCGAGCCGCTGCCCTCCCAGTCGAGCACGATACCCTCGCCGAACTTGCCGTGGCGGACGCGCTGGCCCAGTTTCATGGGCGGGTTATCGCCGCCGATCTGCGCGCCGGACATGGCGCGGTAACGTGCGCCGGAGCGTCTGCCGGTGCGCCCGCCGGACGGCTCTCCGTAGCGCCCGCCGGACCGCCCGCCGGACCGTCCGCCGCGGTACACGGGCCGGGATACCGACATCCGCTGCCCGAGCTCCTCCAGCAGGTTGCCGGGAATTTCGCGGATGAACCGGGATGGTGTCGTGTACCGGTAACTGCCATGCAGCCGGCGCTGTTCGGCGTGGGTCAGGTACAGCTTGCGTTGTGCCCGGGTCAAGCCGACATAGCAAAGCCGCCGCTCCTCTTCCAGCCCGCCGATATCCTCGATGGAGCGCTGATGGGGGAACAGGCCCTCTTCGAGCCCGCACACGAAGACCAGCGGGAACTCCAGGCCCTTGGCCGAGTGCATTGTCATGAGCTGGACCGCTTCCTCGTCTGCGCCGGCCTGGGCTTCACCCGACTCGAGAACCGCGTAGGACAGGAATTCGTCCAGCGGCGACAGTTCCGAATCCTCGTCGCGTATCAGGCCGCGGGCGGAGTTGACCAGTTCCTCGAGGTTTTCCACACGCGCTTCGGCTGTTTCGTCACCGGCGCGTCCGTGATGGGAGAGCAGGCCGCTCGCCTTGTTGACCCGGCTCACCTGCTCGTGGAGAACCAGGTCCCGTGTGTCGGCCTCCAGGCTGTCCACCAATTGCAGGAAGCCTCCGACTGCCCGGCTGGCACGGCTTGCCAGGCGGCCGTCCTGCAGGCATTCCGTGGCGGCGGACCAGAGACTCGATCCCGCGTCCACTGCCCGGGCGCGCACCACCTCCATGGTCTTCACGCCCACGCCCCTGGGCGGCCGGTTGACCACCCGGTCGAAGGACGCGTCGTCGTGCCGGTTGGCGATCAGCCGCAGATAGGCCAGCGCATCCTTGACCTCCGCACGCTCGAAGAACCTCAGCCCCCCGTACACGCGGTAGGGAATGCCGGCGGCCAGCAGCGCCTCCTCGAACACCCGGGACTGTGCGTTGGAGCGGTACAGGACGGCGGCTTCGTCGCGCCGGTGTCCCCCGGCCAGGTAGTCGCCGATGCGGTCGATGACGAAGTCGGCTTCGTCGTGTTCGTCGAGGGCGGCATAGAGCGTGATGGGGTCGCCGGCCTTGCCCGCGGTCCACAGGTTCTTCCCCATGCGCATCGCGTTGTGCGCGATGACGGCATTGGCGGCGTTCAGGATGTTGCCCGTCGAACGGTAGTTCTGCTCCAGGCGCACCACGCGGGTGCCGGCAAAGTGGCCCTGGAATCCCTGCAGATGCTCCATCCGCGCCCCGCGCCAGCGGAAGATGGACTGATCGTCGTCGCCCACCACGAACGGTGCGCCTTCCGACCCGGCCAGGAGTCTCATCCACCGGTACTGGATCGAGTTGGTGTCCTGGAATTCGTCCACCAGGACGTGCTGAAACCGCCGCTGGTACTGCTCCTTCAGCTCCGCCCGCTGCTCCAGCAATTCGAATGCACGCAGCAGCAACTCCCCGAAGTCCACCACCGAGGCGGCAGCGCACACCTTCTCGTACCGCGAGTAGAGGTCGATGAGCCGCTTCCATTGGGTTCGCCCTTCGTCGTCGACGCTGTCGGGGCGCAGCCCTTCGTCCTTCTGACGGTTGATGAACCACTGAACTTCCTTCGGATCGAATTCACCCCCTCCCGGGCCCAGGTTCTTCAACAGGCGGGTGATCAGCCGCAACTGGTCCTGGGAGTCGATGATCTGAAAGCCCTCCGCCAGCCCGGCATCGGCCCAGTGAATCCGCAGCAAGCGGTGCGCAAGGCCGTGAAAGGTGCCGATCCAGAAGTGGCGCGTCGGGAAGCCCAGCAGGTCTTCGATGCGATGGCGCATCTCCCACGCGGCCTTGTTGGTGAAGGTGACCGCGAACAGGTGCTGGGGCATGACGTCCTCGGCCAGGATCAGCCAGGCGATGCGGTGCACGAGCACACGCGTCTTGCCGCTTCCGGCCCCGGCGAGCACCAGGACGGGTTTTCCGGGCGGCGTGGTCACCGCCTCGCGCTGCGCGTCGTTCAGCGGATCGAGAATTGCGGTGACGTCCACGTCGAATCCCGGGGTACGGACTCGTTAGGCCGGGCGGCTATTGGGGCCAGAACACGGGGATGTAGTGATCGATCAGCAGAAACCCGAAAAGTGCCGCCAGGTACGTGATGGAATAGTTGAACGTCCTCATGGCCATGCTGGCGTCGCTGCCGTACTTCAGACGGATGCCGTGATAGAGAAATCCGCCCCCCAGCAGCAGCGCCGCAAACAGGTACAGGATCCCGCTCATGCCCGTCAGGTAGGGGAGCAGGGTGACCAGGACCAGCAGGCAGGTGTAGTACAGCACGAACGACTTGGTGAACTCGGGACCGTGGGTGACCGGCAGCATCGGTACGCCGGCACGGACGTAGTCTTCCTTGCGGGCCACCGCAAGCGCCCAGAAGTGCGGCGGTGTCCAGGTGAAGACGATCAGGAACAGCAGCAGGGCGTGGCCGCTGATGTCGTTGGTCACGGCCGTCCAGCCCAGCAACGGCGGTGCCGCGCCGGCCGCCCCGCCGATGACGATGTTCTGGGGCGTCGCCCGCTTCAGATACACCGTGTACACCACGGCATACCCCACCATGGAAAGGAAGGTCAGCGCCGCGGTCAGCGGATTCACCAGCAGGACCAGAATGCAGATGCCCGAGAGGCCCAGCACCATGGCAAAGGCGATGGCATCGCGCTCCTCGATTCGCCCCGTGGGCAGGGGGCGGTGGCGGGTTCGGGCCATCTTCGCGTCCAGGCGCTGGTCGAGCACGTGATTCAGGGTGGCGCCGCAGGCCGAGGCCAGACCGATACCCAGGCTTGCGAATACAAGGATCTGCCACGGCACCATGCCGGGTTGCGCCAGGAACATGCCCACGATGGCCGTGAACACCAGCAGCCTGACGACGCCCGGCTTGGTCAGCGCATAGTAGTCCCGCCACCGGGCGGGCAGGCGCTCACCGGTAATGTCCAATTCTCTGGTTTGCATTCAGAACCGCCAAAAGCAACAGTGCCGCCACTCCGTTATGCGCAACGGCGACGGCCAGGGGAACACCGTAGACGATGATACTCGCGCCGAGAATCAACTGTACCCCGAGCGCGGCCAGGACCGCGATGCCGTCCGGCCTCAGCCGGGGCCGCCGGACCAGCATCCATCCCAGCACCCCCAGCACCAGGGTCGCCGCGATGGAGCCGAGCCGGTGACTGAAGTGGATCGCCACCCGGGCGGGATTGTCCAACACTCCGCCCTCGTAGTCCACGCCCAGTTCCCGCCACAGCACGAAGCCCTCGCGGAAGTCGGTCACCGGCGGCCACCAGCGAGTCTGGCAGGTCGGGAAATCCGGGCAGGCCAGCGCCGCGTAGTTGGCGCTTGTCCAGCCGCCTAGGGCGATCTGCACGGCCAGGATCGCCAATGCAGCGATGCCCGTACGAGCCAGCCACGATGATGCGGTGGGTTGCGCGTGTCCCGGCCGGTGCGCCGCGCCGGCGCTCCGCTCCCCCCGGCCTGACAGCGGCTGCCGTGCCTCCTCCGCCGCGCGGGCGGCTGTCCCGGCCATCGCCCGGCCTGCCGGTCCTGCAATCCGCGCCAGCACGGGCCGCCATTCTCCCAGCCAGAACAGGAGCGCCAGCGTTGTCAGGCCGCCCAGCAGGTGCGCCAACACGATGACCGGCTGAAGCAGCAGCGTGACCGTCCACATGCCCAGCAGCCCCTGGAAGATCACGACCGCGAGCAGGACGTGGGGAAGGCGGGTGGGTTGATCCGGGTCCCGCCGGTTGAACCAGGCCAGGCCGGACAGGATCAGGCAGAGCAGACCCAGTCCCGTGGCCAGGTAGCGGTGGATCATTTCCCGCCACGCCTTGCCCACGTCCAGCGGCCGCTCCGGAAATGCCTCGGCGGCCTCCCGTGTGCTCTCCGTAACGACGAGTTGCCCGTAGCAGCCCGGCCAGTCGGGGCAGCCCAGCCCGGCGTCGGTCAGGCGCACCCAGGCGCCGATGACCACGACCAGCAGGGCCAGCACCGTGCCGGTGCGGGCCAGGCGCACGAAATTCGTCTTCAAGTCAATTTTCCAGGCTGCTTGCAGTACCGGCTACGGGCCAGATCACGGATTGGCCGGAGCCGGCGCTCCGGGGTGCGGGGCGTCCGGGACGCGCCACGAAAAAGGGCGGGAAATTATAGCAGTCAGGCGGCTGGATTTTCGTCGCCCGTGGAGCCGCGGTTTCGGTGCCGGCGCGTTATTTCATCGACCGGAATGCCTACCCGGTCGCCGCCGCCCCTTGCTGCGGGCCTGCCGGCGCCCCAGGCCTGGCCGAATATCAATTCGACGCTGATCGAGAGCCCCGCTGCGGTTCGCTGCGACTCAAGCCGTTCGCGGAACGCGCGCCAGCGCGATCGGCCGGTCATTTGCGAACGGCGGCCGTGGGCCACGTTGGTGGCGCCGCAGGCGCGCAGGTCCGATACGAGCCCGGCCACATCCGGGTACGTCACCGTCAACCGGTCGATGTCCAGCACCGGTTCCGCCAGACCGGACCGGCTCGCCAGGTCGCCGAGATCGTGCATGTCCGCGAAGCCGTGGACATGCAGCCCGTCGTCCACTTCGGACCAGGCTTCGCGAACCTCCATCAGGGTGTCGGGTCCCACTGTGGTAAACAGCAGCAGCCCACCGTCCCGCAGCACCCGGGCAGCTTCCCGGAATACCTCGCCGGGATCGCACCACGGCAAAAGCAGGTTGGCGAAGACCAGGTCGAGGCTGCTGCTGCGAAAGGGCATTCGCCCGGCATCCGCCGTGATGGGTGCAACACGGTCCAGGGGCCGGCAACGTGCCTTTGTGCGGGCGGTCATCTGCCGGCAGAGATCCACGGCGAGAATCCACGCGTCGGGATACAGCGCCGCCAGTTCCGGGCATGCCTTGCCCGTCGCGGTGCCCAGGTCGACGATTTGAACCGGATTCAGCCTGAACAGGGGCAGCCGCGAAAGGAGGCGCGTTCGAGCCTCGGAGTGAACGGCGTCGGCATCGTCGAACGTGGCACTGGCCCGCCGCAGCCGTATCAGCGCGGCGCGGCGGTCGGGCAGTCCGTACGCGGTTTGCATGTTCGGGCAAACCGTTCTGCGATCAGTTTGGCCGCGTCGGTTGTTCGGGCTTCAATCCGAGCTTCCGGAATAACGCCCGGTCGGCTGCCTCTTCCGGGTTCTCCGTGGTCAGCAGGGTGTCGCCGTAGAAGATCGAGTTGGCGCCGGCGGCGAAGCACAGCGCCTGCAGTTCGTCGCTGAACCCGGTACGGCCGGCGGAAAGCCGCACGTGCGCACGCGGCATGAGGATGCGCGCCGCTGCCACGGTGCGCACGAACTCCAGCCCGTCCAGGTCGTCGGCGTCGGCCAGCGGCGTTCCCGGAACACGAACCAGTTGGTTGATGGGCACGCTTTCGGGCTGCGGATCGAGCGTGGCGAGGCTGTGGAGCAGGGCGATGCGGTCCTCCCGCGCCTCTCCCATGCCCAGAATGCCGCCGCAGCAGACCCTCATGCCCGCAGTCCGGACATGTTCCAGTGTACGCAACCGGTCGGCAAAGGTCCGCGTGGTGATGATGTTGCCGTAGAACGCCTCGGATGTGTCCAGGTTGTGGTTGTAGTAGTCGAGCCCGGCTTCGGCCAGCGTCTGCGCCTGGGGCTCGGTCAGCAACCCCAGCGTCGCGCATGTCTCCATGCCCATATCCCCCACGGCCCTGATCATGGCGGAGATCTGCTCGACCTGGGCATCTTTCGGGCCCCTGTACGCGGCGCCCATGCAGAATCGGGTCGCGCCGGCCGCCTTGGCCCGCGCGGCCGCCCGGGTCACTTCCTCCACGCTCATCAGGTCCTCGGTCGGGACGCCGGTGTGGTAGCGAAAGCTCTGCGGACAGTAGGCGAAGTCTTCCGGACAGGCGCCGGTCTTGATGGACAGCAGCGTGGAGACTTGCACGGCGTTGGGATCGAAGTGTCGCCTGTGGACCCGCTGGGCTTCGTAGATCAGGTCGTTGAACGGCATTTCGTACAGCGCCGTGACCTCGTCCGGGCTCCAGTCGGTCCTGGGCTCCATTTCTGCTGATTTTGCGTACATTTGGGGCTGGTCCCCTGCAGGGATGGCTGCGAAAGTCAGACGGGAGTATTGGAACCGAAGCAGGGGTCTGTCAACTGAAAATCGGCGGAAAAATCTTTCATCGCGCACTGGCGGGGCTCCTCCCGGAGCGCTGCCAGAGTTGCGGCGGACCGGCCGACGCGGGTTTTTGCGCGCCGTGCCGCGCGCTGGTGCGGAGCGTCGGCGACGCCTGTGCAGGTTGCGGCCTGGCACAGCCGGTGAGCCGCTGCCCCCGTCCCGACAGGGGCTGGTGCATCGGGAAGGTGACGGCGCCGTTTGTCTACGAATCGCCGCTGGACGCGCACATACAAGCGATGAAGTTCCGGCCCTCCAGGGCCATGGGGCGGGCGTTGGGGCTGTTGCTGGCGGAGGCGCTTCAACGCGGCGAACCGGAGGAGGACGTGCACGCTCTGGTGCCCGTGCCGCTGCACCGCAGGCGGTTGATCGAGCGCGGCTTCAACCAGGCCTTCGAGATAGCTCGGCCGCTGGCGGCGGCGACCGGGAAGCCGCTCCTCGTGCGCGGGATTCACCGGCAGGTCAACACCCAGCCGCAATCCCTGCTGGCCGCGCACGAGAGGTCCGGGAACCTGCGCAGTGCGTTCCGCATTCGCGGAAACCTGAAGGGAATGACGGTCGTCATCGTCGACGACGTCATCACCACCGGCGCGACGGTCAATGCGCTGGCGGCCGCCCTGCGCGAGGCAGGCGCCAGCGAGGTTCATGCCTGGGCGCTGGCGCGGGTTGCGCCCCCGGGTGGATGGAGGCAGTAGATGGACATCTCCTGGCTCCGACGCGGTGAAAATATTGCTGGCGAATCCGCCGTTCGGCGTATATCTTGCCCCGCAGTACCGGCTCTGGTGAGTCGTACTCGTCCGTAGGAGGTTCAGGGAGCGGCAAGATGAATTGGTGGGGCTGGTTGATCATCGGGTTTGTGTTGATGGGAGCCGAACTGACGGCTGTGGATGCCGCCTTCTATCTCATCTTCGTCGGCGCCGCGGCGATCTGCATGGGAATCCTGGGGTTGGTGGGGGTGACACTGCCGATCTGGGTGCAGTGGGTGCTGTTTTCGGTGCTGGCCGTGGGCTCGATGGTGCTGTTCAGGCAGAAGCTCTACGACAGGATCCGGGGCGGTGAGGCGGCGGGCTTTGACGGTTCGGCGGCAGGCGCAACGGTGGGGGTGAAGGAAATGGTCCCTCCCGGGGGGCGGACGCGGGTCAAGCTGCGCGGTTCCCGGTGGACGGCGGTGAATGTCGGTCCGGCGCCGATTGCAGCGGGCGCCGATGCCCGCGTCGTGGAGTCGGACGGGGTCGAATTGAGAATTGAAGGGTTGGCGCGCGAACCGGTCGCGGACTGATCGAACACGAAGGAGTCATTCATGGATACTGGATTCATAGTTGCCGCGGTCCTGGCCGTTGTCGCGATCGTCGTCATCATCAGGACGGCCGTAGTGGTGCCGCAGCAGAATGCCTACGTGGTCGAGAATCTGGGCAGGTACTCGAGAACGCTGCAGGCAGGATTCAATATCCTGGTTCCATTCCTCGAGCGGGTGGCCTATCGCCATACGCTCAAGGAACAGGCCATCGACGTGGAGGAGCAGATCTGCATCACGTCGGACAACGTCCAGGTGGGCGTCGACGGCGTGCTCTACCTGCAGGTGATGGATGCCCGCAAGGCCTCCTACGGTATCGGCGAGTATCTGTTCGCCATTGCCCAGCTTGCCCAGACGACGCTGCGCAGCGAGATCGGCAAGATCGAACTGGACAAGACGTTCGAGGAGCGAAGCCACATCAACGTGAGGGTCGTGGAGGAACTGGACCAGGCGTCCACCCCCTGGGGCGTCAAGGTGCTCCGCTACGAGATCAAGAACATCAACCCGCCCAGGGACGTGTTGACCGCGATGGAAAAGCAGATGCGCGCCGAGCGGGAGAAACGCGCCACGGTGCTGCAATCCGAGGGCGAACGGGACGCCAAGATCAACGAGGCCGAGGGTGAGAAGCAGCGGGTGATCAAGGAGTCAGAGGCAGCCAAGCAGCAGCAGATCAATGAAGCCGAGGGTGAGGCGGCTGCCATTCTGGCCGTGGCAGAGGCGACGGCGGAAGGGTTGAAGAAAGTCGCCGCGGCGTTGAACTCCGAGGGCGGCGACAAGGCCATGCAGTTACGGGTCGCCGAGGACTACCTGGAGCGATTCGGCAACCTTGCCCGCGAGGGCAACACGCTCATCGTGCCGGCAAACCTCAGCGACGTTTCGTCCATGATCGGCGCGGCCACCACCGTCTTCAAGAAGACTGTGGAGGATGCGGCGGGGAGGAGCTGACTGTTACGGTTTTCGCTTGTAGGACACAAAGAGCGCGATATAGGCCAGCACGAGTGCAAAAACAATCAGTGGCGAGTAGAGGATCAGGGCATCAAGCCAACTGGTCATGGGTATTCCTGCTTTGAATCGATCAGTCCGACGGCACTGGAATAGCTTACGGATCATCCTCGGGGGCCACAAAGAGCGAAATGTAGGCCAGCACGAGTGCGAACACAATCAGGGGAGAGTATACGATCAATGCGTCAAGCCAACTGTTCATGGCAATTCCTCTCTTGATTCAAGCAGCCCGATCAGTGCGAGAATCATGCCGATACTGATCGGATAAATGCCGTAGTAACTCTGCTCCGGCGGCATGAAGGCCATCCCGATCACACCCCCGGTGATGAGGCCCACCGCGAGTTGGCGAAGGAACTGGCTGGTGACATCGCCGCCGCGAACTGTCCATTGTTTCAGCTTCATCGGGACCGCCGGTGCGATCGCAGGTTGCGTCTTGAATGACCGATGAGCGCATTACATGCGAACCCTACCATTATTTCCAGCCGAGAATCTCGGGTGTTTATCCAGAAAACAAGCTTGACACGGCCAGAAGTCTCTGCCGTATCCGGCCAGCGCTGCCAAGCCGAATGGAATTGGCGAGACGGGTCCGTCAACCGGTGTTATTATAAGGACCTCTTATCAGCACTGGTTAGTTGCCCGATGACAATTCGTTTCTCCACGGATGTTGTGCCCCTCGGCGACTTGAAAAAAAACCCCGGCCGCGTGGTAAGGCACGCGGTGGAAGCGGGCCGCCCCCTGTTGCTGACGAGCCGGGGACGTGGCATTGTGGTCGTTCAATCCCTCTCGGAATACGAGAAGGCCCAGGAGGAACGCGAATTCATGCGCGCGGTCGTGGAGGGCATCAACGATCTGGAGTCCGGCCGCGACGTGAGTCTGACCGAAGCCCGAAGCCGCCTTGGCCTGATTTAGCCAATGCCCCGAAGCAGCGTCCGGATTGCGGAATCCGCGCTGGAGGACCTCAGGGACATTAAGGACTGGTACTCGGAACAAGGCGTTCCCGAGACTGGTACCCGCTTCCTCCTTGAAATCCTGGCGCGGATTGAACGCCTGGCCGAACACCCCGAGATGGGCCGAATCGTGCCGGAGTTTGGTCAAGACACGCTGAGGGAGCTCATTCACCCGCCTTTTCGCATCGTCTATCGAAGGGAAGAGTCCACAGTCCGGATCGTTCGGGTGTGGCGAAGCGAAAGACTGCTGCGGCTTCCGGCGGCGGATGAGCCTTGAAGCAACGGCTCTTCCGCGAGATTTCGCTCGGCACAATAGCCTACAGGCGCTACAGCAGAATAACCAATGGAGAACACGGCACCTCGCTGTTTGACGTCCGCTGCGCGTTGCCCGTCAAAAGGACCTTCCCCCGTGAAGCGGTGCGCGATTCGATGCCGCTGCTGTTCGAATTGCTCGCCGACGGCCCCGACCCCGCCATCAGGGTTGTGCTCGGGTACTTCGTGTTCGTCTACATCCACTCGTACATGGACGGCAACGGGCGCGTGGGCCGCTTCCTGATGAACGCGATGCTGGCATCGCGCGGTTATCCGTGGACCGTGGTCCCGGTCGAGCGCCGCAACGATTACATGGCGGCGCTCGAAGCTGCGAGCGTTGCGGGCGATGTCGTACCGTTCGCTGAATTTCTGGATGGACTTGTCAAGGGCAATATCGAAGGGAAGCCGGGGGCGAAGGTGCCTCGCCGGTAGTGCGTTCCGACAGAAAGAACATCAAACGCCGTGAACACTCTACGATCCGGTCACTCCGGGTCCGTGATCAGGTGGCATGGCGGCAGATGGGTCGAGCAGTTGGCCTTAAGTGTATTGTTCATATGGGAGGGTAATTGCTTGTGCAGCGTCCCAACAACATAGATATCGCTAGCGTCACAATCCAGATATACCAGAGTCCGTTATTTTCCAAGAACTTCAATATATCCTTTCTTCGTTGAGATTTGAACGCTAGCATTTCAGTATTTTCTGCGTTTTCCGATTCCGTGTTTGGACTTACTTGAGATAATTTCTTCGCTGACCAAAATATCCACAACAGTCCGGGAATCGTCAGAATACCCCATCCCCACCAAGGCAATTGGTTTAGCCAAAGTGTTTCCAACATAAAGCCTAAGGTAATGGTTACCCATGCGGACGAGATGCCTAAACTTGCTTGTAACGCGAATCGCATTGGAATATTAGCGAACAGCAGGTTCGTGAAACAATTGAGACATTGTAAAATGAGATCCTAACTGTCTGGGCTGCTTAGAGGGATATCTCGCTCCGCTTGCCGTTTCGACAAATTTCTTCAATCACGTCTCGGCGCCAGCACAAACCTAGGGCCGCGTCGTTCTCTCGCGACGCTATACGTCCGCTGTAGCACCCTACGAATTGAGTCCCCTCGCTACCGAAAATCGCCACATCCTCCCGGTCCCAAAACCCAGGTTCGTCAGGGTTGACCGGTCGGTAGGGGTCGCCCATGTCCCAAGTGCCGAAATAGCGTGCGAACACGGGTGATCCCGACATTCCAGCCCGAGTTTGTGCATCGATAAAGAAAGCTGGGACATGCCGACCACCTTTCAAGCCCCCGAAATCTTGCAGACGTCCTTCAAGCGTCACATCGTAGTGGGGTTCGGAAGCCACGTACCCGGACTTCCAAAGCGGCAAGCCGAATCCCACGCTGATCGCCTGCGGAAAGCCGACGACGAATACGATGCAGCCCGGCTGTACCGGAATATTGTCCGTGCTGATTCGGTTGGCGGCGTTATGCATAAACTGGGGACATGCTTCTGGTCTTTCCCAAGGGATTGCGACGACATCGACGGAGCGGCCGTGGTCACGATGTTCGAGCCAGCACGCTTGGTTTTTGTGGTACAAAGGTACTTCGTGTGGCCCGATCGCGAAGCTCTGGTTCTGGCTATTTCCGAGTTTGTATGTGGACAGCTTCGCTATTAGGTGGGTCGGTATCCGAGCGTGCTTCGACAGCAGCTTGCTGGTCTGGAAGTCGCGTCCGGTAACATTGTGCCAGTTTGTCACGACAAACCATTGGTCGTCCACTTCGAAAAAAAACCCTGTGCCGGACGCAATGACACCGCCTTTGTCGCACATGAGCAGCTGAAACGGGCACTGCGAATATGTGCTTCTGATTCCGCGTTCTGGCATCGTCTGTACTCGCTGAAGGGTCTGTTGAGTCTCGGAACAGTGTTGGCGTCAACAGTCCTGTCTACAGCAGGTTCACATGCATGTAGGCTTGAGAACTGCGGCAGCCAAAGCTGACCGCGCCATTACAGTAGCGACTCTTCCGCCTTCCTTCCGTGTCGACAGGAGAGATGGCCAATAGCGTTCGGGGACGCGTATTCGATGTGCATGGAGTGGTACTTGGCATAACTCCCGTCTTGATGGCCATGATTTCGATTTTTTGAACGTCAATCATGACTGTATTACTCAAGGCGATGCGTTGGACTTGAAGTATCGGATGGAACCTTTCGGTTGCTCCCATAAATCGATGCGGGGAAAATAGAAGGGAATTCATGAATCGTTACGGGAGCTTGGGCAGGGCGTTTTGGAGAGCCGTAATCAGCCTAGGTGCCGTACGTTGGCGCAGTATTCGTTCGAGCCAAGCTTTGAATGACTTGAGGCTCGTGTCCTTCAGGTGTCTGGCAGCGAGTGCCAGCAGCCCTTTGTTGTCGTAGTAGGCGAGCAGCCCGGGAAGATCGTCGTTTGTGATGGCATTGGCCATTCGGTGTTCGGCATCCGAGGCAAGCGCGCGCACGTCCAGTTTCTCCGCGTTTCGCGCACACATCGCATCGAGTTCTTCGACGCTGGTGGCGGCTCCGAGGTCGATGCGTTTCAATTGTCGGTCGACTTGGCGGGCGACGTATCGCAGTATGGTTGCGCACCTTTCGTTGTCGGAAGCGATGGATTGAAAGACCGCTTGACGCAGGTGGTTTAGCCGCGCGTCGAGACTGTCGCCGTAATAGCCTTCGTGCGCTGCGATAGTGCGGCTGACTGGCGGCAGCAAAACGACGTTTTCCACTTCTGCGACGGGGAGCACGGCGATACCTCGCTCGCGCAGGCGGCGCACTTCCTCGTCCGAACGGTGGTCGCCGTCGACGATCCCGCAGCACTCGACACGCGTCAAGGCGGCGTTGCTCCGCATCGACGCGACAGCATGGATAACGGCTTCGCAGGAAGCGCGGGGTAGGACGAGGTGGTCCGGATAACAGGCACCGTAGATGGTCCGATCAAGGCTTGAGGCGGTCCCCTCGACGAAAAGTACAGGGCGGCGGGAACCGAGGATCAGAGTGGCGAACTCTTCGCTGAAGCCGGTATCTTTCGGTACCGGATCGATGGTCCATGCGGGGCCGGGCCGGTACTCGCGCACGATATACTTTTTGCCCGGTCTCGCTGCCGCGAATTCGAGGCTGTGGGTGATGAACACGAACGCGCAGTCAGGCCTGGCGGCGGCGAGTTTGTCCCAAAGGAGCGTCATGATGGAGGGGTGTAGATGGAGTTCCGGCTCGTCGATTACCAGTAAGGAGCCTTCGGCGGCGACTAGGGTTTGCCCTAGGAGGTAGAAGACGGCTCTCTCGCCATCGCTCATTTCCGACGCCGGGTAGATGGCCTCCGTCCCCGGCAGTCGCACGTTGATATCGTCCCCGGTAATTTCCAGCTTGCGGTGGGGGAGTAGGTTTTCCCAAATCTCGGATAGTTGCTCGAATTTAGTCGGTTCGGCAGCGGCACTCGAACCTGATCGCAGGACTTGGTGGCTCTGTAGTGCCGTGTTCGCCTGTTCGGCGAAGAGGGCCTGTACGAGATAGTCGTAGTCGTTGAGCAGCAGAGTGGCCCTCTGGCCTCCCCAGCGATGGCCTAGCCTGTAAGGCAGCGCATCTCCATCGCGGTGGCTTTTCGTGTAGCCGGTTCTCAGACCGCTCAGTGCTTCCTGTTCGGAGATTTTTGGCACGCTGGGATTAAGAGAAAGCGCACGGTGGGCGGAGACCCTGTGGGCCACGAGGCCCAGTTGCTCTTCAATGTATACGGCCAAGCGTGTCTTGCCGCTTCCGTTCGCCCCGCAGAATGTGGTTGTGGTGCCGGGTGAAATAGAGTACTGATGAAATCCATCGGTATCGGGAATCGAGAAAACGGGCGGCAACTTAGGCGAGTCGTTGGGCATGGGGTGGACGGCATTCGGAATGGGTAGGAGATTGGGTCAAATCGGCTAACTTCAAGGCGGGGCAAGAGTCGTTTCGGTGGTGCGGGGCCGCTATCGTGACCGTTCTGGCGACCGAACTAGCCAGCGTCAAGTCACGCGGCAGGTTGCTAATAGCGCTTCACCCTCGTCCAGCGATCTGGCACTGCTTCGCACAATCAACCCCCATACACAGTAGACTATTTCGATGAGTAACGAATTGCCAACCGGGCGCGAGTTCAACAAAGCGGGAACGAGACCGGCACTCCAACGACCATAATGGCCATTAAAAAATCCGATCTCTACTCCTCACTCTGGCAGTCCTGCGACGAGCTTCGCGGAGGCATGGACGCGAGTCAGTACAAGGACTACGTCCTGTTCATGCTGTTCATCAAGTACATCACCGACAAGTACGCGGACAGCGCCGACTTCGCCCCGCCCGTGACGATTCCCGATGGCGCAAGCTTTTTGGATATGCTTGAACTGCGCGGCAAGAGCGACATCGGCGACAGAATCAACACGCAGGTCATCGCCCCGCTTGTATTGGCCAACACGAGCTTGGCGCGTAGCGACTTCCCCGACTTCAACGATCCGAACAAACTCGGGCAGGGGAATGAGATGGTGGAGCGATTGACGAATCTGATCAATATCTTCGCCAGCCCGCAGCTCGACTTTTCGCGGAACCGCGCCGAGCACGACGACATCCTCGGCGACGCGTACGAGTACCTGATGCGGCACTTCGCCACAGAAAGCGGCAAGAGCAAGGGACAGTTCTATACGCCCGCCGAGGTCAGCCGCGTTATTGCTCAGGTGATCGGAATCTCGCCAGCCAACACCAAAGCGTCCACCACGGCCTATGATCCGACCTGCGGCTCGGGATCGCTACTCCTCAAGGTGGCTGCCGAGGCGGGCAAGCTAATCACCCTTGAAGGACAAGAGAAGGACGTGACAACCGCGGGCTTGGCCCGCATGAACATGATCCTTCACGACTTTCCCACGGCGAATATCGTCTCGGGCAACACGCTGGCCGCACCGATATTCAAGGAAAACGAGAGGCTTCGCACGTACGATTACGTCGTCGCAAACCCGCCGTTCTCCGACAAGACCTGGACGACCGGTCTTGTTCCGTCAACGGACCTTTTCCAGCGTTTCACGTGGGGAGAGCCGCCCGCCAGGCAAGGCGACTACGCGTACTTGCTGCACATCATTCGCTCGATGAAGGGCACGGGAAAGGCCGCGTGCGTGCTGCCGCACGGCGTGCTGTTTCGCGGCCATGCGGAAGCCACCATCCGCGAGCAACTCGTCCGCTCTGGCTATCTCAAGGGAATCATCGGGCTGCCCCCGAACCTATTTTACGGAACGGGCATCCCGGCCTGCATCGTCGTGCTCGACAAGGAGAATGCCGCCGGGCGTACGGGCGTGTTCATGATCGACGCTTCTAGAGAATTCAGAAAGGATGGCCCCAAAAGCAGGCTGCGCGAGCGGGATATCCACAGGGTCGTCGATACGTTTACGCGGCAGGTCGATGTCCCGCGCTATGCTCGCATGGTGCCGATTGATGAAATCGCCGACCCGAAGAACGACTTCAATCTCAACCTTCCGCGCTACGTCGACAGCACCAAGCCTGAGGACCTGCACGACATCGACGCTCACTTGCGCGGCGGCATCCCGGAGCGCGATTTGGACACGCTCGATACGTACTGGCAGGTTTTTCCCGGCGTGCGCAGCTACCTCTTTGAATCGGCAGGCCGCCCCGGTTACGCACGATTGAAGCTGGCGCTGACGGAAGTGAAATCTGAGATCCTCGAACACGCAGAGTTTTCCGCATTCCAGCAAAAGGTCGCGAAGGTTTTCGCCGAATGGCGGAGCGCCAACACGCCCTTGCTCACCGGCTTCGGCAAGGACAGCCACCCGAAGGAGTTTATCCAGACTATAGCGGAGGCTCTGCTGATAGCGTTTCGCCAAGTGCCGTTGGTCGATGCCTACGATGTCTACCAGCATCTGATGGATTACTGGGCCGAGTTCATGCAGGACGACGCGTATCTGATCGCTGCCGAGGGTTGGGTGAACGGCGTGCAGCCTCGCGAGATCGTTCGGGTCAAGGGCAAGAACAACAAGCTCATTTGGCCTGAACCTCACGACTACCTGAAAGGCAAGCGGCGCTTCAAGTCTGACCTTGTACCTGCGTCAATTCTGGTTGCCCGATACTTCATCGCCGAACGTGACGCGCTCGATGCCCTCGACGCACAGCTCGCAGTCCGGGAACAACAACTCGATGAAATGCGTGAGGAGAATAGCGGCGAAGACGGGTTGCTTGCCGAGGTGATCGAATCCGCCAACAAAAAGATCACGGCAAAGGCCGTGAAGGAGAGGCTCAAGGAAATCGATGCCGACCCACTGTATGCTGATGAACGCGCTGTGCTCGAGGCATATGCGGATTTGCTAAAGCAGGAATCTGGTCTAAAGAAGAAGCGCAACGCCGCGCAAAAAGACCTCGACCAGAAGATCGACGCCAAGTACCCCAAGCTAACAGAGGCTGAAGTCAAGATATTGGTGGTGGACGACAAGTGGATGGGACATTTGTCCGCTGCGGTACAGAGCGAGATGGATCGCGTCTCGCTCATGCTGACTGGCCGGATCCGCCAACTGGCGGAACGCTATGCGACACCACTGCCAAAACTCCGGCGGAGAGTCAAAGAGATGAGTGCCAAGGTCGAAGTGCACCTGAAGAAGATGGGTGCCAAGCAATGAGTGCATGGGCTACACAGCCTCTAGGTCAAGTGGTGACGTTTCAGCGTGGCTACGATCTCCCGCATCGTGATCGGAAAAGCGGAGATATACCGATCGTCAGTTCGGCTGGCGTAACAGACTTCCACGACATCGCAATGGTCGATCCAATTGGAGTTGTCACGGGCCGGTACGGCACTATCGGTGAGCTTTTCCTAATTTCCGAGCCATTCTGGCCGCTGAACACTACGCTATACGTTCGTGATTTCCATGGTAACGACCCACAGTTTATCTACTATCTTCTGCAGAGATTTGACTTCGCATCTTTCAGCGGGAAAAGCGGAGTGCCGGGAGTTAATCGCAACGATCTTCACGTTGAAACGGTGGATTTGCCTACCGATGTCCTCGAACAGCGCGCCGTCGCGGCCGTGCTGGACGATGTGGATGCGTTGCTGGAATCGCTGGATAGGCTCACCGCCAAGAAGCGGGACCTCAAACAGGCCACTATGCAGCAGCTTCTGACCGGTCGAATGCGCCTGCCAAGATACGATGGGGTGTGGGAGACAAGGAAGCTTGGGCAAATTGCCGATTGTCTTGATCATGTTCGCGTCCCGTTGAACGAAGCGCAGCGAGCAAGGATGCCGGGGTCCTACCCGTATTGTGGTGCCAACGGAATCCTTGATTACGTAGACGACTTCGTCATTGATGATGATGTGATTTTGATCGCTGAGGATGGTGGATACTTTGACGAATATGCTCACCGGCCAATCGCGTATCGGATGTCGGGAAAAATTTGGGTGAACAACCACGCCCATATTCTTAAAGCCAAGCGTGGTCACAGTCAGGGATTTCTGTATTTCTCTTTGGTGCATAAGAACATACTCCCTTATTTGGCTAGTGGTACTCGTGCGAAGCTGAATAAGTCTGAAATGAACAGAATAGAAATTTACCTTCCACGCCAATATGCTGAACAAGAGGAAATCGCCATCATCCTCTCCGACATGGACGCCGAAATCGCCGCTCTCGAAGCCCGCCGCGACAAGACGCGAGACCTCAAACAGGCGATGATGCAGGAACTGCTCACTGGCAGGACACGGCTGGTCAATTCGAAATTGGCCCATGCCTGAGCAACGGCGCTCGGAGCGCAAGACGCAGAACCGCGTCGTCGCGATATTCACCAATCCGGCGCGTCCCGGCAACCTCGGCTACCGCAATCTCGGCGACTGGACCAAACGGGAGAACAACCGTGCAATCGAGACGGCTCTGCTGAGCGAGAACCTCAAGGTGCGCGGCTATTCCGACGCGCAAATCTCCGCTGCTCTCCAGAAGATCGAGACCGCTGCGGATTCGACCGGGACCACGCTCTACCAAGCAAACCTCCGCACCTACCAGCTTCTGCGCTACGGTGTCCGTGTCCAGACCGTCGCTGGCCAAGCCCACGAGACAGTAGATCTCGTCGACTGGGAGCATCCGGAGAACAACGACTTCGCACTGGCCGAAGAGGTCACGTTGAAAGGCGGCTACGAACGGCGCCCGGATATCGTGCTCTATCTCAACGGCCTCGCCATTGGCGTGATCGAACTGAAACGCAGCTCGGTTGAGATCGGCGACGGCGTGCGGCAGCTCATCACGAATCAGGAAGAAATTTTCAACAAGCCGTTCTTCAGCGCCGCGCAATTCCTCTTCGCCGGCAACGACTCGCAGGGGCTGCGTTACGGCACGGTCGGCACGCCGGAACAGTTCTTCGTGGCGTGGAAGGACGAGAATCCAACCGGCGCGACGCCTGCCGAAGGAGCGTTGCTCGACCGGCCGCTCGCCCAAATGTGCAACAAGGCGCGGCTGCTCGACCTGATCCGCAACTTCGTCGTCTTCGACGCCGGTCAAAAGAAGGTGCCGAGGCCGCATCAGTTCATCGGCGTGAAGAAAGCCCAGGCGCGCATCGCGAAGCGCGAAGGCGGCGTCATCTGGCACACGCAGGGCAGCGGCAAGAGCATCGTGATGGTCCTGCTGGCCAAGTGGATCCTTGAGCAGGATCCGGACGGTCGCGTCCTCGTCGTCACCGACCGCGATGAGCTGGACAAGCAGATCGAAGGGGTAATGAAGAATGCCGGGGTGATCGGCCCGGATGCGGCTTCCCCGCGCGTCACGACGCGGGCGCAGTTCGTCGATAAGCTCGGCGCGACGACACAGCGATTGTTATGCACGCTGATCCATAAATTCGAATCGACCGACCTCAAAGGCGACCCGCCGCCGGTTTCGGGCCGCTTCCACGTGTTCGTCGACGAATGCCACCGCACCCAGGGCGGCGCCATGAACCGGCAGATGAAGCGCTGGCTTGAGGGCGCGATGTTCATCGGTTTCACCGCCACACCGCTGCTGCGCAAGGACAAGCGGATGACGCAGGATATCTTCGGAACCTACATCCACACGTACAAGTTCCACGAAGGCGTGGCGGATCGCGTCATTCTCGACCTCAAGTACGAGGCGCGCGACGTCCCGCAGCGCCTCACCTCGCAGGCCGCCATCGACCAGTGGTTCGAGCAGAAGACCAGGGGCCTGAACAATTTTCAGAAGGCAGTATTGCGCCGACGCTGGGCGACGATGCAGGAGTTGATGAGTGCCGGCGAGCGCAAACTGCGGATCATCGCCAATATCATCCAGGACTTCGGTCTCAAGCCGCGACTCAACGATGACCGGGGCACGGCAATCTTGGTCACCGCCTCCATCTACGATGCATGCCACTACTACCGGCTGCTCCAAAACACGCCCTTTGGACGGTACTGCGGGATAGTCACGTCGTACCAGCCAAACCACAACGCGATTTCCCGCGAATCCCCCGAAAGCGACGAGCGCTACAAGTTTGACACCTACACCAAGCACGTCCTGACGGCTGGCCAGACGACGAAACAGTACGAGGACGAAGCAAAGCGCAGGTTCATCAAGGAGCCCGCCCGGATGAAGCTGCTGATCGTCGTCGGAAAGCTGCTGACCGGATTCGACGCTCCGAGTTGCACGTACATTTACCTTGACAACGAACTGCGCGACCATAACCTGTTCCAGGCCATCTGCCGAACGAACCGCCTCGACGGCAACGACAAGAAATACGGTCACATCGTCGACTTCAAGGAACTATTCACCGACGTGCAGGAGGCGATCGCCGTCTACAACTCGGACGAGCTGGACACCGACCCGGGAAGCGGCGGCGACAACAACGTCCACCTCAAGGAGTGGCTGAGTGAGGGCAGGAAGAGCTTGGAACAGGCCCGTGAATCACTTCGCTACCTGTGCGAACCGGTCCAACCGCCGCGCGAGGTGGAGCAGTTTCTGTACCACTTCTGCGGAGACGCAGCCAACCCGGACGCGCTGAATGAGACCGAGGCCGAGCGGATATCGTTCTACAAGGCCGTCGCCGTCTATGTGCGAGCCTTCGCGTCGATTGCGCAGGACCTGACCGAAACTGGTTACTCCGAAGCCGAGGCAACCACCATCAGGAAGGAAGTCGAGTTCTACAGCGAGATTCGTTCGGCCATTAAGAAGAACTCGGGCGAGGAATTGGACATCAAGCCGTACGAGGCCGACATGCGCCATCTGCTCAACACGTACGTCCAGGCCGAACCCGCTGCGGATCTCGGCAAGCTCAGCGACATGTCGCTGATGGAGTTGATCGTCGAAACCGGGATCCACGACGCCATCGCCGCCAAGCTCAACGAAAAGGGCAAACTGTCCAGGAACGCGATCGCCGAAGGGATCATCAACAACGTCCGCAAAACCATTATCCGCAGCCGGCTCACCGACCCCCGGTTCTACGAGCAGATGTCGAAGCTGCTGGAGGACCTGATCAAGCAGAGCCGCGAAGATGCGGCTGCGTACGAGGCGTTTCTTCGCAGGGCGGAAGCGCTGGTTAGGCGGCTCACTGCTGGACAGGCCGGGGACGGCGTACCGGCCGCGCTGCACGGTAGGCGTGGGGCGGTGGTGATCTACCGCAACTTGCCGGGGATTCTCGCCGCCGGTCGCGCCCGGGCGGAAGGAATCTCGGAGCCGCCCGCCGACTATGACGACGAGCGCGTCAGGTTGGCGCTGGAGATCGATCAGGTGATGCGCGAGCAGGCGCCGGCGGGGTGGCGGGGAGACCAGGCGCGGGAGGCTCAGGTGCTGAACGCGCTGTTTCCGCTGCTGGGCCGTAACCGCGAGGCCACACGCGCGTTGTTCGAACTCGTCAAGAACCAGCCGGACTATTGATGGCGGAGACGATTCAGCTTGGCGAGATAGCCATCGCCCTCAAGCGCAAGGACGTCAAACACGTCCACCTGTCAGTGCATCCGCCGGGCGGGCGCGTGACCCTTGTCGCCCCGAACGGAACGCGCAGCGAGGTAGCCCGCGCCTACGCGATCTCCAAACTTGGGTGGATACGCGACCAGCAGGCGAAGATTCGAGGCCAGGCGCGCGAGACGCCGCGCCGGTTCGTCGAGCGCGAGAGCCACTACCTGTGGGGAAGGCGCTACCTGCTGACCGTAAAGGAGGAAGAGGCGAAGCCCTCGATCCGCCTCAGCCATCGCGCCATCATGCTCACGGTGCGTCCCAACAGCAGCGCCGCCAAACGTGCAGTGGTCATGCACGACTGGCACAAGTCCCTGTTGCACGTTGCCGTTCGGGAGCTGATCGCACGGTGGGAGCCGAAGCTGGGCGTCGCCGTCGCCAGCTACTTCCTCCAACGGATGAAAACGAAATGGGGAAGTTGTAACCACCGCGCACGCACAATACGGATCAACACGGAACTGGTGAAAAAGCCGAGGGATCTGCTCGAGTACGTGCTGGTGCATGAGATGCTGCACCTGCTGGAACCGACGCACAGCGAGAGGTTTGTCGAGCTTATGAACAAACATTATCCGACTTGGCGCGAGGCGAGGGCTGAGCTGAATGAGTTGCCGTTGGCGGCGGTTGCGTGGGGTGGCGGAGCGGAAGGCTAGCGTGTCGCCGCGTCGAGTAGGTACTTTTCGCTCTACTGGTTACCAACTTTGGGAGTAGTACGCATTAGATCGCGGTTGATGTAGACGACATGAGCGAATTCAAGTCTTGGAACAGCTACCGGCAATTTGCCTACCGCGTCCGGCGACGGGCCCGTTTCATCAGAACTCCTGAAGACGAGGATTTTCTCCGGGAGGTATTGCGGACTTCCAAGTCACGCATTCATGAGATGCCAGCAGAATTCGGTCTTTGGCGAGCCCAGGCTGGTCATACATGGCGTCCACTGGACGGTGAAGATCAATCCGTTGGTGAGATTCCCGCCGCGTATTCCCCGGAACGAATGAAGCCAATTGCGAGTCGTGTGCCAGAGGGTCGAGTCAACCCGAAAGGCATTCCTGTCCTATACCTCTCGAACCGGCGTGATACTGCCATGTCAGAGGTGCGCCCCGGACTGGGCTCGCTCGTATCGTGCGCGCATTTCAAGACGAAACGGGTCCTCCGTATAGTCGATTTTTCCGTACACCGAGGCAGTGACTTAGTGTTTTACTTTGGTGAGCCCGATACGAATGAGAGAGAACAAGCAGTCTGGAAGCAGATTGACCGGGCATTCTCAGAGCCGACGACGCCAAGTGACACTTCGACCGACTACGTGCCCACTCAAGTTATAGCGGAGTTATTCAAGAGCGAGGGATACGACGGAATCGCCTACAAGAGTGCGTTCAGTGACGACGGATTGAACTTCGCCCTGTTTAATCTCGCCGATGCAGAGCTAACGTGGTGCAACCTCTACAAGGTGACGTCGGCTGAATACTCGTTTAAGGAGGACGACAATCCATATTGGATTGACGTAGACGGAAAAACGAAAACCATTGCGGTGGAAGTCATCGGACCTGCGCCTTCGGAGAATAGCGATCAAGGAAAATAACCGCATTGCCCCGTCCAAATTTTCTGGGGACCATTTCTTCAAATTTTTGGACAGCGCCTGAAGGTGGCGGAGACGAAGGTCAGCTGAGCGTCACCATCGCCTCATGCCTCACGGGAAAACTGACCGACCTCGCGATATTGCACAGTTCCCCGGCGCGCTTGTGCAGCCCCTCCGCCTTGGAAGCATCGCTTCCCGCCGCAATTGTGACCTGCGGTCTCAGCGTGACCCCCGTAAACTGCCCCGACCCGTCTCGCGACATTTCCATCACACCTTCCGCGCGGTCCTCGTAGTCCGTAATCACGATCCGGTTGACGGCGCACAGGTGCAGGTACCACAGCATGTGGCAGGCCGAGAGCGCGGCCAGCAGCATGTCCTCGGGATTGTGGCGGGTGGCGTCGCCGAAATAGTTCGGGTCTGACGAACCCTTGATGACCGGTTTGCCTTCGAACGCCACGTCGTAGTCTCGCGTGTAAGCCTTGTAGCCGCTCGTACCCTCGCCGAGGTTGCCGGTCCAGGTCAGTTTCGCCTTGTACATGTGTGCCGTCATCTATCTTCCCCAGGTCCCTTCAGCGACGGATAACGACGGCGCGCCGCACCGGCACGCCAGCGACCCCGATGGTGTCCACATAGGCTAGCATGCGCGCCGTTCCGGAAATACGCTCGGGCGGGCAGCGAGAATCTCGCCACAATGCCCGGATTGGAACGTATAGATCACGGATGACGGTATGCTAACGTTCGCCTATCACCATTTGGCGGATCGAGGAGCGGAAGGCGGCATAGACTGAAACCAAGCCATGACGATGGAGACATACACAATCATCGGCACGATCATTGGCGTCGCGATCGGCTTGGCGGGCCTAATTCTGAACGGCCAGCGGTCCGCGGTCGAAACACACCGCGAACTCATCGCATTCCGCGATCAGTTCGGTCGGGAACTCGACGCGCTGCGCAAGCAAACCAGCCAGGAATTCGCCGCGCTCCGTGAGCGCATGGCCTATTTTGTTGTCACCGAATCCGGGGAGGAAGGTTCATGAGCGTCGATGTAATCGCAATAATTTCAATGGTCGGGTTGCCATTGGCCCTGTTCGCCTACGGTACCTACCTCCGGAACCATCCTCCGAATCGGAACAAGACCGACGACCAACCGAGGTCATAGGTCGGCACTGCAGGATGCCGAATGGAAGCAGGCAGCGCGATTTACTCAGCTCGATATCCTGGGTAGCGGCTGTTCCGGCAGGCTCGGTCCAAAAAAATCGTCAAGGCACGCGGATGAAGGGCCATGCGCCGGAAACGTGGACTTCCGCGACTTCGGTTGCCATCTGCCCTTCCTCGGCGGTGAAGATGAATCCGAGGCCGCAGAGGCATTCGAACGCCGTGTCCGACAGGGCAACCAGCCGTGACTTTTCGCTCCCGCTGGCGGCATTTCGCGCATAGGGCGGCGTTCTTAACAGGAACAGAGCGCCGTCTTCCAGCGTGACTTCGACCGTGGTCCAGGAACTTAGCCAGTAGCCTTCGTAGGTACCCACGTATCGGGCCAGGATCTCCGGATCGACTTCCACGACCCGGTCATCGGACTGCGAGATGTCGCCGCCCCAATGGCTTTGCCCCTCGCTCGCCTCGTTGCACACCAGTTCGAGCATCTCGTCGTCGGCGCGAAACGCGAGGTCGACCACCGCGTGCAACGGCTCATCGAATGTTTCGGGATCCTCGTAGGTCACGTCGATCCGCAGGTGCCCGAAATCAGGGCGATGGTAGCGCTCGGTGATGCGCAGGCGCTCGGAGTGCGGCAGCCCGCGGGCATGCAGCCAGGTGCTGTCGTTGTAGCCGTTGCTCTCGACCACCAGCGTGTCGCCCTCCCAGCGGCCGACGGAGTAGCCCGTCCAGATCGGGTAGGGATCGGACTCCAGCTCCCGGCCGTCCATGAAGATCTGCCGGTAGGTCAGATCGGCGTTCAGGATCGCGATGAGGTTGGGATGCTGCACGATTCTGCGCGTCCCGAAGTTGCTGCCGGACAAGGTGATGAATCCCGGCCCGCTGGGCAGGCAACGGAAGCGGGGGGCGTCCTGCAGGAAGCGGGCCTCGCGTTCAGCCATCAACAGGCGCGCCCACTCCTGGGCGTTGGCCGGGTCCAGCAGGCCGCCCGTCACGTCGACCGGGTACCACAGGCCCGACAGATCGGGGTTGCCATCGGTGGCGCGCGGCGCGGGTGCCGACAGATCGGGCGCGCCGTCTGCAGTGCGCGGGATTCCCGGGGTGGGCAGCGTCAGCCATTGTGCCACCACCGGCGTGGTTACCGCCGCCAGGACCAACATCGCGAGTCGCCGTTTCATGTTCACCTCTCAGCGGGTTTCCGGGGGAGCCCGCACGAACCGCCTTCACCTGAAGATTAGCATGGCCGCCAAGCGCTAAGTCTCGAAGTGGTAGTCCAGCAGAATCGCGGCGAATACGTAAGCCCCGAATATCGCGTTGTTGCGGAACGCCGTGAAGCAGCGCGCGGAATCCCTGTCCCGGAGGAGCAACTGCTGGTAAGCGAAGATCAGCGCGGCGACGGCAGTGCCGGCGAAGAACCATGCGCCCCTGCCCACGCTCTCACCGATCAGAACGAGCGCCGTGAGGAACAGGATCTGCATGACGCCGACGAATAGCCGGTCCATGTCGCCGAGCAGAATGGCCACGGACCTGACACCGATCTTGAGATCGTCGACCCGGTCCGCCATTGCGTACTCGGTGTCGTAGATGACACCCCAGGCGATGGTCATGGCGAACAGGGCCCAGCCCACCGGCGGAACGGCGCCAAGCTGGGCCGCGAACGCCATGGGGACGCCCCAGGAAAAGGCGACTCCGAGCACCAACTGGGGAAAGGAGATGAAGCGCTTCGTAAACGGATAGAGAACGGTGATGAACGCGCCGATGACCGCCAGCATCACGGTGAGCCGGTTCATGGTCAGCACCAGGCCCAGCCCGACGAGCATCAGGACGACGAACAGCGTCAGGGCTTCGGGGACGGAAACCTCGCCGGTGGCCAGAGGACGATTCCTGGTTCGCCAGACGTGGGCGTCGATCTTGCGGTCGGCGTAGTCATTGATGATGCAGCCCGCGGAACGCAACACCACGGTGCCGAGCACGAAGACAATGAAAACGCGCTGGTCGGGGCGCCCTTCGCCGGCAATCCAGAGCGCCCACAGCGTCGGCCACAGCAACAGCCAGATGCCCACCGGCTGATGGAGCCGGATCAGCCGGGCATAGGCCCCGAGTCGGCCCGGCACGTTCATACCTTCGCGTACTCGGAGCCGCCGCGGGTCCAGCGCTCGATCAACGGATCGACCCGCCGGGGATACCGGGTCAACAGTTCGTCCGAAATGCGGATGACGTCCGGCAGCAGGTCGGCGTCCCTGACGATGTCCGCAACCCTGAGCTGCATGAGTCCGGTCTGGCGCGTGCCCAGGACCTCGCCGGGCCCCCTCAACTCCAGGTCCTTCTGCGCGATCTCAAAGCCGTCGGTGGTGGAGCGCAGCACGCGCAAACGCGCCTCGGCCAGGTCGGTGAGCGGCGGTTTGTAGAGCAGAATGCAGTGCGACGCATCGCGCCCGCGGCCCACGCGGCCGCGCAATTGGTGCAACTGGGAGAGGCCCATGCGCTCCGCGTTTTCGATCACCATCAGGCTCGCATTGGGAACGTCCACTCCCACCTCCACCACGGTGGTAGCCACCAGGACGTGCAGCCGGCCCGAACTGAATTCACGCATGACGAGATCCTTCTCGCTCGCGGACATTCGTCCGTGGACCAGGCCCACGTTGAGATCCGGGAGGGCGCCAGCCAGTTCCCGGCCGACTTCGGCGGCTGCCTGGTAGTCGAGATTCTCCGATTCCTCGATCAGCGGACAGACCCAGTAGGCTTGGCGGCCGCCGCCGCAGTGTGCGCGAACGCGCTGCACCAGTTCGGCACGGCGGCTTTGCGGCATTACGGCTGTGCCCACGGGTTGGCGTCCCGGCGGCAACTCGTCGATGATCGAGCAATCCAGGTCGGCGTAGGCGGTCATCGTCAGAGTCCTTGGGATGGGCGTTGCCGTCATCACCAACTGGTGAGGCGCGAGCAGGCCCTTGCGGCCTTTCTGCTTCAATTCCAGGCGCTGGTTGACCCCGAAACGATGTTGCTCGTCGACGACGATCAGCGCAAGCCGCGCGAACCGGACGCCCTGCTGGAACAGGGCATGGGTGCCGACGATGACCCGGGCGTGGCCTGATCCGATCTCTTCGAGTACCTGCTTGCGTGCATAACCGGTCACCGATCCGGTGAGCAGGCGGACCTGGACTTCCAGGGAGCTCAGCCAGCCGGCGATCGTCTTGTGCTGCTGTTCGGCCAGCAGCTCGGTGGGCACCATCACGGCGGTCTGATAGCCCGCCGAAGCTGCCGCAACGGCCGACGCGGCGGCAACGACGGTCTTTCCCGACCCTACGTCGCCTTGCAGCAGCCGGTGCATGGGTGAGGCGGTGGCCAGATCCGCCAGTATCTCGCCCAGCGCCGCCTGCTGGGCCCGGGTCATTCGAAACGGCAGCTGCGATCTGAACGCCTCAAGCAGTCCGCGCTCATCCTGAAGATTTATCGCGTGTTCGCGGCGGCGGCCCAGGTTGAGCCGCTGCAGGCTCAGCCGCTGAGCCACCAGTTCTTCCAGCGCGAGCCGTCTCTGGCAAGGATGGCTGCCCGCCAGCAACGGGTCGATGTCGGCGCCCTGGGGCGGGCCGTGCAGGAATCGGATCGACTCGCCGAATTCCGGGTAGCCCTCGGGTAACCGGTCATGCAGGTAGTCGACTGCGTCGGTCTTTTCCATCACGGCCATGGCCTGCTGGATGAATCGGCGCAGCCGTTGCTGGTGCAACCCTTCGGTGGTTGGATAGATAGGGGTCAGGGCGGTGCCCGGGGGTTCCGGCTCGGCGCCGATGATGCGGTACTCGGGATGAATCATTTCAAGGCCCGTCGGCCCGTTCCGGACGTCTCCGAAACAGCGCACACGCGCGCCGCGCACCAGTTGTTCTTGCTGAACGCGGTTGAAGTGGAAGAATCGCACCGTCATCGCGCCGGTACCGTCGGCGACCCGGCAGAGAAGGGAACGGCGGCGGCGGAACGCTACCTCGGCGAGTTCCACTTCGCCCTCGATCAGGACCCGCTCGCCGGGCATCAGACCGCCAAGGGGCCTGATCCGGGTTCGATCCTCGTATCGAAGGGGCAGCAGGCAGAGCAAGTCCGCGATCCGCTCCACCCCGAGGCGCGCCAACCGCTCCGCGATTCGCGGGCCGACGCCACGAAGCGCCGCGACCGGCCTTGCCAGAGCGGAACGGCGGGTATCGGCGCGGTCAGACAACCAGAACCGCGTCCATCTCAACCGCTGCCGCCTTCGGCAGCGCCGCCACGCCGATGGCGGCGCGGGCAGGGTAGGGCTCCTGGAAGTATTGCGACATGATCTCGTTGACCCGGGGGAAATGCCCCAGATCGGTGAGATAGATGGTGAGCTTGACGATGTCGCCCAGCCCGCCGCCGGCCGCCTGCGCAACGGCGGCGAGGTTGTCGAAGACCTGGCGAATCTGGACGTCGATGCCGCCCGCCACCAGTTCCATGGTGCCCGGATCCAGGGGAATCTGGCCGGACAGGTAGACCGTTTTCCCCGTGCGAACGGCCTGACTGTAGGTTCCAATGGCGGCAGGGGCGGCGGCGGTGTGGATGGTTTCGAATGCCATGGGTTACGCCGGAGTTCGCGAGACACGGACCACTTCCGGATTCGTGCGGATGCTGCGCATGACCTGAGCCAGGTGACGGCGGTCGCGCACGTTCAGCCGGAACAGCAGCATGGACTCGTCATCGGCGGATTCGACGCTGACGTGTCGAATGTTGCTGAAGGTTGCGGAAATTCGGCCCGCCACGTCTGCGAGCAGGCCGACCCGGTTCAGGGTCCTGACCCGAATCTCCGACTGGAACTCGCCCGAAACGCCCTGGCGCCAGTCCACCGGAATCCACTTGGCGGGTTGCTTGCGATAGTCCGCGACGTTGTGGCACTTGTCGCGGTGAATGATCACGCCTCGTCCGCTGGACATGTAGCCGACGATGCCGTCGCCCGGTATCGGGTGGCAGCAGCCCGCGTAGGTCACCAGAAGCCCTTCGGTACCGGCGATTTCGAGCGGCTTCTTCGGCACTTCGCCACCGCTTTCTTCGCCCAGTTGCTGCGCCAGCATGCCGGCCACAACCGGCGCCAGGCGCTCGCCAAGCCCGATCTGTTCGTAGACTTCGTCCATTGCGGATATACCCAGTTCCTCGATCAGGCGCCCTCTCTGGGCCTTTCGCAGGCGGCGAAGGTTCAACGAGTACGGCCTGAGGGCCTGGCTGAGGAGCTGTTTGCCCAGATCGTGGGCTTCCTCGCGTTTCAGGTTCTTCAGGTAGGCACGAATGGCATTGCGGGCCTTGCCGGTGGTGACCAAATTGACCCAGTTGGGATTCGGGCGCGCCGAACGGGCGGTGACGATCTCCACCGTATCACCGTTGTTGAGCGTGGTGTTCAGGGGAACTTCCCTACGGGCGATCTTGGCGGCGATGCATCGATTCCCGATGTCGGTGTGCACGGCATAGGCGAAGTCCACGGCAGTGGCGCCCCGGGGCAGCCGCATGATGTCGCCCTTCGGCGTGAACACGTAGACCTTGTCGGGGAACAGGTCGGTCTTGACGGTTTCCAGGAACTCCTCCGAATTGGCGGCCTGCTGCATCTCCATGAGGTTCTGCAGCCACTCCCGGGCCCTGGCCTCCGCCCCGTGCGTCAGCTTGTCCACGGCCTTGTATTGCCAATGCGCGGCGATTCCCCGCTCGGCGACCTGATCCATCTCCTCGGTCCTGATCTGCACCTCCAGCGGCATGCTCTTGGGCCCGAACAGGGTCGTGTGCAGGGACTGGTAGCCATTGACCCGGGGGATCGAAATGTAGTCCTTGAAGCGGCCCGGCATGGGCTTGTAGAGTTCGTGGACGAGTCCCAGCATTCGATAGCAGGTATCGATGTCGGCGACGACGATTCTCACGCCGAAAACATCCACGATTTCGGATAGCGGGATATGTTTCCGGCGCATCTTGGAGTAGATGCTGTAGAGCCGCTTTTCCCGGGCCACCAGGCGCGCTTCGATCTCGCGCTCGGCGATCCGTTTCTTCAGTTTCGAGACGATCCTGCGCAGAAACTGGCGCTGACTGCCCCGGGAGCGCCGAAGGGCGCGATCCAGCACCCGGTACCGGAACGGTGTGAAAGCCCTGAAGCCCAGGTCTTCCAGCTCCACCTTCAGGCTGTACATGCCCAGGCGGTTGGCGATCGGAGCGTAGATCTCCAGCGTCTCCTTGGCGATCCGCCGCCGCTTTTCCGCGGGCAGGTGCTCGATGGTGCGCATGTTGTGGGTTCGGTCGGCCAGCTTGACCAGGATGACCCTCAGATCCTGCACCATGGCCAGGAGCATCTTGCGGAAGGATTCGGCCTGGGCTTCCACCGCGCTGTCGAACCGCAGCTTGTCCAGCTTGCTGACGCCGTCGACCAGCAACGCCACATCTTCCCCGAACCGCCCGTTGATGTCGTCCAGGGAGCAGGGCGTATCCTCGAGCACGTCGTGCAGCAGCGCCGCCTTGATCGAGCCGGGGTCCAGGTGCAGGTCCGCGAGGATGCGGGCGACGGCGATCGGGTGGCTTATGTAGTCGTCGCCGCTGAGCCGCTGTTGTCCGTCGTGAGCCGCGGAGGCGGCTTCATAGGCGTCAAGGATTCCGGGCAGTTCGGACTCGGGGAGATAGCTCTCGAGCTTCCCCATGAGTTCGCCGACACCATCCGCCCGCCACATTGACGGCAGACGTTCTCTGATTGCGGCCGAATAGTCCATGCGAGCTCCCGCTCCTCGCAGTTGGCGGTGACCTCATTCGTTACTCGCCGAGAAAAACGGACCGGGCAGAAACAGGTCTCCAGGCAGCGTGGAGGGCGCCTGCTCGCCATCGGCCAGTTCATCCGACGATCGTTCACGCTCTTCCAGTATGGACTCGGTGACATAGCCCTCGGCGACCTCCCGTAGCGCGACCACCGTGGGCTTGTCGTTCTCCCAGGGCACCAGCGGCTCGGCGCCGTTGGCCAGTTGGCGGGCGCGCTTGGCGGCCACCAGCACGAGCTGGAACAGGTTCGATACGTTATCGGTGCAGTCCTCTACGGTGATCCGGGCCACTGCGCATTCCTCCGGGGAACAAGTCCACTTTCAAAGCGTGGGATCAGTTTACTGCAACGGGCACATAGCGGCTACCGGAGTCAGCTCCTATTCTCCCGGAAACGGGATTGGCTGATGCATAAGGATGAGGCTCGGTGCGCTACTGGTTCGGGAGGGGAGGGTGCTTATGGACAGGTCGTACTGCTCGATCGCCGGTGCCCGCTGGAAGGGGCATTGCTTGCCGTGGGGGCGGATGCAAATGGACAGGGCCTGAGCGCTAAACCGAGCCCGCCATCCCTGGCGGGCTCGGATCGGCGCGCGGCGCTCCTGCCATCCATGGCTTCGCGCCGCGCACACGACGCGCTCAGGCCCTGTCCATTTGCATCCTTGGTCAGTGGTTGAAGTAGCTTTGATCAGGCGTTGTCGGCAAGGATTCGCGCGGCCTTGCGCCGCACGGTCGGTGAATCGACGTGGTGTGCATCGCCCTGGCCGTCGAGGATCGATTTGAATTGTGTCAGGGTGGTATCGATGTCTTTGTTGATGAGGACGTAGTCGAAATTCTTCCACTGGGCCATGTCGGTCAGGGCGTCGCGCAGGCGCCGGCCGATATTTTCCTTGGTGTCCGTGCCGCGGCCGCGTAAACGCCGTTCCAGTTCCGCTCGGCTCGGAGGGAGAATGAACACGCTGACGGCGGATCGTTCCCGTTGGCGGATCTGTGCGGCTCCCTGCCAGTCGATCTCCAGCAGGACTGTCTTGCCCCTGGCGCGCAATGCCTCTACCGAATCCCGGCTGGTGCCGTACCAGTGGTCGAAAACCTGGGCGTATTCCAGGAATTCGTCCCTGGAAATCATGTTCCGGAATTCGCTCTTGGAGACGAAGCAGTAATCAACCCCGTCCTTTTCCCGGGCGCGCGGCGGCCGCGTGGTACAAGATACGGAGAATTCAAGATTATCGCGTGAATCGAGTGCCTTGCGCACCAGCGTGGTCTTGCCGGCGCCCGAGGGCGCGGAGATCACGATCAGTCCACCGCGTTGGCTCCTCGGCATGGCCTTATTCCAGGTTCTGGACCTGCTCGCGTACCTGCTCGACCAGGACCTTGAGTTCGACTGCGCCGCGGGTGAGGTCGGTGTCCTGTGACTTGGAGGCGAGAGTATTGGCTTCGCGATTGAGTTCCTGGACGAGGAAGTCCAGCCGCCGCCCCATGGGTTCGTCGCGGGCAAGGACCGTTTCCACCTCCTCGATATGGCTGGCGAGACGATCGATTTCCTCGGAGATGTCCAGGCGCTGGGCCAGTTGCGCCAACTCCTGTTCCAGCCGCTGCGGGTTGGCATCGACGGCGAGCCGTTCGAGTCGCTGCCGGAGTTTGCTCCGATAGCGCTGTTCCGCCTGGCCGATTCGGGGCTGCATATCGGCGATGATGGTTTTCATTCCCTGGCAACGCTCAAGAACCGCAGCCGCCAGGCGCTTCCCTTCCCGCTTTCTCGCCTCTGCCAACGACTTCAGTGCGTCGTCGAGCGCCGCAGCCACTGCGGGTTCCATCGTCGAGGATTCGTACGTGGCTTCCTGAACCACGCCCGGCCAGCGCAACACCTCGCCCACCGACAGTGGGCTTGCATCGGGGGTCATCTCACGCACGCGCGTCTGCAGCGACAACAGGTCCTCGACCGCGTTGTCACTCAACTCGACACCGCCATGATGGTCCCGGTCGCGGGAGACGGTAAGGGTGCAGTCGACCTTGCCGCGCGCCAGGGCGGCGTTGACCCGGGCACGGCAGCCGGTTTCCAGCGAGCGCAGTTCAGTGGGTAAACGCACGGTGGTGTCCAGGAACCGGTGATTGACGCTGCGCACTTCCCAGACCAGCCGGAACGGCACGGCCAGAGCCTGGGAGCGGGCAAAACCGGTCATGCTGCTTGCCATGGTAGATATGCCTTGCCGATGAGGGTCAAGCCGTGCCGTACAAGTCACGACGCGGCGCTGCGCAAGTCTAACCGAACGTCGCGCCGGTGGCTGCGTCGGTCGTTCAGCCCGTGTGCGCCGGACACATTCCGAAATCTCTTTTTGCGGGCCTTGCGGGTTAGGATATGCGCCTCTCCCATGCGAGGTTCGGAAATGAAGGATGAGTCGCCGATCAGGCCCAGCGGGCGCAAGGCGGATGAAATGCGCGCCGTGCGGTTCGTGCCGAACTTTGTGGCCCATGCCGAGGGTTCGGTACTGGCGGAATTCGGGGGTACGCGGGTGCTGGTCACCGCGAGCGTCGAGAAGCGCGTGCCGCCGTTTCTGAAGGGCCGCGGCGAAGGCTGGGTGACGGCCGAATACGGTATGTTGCCGCGTGCGACCCATACCCGGCATTTTCGGGAGGCCGTCCGTGGCAAGCAGGATGGCCGAACCGTGGAGATTCAGCGGTTGATTGGCCGCAGCCTGCGAGCGGTGGTTGATCGTTCCGCCCTGGGGGAGCGAACCATCACCATTGACTGCGATGTCCTGCAGGCGGACGGGGGGACACGAACGGCCGCCGTCACGGGGGGCTACGTGGCGCTGGCGCTTGCAGTGGAGAAGACCCTGCAGGCGGGGAAGCTGGCCAGGGATCCGATCCACGGCCAGGTGTCCGCCGTTTCCGTGGGGATCTACCGGGGCGAACCGGTTCTGGACCTGGACTACGCCGAGGACGCCGAAGCCGAGACGGACATGAACGTGGTGATGAATGACGCCGGCGGGTACATCGAAGTACAGGGAACGGCGGAGGGACATGCCTTTCGGCGGGGGGAACTGGACCGGCTCCTCGATCTGGCCTCGCTGGGGACGAGCCGACTGCTCGAGGCGCAGTCCGAGGTGCTGAAGCGGTGACTGACCGGGCCGGTCGGTGGATTTTCGCCAGCGGCAACACGGGCAAGTTTTCGGAACTCGAGGCATTGCTTGCGCCGACGGGCATTACCCTGGTGGCGAGGAACGAGTTCGGCCTCGAGTCGCCCGAAGAGACCGGCCGGACTTTTCTGGAAAACGCTTTGCTCAAGGCGCGCCACGCGGCCGCCGCGACCGGGCTCGCGGCCATCGCGGACGACTCCGGCCTGGCTGTGGACGCCCTGGACGGCGCTCCGGGCGTGCGATCGGCCCGTTTCGCCGATGGCGGTGGTTCGCGGGCGAACATCGCCAAGCTGCTCGAACTGATGGAGGATGTGTCCGGCCCCGATCGCGGGGCGCGGTTTTGCTGCGTGGTGGTGGCGCTGGTGCGCTGGGACGATCCGATGCCGCTTATAGGTACGGGCGAGTGGCGCGGATCGATCGTGCGCGAACCGCGCGGCACGTCGGGATTCGGCTACGATCCGGTTTTCTTCGACCCGCGCCTGGGCGCCACTGCAGCGGAGTTGAAGGCAGAAGTCAAGAACCGCGTCAGCCACCGCGGGCAGGCGCTGGCACAGATCGAGAAAGCGCTTCGGGAGCTGACGGCAACCGGCTGACGCCGCTGGCCGCCGCCATCTCCGGCTGCTTGTCATTCGCTGCCGGGGGCAGTATGCTCTCGCGCCTTTCCCGCTGGACTGTCCGATCATGAGAGCCGACATCCATCCGGCCTACGCCGAAATCAAGGTGACCTGTGGCTGCGGCAACGAGTTCGCAACCCGGTCCACGCTGGGCAAGGATCTGCGCGTGGAAATCTGTTCCGCCTGTCATCCCTTCTATACCGGCACGCAGAAGATCGTCGATACGGGTGGGCGCGTCGACAAGTTCCGCAGGCGCTACAGCCGCTCGTCTGTTGCGCGCGAACGACAATAATTAATAGAAGTTCACCCGAATTCACTCGAAATTGAGCCCCCAAGCGGCTCACTAGCCTGTTATAATAAAAAGTTCTGATGCGCTTGACGGCTCTCGGCCCGTGCGAAGCGCATACGCCGTGACCAAGGCCGCTCCGGCCGAGGACGGTCAAACAATTCCGAAGGAACAGGTGCGACGTATGGGCGAAAGGCGCTACAGTGTGGTTGAAGCCGGTTCCGGCGCGGAAATGGAGTTGCGGGAGCGCTCCGGCACCGCCGGGCCGAATGTTCTTGAAATTTCCCAGCTATACAGAAATCAAGGCGTATTCACCTACGATCCGGGCTTCGGCGCCACCGCCTCCTGCTCCAGCACCATCACCTACATCGACGGCGAGCAGGGGGTCCTGCACTACCGCGGCTATCCCATCGAGCAGCTTGCCGAGCAATCGACTTTCATCGAAGTCGCGTACCTGTTGCTGTACGGCGAACTGCCGAAACCCGCTGAACTGGCGGAGTTCGACATGGCCATCCGCACCCATACGATGCTCAACGAGTCGTTCCTGCGGTTTTTCAACGGTTTCCACCACGACGCGCACCCGATGGCGATGGTCTCGGGCGTTGTCGCCTGCATGTCGGCGTTTTACCACGACAGCATGAACATCCAGAACGCCAGGCATCGCGACATCTTCGCGCACCGCATCATCGCCAAGATCCCGACGATCGCCGCGGCGGCCTACAAGCATTCCCTGGGCCAGCCCTTCGTGTACCCGAGGAACGAGCTGGACTACTGCAGCAACCTCCTGCACATGTTCTTCTCGGTTCCGCCGGCTCCGTACGAGATCGACCCGGTCGCCGCGCAGGCCCTGGACCTGCTGTTTATCCTTCATGCCGACCATGAGCAGAATTGCAGCACGTCCACCGTACGCTTTGCAGGCAGTTCCGGCACCAATCCCTACTCGGCCATCTCCGCGGGGATCTCCGCGCTTTGGGGGCCGGCCCACGGCGGCGCCAACGAGGCGGTGATCAACATGCTGGAGGAGATCGGCGACCGGAGCCGAATCCGGGAATACGTCGACCGGGCCAAGGACCGGAACGATCCGTTCCGGCTGATGGGATTCGGGCATCGGGTCTACAAGAACTACGATCCGCGCGCGGCCATCATCCGCCGCATGTGCCACCGGCTGTTGGAGAAGCTCGGCGCCAGTCAGGACGGTCCGCTGTTCGAACTGGCGCTGGAACTGGAACAGATCGCGCTGAAGGACGAGTACTTCATCGAGAAGAACCTGTATCCCAACGTGGATTTCTACTCGGGGATCATCTACCGGGCGCTGGGGATCCCGAAGTCCATGTTCACCGTGTTGTTCGCCATCGCCCGCACCGTCGGCTGGGTGGCGCACTGGCGCGAGATGGTGCGCGATCCGGAGTCGCGGATCGGTCGGCCCCGGCAGCTCTACATCGGGCCGGCACAGCGGGACTACGTGCTGGTCGATCAGCGCTAGTTTTCGATACACGCCCGGTCTTGACCGGTCCTGCGCCGGGGTGACGGCTGCGGGTTCCGGTGCTATGGTCCCCGGCGGATTCTGCCCGGAAATTCCACATGGCAAACGCAGAACGTCCGGCGAGTGACGGCATCCACGTCGAATTCGAGAACATAGGCAAGAGCTACGACGGCCGCGTGATGGCCGTTCAGGACTTCAACCTTACGGTGCGCCGGGGCGAGTTTCTCAGCCTGCTCGGCCCGTCCGGTTCCGGCAAGACCACCTGCCTGATGATGCTCGCGGGATTCGAGGCGCCGACGACGGGCGCCATTCGCATCGCAGGGCGCTCGGTGCATGCGTTGCCGCCCCGCAAGCGCGGGATCGGCATGGTCTTCCAGGATTACGCGCTGTTTCCGCATATGACGGTTGCGCGGAACCTCGCCTTTCCGCTGGACGTGCGCGGAATGTCCAGGGACGAGTCCGGGGATCTTGTACGGCGGGCGCTGCAGTTGGTCCGTCTGGAAGGCTTTGAAGGGCGGTATCCGGGCCAGCTCTCCGGCGGTCAGCAACAGCGGGTGGCCATCGCCCGAGCGCTGGTTTTCGAGCCCGACCTGGTGCTCATGGACGAGCCGCTGGGCGCGCTCGACCGGCATCTGCGCGAGGAGATGCAGTACGAGATCCGCCGCATCCACCAGACTCTCGGCGTGACCATCGTCTACGTGACCCACGATCAGCAGGAGGCGATGGTCATGTCGGATCGCGTGGCCGTATTGAAGGACGGGCGAATCGAGCAGGTGGCGCCGCCGGAGTCGCTCTACGAGGAGCCGGAACGGTCCTTCGTGGCGCGCTTCATCGGCGAGAACAATCGCCTGCACGGTCGTGTCCTGTCCATCGACAAGGACATCTGCCGGGTCCAGGTGGGCGAACAGGTCGTGAAGGCCATTCGGGTGGCGCCCTGCGAACCCGGCGACGCAACGACGCTGTCCATTCGCCCCGAACGGGTTGCCGTGGCGCCGCGGCCAGGTCTCTATACCAACGAGTTCGACGCGCGCATCCGGGACATCACCTTCGTGGGCGATCACCTGAGGATCCGCGTACACGCGTGCGGCCGGAAGGACTTCATCGCCAAGATCCCGAACATGGTCGGCCACGGCGCGGTGCTGGAAGGTGACGAGATCCGGATCGGCTGGACGCCGACCGACTGCCGCGTGCTCGACGCCGGCGACGATCACGATGCGTAGCGCGGCCGAGAGGCGAGCGCGTCTGCGCGCGGCGGGGCTGGCGCTGCCCCTGGTGGCGTTCGTGGGCGTCACCTTCGTCGCACCCCTGGTGTCGATGCTGGTGCGCAGCGTCTACGATCCGGTGGTTGCCGATGTACTGCCGGAAACGATCGCCCTGCTGGACGATTGGGACGGCGTGGGCGTGCCGGAAGAAGCCGTATTCGAGGCCGCTGCCCGGGAACTGCTCGTCGCGCAGGAGGAACGGACCATCGGCCAGGTCGCCGGCCGGGTCAACCGCGTGCAGGGCGGGCTGCGCAGCGTGATGGTCGTTTCCGCGCGCCGGTTGCGGGACGCCTCCGGCGACGCCTGGCGCGAAACGATGGTGGAGATCAATCCCGCCTGGGAGGAGATCGAAACCTGGCACGCGCTCCGCACGGCCGGCGAGCGCTACACCACCAGGCACTACCTGGCGGCGGTCGACCTGACCCGCCTGCCCGATGGTTCGGTAGCGCGCCAGGCGCCGGACCGGCGTATCTACGTCCCGCTGTTCACGCGCACGCTCGCGGTGAGTTTCGGAGTGACCCTGCTGTGCCTCATTCTCGGCTATCCCCTTGCACACCTCATCGCGCACTCGCCGCCGCGGCGCGGCGCTATCCTGCTGGCGCTGGTGCTGGTGCCGTTCTGGACATCGCTGCTGGTGCGCACGACTTCGTGGATCGTGCTGCTGCAGAACCAGGGCGTCATCAACGACCTGCTGGTCGCTGCCGGGTTCATTGCCGACGACGCGAGGCTGGCCCTGATCTACAACATGACCGGGACCTTCGTGGCCATGACCCATGTGCTGCTGCCGTTCATGGTGTTGCCGCTTTACTCCGTGATGCGCACCATCCCGCGATCGCACATGAGCGCCGCCGCGTCACTGGGCGCCGGGTCCGCTCAGGCGTTCTGGCGCGTCTACTGGCCGCAGTCCCTCCCGGGTGTCGGCGCCGGCTCCCTGCTGGTGTTCATCCTCGCCATCGGCTACTACATCACCCCGGCGTTGGTGGGAGGCAGTACCGGCCAGTTGATTTCCAACATGGTCGCCTACCATATGCAGACGTCGCTGAACTGGGGGCTGGCATCGGCGCTGGGCGGGATCATCATGGTCTGTGTGACCGCCCTGTACATCCTCTACGACCGCATCGCCGGCGGCCGCATCGGCGTGACCTGACATGCAGGCCGCGGGCAGAGTCGGACAAATCGGGCGGGTGGCTTACCTGGGCTACTGCGCGGGCGTGCTGGTGTTTCTGATCGCGCCGATCCTCGTGATCCTGCCGCTGAGTTTCAATGCCGAACCGTATTTCACCTTTACCGAAGGCATGCTGCGCTTCGATCCCGAGGCCTGGTCGATGCGCTGGTACCGTGAAGTGGTGACCGACCAGGCGTGGACAAACGCCCTGGCGAACAGCCTCGTCATCGGTACGTCGGCGACATTGCTGGCCACGTTCCTGGGTACCCTGGCGGCACTCGGCCTTGCAAGTCCCCATATGCCCGCACGGCGCCTGGTGATGGGATTTCTCATCTCCCCGCTGGTCACCCCCGTGATCATTGCCGCCGCCGGAATGTTCTTTTTTTACACCAGGCTTGGTCTCGGACAGACGCACCTGGGGTTGATACTGGCCCACGCAGTGCTCGGCACGCCATTTGTAGTGATCACCGTGACGGCGACCCTGGCGGGCTATAACCGCAACATGACGCGCGCGGCAGCCTCGCTGGGAGCCGGTCCCGTGCGAACCTTCCGCAGCATTCAGCTTCCGCTGATTGCGCCAGGCGTCATTTCGGGGGCGTTGTTCGCCTTCGCGACGTCGTTCGACGAGGTGGTGGTGGTGCTGTTCCTGGCCGGCGTCGAGCAGCGCACGATTCCCCGACAGATGTGGGCCGGCATCCGCGAAAACATCAGCCCGGCGATCCTGGCGGTGGCCGCGTTCCTGATTGTCTTTGCGCTGTGCCTGCTGTGGACGGTCGCGTGGCTGCGGAAGCGGTCGTCGGGTCAGGCCGGGTACTCGCCGTAGAGCTATTGGTCCAGCAGGGCGCGCACGCGGGCGCGGTTCGCCCGTGGCATGGGCCGTCCGTCCACCGGGCTCATGGGCGCCTGCCTCAGGCCCTTGTCCGGAAACACCAGCGCATCGACCCGCTGGCCGCGGATGTTGAAGCGAAAGCCCGGGATGAGCGATACACCGCGGCCGTTATAGCGATAGCGGCGCTGGCAATCCCTGTAAGTCTTGCCCAGGGCGTCAAGCGACATCGCCACGTCCTCCGGAGCATCGGTAAACAGGTGCACTTCGATGGGCGAGTTCACGTTGATCGCGCCGCTCAGCACGGGTCCCGCCAGGCGTGGGTTGAACACGGAAAAGGCGTCCATGACTTGAAGCGCCAGGCTGCGAAGCTCGCGAAGCCGCCGGACATGGGTTTCGGGCTCGAAGAGCTCCTGCCACTCGGTCACTCGTGCATCGATTTCAGCGTTGCCGGGGAGTGCCCAGGCGGCCCGCACGCCCAGACGGCGGGCGGCCTTGCGTTTGGCGAGTCCGTAATCCCGGATGCCGTGTTCGATCATCAGCCGCGCAGCTTCATGCGCAAGCCGATCCCGTAGCGTGTCGGAGGTGGCCATGGTGTTTGTCTCCTCCCCTGAACCGCATGCTGGTGCTCCATCCAACCGATACGTAACGACCGGTTGGATGGAGCACTAGAAGATCCCGCCCGGTTCGACGATTTCGTCCGTGCTCGGAAGCGGGTTGCCCGTCAGCGTTTCCGCGGGCGCCTGCGGCGCCTGGATTCGGGGCGCCGGCGCACGCGGTGCGTGCTCCATCCTGAACTTCTCGAATACGCTTGCTTCACTGCTGTTTGCCGCCAGGCCCGTGGCCGGATCGATCCGTACATCGATAATCCCCGGGGGCCGCTCCATGCTGTTCAGGGGACGTCCGTCCAGGGCTTCGCGCATGAACTCGATCCACATCGGCAGGGCAGTGCGCGCGCCCTGCTCGCCGTCGCCCAGGGAGCGCTCCTGGTCGAAGCCGACCCAGGCCGCGGCAACGATGTCCCCGTTGAAGCCCGCGAACCAGGCATCGCGGCGGTCGTTGGTGGTGCCGGTCTTGCCCCGCAGGTCCGTCCGTCCGAGTTCCCGATAAGCCCGCGCGCCGGTTCCCCGGAGTACCACGTCCGACAGCATGTCGTTCATCAGGTAAATGTTCTGTACATCCGCTATGCGATCTGCCGGCGGTCGGGCGCCGTAGATGTCGGTGATCGAATGCAACAGCTCTGCTTCGGGCTGCTCGGACTCATCGCAATTTCTGCAGGCCAGCGCGGGCTCGGCGGCGTAGAGCGTCTCTCCATCAGCGTCCTCTACCTTGTCGATAATGTAGGGCTCCACGTACGAGCCGCCATTTGCCAGTGCCGCGTAGCCGCCGGCCAGGTCCAGGGGCGCCACGCCCCCGGCGCCCAGCGACATGGAGGGATTCATCGGCGCGGCCAGTTCGTCGAATCCGAAACGCCTCACGTAGTCGACCGTATGCGACAGGCCGGTCTGTTGCATGACACGCACCGAGACCAGGTTGAGGGACTTGATCAGCGCTTCGCGGAGCCGCGTCGGACCGTTGAACCCTTCCGAGTAATTGGTCGGCCGCCAGTATCCTTCCAGATCCGCACTGGGTTCCACGATCGGGGCATCGTTGAAGATCGAGGCTGCCGTGAAGCCGCGGTCCAGTGCCGCCGAATAGACGAAGGGCTTGAACGCCGATCCCGGCTGGCGCCGGGACTGGGTCGCGCGGTTGAAATTGCTGAGAAAGAAATCGAAGCCGCCGGAAAGCGCGGTCACGGCCCCGTCCATGGGGTCCAGCGAAACCAGGGCCCCCTGCGCCTCGGGGACCTGGCCCAGACGCAGTTCCCCGGTCGCGGTTTCCCGGAAACGCACGACATCGCCGGGAGCGAGCATGTCGGCCACGCTGCCCGGGCGGTTCCCGGTGCGGTTCTCGTCGATGTAGGGGGCGGCCCATCCCACCGACGCAAGTTCCACGGGTACGCGCCCCAGATCACTGAAGAACACCATTGCCCGGAGTCTCTGCGGGAAATTGTCGCCGTCCATGGGAGGAGCATCTTCATCCGCAGCCGCGCTGTAGATGTCGGCTTCTACTTCGGCGGCGGCCGTCAACGAATCGTCACTCGCAGGGACCGGTTCCAGGCCGACCACCAGGCCCGTGCGGTAGCCTGCCACCGGCTCATAATCCGCCAGCAATGCGCTCCAGACCGCTTCGGGATCGCTGCCGCCCGCTGGTTCAAAGCCGCCGGTACCGCCTTCCGGGTCGCTCCCGGACGCGGCAGTCCATGCCTCGGCCGGGATTCGCGCCAGCGGCCCCCGATAGCCGTGGCGTTCGTCGTAGTCGATCAGTGCGCCCCTCAGCGCGTCGTCCGCGGCGCGCTGCAGGCGGCTGTCGATGGTCGTCGTGACCTTGAGGCCGGCGGTGTAGGCCGCGAGCCCGAAGCGCCGGATCATCTCCGCACGCACCATTTCGGCCACGTAGGGCGCGTCCAGTTGCTGTTCGGGCCCGTGACGCCGGCCGTCGACGGGAACGGTCAGCGCCAGCCGCTGCTCCTCGGTGGAAATGAACCCGAGTTCACGCATGCGGCGCAACACGTAGGCCCGGCGTTGCTTGGCTGCCTCGGGGCTTGTGATCGGGTTGAAGATGGAGGGTCCGCGGGGTATGCCGGCAATGATGGCCGCATCCGACAGGCTGATTTCCTCAAGCGGTTTGCCGAAGAAGGTCTGTGCGGCGGCGGCCACTCCGTGGGCGTGCTGGCCGAAGAAGGTGGTATTCAGGAAGATGTCGAGAATTTCCTGCTTGGTGAATTCCCGCTCGATGCGGATCGCCAGAATCCACTCCTTGAATTTTCGCACCAGCGTTCGGTCCCGGGTCAGGAAATACTGCCTGGCGATCTGCTGGGTGATGGTGCTGCCGCCCTGCTCGGGCTCGCCGGCGTTGAGAACGAACAACAGGATGGCCCGAAGCGTGCCCTGGTAGTCGATGCCCGGATGCTCGAAGAAGCGGTCGTCCTCGGCCGCGAGCACCGCCTGTACGATGACCGGCGGCATGTCCTCGAGGGCAACCGGCGTGCGCCGTTCGCCGAACTGTGAGATCAGCCGTCCGTCGCGGCTGTAGATGGAGAGCGGAATCTGAACGCGGATGTCGCGCAACTCTTCCGCCTGGGGGAGTCCCGGCGCGACATAGAAGTAGCCCCCGGAAATCAGCGCGACGATGGCGAGCAACCCCGCACCCGAGAGGGCTCCAAGGGCGCCTGAGAGTCTCATGTGCCTGCGCATCGCCGAGCCCCTGTCGCTTGACCGTGCCCCGTTTCCCCGCAATTTGGCGCCGTTCGTGCTCAATATCGATACCTAATGGCCAGGTTTGGGTGCGGTATTCCTTTGACCGCTCGCATAACCTTTGGTTCTGGTACCGGCGTCAACACATGCCGTGCAGTCCGGGGAAGCGCGTACATGGGCACTACGAACATCTTTGCGAATTCTAACTCAATGCGACCCGTTTGAGGGGGCTGTCATGTTTTCAAACAGGGCGAAACGACCCATTTTGGGTGTGGACATCACCGTCAGCGGAGTGAAACTGGTCGAACTTGCACGAAGCGGCGAGAGCTATCGCGTGGAAACCTATGCATCGGAACCGATTCCTGCCGACTCCATGGATGACGTCGACATCGTCGATGTCGAGGTGGTGGCACAGGCGGTGCGGCGGGCGCTCAGGCGTTCCGGCGCCCGAAGCCGCGAGGCGGCCGTGGCCATCGCGGGCGACGCGGTGGTGACTCGCATGACACGCATTCCGGGCCGGTTGAGCGACGATGAGATGCAAGCCCACGCAGCGTTCCAGGCAGAACAGATTCTGCCGTTCCCCATGGAGGAGGCGAACCTGGATTTCGAAGTGGTGGGACCCAGCGAGGCCGCGCCCGGGATGCTGGATGTCCTGATGGTGGCCGCTCGCTCGGTGCACGTCAGCCAGCGGCAGCGCGCGCTGCGGGCCGGGGGGCTGGAGGCGCGGGTTGTGGAACCGGAGCCGCATGCGCTGGAGCGCGCGTGCCGACTGCTGACGCATCAGATGATCTGCGGCGGCTTGAGGCAGATGATCGCGTTGGTGGAATTCGGCGCAGCGACCACGACTTTCAGCGCGTTGTCCGATGGAAAGCTCGTCTACACGCGCGATTTCGCGTTCGGAGGCCAACAGCTCACCGACGAAGTCATGGAGAGGTACGGCCTGAACCCGGCGGAAGCCGAGCGGGCGAAACAGGCGGGCGAATTGCCGGAGGACTACGCCACCGACCTGCTTGCCGGTTTTCGGGACGACATGGCGCGGCAGGTCAGCCGATCACTGCAGTTTTTTCTGGCCTCTCAGAATGGCGCCGGACAACCCGTCCAGGTTCTCGTGGGTGGAGGTTGCGCAAAACTTCCGGGGGTCGCCGGGGCTGTTGAGCAGCGGCTCGGAATACCTGCGCAGATCGTCGATCCGCTCGGTCACCTCAGTGTCGGCGAGAAAGCCGACGCGCAGGGTGTGCGAGGCGGCGATACTGCGCTGATGACGGCGTGCGGGTTGGCGTTGAGGAACTTCGACTGATATGCCGGCCGTTAACCTGTTGCCCTGGCGGGAGGAACAGCGGCGCAAACGGAAGCAGCGGTTTCTGTTCGGCCTGTGCGCCGCGATCCTTGCCGGCGCGACCGTCGTTTACGCCGTCAGGCTGACAGTTCAGGGCCTGCTCGCGGATCAGCAGGCCCGCAACCGGGCGATCCGTAGCGAGATCGAGCTGATAGACGGACAACTGGAGGAACTCACGTGGATTGAGTCCCGCAGAGATCAGCTCCTGACGCGCATGCAAATCATCGTCGAGATGCAGCACTCCCGGCCGCGCGCGGTCCACCTGTTTCACGAGCTCATGGAAATACTTCCTGCGGGCGTGCAACTGGTGGAAGTCGCTCAGAACGGCAATCGTGTCGTGCTGGTGGGACTGGCGGAGTCCAACAGCCGGGTCGCGGCGTTGATGCGAAACATCGAGGTGTCGCCATGGTTGCAGGCGCCGCGGCTCGAGTTGGTGGAAACCGCTGCGGAGGGAGGGGTGAGAAGCGCACGATTCACCATTGCGATGGAGCAGAAAGCGGCAGGAGGGGAACCCTGACATGGCATTGACCGACCAACTGCGTTCGACGGACTTGAGCGATCCCGGACAATGGCCGCCGAGCCTGCGGGCGGCCGCGGTGGCCGCGGCCCTGGCATTGGTCCTCCTGTTCGGGGCCCGGGTGTTTGCAGTCGATGCGGAGTATGCGCTGTTGAGGTCGGCGCAAAGTGAGGAAACCGACCTGCGGAGGCGCTTTGAGCAGGGTCAGCGGCGGGCCGCGGACCTGGAGGGCTACCGGGAGCAGATCGCCGAAATCGAGCGTTCGTTCGGCACGGAGCTGGGCCGGCTATCCCCCACAACCGAGATACCGGGGTTACTTGCGGACCTGTCTCAGGCAGGGTTGAATGCGGGCCTGGAGGAACGGCTGTTCCACCCGATGGAGGAACAGCAGCGGGAGTTCTACGCTGAATTGGCCGTCCACCTGCGCCTGTCCGGCGACTATCATCAATTCGGCCGTTTCGTCAGCGATATCGCCGCCATCCCGCGCCTGGTGACCCTGCACGACATCCATATCCGGCCGCTGAACGAAGGCGAGACCGGCGAACTCGTCCTGGATGTCATCGCCAGGACCTATCGTCACCTGGATGAGGGGGAGGGACTGCCGTGAGAATTCGACGAAGCCCGCTGGCGGGTCCGCTGGTTGCAGCGATTGTGGTTTCCTGTGGCGGTGAGAAGGACGATCTGGACGCTTATCTGGAAGAGGTCAGGACCCGGCCCGGAAGATCGCCGGAGGCATTGCCGCAGATCAGGCATCCTGAAGAATTCCGTTACGTCGCCGCCGGTCGGCGCTCGCCGTTCGCGCCGATCGGACCGAGAGCCGAAGATACGCGCCGGACAGGCGCGGAGCCTGGGCCGGACCTTGCCCGGGAGCGGGAATTCCTGGAGCACTATTCCCTCGATGCACTGCGAATGGTCGGTTCGCTTCGCCACGCATCGGGGTTTTACGGCCTGATGCAAACGCCCGATGGATTGGTGCACAGGCTGGCCACGGGAGACTACCTGGGGCGTAATCACGGCCGCGTGATCCATATCTCCGATGGAGAAGTGCAACTGCTGGAACTGGTTGCGGACGGAAACGGCGGCTATCTGCAACGCCAGGCCGTGATCCTGCTGGCCGACTGATGGCAATTCCGGATGATTGGGTCATGAGAACATGAGCAAGGTTCAGCAGCGTGGTCACCACGCATCGAGGTGGGCGCGCGTAATGGTAGCGTGGGTCGGGATGCTTGGCTCGATCGGTGTTCTGGCCCAGTCCCCCGGGGATGTCGCCGAACCGGTTCCAGGGGCGCCGGCGAATGCATCGGGTCCGGCCACGGACGAGCCGCGTTTCACTGGCGAACGGTTGTCGCTGAATTTTCAGGACATCGCCACGCGCGCCGTGCTGCAGTTGCTGGCCGAGACCGGTGGCGTGAACATGGTCGTCAGCGATTCGGTGCAGAGCAACGTAACGCTGCAATTGCGCGACGTGCCGTGGGACCAGGTCCTGGACATCATTCTGACGACGAAGGGACTGGACATGCGCCGCAACGGCAACGTGATCATCGTTGCGCCCCCCGAGGAACTGGCCGCCCGGGAGCAGGCCGCTCTGGACGAACAGCTCCAGCGGCAACAGCAGGAGCCACTGCACACGCGCTTTCTGCAGATCAACTACGCCAGGGCGGCGGACCTGGCGAACCTGATCCTCGGCGGCGGCCAGAATCCGCTGATCTCCACCCGCGGCAGCGTGACCATCGATGAACGGACCAACACGTTGCTGGTACAGGACATCGCCGACCGGATTGCAGACATCGAGGGGTTGGTGTCAAGACTGGACAAGCCCGTCCGCCAGGTTCTGATCGAGTCCCGAATCGTCATCGTCAATGACGATTACCGGCGCGACCTGGGCGTTCGCCTGGGGGCTACGGCCGTCGGTGCGGCGGTTGACGATGGGCTGATCGCGGTGACCGGCACCGGCGCGGGCATCGAGTCGTTGACCGGCACGGCGTTCGACGGCGCGACAGGTCCGCCGGCCCCTCTTGCCGGCGTCATTCCGCCGGTCGATCAGCGCTACAACGTCAACGTGCCGGTCGCCAATCCCGCCGGGCGGCTGGCGCTGGCGATACTGCGGCCGGACTACCTGCTGGACCTGGAACTCTCCGCTATACAGGCCGAGGGCAACGGACGCATCGTCTCCATGCCCCGAATCATCACCGCCAACCAGCAGGAGGCGCGCATCGAACAGGGGACGGAGATTCCCTACCAGGAGTCATCCTCCAGCGGCGCCACCACGACCCAGTTCAAGGAAGCGGTGCTCAGTCTTGCAGTAACCCCGCAGATCACCCCTGACGACCGCATAATCATGGACCTGGTGGTGACCAAGGATTCCGTCGGCGAACTGGTTGCCAGCGCCACGGGCGGCTTCGTGCCCAGTGTCGATACGCGCTCGGTGATGACCCAGGTGCTCGTCGGTGACGGCGAGACCGTGGTTCTCGGCGGTATCATCGAGACCGAATCCCGCGAAACCACCCGCAAGGTGCCGGTACTGGGCGACGTTCCGGCGCTGGGCCGACTGTTCCGCTCCCGGGTCACGATCGAAAATGAAGTCGAACTGATGGTCTTCGTGACGCCGAGGATCCTGCGCGAGTGACATTGCGCGTCAGTTCAGATCGGCCGCGTACTGTCTCAGCACCGACAGGGGCACCACCTCCAGTGCACGGGCATGGGTGGACTTGAGCATGACCCGGGGCGCCATCCCGTGCTGGTAAGCCTCGGCCCAGCGCGCCGCGCACAGGCACCACCGGTCGCCGGGTTTCAACCCCGGGAACTCGAATTCGGGATGTGGCGTCGACAGGTCGTTCCCCCTGGAGGCCGAAAACTCGAGAAACTCCTTCGTCACGCGGACGCAGACGGTGTGAGAGCCCAGGTCCTGATCGCTGGTATTGCAGCACCCGTCGCGAAAGAATCCCGTGACGGGATCCTGGTTGCAGTCTTCCAGCGGCTCGCCGAATACGTTGACCGATCGATCCATTGGACTTTCCGACACCGGGCAAATGAAAACCGGGCCGATGATGCCCCCGAGTCCGGGAAACCGTCAAATCCGGTGCTCCATCCAACCGATACGTCATTGTCAATCGGATGGAGCGCCAGGGGTACGCCAACCGCGCGTACTGGTAAAATCGCTCCGCCGGCCGATCGGGTTCGAATGGCCGGAAGTGACTGCACTGATTGCGTGAATACCAAGTCCAATATCGTCCTGGTGGGTCCCATGGGCTCCGGCAAGACCGCTGTGGGCCGGCAACTTGCCAGGCACCTGGAGATGGAGTTCGTGGACAGCGACAACGAGATCGAGCGCCGCACCGGCGTGGATATCACGTTCATCTTCGACAAGGAAGGCGAGCAGGGATTCCGGGTACGCGAAAGCGCCGTCATCGCTGAGCTTGCTGCCCGCAAGAGCATGGTTCTTGCCACCGGCGGAGGCGCGGTTCTGGACCCGGGCAACCGGAGTCTGCTCAGGGACAGCGGCACCGTCGTCTACCTCAGGACCAGCCTGGCGTATCAGCTGGAACGAACACGACACAGCAAGAACCGGCCATTGCTGCAGAACGAGGACCGGGCGGCGGTGTTGCAGCGCCTGATGGAGGAGCGGGGTCCACTGTACGACGAGATCGCCGACATCGTGGTCACTACGGGGAGCCAGAGGATCGGAGTGATGGTAGGGGAAATCAGCGACCGACTGCGCGAGCATGGCTTTGTGGCGCCACGATTCGACGGCGCTGCAGCAGCTTCGGCTCCTGCGGACGGCCAGTGACCGGTTCCGGCTGAGCAACATGGAAACCGTACAGGTATCGCTGGGCGAGCGCAGCTATCCCATCCATATCGGGCCGGGCCTGATCGACGATGGCGATCTGGTGCGGAAATGCATCCCCGCCCGGCAGGTGATGATCGTCACCAACGAAACCGTCGCCCCGCTCTACCTGAGTCGGCTGGAGCGATCCCTGGCAGCCGGGCAGCAACACAGTCTGGTGCTCCCGGATGGGGAGAAGCAGAAGAACCTGGCGACGCTGGGCGCGATCATCGACCGGCTGGTGGCGGAGGGGTTTCGCCGCGACGCCTGTCTGGTGGCCCTGGGCGGCGGCGTGATCGGCGACATCACCGGCTTCGCGGCGGCCTGCTATCAGCGCGGGATCGCGTTCGCGCAGGTTCCGACCACGCTGCTGGCGCAGGTCGATTCTTCGGTGGGCGGCAAGACGGCGGTGAATCACCCGAAGGCGAAAAACATGATCGGCGCGTTCCATCAGCCCATCGCGGTCCTCGCGGATACGGACACGCTGGCGAGCCTGCCGGAGCGGGAGTTCTCGGCAGGCCTGGCCGAAGTCATCAAGCACGGCCTGATTCTGGACGAGCCGTTCCTGGCCTGGCTGGAAGAGAATATGGGGGCGATCCTCGACCACGATGCCGGCGCGCTCGCCCGCATCGTGGGGCGCAGTTGCGAAATCAAGGCCGCCATAGTCGCCGAGGACGAACTGGAGCAGGGTCGCCGTGCCCTGCTCAACCTGGGTCACACCTTCGGCCACGCCCTGGAGTCGCTGGGCGCCTACCGGGACTGGCTTCACGGCGAGGCCGTGGCGGCGGGTATCGTCATGGCGGCGTGGACGTCGAAGGAGTTGGACATGATCGACGCTGCCGATTGCCGGCGCGTGGAGGCAGTGCTGAGCGGCGCGCGACTGCCGATCTCCCCGGGGGCCGGCATCGATGCCGATGCGATGCTGCGCACCATGAAACTGGACAAGAAAGCCGGCGCGGGGGGGCTGAGGATGATCTTTCTCGAGCGGCTAGGCCGGGCCGTCGTGACCGCTGCTCCGGATGCCGCGCTGCTGCGGCAGGTGATCGACGCTTGCACCGCGGCCCACGGCCCGCACGCCTCTGCGCGGCGCACAACGGCATCGTGACGCCTGGCAGCCCGTGACCTCGCTGGCTCCGTACGCGGCATCCGGGAAAGGTTCCCGCGGCCGCGTCCATGCCGAGGACCCGCCAAGCCACAGGACCGAGTACCAGCGCGACCGGGACCGCATCATCCACTCCGCGTCCTTTCGGCGCCTGGTCTACAAAACCCAGGTATTCGTCAATCACGAGGGCGATCACTACCGCACGCGGCTGACGCACTCACTGGAAGTGGCGCAGATCGCCCGCAGCGTGGCGCGCTCGCTGCGGGTCAACGAAGACCTCGCCGAAGCCATCAGCCTGGCGCACGACCTGGGCCACACGCCGTTCGGTCACGCCGGGCAGGATGCCCTCGACCGCTGCATGCAGGCGTACGGCGGATTCGAGCACAACCTCCAGTCGCTGCGGGTGGTGGACCACCTGGAGCAGCGGTATGCGGCGTTTCGCGGCCTGAACCTGACCTTCGAAGCGCGCGAGGGCATCCTGAAACACTGCTCCGTCGACAATGCCCGCGAGCTGGGTGAGTTGGGGCAGCATGTCATGGATCGCCGCCAGCCGGGGGTTGAAGCCCAGTTGGCGAACCTGGCGGACGAGATCGCCTACAACACCCACGACGTGGACGATGGCCTGCGCTCGGGATTGATCCGGTTCGAGGACCTGCGGGAGATCGCTTTCGTGGAAGAGACCCTGAGCCGGGTCGAGCGGCGGTATCCGGGCATGGGGGCGCGGCAGCGGAATTTCGAAGTGGGGCGCGCCATGATCGAAACGCTGGTTACCGACCTCGTCGCCACGAGCGGCGAACGGCTCAAGCGTCTGTCACCGGACAGTATCGATGCCGTGCGCAGCCACGATGAACCGGTGATCGGTTTCAGCCCGTCCTGTGCCGAAGCCCAGCGGCAACTCAAGGCGTTTCTGCGCGAGCGGCTGTACTTCCATCCCCGGGTGCGCGGAATGAGCGATCGCGCCGAAGAGATCGTCACGTCCCTGTTTTCGGTCTTCCGCGAGGATTTTGGGCAAATGCCCACGGAGCATGCCCGTCGGGCGCGCGATGCCGAGAGAACGGCCGGCGCCGCCGGATCGTCCCGCGTCGTCGCCGACTATATCGCGGGCATGACGGACCGGTTCGCCCTGCAGTCCCACGAAGTGCTCTGCGGGTGCAACGAAGTGCCAAAAGCCGGAGAATGTCTGCCATGACCGCACATGCCTTCCCACGCCCATCCATCCCCCCCCGACAGCGCCTGATCGTCGCCCTGGACGTGCCCGGCGCCGAGGCCGCGCGGGCGCTTGTGCGGGAACTGGGCGATGCCGTGGAGTTCTACAAGATCGGTCTGGAACTCATGGCCTCGGGTTGCTACTTTGAACTGCTGGATTGGCTGCTTGCCAGGGACAAGCGGGTCTTTGCGGACCTGAAGTTCCACGACATACCGGCGACGGTGGCGGCGGCGGTGCGGCAACTGGCCGGGCGCGGCGCCTCCTTCGTCACGGTCCACGGGGACCGCGCCATCATCGAAGCGGCCGCATCGCAAAAGGGCTCGCTGGGGATACTCGCGGTGACGGTGCTCACCAGCATCGGGCGTGAAGACCTGCGGGACATGGGCATCGCCATGGAGGTGGAGGACCTGGTACTGCAGCGCGCGAGAATCTCGGTCGCCGCCGGCTGCGACGGTCTTATCGCCTCGGGCCTCGAAGCCGCTGCGCTTCGCACCGAACTGGGCGCCGGGCCGTGCATCGTGACCCCGGGCGTACGGGCCGCGGGGACGGACGCCGTGCACGATCAGAAACGGGTCGTGACTCCCGCCCGGGCGCTGGCAGGCGGCGCGGACTACATCGTCATGGGCCGGCCGATACGCGGCGCCCCCAGCCCCCGGCAGGCGGCGGAAGCCGTGCAGTCGGAGATCGCAGCCACGTTGCAAGGGATCGAATCCAGCCAGCAATGAATACCGCCGACGCGGTGATGTCGCGGCGCCTGGCGCGGATGCGCTGGATCGCCACGGGGCTTCTCCTCGCCATGGCGGCGTTGTTCGTCGCCGCCAGCCTGCTGCTGCCCCGCTACCCGTGGTTGGGACTGGTCCAGGCATTCGCCGAAGCCGGGCTTATCGGCGCGCTGGCGGACTGGTTCGCGGTCACGGCCCTGTTCCGCCATCCGCTTGGCCTGCCGATTCCCCACACCGCCATCGTGCCCACGCGCAAGGACGAGATCGGCCGCATGCTGGCGGACTTCATCCGCGACCATTTCCTGGTCAGGGAGACGGTGGCGGCGCGCCTGGAACGGGTGGACCTGGCCGCGCGCGTCGGCGAGTGGCTCGCCGAAGGCAACAATGCGCGCAACCTGGGCCGCGACATCAGCGTCGGGCTGGTGTGGCTGCTGAATGCCACCGACAGCGCCCAGTTGCGTAACGCCCTGCGGGAGATACTGGGCAAGGCGCTGGACCGGGCGCCGCTGTCGTCGGCGTTGCAGGCCGCGCTGGACGTGGTTTCCTCGGGTCGGCACGCCCAGGCGGTAGTGGATCACCTGGTTCAATTCGGCCGGGAACAACTTGAGCACAACAAGGACCGCATTCGCGAACGCATCCAGGATCGCAGCCCATGGTGGCTGCCGAAATTCGTGGACAGGGAGATCTACGATCAACTGATCGGGGAGTTGCAACGCGTCCTGGACGAGATCGGCGCCGATTCGACCCATCCGGCAAGGGACCGGTTCAATGTCTGGCTCGCCGAACTCCGGACGGCCATCGGCGACGACGCGGAAATGCAGCGGCGGGGCAGGGCGCTCAGGGATGAATTTCTCGATCACCCCGCGGTGCGCGACTACTCTCGGGAACTCTGGGACAAGGTGCGCGAGTTCCTGGTGGCGTCATTACGCGATCCGCAGTCCCTCGGCCGGCTGGCGATCGACGGCGAACTGCAAGGCATCGGTCATGAACTACGGGAAGACGGCGATGTCAACCGGCAGGCCAATCGCTGGCTGCGAAACCTGATCCTGTACCTGGTGGACAACTACCGCCAGCCGCTGAGCGCCTTCATATCCGAAACCATCGAGCAGTGGGACCCCGCCGCCACCTCGGACCGAATCGAACTCTACATCGGCCGGGACCTGCAGTTCATCCGCATCAACGGCACCCTGGTGGGCGGATTGGTGGGGGTCGCGATCTACCTGCTGTGGGGCCTGGTCGGCTGACGCGGAAGTTCGCCCCTGCGCCATCGGCGGGTAACCGACGCGTCCGGGGGCGTCTTCAGACTATTCCCTGAGCTCTCGCCTCAGGATCTTGCCCACGTTGGTCTTGGGCAGGTCGTCCCGGAAAACGACTTCCCTGGGAATCTTGTAGCCAGTCAGATTCTCACGGCAATGGGCGATCACGTCATCGGCGGTCAACTCCGGATCGCGCCTGACCACAAACAACCGGACCGCTTCGCCGGACTGCTCGTGCGGGATGCCGATCGCGGCGGCTTCCAGTACGCCCGGGTGGGCGGCGGCGACATCCTCGACCTCGTTCGGATAGACGTTGAACCCGGAGACGATGATCATGTCCTTCTTGCGATCCTCGATATAGACGAATCCCTGGTCGTCCATGCGGCCGATGTCGCCGGTTTGCAGCCAGCCATCGTCGGAAAGTATCTCGTCGGTCGCCTCCGGGCGCTGCCAGTACCCGCGCATGACCTGGGGGCCGCGAACGCAGATCTCGCCAATTTCGCCGATCGTCAGCGTGTTGCCGTCGTCATCGCGGATTTCCACGTCCGTGGACGGGATCGGCAGGCCGACGGAACCGTTGAACTCGCGCCCGTCCAGAGGATTGGCAGTGACCACGGGCGAGGTTTCCGTCAACCCGTAGCCCTGGCACAGATTCTGGCCGGTCAGGTCCTTCCATCGTGCGGCGACATCGCTCTGGACGGCCATTCCGCCGCCCAGGCAAATCTTCAGCTTGCTGAAGTCGAGCGCCCTGAAGTCGGGGGACTCCAGCAGCGCCGCGAACAATGTATTGACGCCGGTGACGAGCGTCACCGGTTCGCGCGCCAGGTCCTTGATGAAGCTCGGCAGATCCCTCGGATTGGTGACCAGCATGTCGTGGCCGCCGAGTTCGAAGAACAGGAACAGGTTCACCGTGAGCGCAAAGATGTGATAGAGGGGCAGGGGAGCCGCGCCGATGTCCCCGGGGCCTTGCAGGTAGGGTTTCGACCAGGCCGAGATCTGGAGAATGTTGGCGACCATGTTGCGGTGCGTGAGCATGGCGCCCTTGGCCACACCGGTGGTGCCGCCGGTGTACTGCAGGAACGCGATGTCTTCGCCGGTTACTTCCACGTCCTGGAAGCGCGCGCGCCGTCCCTGGGCCAGCGCGGCGTTGTAGCGAATCGTGCCGGCGATGTTCCAGCGCGGGACGAGTTTCTTGACGTGGCGGACGACAAGGTTGACGAGTACACGCTTCAGCAACGGGTGCTGATCCCCGATTTCGGTGACTACCACCGTCTCCACGTCCGTGTCCTGGACGACCTGCTCCACGGTATGGGCGAAGTTCTCCAGTACGAGGATGGCCCGGGCGCCGCTGTCCCTGAGCTGGTGCTCGAGTTCCCGCGGCGTGTAGAGCGGGTTGACGTTGACCACCGCAAGGCCCGCGCGCAACGCCGCGAACACCGCCACGGGATACTGCAGGAGGTTGGGCATCATGATGGCGATGCGGTCGCCGCGCTTCAGACCCCGAGCCTGCAGGAAGGCAGCGAAATGCCGGCTCAGCTCGTCCATCTCCGCGTAGCTGAGCCTCGTGCCGGCGTTGGAGAAGGCCGGCTCGGACGCGAATCGTTCGAAGCTGCGTTCCATCAGTGCCTTCAACGATGAATAACCCCCGGGGTCGATCTCGGCGGGAATCCCCTCGGGGTAGGCGTTTGTCCAGGGCCTGTTGTCATTGTCAGTCATGGTTGCCGGTCTCCTCGTAAAACTGTCCGCTTCATGATCATCCGCCCGATTCAGAGCAGGTCGGCCAGCACCGGCCAGACGTTGTCCAGCATGACCGCGTTGCCGCCCGCGTTGGGATGAATGCCGTCCGGCTGCATCAGGTCGGAGTTCAGGGCGACGTCCTCCAGCAGGAATCCCACCAGCGGAATCTCGAACTGCGCGGCCAGATCGGGATAGGTCCGGGCAAACTCCCCGGCATAGGCCGGACCGTAGTTGGGCGGTATCTGCATGCCCGCCAGAACCGGCGTTGCGCCGCTGGCAAGCACCAGTTCGATCATTTGCAGCAGGTTGCCTCGCAGACTCGTCAGCGGCTGGCCGCGCAGGCCATCGTTACCGCCCAGCTCGAGGATCACGATGGACGGGCTGTGCGCTTCCAGAAGCGCGGGCAGCCGGGCCAGTCCGCCGGAGGTCGTGTCGCCGGAGATACTGGCATTGACGACCTCATATCCGTACCCTTCGCCACGAAGCCGTTGCTGCAGCCTGGCAACCCAGGACTCTTCGTCACGGCTCAGCCCGTAGCCGCTGCTCAGGGAATCGCCGAGAACGACGATGGGCCCGGCGCCGGCGCCGGCGCCGTGGGCGACGCACCACGCAGCGACGCAGGAGATGAACAGGAACGCTACGCGACAGGGTGCGTGCACTTTGGATGACATGATCGAACGAAACTCGCTGTTGACGGCGCGGGCCCTGACCAAAAAGGTTACCAGCCCCGAGGGGGAGTTGACTATCCTGAACGAGGCCAGCCTGACCGTGAACCAGGGCGAGACGGCGGCCGTCGTAGGCCCCTCCGGCGCCGGCAAGTCCACGCTTCTGTCGCTTCTTGCGGGCCTCGACGAGCCCACCTCCGGACAGGTCTGGCTGAATGGCGTGGAAGTGACGGGCCTGGACGAGGATGGCCGGGCCAGGCTCAGAAGCCGCCATGTGGGCTTCGTGTTCCAGTCCTTCCACCTGCTGCCGTCACTGACGGCGTTCGAGAACGTGCTCCTGCCGCTGGAACTCGGCGGGGCGTCGGACCAGGCCGGCCGGGCCACGGACGCGCTGGGCCGGGTCGGTCTGGACGAGCGCCTGCATCACTATCCCAGGCAGTTGTCCGGCGGGGAGAAGCAGCGCGTTGCAATTGCCAGGGCATTTGTCACCGGGCCATCGCTGCTGTTCGCGGACGAGCCTACGGGCAACCTGGACAATGTCACCGGCGAACGCGTCCTGGACCTGCTGTTCGAACTCAACGACGCGTCGGATACCACCCTGGTCCTGGTGACCCACGACCTGGTTGCAGCCCGCAAGTGCGATCGGATGTTCGAGATGGCGGCGGGCCGTATCGTGCGCACCGTCGCCGCGGAGCAGGCGGGCTGATCCGCCTCATCCGGTCGTCTGCATCCCGTGGGCGATGCCGTATATGCTGACGACCAGCGGTTGCAGCACGGCGTCGTCCCGCCGGCCGCTCCGGCGCCAGCGTTTCAGCAGATCCACCTGCAGGAGGCTCATGGGATCCACGTAGGGGTTTCGCAGTCGTATTGCGCGGCGAAGGGTTCTGGTGCGCTGCAGTAATTCACCCTGCTCGGTGAGGTCCATCACCAGTTGCGCGCAGCGTTCATACTCGTCGCGAATCACGGGAAAAAACATTTCGTGCAAGGGACCGGCAAGCCGTGAGTAACGCTCCGATACGGTGAGGTCCGACTTGCCCAGTACGACTTCCGCATCGGTGATCAGCACCCGGAAGAAGTTCAGGTCGTCATACATTTTGCGGAGTGCGTCCATGCCGTGTTTCCGGGCCGCTTGCTCCAGTCCGGTACCCAGACCGAACCACGCCGGCAGAAAGGCCCGATTCTGCGTCCAGGCGAACAGCCAGGGATTGGCTCGGGGTTCGTTCCTGCCGTAGACATGTTCCTCGGTTCCCGGGCGTGAGCCCATTCCGAGCCGCTCGATCACGTCGATGGGAGTGGCCGCCCTGAAATAGGTATTGAACTCGGCGCGGTCGAATACTGTTTCCTTGTAGGCTTGCCGGCTGGTCGCCGCGATTTCCCCCATGATCGCGCGCCAGCGATCCTCCGATGCAGCGGGCACATAGTCGCCGGCGGTGGCCCAGAGCAGCGAACCGACGCTGCGTTTCAGCGAGCGCATGGCGATGCCGCGGAGGCCGTACTTCGCGTTGATCATGTCGCCTTGCTCGGTGATCCGCAGCCGGCCGGTGACCGCACCCGCCGGCGAGGCCAGCAGCGCTTCGTCAAGCCGGCCGCCGCCGCGGCTCAGCGTGCTGCCGCGCCCGTGAAACAGGGTCAGGGCGATTCCGAAGCCCTGGCACGCGGCCACCAGGTTGCGCTGGGCGTTCTGAAGAGTCCAGCGCGCCGATGCGACACCGCCATCCCTGTTGCTGTCCGAAAAGCCCACCATGACCATCTGGCGGGAACCGCGATGCCGCAAGTGGGCGGAATAGCTCTCGTCCTGCAGCAGGCGCTCCAGGATGACGGAAGAACTCTCCAGGTCCTCGACGGTTTCGAACATCGGTACCACGTCGAGCGGCACCGGCAACCCCTTCGTGCCCAGGTCTCCCCAGCGGGCCAGCAACAACACAGAGAGTACGTCGTCGGGGCCGTGGGCCGAGCTGACGATATAGGGACCGATGGAACGGGCCCCGTACTTGCGGCGGCAGTGGGCAATGGTCTGGAATACGGCCAGCGTCCGCCGCGCATCGGACGACAGCCGGCCCACCGGCGACTCGCGCCGTTCAAGAGCCGCCTGCAGACGAGTCGTTCGCTCCTCGATGGAAGCATCGAGCCAACCCTGTTCCTGCAGGCCTTCGCCTACGGCACACCGGTGTACCAGTGCGTTCTGGCGGATATCGAGCGTGGCGGCGTGGAACCCGAACGTGTCTGCCCGGCGGCGCAGCCGCTGCGCCGCGAAGAGCCCCGAATTCGCACCCTTGTTGGCCCGCAGGCTGTCGGCCAGGATGTCGATGTCTTCGATGAATTCGTCCGGCGATTCGTAGGGAAATGCATTTTCCTCGTGGGTGGCGCGCAAGCGGGCGGCCACCAGGCCGAGAAAGACCCGGTAGGGCATTCCCCGGTGCCGGGCAGGAATGGCATGCGCCGCATGGGGGAAGTGACCGGCGTAAAACGCGCTGCGGGCTCTCAGCGGTTCCGAAACCTGTACCCGACTGTCGCTCTGGCTCAGATGCCTCGCCAGCAATCCGCACTCCTGGTGGTAGAGGTTCAGCACCAGGGCCTTTTGCCGCGCGAGCGTCTGGCGAATGGTCTTGGCGGTCACGTCCGGGTTGTCGTCCATGTCGCCCCCCGCCCAGGATCCGAACCTGACCATTGTGGGCAGTTGCAGCGATTCGGATACGGTAGGAAACGCTTCTTTCACCGTTTCCGCAAGCTGCTCGTAGAACGGCGGGATGATCCGGTAGAGGATGTCGGTCAGGAAGAACAGGATGTGTTCGGCCTCGTCGCTCACACGGCCGTGTTCCCTCGGGTGTTCTTCGGTCTGCCAGCCCGCGGTGATATCCATTCGAATCCGGGCCATCAGGGCCTGTTCTTCCTGGGGCGTGAGGTTGGGATCGAGCATCCGGATCAGGTGCCTGGCGACGCTTTGCTGGTGAGTCAACAACGTGCGGCGAGTCACTTCCATGGGGTGGGCGGAGAATACGGGTTCCACCGACAATCCTGACAACGCATCCAGAATCGCATCTGCGCCGACACCGCCGGCCTTGAGTCTCGCAAGCACGTCTTCGAATCCACGCGGTTGGGGTGTGGCCGTGTCCCTCAGGTAGGCCCTGCGCCGGCGGATTCGGTGGACCTTCTCGGCCATGTTGACCACCTGGAAGTAGGTGGAAAACGCGCGAATGAACTCCGTGGCGGTTTCCGGGTCCAGGGATGTCAGAAGTCGCTGAAGTGGCTCCAGCGCATCCGCATCGCCTTCCCGGTGGGCGATGGATGCCCGGCGCGCGGACTCGACCAGATCGAAAAGCGCTTCGCCCCCCTGTTCCCTGACCACCTCGCCGACCAGTTCTCCGAGGCGGTGGACATCGTGTCGGAGAGCCTTGTCCTTCTCGGGGAAGAAGATGTCCGCGCGGCGCACGGTTGGTGAAGAGTGGATGGGCATCGTAATCACTCCGTGGGCGGCATTGTAACTTAACGGGTGCCGCTCTCCACCGCCTGGCGTTTTCGGCGTTTGTAGACAATGCCCTTGTGCGCTGAATTTCGCCCGACCACCACCGTGCGGCGTTTTCGGCGTGTGCGGACAATGCCCTTGCGCGCTCAAACTCTCCCCGCCATCCATGGCGGGGAGAGTATCGACGGCTCCTCGCTAATGGCCATCCCAGGCCCGCGCGTCGCCGACGACGCGCGCGAGGAATGGATGCACACACCCGGCGCTGCCATGGAAGCGGTTGCACGCGTATGGCCGGGCTTGTCTGTGGTATCGGGCTACAGGCTCCGGCGCTGATGGTGTGGTGGGTCAGCCGGTGTCGCCGCCCAGGCCGGTCATGGTGGTGATGATCTCCTGAAGGACTTGATCGACCAGGACTTCGTCGGTGCCGCGCACTACCAGGTTGGCGCCGAAGCGGCGTTCTCCTCCTCGTTTTCGGAAGAAGGGATAGCTGCCGATTTCCACTTGGGAATATTTGCGGACGATGTTTTCAAGGGGTGCGGCCAGTTCACCTTCCGGGAGGTAGACGTCCACGTTGCGGGAATGGATCGGCGATCCGCCGGCCAACTCCTCGTCCAGCGTGGAGAACATGCCACGGGCCACTGCGGGGATGCCTGCCATGACAAAAACGTTGTCCACCCGGAACCCCGGCGCGCCGCTCATCGGGTTGTCGATCAGGCTGGCGCCTGCGGGAACACGCGCCATCTTCAGGCGTGCGGCGTTGAGTTCAAGTCCCTGCCTGCGCAGACGCTCCACGGCCTCCTCGTGAAGGACCAGGTCGCGGCCGAATGCTGTGGCAATACACTCGGCGGTGATGTCGTCATGGGTCGGTCCGATACCCCCGGTGGTGAACACGTAGGTGTACGCTGCCCGACACTCGTTCACCGCGGCGACGATGGCGGCCTTGTCATCGCGCAGGACGCGGGCTTCCACGAGCGTGATGCCCTTGGCCGCCAACTCGGCGCCCAGGAATTGGAGGTTGGTGTCCTGGGTCTTGCCCGACAGTATTTCGTTGCCGATGATGAGTACGCACGCGGTTGAGGTCGTGGTGTCCATGTCTACGTAAATAGGTTGCCAAAGCGTTCGCCGGCCGACCGGCCGGTCGGGCGAATCCTACACCATGTGGGGCAGTGTCGGAGCGGCACCCGATGGGATATTATCTTTAGCCCATATTCTGCGAGACACACGGAAATGGCCCTCAAGTCCGATGCCGTCGGCAACCGGGAACCGCTCGAAATCGCGAGGCCGAAGGAGGACCCGGAAGCCGGTGAGGGCAAGCCGGTGGACGCCGTGAAGGCCGGAGCTGCTGAAGAAACGGTGGCAAGCGCCGCCAGACGTCTCGCGGACATCCGCAGGGACCGCGACTCGATCCGCCGGTTCTTCGAAACCGGAGAATATCCCTACAAGCAGAAGATCCGCCGCAAGTTCTATGAGCGGCAGAAGAAGGAGTTGCAGATCGAGCTGCTGAAGGTGCAGGAATGGGTGAAGGTCAACGGGCGCAAGATCGTCATTCTCTTTGAAGGCCGGGACGCGGCGGGCAAGGGCGGGACCATCAAGCGCTTTACCGAGCATCTGAATCCTCGCGGCGCGCGGGTCGTGGCTCTGGACAAGCCCTCGGAACGGGAACGGTCCCAGTGGTACTTTCAGCGCTATGTCCGGCATCTGCCGTCGGCCGGCGAAATCGTCTTCTTCGACCGTTCCTGGTACAACCGCGCCGGCGTCGAGCGGGTCATGGGGTTTTGCACGCCGAACGAGTATCTGGAATTCATGCGCCAGGCTCCCGAGTTTGAACGGATGTTGGTACGCAGCGGCATCATCCTGTTCAAGTACTGGTTCTCGGTGACCAGCGACGAGCAGTTGAGACGTTTCGAATCGCGGGAAACCGAGGCTCTCAAGAAGTGGAAGATTTCGCCGATCGACAGGCAGTCGCTGAAAATGTGGGATGACTATACCGACGCCAAGGAGGCGATGTTCTTCTATACGGACACCGCCGATGCGCCCTGGACGATCATCAAGTCGGACGACAAGAAGCGCGCCCGCCTGGGCTGCATGCGGCATTTCCTCTCGCAGTTGCCTTATCCGGCCAGGGACAAGGCGCGGGTCGGCACGCCCGATCCGCTGATTGTCGGCTCAAGCGGGGATGTAATCGCCAGCGACGATCGCCTGTTCGACAAGACCGCTCATCCCGATCGCCGCCACACTTGAACTTGACGTGGTGGCGCCAGGCGTGCGCGCCCGTCCCTTGTGCACTCAACCTCGACCGCCATCCATGGCGGACCAGGATCGGGGATCGGGGCTCCTGGCCCCTCGCCGAGCCCACGACGTGCGCAAGGGATGGACGCGCACACACGGCGAAGTCAGGCTATGGCCAGCGGTGACGCATGAGGGAAACTGTTCACGGGAAGATGAACCAGCCGCCGATCCTTCCATATCGCAAAACATAATCGCATAATAATATGGTTTTTAATGTTCATGCCAAGTTGCGATCGGAAGCGATATGAGCCAGAAGAAAACCGGCGGCCTGGCGGGCGTCATTGCCGGCCGCACCGAAATCTGTACTGTCGGCAAGAAGGGTGCGGGCCTCACCTACCGTGGTTACGACATCTACGATTTGGCCGACAACGCGTCGTTCGAGGAGGTTGCCCACCTGCTCCATCACGGGTGCCTCCCCAACGCCGATGAGCTGTCCGCCTACCGGGAGAGGCTCAAGTCGCTGCGTGCCTTGCCCAGCGTGCTGAAACAGGCATTGGAGTTCATCCCTGCCGACACTCATCCCATGGACGTGCTGCGCACGGGTTGCTCGGTGCTGGGCAACCTGGAACCGGAGATGGATTTCTCGGGGCAGCGCGACGCCGCCGACCGGCTGCTCGCCGCCTTCCCGTCCATGTTGCTGTACTGGCACCGGTTTCACGCCGACGGGAAGCGCATCGAGACCTCAACCGACGACGACAGCGTCGCGGGTCACTTCCTGCACCTGCTCCACGATGTCCCGCCAAGCGAACTTCACCGGCGCACCCTGGATACTTCGCTGATCCTGTACGCCGAGCACGAGTTCAACGCCTCGACCTTTACCGCCCGGGTGATCACCGCCACCCTGTCGGACTTTCACTCCGCCATCGCCGGCGCCATCGGTGCGTTGCGCGGCCCACTGCATGGCGGGGCCAACGAGGCGGCCATGGAACTGATCGAGAGGTTCGATTCGCCGGAGGCGGCCGAACAAGGCGTGCGCGACATGCTGGCCCGCAAGGAACTGATCATGGGGTTCGGTCATCGGGTGTACACGAGCGTGGACCCGCGCAACTCGGTGAACAAGCGCATGTCTGCGCGCCTCGCCGAGGAAGTGGGCGACGAGCGGCTCTACGCCGTATCCGAAGTGATCGAGCGGATCATGTGGGAGGAGAAGAAGCTGTTCGCCAACGCGGATTTCTATTCCGCCAGCGTTTACCACTTCATGGGCATTCCGACGTACCTGTTCACGCCGATTTTCGTGTGCTCGCGCATCACCGGCTGGTCGGCGCACGTGTTCGAGCAGCGGGCGGACAACAAGCTCATCCGTCCTGGCGCGGAATACGCCGGACCGAGCCTGAGGGCCTGGGTGCCGCTGGCGGAACGGGGCTGACTGGCGGGCGACCATGTCGGACGAATTTGCAGAACTCGAGTGGTGCGCCTTCAATCTCGGGAGCAAGGCGTGAAGGTATCGCGCGGCTACACGACGGTTTCGTTCGGCCAGATTCACTACCGCTACGCCGGTCCGGCGCACCGGCCGGTGCTGATGCTGTTGCATCAGACACCGAGCACGTCGGCAATGTATGAAGATCTCCTGTCGGCGTTGGCACACGACTACCGCCTGTTCGCCCCCGACACACCGGGTATGGGACTCAGCGATCCTGTCGCCGGCGAGATGACGATCGACGCACTGGCGAGCGGCTTGATCGAGTTCCTCGACGAACTCGGAATCGACCGGTGCTTCGTGTTCGGGCACCACACGGGTGCGGCCATTGCCACACAGCTGGCCGCGGATCACCCGAACCGGGTCGACGCTCTTGCCCTGTCGGGCCCGACCCTGATCGACGCAACTCTCAGGGCGAAGCTGCCCGAAGTCGCAGCCACGCCGCTGATCGACGACGCCGGGGGCCATCTCGTGAAGAGGTGGCGAGGCATTTGCCGGATGGATCGGGATGTTCCGCTTGAGATCGCGCAGCGGGAAACACTCAGCGCCATCGCTCTGGATGACCGTTATTCCGCCGCCTACGAGGCCGTGATGGCGCACGACGTTGAAAGGGTGCTGGCCGCACTGACCTGTCCCGTACTCGTTTTCGCCGGTACCCGGGACGTACTGCACTCTCAGTTGAATGCCGCCCTCGCCCTGCTCGCCAACGGTTCGAAACGCGAGATCGCCGACGCCGGAACGTTTGTCTGCGAGACGCACTGTCATGAAGTCGCGGCGCTGTTGTGCGAGTTTTTCTCGGCGGAGGCGGCATGAACCGGCTGTGCCTCATTGTCGCTGGCGTTTTTTCCACCAGACCAACCGGTAGCTGAACATGGACAATTACCAAAACGCCCATCGCGCCCGCATCGGGGTGCTCATACCCTCCACGAACACCGGCGTGGAGTACGACCTGCAAAAGATCAGCCTGGACGGTTTGACCTGGCACCCGTCGCGGATCTGGATCGAGATTCCCGACTGGGCCGACGAATCCGAGCGTTCGGGCGACGATTTCAATACGGTCTTCGAGCGCTTTCTCGATGCGCTCCGGGTGGAACTGCCGATCTCGATACGCAACATTCTCAGCGCCAGGATCACGCACCTGATGCTCGGCATGTCCGCCGAAACGTTCTGGGGGGGTCTCGGCGGCAACATTGAATTCGAAAAAGGAATCCAGGATCAGATCGGCGAACTTGGCCTGACGACCGGCGCGGGCGCGACGCGCGACGCGCTGCACCGGTTCGGCGCAAGGAAAATCTCGGTCATCACGCCGTACCCACCGATCGGTGACGACAACGTCGAGCGCTTCTTCAACGATATCGGCTTCGAAGTGAAGGCCATCAGGGGGCTCGCCAGCCCCTCGGCGACCTCGATCGCCCGAATCACCATTCCGATGGTCATGGACGCCATTCGCGAGATTGACGGCGACGACGTGGATGCCATCATCCAGTGCGGAACCAATCTCTCGACGGTGGACATTTTCCCGACCATGGAACACTGGCTGCAGAAGCCGGTCATCCCCATCAACATCGCCTGCGTGTGGCACGCACTGCGTGCCTGCGGGATTCACGACACGATCATCGGCAAGGGCCGCCTGCTGGAGGAGTTCTGAGCCTCACAACGCTTTCAGGTATTCGATAACCGCCTTCTCGTCGATCACGTCGGCGTACTTGGCGTTCATGTCGAACAGGTTCGCTTCGTGCGGCGAGGCATGCCGGTCGCCGCAGGCGTCGGCAACGACAATCGGGATGAAGCCGTGTGAAACCGTATCGACGCACGTGGCTCGAATGCAGCCGCTCGTCGTGAGCCCCGTGATGATCAGCGTATCGATGCCCTGGTCCGTCAGCGTGGCGTCGAGCGACGTACCGAAAAAAGCGCTCGGATACTGCTTCGATATCACGAACTCTTCTTCGCCCGGCTCGAGCCCTTCGGGCCAGGCGCCCAGCGGGTTGCCCTGAACGAAAACCTGCAGCGCCGGCACCTTGCGGTAGAACACGCCGCCGTCGGCGCCGCCCTCCCGGTACACGACGTTGGTGTAAAACACCGGGACACGGGCAGCGCGTGCAGCGGCGCGAACGCGCAGCGCCGACGCCAAGGCGTCTTCGACACCGGCGTACAAGGGGCTCTTCCGGTCGAAATAGGCTTGCACGAAATCGACGAGAATCAAGGCCGGCTTCGCGCCGAATCCCAGGCTGCCACTGAAAGCGCCCCGGTAGTTATCGCGCAGATCCGGATTCATGGGGAGTCTGTCGACGCGCCGGTTGCTGCGGTCACGGTGAGCGGGCAGGCGCCGCAATGCCGGCGATTTTCGGCGGGCTCGTCGGTCGGCGCAGGTATTGGCCCCGAGCCCCGCCGACGATGCCGCCTTTGTCGTAGACGACCTCGCCGCGCAGCAGGGTCGTCTTGACCCGCCCCGTCAATTCCAAACCCTCGAACGGCGTATAACCCTGCGCTGACTGCGACTCCGCTGCCCGAACCGTGAACGTTTCGTCAGGGTCGAACAGGACGAGATCCGCGTCGTAGCCGACCTCGATATCGCCCTTGCGGAGCAGTCCGTACCGCTCGGCCGGATTCTTGCAGACCAGTCGAGCCATGCGGTTGACGGACAGGCCGCGTTTCGTACCCTCGCTGTAGAGGCCCGAGAGCAGGTATTCGGTACCGCCGAAGCCCGACTTGGAGACCCAGATGTTGTTGCCGTCCTTCGGGTCCCGGTGATCGGACTTGAGTTCTCCGGAGCAACAGGCGTGGTCGGAAACGACCCAGTCGATCCGGCCTTCGAGCAGCTTTTCCCACAGGAATTCCACGTCCTCGCGCGAGCGAATGGGTGGATTGACCTTCGCGTGGCACGCGGCCGGTGCATCGTAATCGAGCAGCAGATGCCCGATCGTGACCTCGCGGCGAAAGCTTATGTGGGGAAACACGTCCTGCATCATGAGCGCCGCTTGCACGGCCTTGCGCGAGGACAGGTGCAACAGATTGATGTTGAGGCAGTCGGTCTCATGTGCGAGATAGGAGGCGATCCAGACCGCAAGGCCTTCCGAGTGCGCTGGTCGCGCGGCGCTGTAGGCGCGCAGCCCGGTCAGCCTGCCTTCACTCTGCACGATCTTCGTATAGGCGTTGAGGATATCGGCCAGTTCGCAGTGCAGGCTGACCGAGATCCGGTCGGCCTTATCGGGATGCCTGTCCATGAGTTTCCGCGCCGAGCGCATGATGAACTCGAAGTGGGCGATGTCGTAGGACTCGTCGTCGCCGATCATGAGAAACTGCTTCTGGGCATCCTTGCCGCTCTTGCCGTGCAGACCGTAGCCGCCGTAGAACATGAAGATCTTGAACGAGCACACGCCGTGATTCGACAGCAGCGATTCCATCTCGTCGATGTGGAGGCTGGATATGGGCGCGAGATGGTAGGCGTAATCGACCCAGTAGTTACCGCGCGAAATGTCGAGAACCTCGGGGTAGAACGCCTCGTAAGAGCCGCCCTTGTTCAGGTAATACTGCCCGGTGCGGAAGTAGGTTATCGCGGATGTGACGCCACCCATCGCGGCCGCCTTGCTCTCGGTGACGGCGTCCTGCACCAGCGGCGAGTAAATGCCGACATGCATGTGCCCGTCGACCAGGCCCGGAAACACCAGTCGACTCTGCCCGTCAAGCACGGCCGTGGCGTCGTCGACCGGAATGTCCGCCTCAAGACGGACAATCCTGCCGTTCTCGATGCCGATGTCGAGGTTCTCCGGGCCGTCGCCACCCGTGCGAACGACACGCACATTCTTCAGGATCAGGTCCAGCACTAGACGTAGCTCGGATCCTTCCATGGCCCGATCGACCGGGACCGGACCGGCTGCAGGTACACCGGCGGTTCCGTGTCCGGATAACCCTCGCCCCAGTTGACGGGGTCGCCCTTCATTTCGACGCTGGCGTTGTCCGTGTACCAGTCGACCAGGTCTCCGTCGCAGCGCAGAAGCCAGACGCAGCCATTCTCCTCGCCGGCGGTGAAGTCGCCGTGACGGACGCCCGCCGGGCGGAAGAAATACTGCCCCTTGACCATCGTACCGAAGTTGTAGTGGAAGTCGCCGTCAAGGCAGTAGGCCTCTTCGTACACCGGGTGGTGGGCCAGCGGATGCTCGCGCCAGCCGGGCTTGGCCTTGATGAGTCGCGTATAGAACCCGTTTTCGGGGTCGCGCCACAAGAGCTTGATGAAGAGTCCCGGAACCGGCGTTCCGCCGCGGTCGAAATCCATCGGGCTGCCATGTTCCGGGTGCACCACGTCATACCAGTCCATGGCATTGGAATCCATGACCACGAGACCGTCGCCGGACACGTCGGCGCCGTTTTCGGCCGGCGTGAACGCCCAGTCCGCGTACTCGCGAAACAGCAGGATGCGCGTGCCGGCCGCAGCGCTCATCGCGGGCGTGGTCACGCCGCGGGGCGCCACCCAGTAGCCGCCTTCGCCCATTTGCTTCTCGCCGATCCTGATGCTGCCCTCGAGCACGTACCATTCCGTCTGGGCTGCATGCAGGCCCGCGCCGCGGCGCCAGTCCGTGACGAACTCCACCAGCAGCGATGCCGCGCCGTTCTCTTCGTCGTAGCACAGGTTGCGCTGGCGGGCCTCTCCGCTGCCGTGCGGCAGTTCGGCCGGGTGCCAGATCAGGTCTTTTTCATCGACCAGTTCAACATGGGGTCGCATGGGCGTGTTCCTCTGGTTTGCGGATACAGACCTGTATCCTAGAGCGGCTCAATAACAAGTAAAACTATATAATATTCACCATATACATTTATAATCATTAAATAATTGTCCGGGGCAATCGGATGGATTCGCGGCTGTTCACCCGCCTGGGGACACTCAGGCAGCTCCAGATTTTCGCGAAAGTGGCCGAGCACCGCAGCATGGCGCGTGCGTCCGAGGAGCTTTACCTGAGTCACTCTGCCGTGTCGGTGCAGGTTCGCAAGCTCACCGAAGCCGTCGGACTGCCGCTGCACGAGGTCATCGGAAAGCAGCTCTACCTGACCGATGCCGGCCGCGAGGTGGTCGCCACGGCCAACCGCCTGTTCGCCGAGATCGGGCGCCTCGACGAAACCATCAACGGGTTGAAGGGGCTCAAGGCCGGCCGGCTCAGGATCGCAGTGGTCACCACGGCCAAGTATTTCCTGCCGCGCATATTGGGCGCATTCTGCCGCGAGTATCCCGAGATCGAAGTGGAATTCCACGTCGGAAACCGCGCGCAGATCATCGCGAGGCTCGACAACAACCGGGACGATCTGTACATCTTCAACGACCTGCCGCGCGAGCTCGACATCGCGTCCCATCCCTTTCTGGCCAATCCGCTGGCCGTCATCGCGTCGCGGCGTCATCGGCTGGCGGGGCGCAAGGGACTCCGGTGGCGAGACCTGGAAAGCGAGACTTTCCTCATGCGCGAGCCGGGCTCCGGGACGTTCAACGCGGTTCGCCGTCATCTCGACCGACGGGGCGAAGAGCTCGGCAAGACCATGACCATCGAGAGCAACGAGGCCATCAAGTACGCGGTGGTGGAGAACATGGGCATCACGATCCTGTCGGCCTACGTACTGGCCGACGCGGTCGGGACCGACCTGGTGCAGTTGCGGGTTGCGGGATTCCCCGTGCTGTCCGATTGGCATGTCGTCTACCCGAATTCCAGGTCCATGTCCCTGATCGCGGAAAGGTTCCTGGAATTCGTCCTCAAGCGCGGACCCGACGTCCTGCCCATGGAGAACCTGGAGCGCCAGGTCGAGCGCGCGCTCGCGCGCGTCTGACCGCCGCACGGGATGCAAGCCGGCCTGCGGGCTACGGTCAGTCCGCCTGATTCTCGCGCAGCAGGTCGATGGAGGCCGCCTTGCCTCCAGCCCGGCTGTGCACTGCGCAACCGCGCGGCAATACCCTGAACCGTAGCCGTATCGGCTGCATCCACGCGACCGACAGCGCGGCCCGACCGAGGGTCGGTTACGGGGACTGTTCGCATGCGAGCCGAAAACCCAGGGGCAGGCCCGCGGCTGGCGTATACCCGAATAATTCGACATCAGGCAGCGCCGCCTGGACCAGTTCGCGGACTTCGATCAGCGCCTCCAGATCGATGCCCGTACCCAGGCCCATGGATTCCAGCAGGAAAACCAGGTCCTCGGTGACGATGTTGCCGCTGGCGCCCGGCGCCCAGGGACAGCCGCCGATGCCGCCCAGGGAACTGTCCAGGGTGGTGATGCCCAACTCGACGGCCGCGACAGCATTGGCCAGTCCCTGCCCCCGGGTATTATGAAGATGCACGCCGTCGAGCCGGTCCGCGCCGCACGTCTCCCGTACGCCGCGGACGAGCCGCCTGAGCTGGGCAGGGTTGCCGTAGCCTGTGGTGTCCGACAGACAGACTTCATCGACACCAAGTGCAACGACCCGTTCCGCGTACCCGATCACGCGTTGTTCCGGCACCGGCCCTTCGAGCGTACACCCGAAAGCGGTTGAGAGACTGACCTCGAACTTCGGCCGCCGTTCCCGGGGCAAGGTGTCCAGATACCCGATACATCGCCCGATTTCCTCCATGACCTGCGCATGTGTCTTGCGGAGATTTCTGATCGAATGGGTTTCGCTCATGGAAAAGGGCAGGGTGACCTTGTGCACGCCGTTGGCGACAGCGTCCCGCAACCCGTTAAGGTTTGGTACCAGGGCCGCCACGCGCAGCCCAGGCAGGCTTGTTGCGTGACGCACCACCTCGGCCGTGTCGGCCAGTTGCGGGATCAGCTTCGCGGGGACAAACGAACCCACTTCCATCTCGCGGGTTCCGGCGGCATGCTGCGCCGCGATCCAGGCCTTTTTCCGTTCGGTGGGCAGAACGGCATCGATGCTCTGCAGGCCGTCCCGCAGACCGACTTCACTGATCAGGATATCCGTCGCCACGCCACTCAGCCTGCTTCAATGCTGCAACTTTGCGCTATTGTTATATCAACATAACAAATATACCATACGGCGAATTGCTGGAGAGAAAACGGTAGCAAATCGGCGGCATGCACTCGCACACGGAACTTCCGCTCGCGCACGTCAGGGTGATCGAGTTCAGCCACATGGTCATGGGGCCGGCCGCCGGCATGATCCTGGCCGATCTGGGCGCGGAGGTCATCAAGGTTGAACCGCCGGGCGGCGACAAGACCCGGCGCCTGAAGGGGTCCGGCGCGGGTTACTTTCCCATGTACAACCGCAACAAGAAGAGCATCTGTATCGATCTGAAGAACGCCCTCGGGCGCGAATTGGCCGGAGAACTCCTCGCCGGCGCAGACGTGCTGATCGAGAATTTCCGGCCGGGCGCCATGGACAGGATGGGATTCGGGTGGTCCGATCTGCATGCCGCGAATCCGCGCCTGATCTACTGTTCGCTGAAGGGATTCCTGTCCGGCCCCTACGAGCGCCGCGCCGCGCTGGACGAGGTCACGCAGATGATGGGCGGGCTCGCCTACATGACCGGTCTGCCTGATCGGCCCATGCGGGTCGGGGCCTCGGTGGTCGATGTCACCGGGGGGCTGTTCGGCGTCGTCGGCATTCTGGCCGCGCTTGAACGGCGGCAGCGCACCGGCGCAGGTGAGCGCATTACCGGCTCCCTGTTCGAAACGACCGCCTTTCTGGTCGGCCAGCACATGGCGCAGGAGGCGGTGACGGGTGAGGCGCCACTGCCCATGTCGGTACGCCGTTCGGCCTGGGCCATATACGACGTCTTCGAGTCACGGGAAGGGGAGAAGATATTCGTCGGCGTAGTCAGCGACACCCAGTGGCGGCGCTTCTGCAAGGAGTTCGATCTCAAGGACCTGCAGGCCGACGTGTCCCTGGCGAAAAACAACGAACGGGTCCGCCGGCGCGACCGTATCCTGCCTGTTGTCTCGGCGCTGTTTCGTTCCCTGGGCAGAGAAGAACTGCTCATGCGTCTGGACCGCGCGGGCGTGCCGTTCGCACAGGTCAACACGCCGTCCGACCTGTTTGACGACCCGCACCTTTGCGCCAAGGGCGGACTTGTCGGTGTCACGCTGCGCGACGGTCCTCGCGCCGGCACGCGCACGGAGACACCCGCGCTGCCCATCGACTGGACCGACGCTCGGTTCGGGCTGCGCCACGACATCCCGGCTGCGGGCGAGCACGGCCGTGATGTGCTCGCGGCCGCGGGCTACCCGCCGGAGCGGATCGACGAACTCGAGCGGGCGGGTTTGGTTCAGTTTCCGACCCCGTAAGCGTTGCGGCTGACGGACCGTCCTGGCAACCCTGCCCTTGTGGCTCAAGCGCCCCTGCTGCCGGGTCGTTTGCCGGGCTACGCGCCCGGAGGCGCCGGCAGTCGGTAGACCCAGGGTCGCACGGCGCGGTCCGCGACTTCGAATTCGTCGATGGCTGATGCCTGCTGCAGCGTGACCGCTATGCCGTCGAGACCCTGGAGCAACAGGCGGCGTTTGGCCGGTTCGATCTCGAAGGCCAGTGTTCCTCCGGCCCTCCACTCGATGACTTGATTCTGGAGGTTGATCTCCAGCTGATTGCGTTGGGGATTCGTCTGTACCCAGTCGGCGAGGGTGCGGATCGTCGCATCCTCCACGACTAGCGCAAGAATCCCGTTCAACGTGCAGTTGTTGCGAAAGATGCTGCCGAAGGACGGCGCCAGCACCGCACGGATGCCGAATTCCCCGAGCGCCCAGACAGCGTGTTCCCGGGACGACCCGCAGCCGAAGTTGGCGCCCGCCAGCAGGATGCTGGTGTCTTGCCAGCCGTCGCGGTTGAGGATGAATTCCGGGTCCGGTTCCCGACCGCCGGGCGCCCTGTAGCGCCAGCCGGCGAACAGTCCGTCGCCCAGTCCCTGCTTGGAAACGCGCTGAATTTCCCGCGATGGAATGATGGTGTCGGTGTCGATATTGCGGATCAGCAGCGGCGCGGCAATGCCCCGGTGGACCGTGAACGGCTGCGGTTTCATTCTGCGGACTCCGCCACGGAGATATAGCCGCGGCAGGCCGAGGCAGCCACGGTCAGCGGGCTGCCCAGGTGGGTGCGGGCTCCGGGTCCCTGCCGTCCCTGGAAATTGCGATTGGTGGAGGAAATCACCCGCTGACCGCCGAATGACTCGCCGCCGGCATGAAAGCAAAGGGAGCAGCCGGCCTCGCGCCATTCGAAGCCGGCCCGGCGAAATACCTCGTCGAGGCCTTCCGCTTCGGCGGCACGCTTGACGCTGGACGAGCCCGGCACGCACAGCGCGCGGACCCACGGTGCGATCCGCCGCCCTCGCAGGTAACCCGCCGTCGCGCGCAGGTCGCTCAGGCGGCTGTTGGTGCAGGATCCGATGAAGGCCGCATCGATTCGGATGGCGTCCGTCGGCGTTCCGGGCGCCAGGTCCATGTACTTCAGTGCCCTGGCCGCGGCCCTGGCCTGATGCGGATCGGCAAAGGAGTCCGGATCGGGCACGCGGCTGCCGATCGGCACCGCCTGCTCCGGGTTGGTGCCCCAGGTGACGGTGGGCGCGATGGCCGCGCAGTCGACCCGAAGTTCCCGGTCGAACCGTGCGCCGCTGTCGCTGTGCAGTCCGGACCAGTGCCGGGCGGCTTGTTCCCAAAGCCCGCCCGTGGGCGCGTACTCGCGTCCGCGAATGTAACGAACGGTCCGCTCGTCAGGCGCGACCAGCCCGGTGAACGCACCCATTTCAACCGCCATGTTGCATAGTGTGGCGCGGCCCTCCACCGGCATCGCCTCGATCGCGGGGCCTGCGAATTCCACCGCATGTCCGGTCGCCGCCCGGCTTCCGAAACGGCTGATGAGATGAACGATCAGGTCCTTCGGCGCGACGCCCGCCGGGACACAGCCATCGAAGGACACGCGCATTGACCCGGGACGGGAAACGCGGAGGGTACCGGTCGCCAGCGCGTGCTCGGCCTCCGTGGAACCAATGCCCCAGGCGAGCGCACCGAGCGCGCCCAGCGTACAGGTGTGGCTGTCCGGGCAGACCACGCTCATGCCCGGCAGTACGATGCCCAGTTCCGCCGCGATCACGTGGCCGATCCCCTGCCGCGGATCGTTGACGTCGAAAAGGCGAATGCCCGCCCGCCTCGCGCTGTCCCGGGTGGCTGCGATGAAGCGCGCGCCGTGGGGTACCGAAGTGGCGTCGCCCCGGCCCGGCCGCGTATCCACGATATGGTCCATGGTGCAGAACACCCGTTCCGGCGAGCGAATCGTCCGGTTGGCCCGTTCCAGGCTGAGCAGCGCGACGCTGCCGGTGCGCTCGTGCAGGAAGATGCGGTCCAGGTGCAACAGGCATTCCCCCTGACCCGTATTGGCGACCCGGTGAATGCTCCATAACTTGTCGAAAAGGGTTTCAGGCATGGCCTGCTATAATCGCGTTCTGGTAAAACATATATTGATCTATCAATAGTACAAATGTCCACTGAGCACTTGACCCCGCCGCGCATGGTTGCGCCCACTCGGACTCGCATGGACCAACATCGGTTGCCTTCGCGCCAACACGGCGGCGCCCCCAAAACCGCCAGGACGCTGGCCGCGGCGCTTGCCCTGACGGTCGGCGCTGCATACGGTCAACAAACGCCGCCGCGGTCCGCGGCCGACCTGGATCATTTCCTCGGCTGGTTCGCCGGAGAGTACGACAACAACGAGCAGGTCTGGCAGCAGGCTGTCGACGGCGTGGCGCCCGAAGAGCGCCACGAGCACATCCACCACATCTTCCTGCCGGTCGCCGCGCCCGCCGTCGGCGAGCACACGGTCTTCGTCAAGCAGTACATGGACGGTGACTACGAAAACGTCTACCGCCAGCGTCTCTACAGTTTCAGCGTCAATGACGGACGCGGAGCCATCGAGTTGGCGATTCACAGCTTCAACGACGAAGGCAAGTACCGGTACGCCGACCGCGACCCGGCCGTAATCGGAGAGATCGAGCCGGGAGAATTGCGCAACCTGCCCGGTTGCAACGTGTACTGGCGTTTCGTGGACGGCCACTATCTTGGGGAGATGGATGACGGGGCGTGCTTCTACTACTCCGCCAACCTGGAGCAGAACGTTTACATCACCGATACCCTGACGCTCACCGCTGAGGAGATCCGGATAGGAGACAAGGCCTTCGACGAGGACGGCAACCGGCTGTTCGGCCGCAATGAGCCGCACATCAACCGCAAGGTGCGCTACTTCGACGGTTGGGCCGCAATCCGTCGCGGCTCGTTCGCTCCGGCGTCGGCCGATCCGGAGGAAATGTTGCTGGTTCCCGGACTGCGCCTGCACAACGAGGGGCAGGTGATTCCTCTGGTCACGGAGTCCGGCGACGAAACCGGCTACTCGCTGGAACTGGCGCGCCTGACCTACCAGAATACCCGGGTCGCAGTGCTCAAGCTGGGCATCCTGGAGGCGGCGACGGGCGAGACCGTGGCCTATTCCTGGGCCGATCCCGATGCAGCGCGGATCGGCATCAACCTGGGGTGGATGCAGGCCGGGTTGACGCAGGAAGGAGCAGCGCAGTAGCGGAAACCCTGCCGGCCGTGCATTCCAACCGACAAATCATCCTTGAATCAACGCCGCAGGGTGTCCCGGCTCCCGAAAATTTCTCCCTGCGAAACGCGCCGATGCCTGAGCCGGGCGCCGGTGAGGTGCTCTGCCGGACCCGCTACCTGTCCCTGGACCCCTACATGCGCAGCCAGATCGCGGGCCGGCACACATCCGGCGCCGTGGTACCGGGTGACGTGATGAATGGAGAGACCGTCAGCGAGGTGGTGCGTTCGAATGTGACGTCTTTCTCCGTGGGCCAACTCGTGCGCTGCATGGGAGGCTGGCAGGAGTACTCGGTGCACGTCGCGAGTGAGCTGAGTACCGTTGCCGACAACATAGACCCGCCCTCGTACGCGCTTTCGGTGTTGGGGATGACGGGCCTGACCGCCCATGCCGGCATGATCTGGCTGGCCAGGGTCTGCGCCGGCGAGTGCGTGGTCATTCCCGCCGTGACCGGCGGCGTCGGTTCGATCGCCGCGCAGCTCTGTGCGGCTCGTGGCGCCCGGGTGATCGGAATCGCGGGCTCAGGCGAGAAATGCCGCTACGCGATCGAGACCCTCGGCGCGGCGGACTGCATCGACCGACGCAGCGAAGATGTGGAAGCACGCCTCGGCAAACTGTGCCCGGACGGCATCAATGTCTATTTCGACCTGGTGGGCGGCTCGATACTGCATGCGGCCTGCCGGAATCTGGCGCATTACGGACGCGTCGTGCTCTGTGGACTCATGGCCGAGTACAACCGGGCCGACCGCACGCCGGGCCCCGCTCCCGGCCTGCTGATCGGCAAGCGCGCCGTCGTCAGCGGGCTCGTCGTCTACGACTACGAACCCCGGCGCGACGAATTCATTCGCGAATGCCTACCGTTAGTGGTGCAATCCAAGCTCACGCAGCGCGAGGACATTACCGTTGGCCTTGCGAACGCGCCGGCTGCCTTCCACCGCCTCATGAGCGGGCAAAACTTCGGCAAGGTGATCGTGAAGGCCTGATCGCAGAACGGAAATGTGGAATATATTCCGTATATCAGCGTGATATATGGATCATAATCCCGAATTAGAATGATGCATCCCGTATGTTCGATCGCCTTCTGCAGACCACCCGCAACAACTCCTTCATCCTCTTTGGCGCGCGCGGCACGGGCAAGACGACCTGCATAAGGAACGCCTTTGACCCGGATGCGCATGGAAGGTGTACTCTGCCTGCATTGGCGCGATGCGCCCGCGGAGCTCGGGCTGGCGTGAAGCGTTGGCGGGTCGTTGAGAGCGTTGTCGTGCTGGACTACATTTGTTGGTAGCGTCGCAAGCCCCTATGGCGGGCCGGTGTCTTCCGGATCCGTTGTGCGGCCGATTCCGAGATGCCCCTCGATATAGGAAACGCGCTGCGCGACTCCGGCCAGGGACTCGAGAATCAGGGCGTGCTCGTTCCTCATGGTGTCGTAAAGCATGTCGATTCGGACGCCCTGGGCGTCGGTGCGCGCGTCGAGCCGCTCGCCCTGCTCGCTGATGCGCGCGTTGGTGGCGGAAATCAGCGCGAGCATGATTGTCACGTTGATCGCCGCCATCGCCGCGCCCGCGCCGATGATCGCCCACGTGTCCGACTTCAATTCGAGCAACCCGTTTTTCATTGTCCGCACCATATCACAGCGATGCGTCTACCGTACTTGGGCGGTTCGCCCGAATCGAGGTCCATTTCTTGCCAAAGCGTGGAGTTTCTCCGCAGCGGCTCTATTCATTCAACCAGCGGCTCTCGCGGTCGAGCAGTTCGGCCATGTCCGATCTCGTTTGCGGCAACTGGCCGTGCGAAACATGATCTCCACGCCCTTCTCCAGGGGCATCGTTTCATATCCGCCGCCCGCATCGACGAGCTGAGGCCAGACCTGATCGTCGTCCCCGGCGCATGCGCCGAGACACAGGACAGCCGCAATCGGCAGGATGGTGCAGAAAGGAGTAGTGCTTTTGTTCATGACTTGACCAGTGTTCGGGTTTTTCGGGGCAGTGGGAGCCGCTCACTACGTTTCAGGCTCGGGCTTCCAGCGCAGCAGACGGGTCCCGCCCGGATGCGCCGAGGCGCTTCCGCAACCATTCCCTTGCCCGCCCGCCGGGAGCGGTGCCGGTCAGCCGGGTCGCAAGATCCGAAGCCGCCAGCAGCCGCGGCAGATCGATGCCGGTTTCGAATCCCATCTGGTGCAGCATCATGACCACGTCTTCGGTGGCCACGTTGCCGCTGGCGCCCGGCGCGAACGGGCAGCCGCCGAGTCCCCCGATGGAGCTGTCGAACCAACGGATGCCGGCCTGAAGCGCCGCGTAAACGTTCGCCAGGCCCATGGCCCGGGTATCGTGGAAGTGGCAACCGAGCCGAACCGCTCCATGTGACTCGACCAGCTCCCCGGCGAGCCGCCCGACCTGCGCCGGGTCCGCCGCGCCGATGGTGTCGGCCAGCACGAGCCGCGCCACGTCCGCTTCCAGGTAGCGCGCGGCGATGTTCCCGACGAAGTCTGGGTCCACGGCCCCTTCGAACGGGCAGCCGAAGGCGACCGCGACGATGACGATCGCCTCCACGCCGTCGTCCCGGGCGAGCCGCAGAATGTCGCCCGCCGTGCTTTCCGTCTCATCGAGCGTCATCCGGACATTGCGCTGCGCCATGGTTTCGGAGGCGTAGGCGATCACCGTGACCGAAGCCGCACCCGCCTCCCGGGCGAGCCGGTACCCCTTCAGGTTGGGAACCATCGACGTGTAGGTCGTGAGGCCTTCGCCGTTGAGCCGTTCCAGCAGCCGGTCCGTGCCGGCCATGGCGGGCACCGCCTTCGGCGAAGCGAAACTGCCCACCTCGATGCGCCGGATACCGGCCGCTTCCAACGCGCCGATCAGTTGCAGCCGCTCGTCCACCGAAAGTATCCGGCTCTGGCTTTGCAGTCCGTCCCTGGGGCCGACCTCGTTGATGATCGCTCGCGCGCCCATCAGCCCTCGACCCTTCGTGCGTCCATCAGCCAATAACCCCGTCGCCACGCAGCCGCTCGATTGCCGGGGCGTCCATGCCAAGGCAGATTCGCAGCACTTCGTCCGTGTGCTCTCCCAGGGTGGGCGCCGCGGTGAACGTCTCCCCCTGGGTGCGGGACAGCTTGATCGGGTTGCCGGGACCGCGGGTACTCCCGCCCGAGGGGTGCCGCAATTCCACTACCATGTTGCGATGCAGGACTTGCGGATCGGACAGTGCCTGTCCGAATGAATTCACGGGGGCACAGGGAATGCGCTGCTTCTGCAGGCGCCGCAGCCAGTTGGCGCAGGTATCCCGGCCCAGCACCTCGTTCAGGCGGCGGTTGATGAATTCGCGGTCGCGCCAGCGGCCGGGCTGGGTGTCGTACTCCGGCACGTCCAGATCCTCACAGCCTAGCACCTGCTTGAGATTCTGCCAGAAGTTGTCCGTGATCACGGCGATCACGATGAACCCGTCGGCGCAGGCGAAGGTGTTGTAGGGCACGTGGACGAAGTGCGAGTTGCCGATGGGGTAGGGGTCTTCGCCGGAGAGGAAGTGCATGGTCGCCATGTAGTTGAGCATGGAGATCTGCCCGTCGAGCATGGAAATATCCACTTCCTGGCCGCGGCCGCTGCGTTCGCGTTCGTACAGCGCCGCCAGGATGCCCATCACGCCGAACATGCCGCCGCCCAGATCGCCTATGGGGATCCCCGCGCGTACGGGGTGTTCCCGGTCCGGACCGGTGATGGACATGCCGCCGCCGGTGGCCTGGGCGACCTGATCGAAGGCCGGGCGCCGGTGGCTGGGGCCGCTTGCGCCGAACCCGGTTACCGTGCAGGCGATGATGCGGGGGTTGACGGAGGCTAGCGACTCGTAGTCGATACCAAGCCGCTCCGGTACGCCGGGGGTGAAGTTGCTGATCACGATATCGGAGACGCCCACCAGTTCGTGAAACAGCTTAAGGCCCCGTTCGTTCTTGAGGTCGATGGCGATGCTCTTCTTGTTGCGATTCAGCGTCAGGAAGTAGGCGCCCATCCCTTCCAGCGAGTGCTTCGGATCGTTTGCCAGCAGCCGACGCGTGCCTTCTCCGGCGAGCGGTTCCACCTTGATGGTTTCCGCGCCCAGGTCCGCGAGAATCATGCTGGCGTACGGGCCCGACAGCATGTGCGTGAGATCCAGTATGCGAACCCCTTCCAGCGCGCGCGCCATGCTGCTACACGAATTTGGTCGTGCCGAGAAACGCGGTCGCGGCGATGCCCACCCAGTACACGTACGCCAGTCGCTTGCCGAACCGCAGGGATTTCGCAAGCTTGCGCTCCACCTCCGCGTTGGGGCCTTCGGCCAATACGCGGAAGAGTTGGGTCCATTCCCGCATGACGAAGCGCAGGTACAGCCCGATGACCAGGAGCAGGCTGTAAATCAGTATCTTCCAGGAGAACCACATCAAACCCGGTCCGGCCAGGAACGGCCCACGGCCGAGCAGCGACAGCACGGCCGATACCAGCAGCACCGGTATGACCACGTAGCGGATGCGCTCGTCCCAGAGGGTCAGGCGCACGCCCAGGTCGGTCTCGCGATGGACGAAGGCGGCCCAGCACAGCCCCAGCCAGCCGCCGAACGCCACCCACATCCCCCACAGCCAGGGCCCTCCGTAGGGCTGTAGTCCATACATGTTACCCATGTGCAGGCCCAGGGGTAACAGCAGGATGATGCCTGTCCTGGCGAGGATGTCGATGCGGTAGGCCGTTTCCATGTGCCGGCGCCGTTCCTCCATGGAGAGGTTGGGGTCGACGACATGGCGCGAGGTCTGGAATACGCCCCATTCGCCTCCCAGCCAGTACACCATCGCTAGTATGTGCAGCCATCGCAGCACCAGTACTTCCGCTATGGGCATGTCAATTCTCCGGGGTCAGCCAGCGCGATCAGCCACGCCGGACATGGGGGTCGCCTGCGCCGCCAGGGGGCGCACGCGGGTGAGCGCGGCCAGGGCGATCAGTATCATCGCTGCGAAGATGAGAAAGGGAATTTCGTAGCTGCCGGTGGCGTCGTAGATCACACCGGTCAACCAGATGCCCAGGCCGCCGCCGGTGGCGTCGAGTACGGTGATCGTGCCCAGAATCTTGCCCGCATCGCGCGTGCCGAACGTGTTCATGACCGTGAGTTGCAGCACGGTGTAGACCCCGCCCCAGCCCAGTCCGAAGGTCACCACGGCGGTCCAGATCAAGGCGATGTCCATGCGCACCAGGATCAGAGAGCCGATGAGCATGACCAGGATGTTGCCGAAGAATACCCTTCTCGGATTCAGAAAGTCGCTCGCAAACCCGAAGACGAACTTGCCCACCAGGGCGCAGAAGAAGAACAGGCTGACGGCGTTGGTGGCGGTGCGCGCATCGAACTGCGCATCGCTCATGTACAGGAAGATGTGGGCCTGCACGCCCAGGACGGTATAAAAGGTGGTCATCGCGATCACCGCCAGTGCCCAGAACGTGGGGCTGCGCAATGCCGTGGCGAAGCTCACCCCGCCGCCGGGGGGAAACCCTGCGCCGCCGTGCGTCTCCGGGCCGGCATCGGCATCCGCTGCCGCTCCGGCCGTGTCGTCGGCATCGGATTCCGGCTTCGCTCCGGCAGCCTCGGCGCTTGCCGCCGACCGAACCGGCGGCGGAGTTTCGCGCACCGCGAACCAGGTGATCAGCAGCAGCGCTGCCGGAAAGAGGCTGCCCCAGGCGAAGGCGCCGCGCCAGTCCAGCAGTTCGATCATCGCGGTGCCGTACTGTGGAAATACGATCCCGCCCATGCTCGTGCCCATGAGCGCGATGCCGATGGCCGTGCCCCGGTAGCGGGTGAACCACTTGGACACCAGGATGACGGCGGCATTGAGCCCGCACACCACCAGCACCAGCGCAAAGGCGGCGTGGATGAGGTAAAGCCCGGCGAGGCTGCCGAGACGGCTGTAGGCGAGGTAGCTCAGGATCAGCACCACCCAGCCGGCCAGCATGCAGCGGCGCACGCCGTAGCGGTCCAGCAGCACGCCGACGAAGGGTGCCGCAAGCCCCGCAAGCAGCAGCGTCACCATGTCCCGGAGCTTGATTTCGCCCCGGGACCAGCCGAACTCGTTGATGAACTCGACATCGTAGACCGACAGGCCCGAGATGGTCTGGCCGTTGCTGACCATCAGCGCGATGCCCGCGAACACGGCGATGAACCACGGATAGATCCTGTTGGTCTGCGTCCCGATCACGGTGCGGTCCGGGCAATTCTCGACGGCGGCGGGTAATGACCTAATGTATTATCATTAAGCGTAACTTGCAAACAGAGTGAGTCCTTACCAAGGACGTGCACTTGCTTCCGAGTTACGCTGTAGTTGATATATCATTATGCGGAAGCAGGATCACCCTTTTGCCCATGACCGCATTCGACACCCTGTTGGGCGAATCCCAGTTCAAGGAACTGGACAAGAACTCTCCCACCCCGCTGTACTTTCAGCTCTACGGCCTGCTGAAGACGCTCATTCTCGACGGCACGCTGCCCTTCGGAACGAGAATGCCCACGGAGGAAGTGCTGGCGACACTGTTCAGCGTGTCAAGGATCACGGCCAAACGGGCCATGGACGACCTGGCCGGGGAGGGGCTGCTGGAACGCCGCCGCGGCAAGGGCACCCACGTAACCTACAAGTATTCGCCCCGGCCGGTGAAGGCGCCCCTGGTGGGCATGCTGCAGGAAATCGAGACCATGGCGAGGAACAGCCGCGCCCGCGTCCTGCGTTGCAGCCTGCAGGAGCCGCCCCAGGCAGTCCGCGACGAACTCGGACTCAAGCCGGGCGAACGGGCGCTGCATCTCATCCGGGTGCGTCAGCGCGACAAGATGGATTTCGGCTACTACGTGAGCTGGACGGTGGGAGTGGACATGCCGGAGGACCCGGCCATCTTCGAAAATACGCCCAGGCTGTCCTACTTCCGGGAGAACGGCCTGGAGGTGACCCACGTCACCCAGACCCTCAGCGCCACCGAGGCCGGCGCCGAAGCGTCCGAAGCGCTCAACGTCAAGCAGGGCAGCGCCCTGCTGAGCCTCGTCCGGCGCTCGTTCAACAAGCACGTCGACGGCGAACACATGCACGACCACCTGCACGTGCTCTACAACCCGGAACATTTCCAGTACGAGATGGACCTGGAAATCGACTAGACGGGCTGCATCATCCGAGGCCGGCCGGGGGCGACGGGTCAGCGCCAGCCGGCGCCGGAGATCTACGGCGTCGATTCGGCCCTTCGAAGCATTCGGCTGCAGAACGGCGCCGTGGATGCTCATGGCCTGTTGCGGTTGCTGGTGTGGGCAACGCCCCTGGGACCCGGGGTCGGCTTCGCGCCCCCGCAATCCGTGGGTACGCGGATGGCGGTGATGCGCACCTCGGACATCTTTCGGATTGCGGATGTATTCGCCGACCTTCGCGATGGGGCGGGAGAACCCTGGTTGCTCGCCGGCCCCGTCTACGACGATCTCTACAATGCCACGGAGGGCACGCCCAGCATCGTCAACCGCCGCGTCGGCGTCCGCGAGATGGCTGTCTACGGGCAATGGTTCAACCACGTTTTCTTCCAGCGCTACGGCTATACCATTCCCGGCTATGGCGTGATCGGAGAGCACTCGCCGCTGGGCGCCAGCGAATTCACCCACCATGACTTCGTGGTGAGCGGTCCGGACGGGGCAACCTGGCAGGTCATTCAACGCCAGCGGTCAGCTTGGGAGCCCGTGACGCGGTTTCAGCTTGTGGACGTCAACAACTGACTTGCCACGTAACTGCTAAATGCAGCCGCGGTCGCGCAAGCGGCGGATCGCCCGGCGCAGCCTTTCCTTGTAGAACGCCCTTCCCGGGACCGTGTCCGCGTCACCTTCCAGCAGGGTGTTGGCCGGATAGACTCCCGCGCCTGCATAGACGTTGTTGAACAGTTCCAGGCGCTGCCGGGCCAGCATGTTGCTCATCGACGGCTTGCGGCGCGTACGGCGCAGCGCTTCGACGTCAACTTCCGCGAAGGCACACATGGAATCGCCGGGTCCGGCTTCGGCGAGTACGTGGCCCCTGTAATCGACCACCTGGGAATGGCCGTCTGTGGACTCGGCCGGAAAGCGAAGCCCTGAAATGCCGCCGCTGTTGGCGGAAACGATGTAAGCGAGGTTCTCGAAGGCGCGCGCCCGCTTCGCGGTATTCTTCGGGGTGACGCGGGGACTGCCCATTTCGCTTGACGAGTGACAGATGACCTCGGCGCCGTTCAGCGTCAGGGCGCGGCAGATTTCAGGAAACAGGATTTCCTCGGAGGCGACGCAGGCCAGTCGCCCGAGTTCAGTGTCCACTACCGGGAAAAGCGACTGTTCACCATAGATATCGAGGTACCGGTCCAGGACGTCGTGGGGCGTGGGTGAATACATCGAAATCAGCCGTCGATAGCGCAACTTGCATTCGCCGTCCGGGTCGATGATGAAACTGGTCTGAAAGTACAGTTCGGGGAAATGGCTGTCGATTTCGTAGGCGTTGCCCGACAGCCAGGCATCGTTGTCGCGGGCGACCTGGCCCAGCATCAGGTATTCGGCGCCGTCCGGCTGCAGACAGGCGCGGGCCTGCCACTCTGCGGCGGTCTCCCCCTGCGGAAAGCCGCTGAGAAAGTATTCCGGCAGCACCACCAACCTTACCGTGTCACCGCTGTACGTCTGGACGAAGCGCTTGCTGCTCCGTACAAGGCTGTCGCAGCGTTCGATCGCTTCGCGCATTCGCGCCCGGGACTCGTCGGCGCCGCGGCATTCGTTGACCGCGTAGCAACGGACCTGCAACGCCAGGGCCGCGTAGGGTTGCACGGGGGCGACGGATTCCGATTCCACGGCGGCCGATTCCGCGTTCCGGCTCACTGTTCCTCGCCCGTCGGACAGCCGTCCACCAGCATCACCCGGAACCGGCCGGTGCCCTCCCGCAAGCGTTTGATTGTTTGGTACTCGTCGGATTGCCAGAAACGGCGCGCCGAGGCCATGTCCGGCCATCGGTGTACCACCAGCCGCTCCTCGCCCCAGTCGCCTTCAAGCGTCTCGGCTTCGCCGCCCAGCACGATGTATTCGCCCCCGGCCCGGGCCACCGCATCGGGCACCCGCTGCGCGTAGGCGGCGAATTTCTTCCGGTCGGTGATGACCGCCTCCACCACGAGATACGCTGCCATGTCTGCCTCCAATGCCCGCAACCGGTCCACGCGCCCGCTGACATGTTATATTGACATATCTTTATACGAACGAATACGGTTCCTGCGGTTCCCTGCCGATTCTACGGTCGAACCGCTCGCAGGAGTTAACCAATGAAGACAAGACCCTCCCTTGCGGCGCCCGGATTGATGTTGGCCGCCGGACTGCTGTACGGCTCGGCGCTTGCCCAGGACAACGCGATCGATCCCGCGACCGCGGAAGGCTACGTTCAGTTGAATCGCAAGATCCATTGCTCCCTCGAAGACAGTTCGCCGCAGGTGTACCAGTGGTTCGGGCGCGCCTGGTCGCGCGTGCCCGGGGAACGCGACCGCCACCTGTTCAACCTGGACGGCATGAACATCCGCCAGTGCGTGGCCATCGAGGACCCGGTCCGCGGTGTCGGCTATCGGATGGTCTCGCGCGAGATCATGCTTTACCTGGACCCGGAAACCAACGAGGTGTTGCGGACCTTCGCCAATCCCTGGACCGGCGCCGACAACGAGGTCGTTCACGTCGCCAACGACCCGGTCAACGGGCGGCCGACCTTCGGCCGCACCCCCGACGGCGAAGTTACTCCCTTCGAGCTCAATGACATGAACGGCGTGTGGATGTGGCGGATCGAAGTGCCGCTGTTCTACCGCAATCCGTTGGGAGGCGACTACCAGGACTACGTCGGAGGCACCTACCACGCCACGGAGATCTTCGACTTCAACGGCGATACCCGGGCGCTTCTGGATGCCGCAGTACCGGTGGCCTACCCGATCGTCTCCTGGGTGCGGCTGGCGCCATGGCTGCCCTGGATGCAGATGGGCAACCGGGCCGGGATGATGTACTTCAACGCCATGGGCCGCAAGCTGGAGAGTTTCGAGCAGTTGTCAGTCGTGATGAAGGCCGAAATAGCCGCCAACTATCCCGAGTACGCAGTACCGCCGCCGGTGGATGATTCCAGGCCCAACGAGACTTCGTGGACCTACTTCAGGAAGATCATCGACGGAGCGAATCCGTAGCCGGGCGCTCGATGCCAGTCAGGGCGTCGTTGAGTTCGTCCACGGCGCTCCGGATGGCGTCCAGGCGTTCTTCCATTCCGGGTCCGCACGGGACCATCCTGATGTGTTTCGGCCAGTCGAAGTCATCCAGACGGTCAGCGTAGCGGCGCAGCAGGCTGCCTTGCCAGCGGATGATCCGTACCGGGACGGCGATGCCCTGCAGTCTGGACGCATCCTCGTTGCGCATCGCGGCGCGGTAGGCTCGCGCATAGCCGGGCCCGGCGCCGAGGTGATCCACCAGCATCCGCTGAAGCGTCTCCCCGGAGCCCCCATCGGGCGCCGCGGCGATGCGGTGGTCGTCGTCCTGCCGATACCACGGGAACCACTGCCATAGTCCGCTGACCATCGCCCAGGCTGCTTGGAGGTGCCCGCCGTCCGCGCGCGGCGAGAGGTCCGGAAAGTACCGCGCCAGCATCTCCTCCCGCTCCCCGGCGGTGAAGTGCGCCACGTTGTCGAGCACCACGAAGCGTGTCGCTTCCGGGCAGGCGCGGGAAAACTCGATGGCAATCTGCGCACCGGTGGCCGACCCGTAAAGTCCCACCTGCCGGAAACCCAGCGTCAGGATGAGCTCGTGGAGCCATTGTGTATAGGGGGTGAGATCGTCGGTGGAGCCGGACTGCCGTTTGTTCGTGCCGGGGCTGCCCGTCGGTCCGGGGAGCGGATCGGAGGCGCCATAGCCCGGCGTATCCGGGGCGATGGTGTCCGCTGTGCCCTGCAGGGCGACCATCACCGGTTCCATCCAACTCGACGACAACGGGGAGGGATGCAACAGAATCAACGGCTCGCCGGTTCCGGCGCGCCGGTAGTGCGTCTGACGTGCGTCGGCGTGTTGCAGGTAAGCGCGCCGGATCACAGTCCCAGCGCTCCCGGATTGAGGCGGCCGGTGGGGTCCAGTTGGCGTTTGAGCGCCGTGATGAGCTTCCAGTTCGCAGGCCGCAGTCCCTCGCGGTAAAGGTAGGACTTGCCGAGCTGCAGGTGCGCCGCCCCCAGGTCCGTGAACAGCCGGATGAGCGCCGCGCGGATTTCGTGCACGGCGGTCCGGGCGGCCAGGTTTTCGGGAAAGCCCCCGACGCGGCGCAGGTGTTGCGGCTCGACGGTGCGGCGGTGGATTTCCTCCAGTGAATCCGGCCAGAAGAAAACCGGTTCCAGCACCGTGCCGTTGGTGCGCACCGTCGCCAGCAGGTGGCCGACACCGATCCGGTGCTCCTCCAACCGCGCTGCCTCGCGTTCAAGCAGCGCCAATATGGCGTCCATGGCCGCCACGGCGCGGGAGTGGGGGACGATTCCGTGGACGGGCACCCAGCGCTCGCCCTCGGGCCCGATGATGTTGTTCAGCGGCCCGAAGGGATTGGCCCGCAGTATCCTGGGGACGCTGTCCGGCAACTCCCGCCCGCCGTGTTCGGCCGCAATGTCCCGCACGGCCTGCATGCCCCGCTCGGCCGCCTCCGCAGAACGTTCCTCGATCATCGCGGCGAACGACCACGCAACGTCCTCCATGAAGCGGCGCCCTGCCAGCGCCACGCGGGCGCCCCCGGCCAGCGCCTGGCCGACGCCTTCGGCGGACTTCATCACGCCCATGAGCCGTTTCGCGTCGCCCGCGAGGCTTTCCCGGCGCATGCGCTGGCGCTGCAGGAAGGGATCGAAGCCGAAACATTCCATGGTCAGGTCGCGGCGGGAAACCTCCGCCATGGCCATCAGCGTGGCCCGGTGGTCGTCGAAGGCGAAGGCGCCGAAGGCCCGGTCCCGGTATCGGGGGAGCAGGCGCAGGGTTACCGCGGCCTTGACACCCAGGGCGCCGCAGTCGCCGCAGAACAACCCGGTCAGGTCGGGCCCGTGGTGGCGGAAGAAGGGCGCGGCGTGGACCTGGCCCGCCGAGCCGGTGCGCAGCAGGGAGCCGTCCGCCAGCACGATTTCCATGCCGAGAACGGACTCGGCAGCCGACCCGTAACGCCCGGATCCCCAGAAAATACTGTTCTGGGAAAGGCTCCCCCCCACAGTGGCATGGATGCCCGAGAGCGTGCCCCAGTACGGCGTCCTCAGTTCGGCGTCCTTCAGCGCCAGGTGAAGGTCCCGCCAGGTCGTACCGGCCTCCACGGTGACGGACATGTCCTCGCGGTTGATTTCCAGGATACGGTTCAGGCCGCGCATGTCGATCAGAACCGAGTCGGGTTCGGCGGGCACGTAGCCCAGGCTGTAGGACATGCCGCCGCCGCGGACGATCACCGCATGGCCCGCAGCCACCGTTTCGCGGACCACTTCCACAAGCGCCTGCCGGCTGTCCGGCCGCACCACCGCGCCGGCCGGAAGCTCCCGTGCAAAGATGTCTTCGGCCAGGTATTTGCAAGGCCGGGGATCGCGGCTTACCGCCGACTCGCCGACCGCCGCGGCCAGGCGTTCGATCAGGGCGTCGTCAATCATTCCGGGTTCTATTCGGCAGGGTGGCTCGGCCGATGTCGACCGGCACGCCCCGATGGATGACGAGCGTGGCGATTACAATGTCGGTTCGCGTCATCGCTGCGCAGCTTGCGGTTCGCCGCTTGCTTCAAGGAAATCGATCAGCCGGAAAACCTCGTCCGGCTCCAGGTGGTTGTGATACAGCATGTGGGTGCTGGGGAGCAGGCTCTCCCCCGCCACGATCCAACTGAACAGCACATTGCGGTCCCACACCAAGGATGCTTCGGCAAGCGCTGGGGAATAGGCGTAGTCCGCCAATTCGCCCGCCTGGCGTCCCTCGATGCCCGCAAGGTGAGGCCCCACGAGATAGGTATCCGCCGGATCCAGGCTGTGACAGCCGACGCAGGCCAGGAACAGGTATTCGCCGGACAAGCCACTCCCGTTCCCGGCGGCCGAATCCGCAGCTCCCGGTTCCACCGTCGGCGCGGTGTCCCCGTCCGTCCGGGCGTGATCCTGGGATGTGCTCCCAACCGGCAGGGCGAGCAGCACGGCCGTCAGGACCGCGATGCCCGGCGCGTGTTTCACGACAGTTCTCTCAGCACTTCCAGCGCCGCCCGCTCGCCGGATTCCATGGCCCCTTCCATGCCGGAATACGCGTAAGCGGTATGTTCTCCGGCGAAATGGATCGAACCCGCCGGCTGGTGCAGCGCGGCGAAGTACCGGCCGATCTGCCCCGGTGCCCACACGGCCCAGCTTCCCTGGCTGAAGGCATCCAGATGCCAGCGAACCAGTTTCTCCAGCCGTACGATTCCGCGAGCGCCCGGGTAAGTTCCAAACAGGTCCTCAAGAATCTGGCGAGCGGCTTCCTCGTCCCCCTGCCTGTCATAGCGGTCGCAACTGTCGCCGTTGATCAGGTAAGCGGTGGGCAGCGATTCGACGTCGTTCGAAGGGCGCATGGCGACATCCGTCTGCACGGCCACCGACAGCAACCGGCCGTAGTTCGCACCAATGAGATTACCGCCGGCTTCGGGCCGTCCTTCGATATCGTCGAGTGTCAGTACGCGCCCGCCGACCCGCTCGCGAGCCTCTACAACGACCACTTCCAGGCCCGCCTGTTCCAGAAGCCGGGCAGCGTACAGTCCGGAGAGGCCCGCCCCGACGATGATGACCCGTTTGCCCTGGGCGAGCATCGGCGCCGGTCGCGAAATGGCGAGTGCAGCCAGGGCGGATGCGGTGAGAAAGCGCCGGCGTGTGACCGTTTCACGCCTCAATACCGACCTCTGCGCCGTGTTCATGTCATGAGAATATATGAATGGGACATTCCCTGTTTTCCCGAGCCCTGATCGCCGTTTTGACTGGTGATCCCGCCGGTCTTACAGGCGTTATGGCTGTTTACTTTAAACCATAATTGCATATTGATATAAGTTTATGGTTTTGATACGCTCGAAACAGGCCGATACCTTGAAATGAACAGCCTTGCGCGCCCGGACTTTCCGAGCCCGATCCGACGTTGGAGAACAGTGATGCACAACACCGCCAATCCTCCTGCTCCCGCCCTCATATGTCGCCCATCCTACGCCGCACTACCGGCCGCATTGGCGCTGAGTTTCGGTATTGTGCCAGCCGCTCCGGCCCAGGAAGGCCTGGTTCTCGAAGAAATCGTGGTTTCGGCACGCAAGCGTGAGGAAAACATTCAGGATATTCCCTTGTCCGTTACCGCCATTACGTCTGAGCGGATAGAAGAACTCAACGTACAAGGGTTGTCGGAATTGTCCAAGATCACCTCCGGACTGATCTTCGACAACGAGTTCGGCCGCGGGTCGAACCGGCCGGTCATCCGCGGGCAGGCGAACATTCTGGGTGACAGCGGTGTTTCCTACTTTATCGACGGCGTCTACATCGACGGTTCCATCGCCGACTACGACCTGAACGATATAGAGCGAATCGAGGTCGTCAAGGGGCCGCAAAGCGCGCTGTACGGCCGCAACACCTACTCCGGCGCGATCAACATCATTACGAAATCACCGGGCGATGCCCTGTCTGCCGACTTGCGCTACATGGCCTCTGACGATGCAGAACAGATGCTCAGCGCGTCGGTTCGCGGGCCAATTTCCGGGGACACACTCTCGGGAGGTCTCACCTACCGAAATTATCGGCTTGACGGCCCCTGGACCAATCACTTCGACGGTTCCGATATCGGCATCTACGAATCGGAATCCGTCTCCGGCGTCCTGCACTTCACACCCAATGAACTCCTCGACGTTCGGTTGCGCGGATACGGCAGCAACCGGCTTGATGGGCAGCCTCCGTTGTTTGCCCAATCCTCGACCGAAAACAACTGCTTCGAGGACGACGGCGGCCTCTATCAGGGGCTCGGGCGTTACTATTGCGGCGTATTGGGGCCGGGCGATATCAGTACGGACTACTCCGTGCAGGCGCCGGATGCACGCGAAGAAACCGAAACGGTTCAGACCAGTCTGGCCATCGGCTACGACTTGGAAAACAACTGGAGCTTTACCGCCATCGCCGGTTTCAACCAGTACGATGACGTGCAGATCACCGACGGCGATTACTCTCCGACTTCGTTCCAGGTTGCGAACTTCACGCCAAACGGATTTCCGTTTGCAGGGTTCCCGAGGCCGCCGTTTTCCTATGCCTACGTAGGGAGCATGGTCGATTTCACTTTTTCGAACCGCACCGAGTACGAAGACTTTTCCTATGAAATGCGGTTGGAATACGAAGGGCAACGAGTTTCCGGCCTGTTCGGCATCTTTTACCTGGATTCAACCAGGGATTCCCGTGACATACGCGAGTTGCCTTCCGACGCGGCCGGCATTGCCGGCGCCAACTTCGGCAGGGAATTCGGACGCATGAGGGGCGTCTGCGCGTCCAACCCGATTTGCGGCAGGATCATTCCCTTCTTCGGCCCGACCATCGCGGTACCTCGCGATCGCAACACTACCGAATTGCAGAATAGTGCAATATTCGGCCAGCTCGCGTTTGCGCTGTCGGACCGGGCCCGCGCGACGCTCGAAGCCCGCATTCAGTCCGAAGACGTCTCGCGCGTGGGCATCGTTCAGGATTTGGGATCGCCGGCCGAACCACCGGTCGACTCCGAGGAGACGTTCGATGCCTTCACACCCCGTGCGACACTGCAATGGGACGTCAACGACAGCAGCATGATCTATGGTGCGATCGCGAGCGGCACCAAGCCGGGCGGTTTCAACGGGACCATCGCCATTGAGGCCGGCCTGCCGTCGTTTGAGGAAGAGGAAGTCCTGTCGTTCGAATTCGGCTCGAAAAACTCGCTGATGTCGGGACAGCTCATCGCCAACGTCGCGGCGTTCTCCAACAGCATCGAGGGGTATCAGCTCACCCAGAATGCACGTTCCGGAGCCAACACGGTTTCGGCAACGGTCAATGCAGGTGACGCCGATGTCCTGGGACTCGAATTCGAGTTGCTGGCGCGGCCGCAGTCCGTCGACGGCCTGACGCTGACCCTGAACTGGGCTTACACGGACAGCGAGTTCACTGCGGGACTGGATCAGAACGAAGGCGTGCTGCAAGACGTAGGCGACGACGGGTTGGTCAACTGTTCGCTGGGGTTTGCGTTGCCGGAGTTTGAGGATCAGTCATGCTCGACATCCGCCGGGGCGGCGAACAATCCCCCGGCATTCGGCTCGATCAGGGGCAACCGGATTCCCCGCACGGCTGAACACCAGGCGTTTGCCGATATCGAGCTGCGCCGCCCGTTGGGCGCAGGCGCGTGGGAGTGGTTCGCGGGCGCGAACGTCGCCTACGAGACCAGCAAGTTCGCCCAGGTCCACAACCTCGCCGAGACAGGCGACATGACCATCGTCAACGCGCGCCTCGGTTTTCGCAACGACCGTTATGCGATCAATCTGTGGGGCAAGAACCTCACCGACGAGAATTCGTCCCCGCTCGTATTGCGATACGCCGACGCAAACGGGAGCTTTCGGCGCTCTTTCGTAGGCACGCTTCGTCGAGAAGCGCACTTTGGCTTGACCGTGGACGTATCTCTTGGTTCCAACTGAGGCTCGGTCCGAACGGAATTGACCTCAAGCGCGTCTGTTGAGAGCGCCATCGAGACCAGGGAATGACCCGCACCGGGCACATTCGCAGCATCGTCAAGCGCACCACGCTAATTGTGCGTGACATGGCCGTCAGCCGCCGGTGGTACGAGCACGTGCTCGGCATGACGACCTGGCTCGATACCGAATACGTCTTGTCCGGCGAAGGTATCGCGGCCGGTTCCTCCGGCGACCGCACGCATCTGGTGATCATGCGCGCGGAGCACGACAAGATCGGCATGATCGGCCTGTTGCAATGGCTCGACCCGCCGTTGCCGGCTCCTGACGTGCCCACCTCCGTCCAGTACGGTACGCCCGTGTTCGTCGTGGAAACGGATGACGCCGCGGAACTTGCGCGGCGGGCCGAGGAACTCGGCACAAGGATCCACATGAGGCAGCGCCGCTTCACGGTACCCGGCGCCGACGGCAGCATCCGTCATCTTCTCGGCACGGCGCTGTTCGACCCGGACGGGCACTTCTTCGAGTGCAACCAGGTGTTGCGCATCGAGCATCCGGAGACTTCGCCATGAGCGTTCGATTTCAGCGGGCGAATTTCCTCGTCTCGGACATGCGGGCGGCGTTGCGGTTCTACGTGGACGTGCTGGGCATGCAAGTGGCCTTCCAGAAGCCGGATCGGGACAAGAGCTATTCGCACACGGTTTTCGGCATCGACCCTTCCAGCGCGGTGGGCTTCGTGGCGCTCAGTACGCCGACGCAGCCTCGCGTCATGGCGCTGACGGAGGTCTCCGGACTGGCCGAGCAGCCGACGCCCCGCCGTTCCACGATCGTGCTCGACGTGGAGGATGTTGACGCAGTGGTTGACCGCGCGCGCCAGGGCGGCTACCGGGTATTTCCGGAGGAACGGCTGGTGACGCACGACGGGCGCGTCGGGCGGGAAGTCGGCATACTCGATGCGGACGGCAACCTCACCGTAATCTACCGGATACTCGCCGCAGCGCCCGGCTGAGCGCCGGCACGGATCGCGCAAGCTTCGCCACACGGGTAACAATGAACAATTCCAACGCGGCGCCCCCGTATCCCTCGCCCGGACCCGCCTGGCTGCTGGTTGCGCTACTCACGGTCGCCTACGTGGTGTCGTTCGTCGACCGCTACATCCTCAGCCTGCTGATCGAACCGGTCAAGGCCGATCTGGGACTGACGGACTTTCAGATCGGTCTGCTGCTGGGCCCTGCATTCGGGATCTTCTACGCCACCATGGGGCTGCCGCTGGGCTACCTCGCGGACCGCTCGCGCCGCACATGGATCGTGTCCGCGGGCATCGCCATCTGGTCCGCCGCCACGGCGCTGTCCGGCCTCGCGCGCTCCTTCGGGCACATGTTCGTCGCGCGCGTTTCCGTGGGCGTCGGCGAGGCGACGTTGAGTCCTTGCGCCATGTCGCTCATTGCCGATTCGTTTCCCGCAGACCGCCGCGGCAAGCCGATCGCACTCTACTCCAGCGCCATATCCGTCGGCGCGGCGCTCGCGGCACTGCTCGGCGCCGCCGTGCTGACCTGGGCCGGGACCTCCGAATCGCTCGAACTGCCTCTGGTCGGCCCGCTCGCGCCCTGGCGCACGGCCTTTCTCATCGCCGCGGCGCCGGGATTCGTGCTGGCCCCGATTTTCTTCGTGCTGCGCGAACCCGGTCGCATCGGTACGGCCGCGCAGCGCGAACCCAGGCATCTCGGCCACATGCTGAGACACGTCGGCCGGCACGTACTGACCTATGGCTGCTTCGTGACGGTGTTCTGCTACATGACCATCACCGCCTACAGCCATGGCTGGCTGGCGGTCACATTCCAGCGCACCTGGGGCTGGCCGGTAGAGACCTACGCGCTCTACAACGGGCTGACGCTGATCGTGGTGGGCCCCGCGTCCGTCATGTTCGCGGGCTGGCTGTCGGACCGGCTGACCCGGCGCGGCCATACCGACGCCCCGATGCGCATCGCCCTGCTCGGCCTCTTCCTTTCATTGCCTTTCGCGGTCATCGGGCCGTTACTCGAAAGCGGCATCGCGGCCTTTGTCGTGCTCTCCGCGTTTACCGTCGGCGCCGCGTTCATATCGTCGGTCGGCGTGACGGCATTGCTGCAGATCGTGCCCACGCGGATTCGCGCACAGACCATTGCGCTCTACTACATGACTATCAGCCTCACGGGACTCTTCCTCGGACCCAGCCTCGTCGGTCTGCTGAACGACACCGTCTTCGGCGAGGACGGCGTACGCTACAGCGTTGCGCTGATTCCGCTGATCTTCGGCCTGCCGGCCATGCTCCTCGCACCGCTGACCCTGAAACTCTACAGGCGCGCGCTAGGCACGCTCACGAGTGAGGACTGACCGCAAAGCCCCCTATTCACTGACCGAAACGTCATCGGCCAGCGCATCCCCGACGCCGTCAGGCGGTCAGGAACGACACGGCGGTCCAGCAGACGGCCGCGAGCACCGCGGCCATCGATGCCTGCGGGATCTGCGTCTTGACGTGATCCATCAGGTCGCAGCCGGTGCAGACGGAACTCAGCACCGTGGTGTCGGAGATGGGTGAGCACTGGTCGCCGTAGACGCTGCCGTCCATCACGGCGGCGAAACACAGGGTCATGTACAGTTCCGGATGAGCGAGGCCCTGGGAATTCGCAACCGCCCAGGCCAGCGGCATGGCCAGCGGGAATGCGACTGCGTAGGTGCCCCAGCTCGTGCCCGTCGAGAACGCGATGACGACGGTGATGATCTGCAGCAGGACGGGCAGCAGGAAGAACGGGATGCTGCCGCCCAGTTGATCGACGAGATAGATGCCCCCGCCGGTCTGCTGGCTCAGGCCGCCGATGGTGATGGCGAGCAGGAGAATGACGGAGCCCAGCACGACGCCCTTGATTCCGTCGTGGAAGCCCGCGATCAGGTCCTTCAGCGACATGCCCTTGGCCAGCGCCATGCCCGCCGCCAGCGCCAGCGCCGCGCCGAACGCCCAGTGCACGTTGGGCGAGCCGTAGACGACGAACGTCAGGATCGCGAGTCCGATCAGGGTGCCCAGCGGCAGGAAGAACTCGACCACGTGGGGCTTGTAGCCCTCGGGCACGTTGCTGCCCTGCAATTCCTTTGAGCTGAGCGGATCGGCCCCAGGCGCGTCGAGCCGCCCGGTAGTGCGGGCCCGGTCCATGGCTTCGCGCAACTGACTGCCCAGGAAGAGCGGCTTCTCGATACTGAGAAGAAACGTGCCCAGCACCGCGAAGATCGCGTAGAAGCAGAACGGCACGCTCTGGAAGAAGAAGGCGATGCGATCCGCCTCGGTGGCCAGAAAGCCGACGCCGGAGACGAAGATGAACGCCTGCACGTAGCCCGGCCAGGCATTGAACGCGAGTTGGGATGCGATGGGTGAGGCGGTGGAGTCCACGATGTAGGCCAGTTCTTCGTGACTGACCCGTTCCTTGTCCGCGATGGGCTTGACGGTGGTGCCCACCAGCACGGTGCTCACCGTTCCGCCCTGGAAGAAGACGATGCCCAGCATCCAGGCGACCAGCTTGGCGGTTCTGGGACCCCGGACGAAGCGTGCGGTGACGAATTCGGCGAACGCCTGGGCGGCGCCGGTTCGCGACCAGATCCCCATGAGCCCGCCCAGGAGCCACAGGTACAGAAGCAGCACGCCGGCCGCGCTGGTGGTCGCCAGGGACGGGATCAATACCTCGCCGGAGAGGTCGTAGCGGCCGAGAATCAGCGCGCCGGAGAGGATGCCGCTCATCAGCGCCGTGACCGGTTCTCTGGTGATCCAGCAAAGTATCACGGCAACCACGGCGGGCAGCAGCGACCAGAATCCCCAGTGGAACCTGGCCGTGCGCTGGTAGTAGACGTCCTGCGCCTGGCCGTCGCGAATTTCCACCGCCGATACGTACTCCTCCTGGACGGGAGGCGGGGTGGTCGATCCCGTTACCGACAGGGGATCGAGCTGGGACTGGTCCGCCGGAACGGCGTCGAAATAGCTTTGGTCCCCGCCCGACAGATAAAATAGCGCGCCGTCCGCATCGGCCTGGACGTCCAGGGAAATCTGCTCGACGGTCCAGGTGGGTGCGATATTGGTTCCGACCATCCAGGAGACGATCATGGCGACAGCGAAAATGCCGAATTTGACGATGGCTGGACGCTTCATAGGGTTACCTCGACCGTCTGGATACGCGATGGTAACGCATTGGACCATTCCGGTGTGGGCGCTCCTGGTCCTCGCGGCGCCGGCCGGATCGTTCGCCCAGCAGCCCAACGAAACACAAATCCTCGAGGAGATTGTCACCGTGGGCACCCGCACGGCCGGCCGGACGGTGACCGACAGTCCGGTGCCCGTGGACGTATTCGCGCAGGACGAACTGGAGAGTGTGGGCGCGGCGGCGGATCTGACGGACGTGATCAGCAAGCTGGTGCCCTCGTTCAACGTGGGGCGCGAGCCTATCTCCGACGGCGCCACCTTCGTGCGCCCGCCCAACCTGCGTGGCCTGGACTCGGACAAGACCCTGGTGCTGGTCAACGGCAAGCGCCGTCACCGGGCTGCGCTGGTGCGCCTGGGCGGCTTCGGGTCGCACGGTCCGGACCTGGCTGCGATTCCGGTGATCGCCCTGCGCTCCGTCGAGGTGCTGCGCGACGGCGCCGGGGCGCAGTACGGCTCCGATGCCATCGCCGGCGTCATGAATTTCAATCTGAAGCAATCCGCCGAGGGTGCGGACATCCAGCTACACGCGGGGGGATACTCGGACGGCGGAGACGATCAACGTGTGGCCGGCCATTTCGGATTCGCGATCGGAGAAGAGGGATTCATCAACTTCAGCGGTGAGTATGCAAGCGGCAGCGGCACCAGCCGGGGCGGCCGATACGATCTCGCCCTGCCGGGCGGTTCCGGACTGACGCCCCTGGAGGCATCGCTGGTGGAAGCCGATACGGATGGGGACGGGGTCGCAGACCGGTTCGGGCCCGATGTGTTCACCGAGTTTCGGGACGAAGACGGCCGGTTGCTCAGCCTGGTGGCCGGCGCCGACGGAATTCCCGATGATTCCTCGCCCCGTTTCCGGGAGCAATTGCGCAACCCGGAACAGATCTGGGGTGAGCCGGAGCGCGACGACCGCAAGCTGTTCATCAATGCTGCGTTGCCCCTGGGTGGCAACAGGGAAGCGTACGGTTTCGCGAACTGGCGCGACTACGAAGCCAACGGCAGCTTCTTCTATCGCCGGCCAGGTGTGACCCAGTTGTTGCCCGTGCGCCTGGCCGACGGTTCCATCTACGATCCCCGCGACCGGTTTCCCGGGGGATTCACGCCGCGGTTTTTCGGCCGCGTGGGAGACCTCGGGCTTACGGGCGGTATCCGAGGCGCCATGCAAAACGATCTGCTGTGGGATCTTAGTGTCCGCACGGGCGAAAACGAGATCCAGTACACGTTGGTCAACACCTGGAACCCGTCCCTGGGGCCGGATTCACCGACGGAATTCCGGCCGGGAGACCTGGTCACGGACGAATGGTCGGTGAACGCCGATTTCAGTTACGCGCTGGACACCCGGCTTGTGGGCGCCCTCAACATCGCGTTCGGCTTCGAGTTCCGCGAGGAGGGTTACGAATTGAGGGAAGGCGACCCGGCGTCCTACGAGCCCGGCCCGTTCGCCTCGGTGGACCCGTTCAATTTCGAAGTGACCCGGGCCGAGGTCGATGCCGACCCGGATGATGCCCTGACGGCCCTGGAGTGCCGCATTCCCGGGCAGGAGCGTCCCGGACCCTGCATACCGGGAGATCCCATCAACAATGCGCTGGCGGTGGGGTCCAACGGTTTCCCCGGCTACTCGCCGGAGTTCACTACCGCTTTCGATCGCGACAGCCGGGCGGTCTACGTGGATCTCGAGGCCGACGTCTCCGACAGGCTCCTGGTCGGCGTCGCCGGACGCCTGGAGCACTATCACGGATTCGGCCGCAATTTCTCGTGGAAGGTGGCGGGGAACTATGCGTTCAGCGATGCGGCTTCACTGCGGGCTTCGGCAGGCACCGGCTTCAGGGCGCCGACTCCGGGCCAGATCTCCACCACCAACGTTTCCACGCGGATCAACGACGCGGGCGTGCCCGTGGCAGAGGGTATCTTTCCCGCGGCCCACCCGGTATCCGCGTTCTTCGGCGCCGAACCGCTGGATGCGGAGGAATCGACCCAGTTCACCCTGGGTCTCGCCGCCACGCCCCTGGAAAGGCTGACGGTTTCCGTGGATTACTATTTCATTGAATTGCGGGATCGGATCGTGCTTTCCTCCGACTTCGGCATCGGCCCGGAAGAGGTCGCCGCGCTGGAGGCACTGGGCGTCGCGGGCGCCAATTCCATCGCCCAGGTCAGTTTCTTCAACAACGACCTGGACACCCGGACCCGGGGCATCGACCTGGTGGCCACCTACGCCATCGACTCCGGCGCAGGGCTCACCGAGTTTTCGGCATCGTTGAACCGCAACGAGACCGAGGTCACCGAAATCCCCGTCAGGATCGATCGCCACGGCAATCCCTTTTCGTTCGTGAACGAGGAGGACGTGTTCGATACCGAGAACGCGTTATCGAAATTCCAGGGCGTATTCACACTGCGCCACTGGTGGGACCGGTTCGACCTCATGGGCCGGGCGCACTGGTACGGCGACTACCGCCACGCGAACAGCGCCAACTTCGCCGATCCCGGCAATATTCAGCAGTTCAGCGGCAAGGTCCTTTTCGATCTGCAGGCAGCGTGGCGCGCAGGCGACAGGTACAGCGTGGCGCTCGGCGGGCTCAACGTCTTCGGCGAAACACCCGACCGGGCCGAGTTCGAAGCCTGTTGCGGCAGAATCTACCGGTCCGATTCGATGATTCCCTGGCAGGGCGCCTACTACTACCTGCGGCTGCAGGCCGGTATGTAGCCGTATTCCGCCCGCATCCGTTTCACCAGCCGAAAGGCGCGCCGATACTGCCGTATTTGAATGCTTTTGGGCATTTACATAAGACTTTGAGCCTCTTGCGCTGTTCGGAAGCCTTTGATCGATAAAGGTTTCGAGCAAGTCCAAAAAGAACTTTACCCCAGGAATCGGCGGTTTTGGCGGGATTTTGGGCCGTTTCCGGTCTCGGCGCCGGATTTTCACCCCAAGC
>JAJEFE010000025.1 GCA_022820625.1 Gammaproteobacteria bacterium | reverse complement strand
AACCGGGTCGGCGCGCTGATGTACAAGGGACCGAAGAAAACGAAGAAGTTTTTTTGAGGAAGGTTTCCGAAGAAGACGCCGCCGAAAAAACGACAATTTCAGACTGATGGAATTAGTGCACTTTCAGATTGTCGGTGACAGGGCGGAAAGAAGATTGTCCTTTACTACTTCGGTCCAACGCACAGCAACAATCTGATCCAGGTGCATTTTCCGGAGGAAGGCGTGTTGATAGCGCCAGACATTGCGCGCGCGGAAAGGTCGCTTGCTCTCCCGGATTTTCGAGATTCCGATATCGATGGTTTGATCGACACGCTTGGAATCCTGGGGAAACTCGATGATGTCGAACTCGTCGTCCCGGGCCATTGGGGCCCGACCACCCAGGAGAGCTTCCTCGAGTATCGTGACTACGTCGTCGCCCTCAGGGACCGTGTCCTGGAAGAAATGAAGGCGGGCGCTACCATCGAGCAGATCCTCGAACGCGTCACATTGGACGACTTCTCCGATTACGGAAACTTCGATATCTGGTATCGCGCCAATGTCGTTTCGATGTGGGACAAGATGTACCGCTATCGCGAGCCGAACCTGAACGACGCCGGCGACTACCAGACTGCATATCCGATCGGATTTGCCGTCGGTTTTACGGGCATGGGAGCGAATCAGTAGCCGGCCGATAGGGACGGCGAGAATTCCACGTTCTCACGGCCGGGTAGCGGTTTGCGATCCCCGATTATTCCGGTATTCGGTCGAAAGTCCACGCGCCCGAAACGTGGACTTCGGAGATTGCGGTCGCCATCCCGTTGCTGTCGGCCGTGAAGGTGTAGCCCCAACCGCCGCCCTCCGGCAGGAACGCGGTCTCGGACTGCGCCGCCAGCGGCGCTCGCCCGCCACCGCCCCTCTGCAGGAACAGTTGCCCGTCTTCCAGCGTGATCCGGATCGTGACGTCGTTCGTGAGATACATACCCCTGTAGGTGCCGACATACCTGGCAAGAATCTCGGGGGCGACCGCCACCGACGTCGCATCCCTCCCCGTAACGCCGGTGCTCCAATGGTCGCGTTCGGCCCCAAGGTAGGCCTCGACGCAGACGGTCTCGAGCATGACTTCGTCCGCGGCGAAATTCATCTGGATGGTCGCGTTCAGCGGCGACTCGAAGGCGCCCGGATCCTCGTAGGCGACCTCGATCTCGATACGCCCGAAGTTCGGGCGACGGAAGCGTTCGGTCATGCGCAGTTGTTCGGTGTGCGACACGCCCCGGCTATTCAACCAGGTCTTGTCGTTGTAGCCGTTGCTCTCGACCACCAGGGTGTCGCCCTCCCAGCGGCCGACCGAGTAACCCATCCAGGTGGGCAGCGGATTCTCCTCCAGTTCGCGCCCGTCCATGAAGATCTCGCGGTAGCTGCCGTCGTTGTAGAGCACCGCGATCACCGTTGGATGCTGCAGGATCCTGCGCAGCCCGTAGGAATTGCCGCCGCTGTTGATGGCGGCCGGTCCGCTGGGCAGGCAGTGAAACCGGGGATTGTCCGCGAAGTACCGGCTGTCATGCTCATCGATCAGCGTGTTGACCCAGGGCTGAAACTTGCTGCGATCGCTCAGGTCGCCGCCGGTTCTGCCGGTGCGCCACAAGCCGGTGAAGTCGGGACGCCCGTCGGCGGTGCGGGGTGTGGGGCCGGACAGGTCCGGCGCGCCGTCGGCCGTGCGCGGGATGCCCGGCGTGGGCAGCGAAATCCACTGGGCGGACAGCGGAGTGGTCAACGCCAGGAAAAACAGGGTCGCGACGAGCCGATTCATTGTGGTTCCCTCAGGCGCCGGTCCCAGGATTGACTGATTCGCAGCCGGCCTCTACGCTGGCCATTATAAATAAGCCGCTCAATGACGTTTTTCAGGGGAATGCGACTATGAGGCAATTGTTTTCAGTTCTTGTCGGAGGGGCGTGGCTACTATGGGCGACGCCCGGGATGGCCCATCACTCGTTTTCCGCCGTGTTCGACGTCGCCCGACCGGTGGAGTTGACCGGCGCCATCACGCGCATCGAATGGACGAATCCACACGCGTGGATCCATATCGAGGTAGAAGGCGCCGAGGGGAACGTCGAGAACTGGTCCGTCGAACTGCTGGGCATCAACACGCTGCTCAAGCAAGGCTGGACGCCCGAGACCGCGCAACCGGGGGATGTCATCAGCGTTGTCGGGTTCGGTGCGAGGGACGGCAGTACTTCCGCAAACGCCTCATCGGTCATCATGGTCGAGACGGGCGAGCAGCTTTGGGCAAGCGAGTCGCGGCAAGACTAGCCGGAGCTCCAGGCACATCTTGAGCCCTGCTCGGGCGCACTTGAAATTCTCAGTTCAGCCCGGCAGCGTGGGCGATGCCGCTTGGGCGGTTGCCGACAGCATCGACCCGTCGCAGATTTCGAGATGGTCTGGTTGCGGTTGCCGGGCGCTCACCTACAACAAGTAATCGCGAGTGAGCTCTTCGGATACCTCCCACAGGCGCGCCGCCATAGCTTCGTCCGTCTGGTACTCACTCTGCTCAGCGGGATTGCAGTCGGCAAAGTATTGGCCCGTGACGCCTGTCAGCGACGGATGCGTCGCGACGTAGCACTGGGTTGCGGCCCCTTGTTCCGGGCTCTTGTTGAGCAGGCCGGCCAAGCCGCCCCGGTCGAGGTTGCGCAGGATATTGGTCCTCACCCCACCCGGGTGAACGCAATTTGACGTTGCGCTCGTGCCGGCGAGTCGCCTGGAGAGCTCAAGCGAATACAGCCCGTTTGCGAGCTTGGAATGCCCGTAGCTCCCCCGGGTCCAGCCTTCGCCCCCTAGGTTATCGAACTGAATGCCGCCTTCCGGCACCCGCATGTGCGCGATGCTGCCCAAGGTGACGACTCGTCCCTCGGGCGCGTCGACGACGCGGCTCATCAGCCGGTTGCCGAGGATGAAATGGCCGAGATGATTGACGACGAACTGCATTTCCAGTCCCCTGACCTGCTGGAGTTCTCCCAGCAATATGCCGGCATTGAGGATAAGCATGTCGATGGGCACGTCCATGGCCTGAATCCGGTCGGCGCAGGCCACGATGGAATCGAAGTCGGTGAGTTCGAGCACGACGGGGGTGACATCTCCCACTACGCTGTCCGCAGCCTCCCGTCCTTTCTCGACCGATCGCGCCGTACCGATGACGTGCGCACCGCGAAGCGCGAGGACCCGCATGGTCTCGTAGCCGAGACCCGAGTTGCAGCCTGTCACGACGGCGGTTTTCCCGCTGAGATCCAGGCCGGCAGTCACTTCCTCGGCCGTGGATTGTGCGCCGAAAGCGCTTCGGGGCACGGTTTGCGCGAACACCGGCGCACAGGTTGATGCCAGGGCAATCAGGGAAGTGTTTTCAAGAAACCGGCGGCGGGTCATCGGATCGGACATGGTTCGGGTCTCCTCTCAGTCAGGGCCTCATGCTTCAATTCTGCCACGATTATACGGTCCGATGATTCCGGCGACTGTCAGCGGACGCCGCGCGTAGCCACAAAGTCCTGTCGAACGACCAATCAAGTGTGATCACGCGAAAGGCCGCAAGAAAGGCGGCTGCTCTGCGACAGAGTCGAAGCCGGCGGCTACAATGCCTTCCCGCTCGAAGTCTTGCGAACCGGAATTGCCATGAGACGATCGTCGACGTTTCTCGCCATGCTGCTCGTTGCATGGATGCCCATCGCGTCCTCCTGGGCTCAGGTGGCAGCCGACCGGAGTGCGCCGCCGCCTTCACCCGAAGCCGTGGTGGCCGGTGAACTGCTGACCGAACCGCCGACGCTACACAATCTCGGTTTCGAATGGTTCATTCAGGGGGATTCGAATCGTAATGCATCGGTAGCGGTTTCGTACCGATTGCGAGGACAGACGGCCTGGGCGGCGGCGATGCCGCTGCTGCGCCTACAGGGGGAGCGCATCTACGCGGAATCGCGCGTCGACCTGATCGCGCCGAACATGTTCGCCGGCAGCGTTCTGGATCTCCAACCCGACACCGAATACGAGGTCCGCTTCGCCATGTCCGATCCGGACGGCGTGCGTGGCACGGCGGAGCGCGTCCTGACCGTGCGCACACGGGCGGAGCCTGAACCGTGGGTCGGTGGGCGCGTCTTTCACGTCTACCCGCACGGACACGACGGCCCGAAGATCGAACCGTCCTTCGAGGGACTGATGTGCGCCTACAATTTCTGGTGCGCGGGCACCGACTGGGCGACGGCCGGCCGACCCCGCGTCCGTCCCGGGGATACGATTCTCGTGCACGCGGGCGTCTACAGGTACGACCGCTACGAGTACACCAACGATCCCAGCGTCAATCGCACGACGCCGCTGGACGGCACGTACTATCTCACCGGTGACGGAACGGCCGACCGGCCGATCGCGATCAGGGCCGCCGGGGACGGCGAGGTGATCTTCGATGGCGACGGCAACTATGCACTGTTCGACGTACGCGCGGCCGACCACACGTATTTCGAAGGCATCACGTTCCGAAACGGTGAGATCGGCATTCTCGCCGGGACGCAGTTCCTCGCCGGCGCCAGGGGGCTGACCGTCAAGCGCAGCCGGTTCGAGGACGTGGGCGCGGGCATCTTTACGAACTACTCGGGTTCGAGCGGGTTCTACATCGCCGACAACGTCTTCATCGGGCGCAACGACCCCGAGCACATGATGGCTTGGCGCGGTGATGTCTGGGCGCAATTTGAAGGCGTTGACGGACAGGTGTTTCCGCCGAGGATGCTGTCCTACGTGGCCGTGAAGCTCTACGGGCCCGGTCACGTGGTGGCCTACAACTACATCGCCAACTTCCATGACGGCATCAATGTCGAGACCTATGGCAGCCCCGATGGCGCGGTCGCCAGCGGCCCCGGCATCGTCGACGGCCCCCGATACCCACCGCTGGACTACTGGGACCGACGGCCCGTTGCCATCGACTTCTACAACAACTACATCACCAACTCGCACGACAACCCCATTGAGGCGGACGGCAGCATGCACAATATTCGAGTCATGCGAAACATGTTCATCAACCACCCCTCGCATGCCTTCTGCAACCAGCCGGCCCTCGGTGGACCGGTCTACTGGATCCGCAATATCGCCTACAACCTGCCGGGTGGCTCGACGCGCATCACGGCGGGTTCGGCCGGCATCCTGTTCTACAACAACACGATCCTGTCGGAGACGGCCGTGGCGGACGGTTCGAACATCCACTGGCGCAACAACCTGATGCTCGGCCAGGACGCGGCGCCGGCGATCTTCAGCGTCGCCACGTACACGCGCTATTCGTCGTCGGACTACAACGGATTCCAGCCAAATTCCGATGCAGGCGTGGCATTCGAGTGGGCGCTGCCGTCTTCGGGCGCGGTCGCTGAGTTCAGTGGGCCTGGCGGGACCGTGCCACTGGAGCCGCGGCAGTTCGAGACGCTTGAGGACTACAGCCGTGCCACCGGCCAGGACCGCAACAGCGTGCTCGTGGACTACGGAATCTTCAGAAATGTTCCTCAGCTCGATGCACGCGATGCGAGCACACTGCAGAGACTCTATCGGGCCGAGGACTTTGACTTTCGTCTGAAGGAGGGGTCAGCCGCCGCTGATCTCGGTGTCCGGATTCCGAATGTCACCGACGATTTCAGTGGCGGCGCGCCCGACCTCGGAGCGCTGGAGATCGGTGCTGAGCTTCCGCATTATGGGCCCAGACCCTTGTAAGAACTACAGCGGTATCCAGGCAGAGTCGGCTCGGTACGGGAAGCGACAGGGAGAATCGGGAGAGCACTATGGTTCGGAATAACCCTTTGCCCTGGTAAATCCTTCCAGGAGACCCTCCAGGCGAGCCATGCGTTCGCGTAGATCTGCGATGTCGCGATGCAGGTTCCAGAGAAATCCAACCAGGGCGACTCCGAGAATTAGAATCGAAATCAGTTCTGGACTCATTTTTTCCTGTCTCGCATCACGGACCGGTAACCACGCCGGATATTGGAATGAAAGTGTACACCCTGCGCAGACACCTCACAGGCCCGAATCTGGCGAATTGCACCAGATTCGGATGGAGACCAGGATGAATTTCCGTATGATGACTTGCCGATTTGGCACATCATTAAGTGACTGGCCCGATACCGGTACCGAGCAGTCGCTGGCAGAGCATATGGATTTTCGCTGGATTCAGGAGAAGAGGTATGAAAACGCTTGGATCATTTCTTGCTGTCGCCGTAGGTACGGGGATTGCGGTGGCTGCAATAAGCCAGTCCGGCGCCCAATCGACGGAAACGATTCGTCAGTACCAGTTCGCGGTCAGTGGTGACGGTTACGAGCTTGTGATGCGCGAGGTGCCTCGCCCCGCAGTGGGCCCCGGTGAAGTATTGGTCCGTGTTCACGCGACTTCGCTCAACCGCCGCGATTGGTACATTCTCAACGAGTCGATCGGGGACCGCGGACTCGATTACACCGACAACATTCCGCTGTCCGACGGGGCCGGCGAGGTGATCGCCGTGGGAGAGCGCGTAACGGAGTTCCAGGTCGGAGACCGGGTGGTCAGCACGTTCTTCACCGACTGGGTCGATGGCAAACGCAACGCTGCGGTCCGTCCGTCGGCACGCGGGGCGGGCCCCGGCACGGGCGGCATGCTGTCGGAGATGATCGTCACGACACCGCGCGCGCTCGTTCCGATTCCCCAATACTTGAGCTACGAAGAGGCGGCGACGCTGCCCTGCGCAGGGGTCACGGCCTGGAACGGTCTATTCACGCAAGGCAACCTCCAGCCCGGCGACTTCGTGCTGCTGGAGGGCACCGGCGGGGTATCGAGCTTCGGATTGATTTTCGCAGCAGCCGCGGGGGCGAGGCCCATCATCACCAGTTCGAGCAACGAAAAGCTCGCCCGGGCGCGTGAACTCGGCGCGGTCGGCACCGTGAACTACCGTGAGAACGAGGATTGGCAGGTCGAGGTACGAGCCCTGACGAATGACTACGGCGTCGATCATGTGCTCGAAATCGGCGGCCGCGACACGCTGGCCAAGGCGCTGGAATCGCTGGCATTCGAAGGTCACGTCGCCTTGATTGGCGGAGTCACCGGTGCGGCGCCGCCCATCCCGGTGGGAGCGCTCATGGGCCGGGGCGCCACGGTGTCGGGCATCTACGTCGGCTCGCGCGCAGACTTCGAGGCGATGAACGCTTTCATGGAAGAACACCGGATTCGCCCGGTCATCGACCGCGTGTTCAGTTTCGAGCAGGCGCAGGAGGCTTACGACCTCATGGGTAACGGCAGCTTCATGGGCAAGATCGTCATCGCGATTTGAGCGAATCTACCCGCAATCGGGCGGCCGCGACGTAACCGGGGCGGCTTTCCGCCGCCCTGGGTCCGAGCGCTACCGGGCTTCCCTCCGCTCCGCTTGTGCGGCTTCCGAGGAATCCAGCCAGGCTTCGTACCACCTGAAAACGTTTCCGGTGAGGCTGCCGATGAATATTTCGCCGGTGCGGCTCACGTCGATCCAGTGTCCCGGGCTCTCCATGGCGCCCAGGATTTCTCCGCTGTCGATATCGACACGCATGATGCGCCCGGCCAGTGCTTCGTAGGCGATGTTCTCGACATTGTCGCGGTGCGTCATGACCCACACTTCGTCGTCGGGCGTGATGAAGATGTTCTGCGTTGCACCCAGATGGGTCCATATCCGTCGGCGACATAGAGTTCGTCGTTCGGACCGAATGCGATGTTGGCTGGCCGATCGAATGTTTCGTCCGAGGTTCCCGCCTGCCCCTTGATGCCAAGTGTCATCAGCAGGTCGCCATCGTTGCCGAGCTTCATGACCGTGTGATCGCGGTTGTCGGTGACCCAGATGTTGTCGTACCGAGCGGCGAGACCAAGGATGAGCATCGGGGAAATGAGCCGAAGAGTGTCTGTTGCGGTCATCGCAGCCTCCAGTTTGGGGAGAGTCTACTTCACGCGCCTGGCGGATGATTGCATCAGCGATACTTGTGCTGCGGACACTCTATACTTCCAGTCCCCGTGGTTTGGAGAAAACGACATGATTCCGGTGAATAGGGCCACATACATCGTCCTGTTGCTGCTGGCAGCCGGTTTCGTCAAGGCCCAGAGTCTTCCGCAGGCGCTCCCGGAGGACGTTGGCTTGTCGGCAGACAGGCTGACGCGAATTGGAGCGCAAATCGAGCACGCCATCGACGAGGGACAGATCGCCGGTGCCGTGGCCTTGGTTGCACGAGGCGGCCAGGTCGCCTATTTCGAGCGCTTTGGCATGGCCGATATCGACGATGGCGAGGCAATGCAGAGGGATACGCTATTCCGGCTCGCCTCGATGACGAAGCCCATCACCAGCCTCGCTGTCATGATGCTCTACGAGGAAGGTCACTTCCTGCTGAATGACCCGGTTTCGAAGTACCTGCCGGCCTTGGCCGAGCCGGATGTGATCGTCATGAATGAGAACGGCGGGTACGACAGCGTTCCGGCCCAGTCTGAAATTTCCATTCATGATCTGCTTACGCACACGTCCGGCATCGACTATCGATTTCTGGCCGGCAGCGAACCACACGCGACGATTTCGGACCTCTACGTGGAGGCCGGGATATCTGACGGACTCACTCAGACCGACGGGCGCATCGAAAAACTTCCGCGCCAACTTGGTGAATTGCCCCTTCTGTTCGAACCAGGCACGGCGTTTGCTTATGGACTCAACACGGATGTGCTTGGCCGCTTGATTGAAGTGGTGTCCGGTCTGACGCTTGCCGAGTTTTTCGAGCAACGGATTTTCCGGCCGTTGGGCATGAACGATACGCGTTTTTTTCTCGAAGACGCTCAGGCAGATCGCCTGGCCAGCGTCTACAGCAACCAGCCGGACGGCAGTCTTGTCGAGCTGGGACCGGAGCCGCAGATGGCCGGGCCACTGACTTATTCGGCGAGCTTCCACTACGAGGGACCGCAAACCTACTACTCGGGTGGCGCCGGCCTGGTGTCGACGGCGTCGGACTACGCGCGCTTCCTGCAACTGATGCTGAATGGCGGCGAGCTTGACGGGGTACGGCTCGTCGGTCCCAAGACCGTAGAGTTCATGACCCGCAACCAGATTGGGGAAATGAACGTTTCCCCAGGCGTCAAGTTCGGGCTCGGGTTCGGCATTGTCGAAGACCCGGGTCTGACCGGCGAGACACGGTCTGAAGGCAACTACTACTGGGGCGGCTTCTTCAACACCAATTTTCTCGTCGACCCCCGCGAGCGAATGTTTGCGATCCTGTTAACGCAGCGCTTTCCCCCCGACCAAACCAATGTGGGAGCCAAATTCAACGCCGCCGTGTATCAGGCAATCATTCAATGACGGCTTCCGGCCAGTTCGCCCGTGCGCAGGTAACCGGCGTACTCTCGGGGTTCGGACTGCGGCTACGCTTGCTGAGTTTTCATCGGAATGGAGGGCAACGCATGAGTTATCGTCGGCTGACCGGCAACCGATTCCAGAGGATTCTGACCCTGTTGCTCCTGGGGGCTCTGTCGACTCCCGGCGTCGCGCAGGAATCCGATGCAACGGAACGCCTTCGTGCATGGAGCGACCGGGTCACGCGGCAAATGTTCCAGGTCAGCGAGAACGTCTACACGGCAGTCGGATACACCTTGTCGGCAAACTCGATGATCATCGGCGATGACGGAATAATCATCGTCGATCCCGGGCATTCGCCGGCGCTTTCTGCCGAGGTCCGCGGCGAGTTCGAGGACATCACGGACAAGCCGATTCGAGCCATCATCTACACGCATGGTCACGGCGATCACACTCGAGGTGCCAGCGCCTTCGCCGACGAAGGTGCAGACATCGAAGTCTGGGCCCGTGCGAACTTCAATGCCGAACTGGGAGCCCGGGCTGAGGCAGGGCTTGCCGGATTCTCGCGACCTGCGGATACCCAGGGCGGAGACTTGCCTGCAGGCCAGTCGATCGCGTTCAACGGACCGCCGAGACCGATGTCGCCGGAAGAACGTGCAAGCCCGGTGCGATTCGTCGCTCCAACACGGACCTTCGACGAGGAGCGCATCGAGCTCGAAATCGCTGGCGTGCAGCTTGAACTAGTCGCCGCACCGGGAGAAACCGCCGACCAGCTCTACATCTGGCTGCCGGAACAGAGACTGCTCTTCGCGGGCGATAACGTTTTTTACACATGGCCCAATGTTTATCCGCTTCGCGGCGCGAACCGCTCGATCCGGGACTGGATTGCAAGTCTCGACAAGATGATTCAGCAGGGCCCCGAGCTGCTTGTGCCCGGGCACGGAAACCCTGTCACCGCAAATGTTGTGGAGCACCTGACGAACCGCCGCGATGCGATGCAATGGGTCTACGACCGTACAATCGAGGGCGCAAGAAGGTTCATGACACCTGATGAGCTTGTCGAATACGCGGCCCTGCCCGAACGATTTGCGTCACTCGACTACCTGGCGGACTACTACGGCAGCGTTTGGGGCACCGTCAGGCAGATTTACGCCCAGGAACTCGGCTGGTTTGACGGTGACCCGCTGAATCTGCATCGCGAAAGCCCCGTTGAACAGTCACAGCGGATGGCCGATTGGCTGGGTGGCGTCGATCGCATGATGGAACTGGCGCGCGATGCAATGGCACTTGGCGACGCTCTCGGTGCGGCCCAACTCGCCCAGCATGTCATCCGATTGCGACCGGATGACCCCGAATCGAAGCTGCTCATGGCGAATGCGCTCGACGCTCTCGGCGAAAATACGCTCAATACGCCTGCGCGCCACTATTCCTTCTCCTACGCGAATCGTCTCAGACGCGAGGCGGGCGAAAACCAGCGAAGCGCTGTGGGGCCGGAGCGCTTGAATTTCCCGGCTCTTTCGCATTCTTACCAAGACGTAATAACGACTTCAGTTACCGGGGCGATATCCTTGCCCAACTGGATGCGCTATCCCACAAGGCGGATTCTCAAGGATCACGACGAAGGCCCGAAGAGGGAACGGCCAATACCAGTGGAGTCGGCTGGACCCTTTGTTCCGAGCCGGGAACCATAATCGGGAGAACCCCATGGATGATCGACGCGATTTTCTGAAGAGTATGGCCGCGGTCGCGGTAGGAATGGGTTTGGGCGGCTACCTGCCGTCTGCCGTGTCGCAGGTACCGCGCCGCGAAGTCTCCATCGGCGGTCGGCGAGTGACGGTGGTGGACATACACGGCCACTGCGCGGTGACCGATGTCGAGGAAGTCATCCTCGGCACCAACGTCGAGCGCCGGATGTCCCAGAACCGGATCCTAGGTCCGCACCGGATCGACGCGCTTAACGAGCGGGGCATCGACATCCAGGTGCTTAGCGCGAACCAGTACTGGTGGTACCGGGCGGATCGGGAGTTGGCAAGGGACATCATCAGAGTGCAGGACGACGGCATCGCCGCGTGGGTTGCCGAGCATCCGGACCGGTTCGTTGCGTTGACTTCAGTGGCGTTACAGCACCCCGAACTGGCTGCCGAGCAGCTTGAATATGCGGTGAATGAATTGAACTTTCGGGGCGCATCCGTGGCCGGCCACGTGCTCGGCGAGTCGCTGACCGAACGCCGGTACGACCCGTTCTGGGCGAAGTGCGAGGAACTCGCCGCGCCGGTGTTCATGCACCCGGGAGGCGCGGACAACCTGATCATGGAAGGGGCGCTGGAAGGCGCCGGGGATCTCGGCAATATCATCGGCAACCCCCTCGAGACGGCGACGTTTCTGACCCGCATGATCTTCGAGGGAACGCTGGACCGGTTTCCGGGCCTGAAGCTCATCGGCGCCCACGGAGGCGGCTACCTGCCGTCGTACCTCGGGCGGACCGAGGTCGCCTGCGATGTGCGCAACAACGCCAACTGCGTCAACGTGAAGCGGCCCAGCGAGTACCTGCGGGACCAGATCCTGGTGGACTCGATGGTCTTCTCCGATGAGGCGCTGCGGCATCTGGTCGCCGAGATCGGCGCCAGCCAGGTCGTATACGGTACCGACATCCCGCTGTTCTGGCCGGATACGCTGGACCTGGTGCTCGACTCCACGCATCTGACCGATGCCGAGAAGGAGGCCATCGTGGGTGGGAATTTGATCGAGTTGCTGCGACTCGAGGTGTAACCTCCCCGCGGTGACTGCCATCCTGAATCGCTGCGCAATCAGGTCACCGTCCGAGCACCATGGCGACGCTGCGACTGACCGGAACTCACGCCCAATTGTCGTGCCAGCCTCTGTACTCGGAGGGCCTGAGTCGGTACCTGGCGATGTTGCCTTCGTGTAATGTAGTCAATTCAGTCGCCACAACTTCATTGAAGCGGGCTTGATCCGATTGCGGCAGCTCCTCTGTTGCTCGCTTTTCGATATGTGCGTTGGCAGTTGTCTTGTCCATGTTGTTGCGCACGACTTCTGCGACCGTCCTGCCAATTGCCTCGCGGTATCTGAGTCGAAAGGGATCCGGTTCACCGAGAGATTGTCGCACTGCCGAATACCGGGCACAGGATCGCCCGTATGCCCACACGTACACATCGCGCAGAAGTTCCGGGCGGTTCAATTCGTACACGGCAAGAATGGCGTCGACGTAAGCACGTTCCGGTACATCGACAAAGGACAGTGGGCTGAGGTTTCGTCGAATGAACGGAAGATTCGCCGCCAGCCGGGATACTCGCTTGTTGACATCTTCGAATGGCTGAAGGTACGGCATATGCACCATGACGAAGAACGACTGCTCAAACGGGTCGGAAATTGCGCCCGCCGTATCGAGGATTTGTTGAAAGCACTCCTCGACAAGCTGAGGTATGTCCAGCGGATGGAATACGGTTCCGCCGATACCGACGCTGATGCGGCGTAGCCTGCCGCACGCACTGGCATCGGGCAGAAGGTTTTGCGATAGCAGCGCATGCAAGTTCAAAATCGTGAAGCGGTTGAATCCTGTGTCGTCAGAATATTCCACCAGCATTTCTATGGCCGACTTGTGATTCAGGATCATTTGAGCGTCCCGGGCGTCCTTTCCGGCGGCGGCTTCACCAAGTTCCAGCAGTCGCTCCGTTTCGAGCAACGAATACGTATTGCCTTCCAGACGGCTGGAATTCCAGGACAGATCAATCAGGAGGCGATTGAGAATACGGCGGGCGTGCGTTCCGGCGGGGACATCGCCATTCGTCGATTTTCCCAGTTCAAGCAGGCGTGCCCGTACGTTGGGCGGCAGGTAGAAGGTTTCATTGGGCCGATACGCGTCGAGAAAGGAGCGTTTGTAGCCGACGGGTTGTCGCTTGTGTCTGGGCTGTCGGATTGCGTCCCGAATTGACCTGGACTCGTCCGAGATCGGGACGTAGGTTTCTACGGTCGGAGGATGCCCTTGCCGGGCCAGCTTGCCGATTTGAGTCTGATTCTCGATCTTCGGAGCTGGCAGCAAGTAACGCGTGGCGGGGCCCCGGCCCCGCCGCATCAGGCGATTTCGATTGACGAGTAGAGCGAGCCGCCTTTGCAATGTTCGGCGTGGTAACGTGTTGTCGTTTGCCCCGAAAACATCGTCGATCGAAGCGCCCGAGGGAAACTCAGCGACAATCGCCACAATCTCGTCCAGTTCCGCTATTGGGATTCTCTTGGGCATTTCTGTTCTGGCGCGATACTCAATATGCGCCAAAATAATAGCATTTAAGTGGCGCAATTCAAGTATCGTGCCACTTAAAGTGGCGCGATCTTGACGGATCGCCGCTGAGCGATGGTGTCCTGTCAGTCCAGCGTCACCGTCAGCAGGGGCGGACGCTCGTCGACGTAGTTGTGATCGAGCGGCAGGTAGGCGGTGCCGTCCCGCACGGCGATGGCCGAGATCTGTCCGCCGTTCTCGATGCCCAGTGTGCGCACCAGACCGTGCTCGGGATCGATGATGAACAGCGTGTTGTAGGTTTCACTGACCGCGAACAGCCGTCCGTCCGCGTAGTCCAGCCCCGAGAGTTCGTACTCGGACAGTGAGCGGCCGGGCTTGAGACGTCCCCGAAGGTCGTCCTCGAATGTCAGTTCCCGGAGCAGACGGCCGGTCGCGTCGAAGACCGTGATCGTCAGCGTCTCATCGGAGCTGAGATAGTACTCCCCGGTCTGCGGGTTGCGGGCGATGCCCGAGAACTCGCCCTCGCCGGCGAAGCCGGACAACTCGATCGTTGCCTCGGGCGAGAACCCCGGCGCGGCGCCCTTGCGCCAGACGTCGATCCGCCCCGTCTCGCCGCTCACCGCGATCCGCCGCCCGTCGATGCTTGCGGCGGCCTCCATTAGCCCCTGGCGCGTCACCAGCAGTCCGCCCGCCAGCGCCGTGGCGGAGCGGACTGTCGTGAAGTCGTCGCTTACTACATAAAGCTCGGCCTGGTCGGTGACGATGGCAAAGGCGCGGTCGGCTTCGAGGTAGGTCATGCCGGAGGGTTGGTCGATCTGCGGAGGCAGCATGTAGGCCGCCACGGCGGTCGTGAACTCCGAGAGCTCGAGCGGTCCGGACGCGGGGTTCGTGACGATGCCGCTGTCGTCATCTCCGAAGTAGTCGAGCAGGATGTAGACGCCGAGACGCGAATTCGTCAGCATCAGTACGATCACGGCGACCGCCGCGCACGCGACCGCTACACTCGCCACGGCGCGGCGGCTATTGCTCGGTCGTCCTGAAATCATGCGAACTCCTTTATCATCGAGCCCAATCGGGCGCCGCGCGGGGCCGTCCGCCAGCGTAGGAGAGCTGGCCCATCGCACAAGATGCTGAATTGACTGAAAAATCCTGGTCGGGGTGAGAGGATTTGAACCTCCGGCCCCTGCCTCCCGAAGACAGTGCTCTACCAGGCTGAGCTACACCCCGATCCGACAACAAACGCTACGGACGCAATTTTATACCAGACTGCCGGCCGATAGCTTCAGAAGATGTCCAGCCGCCAGCAATTTTCGTGGCGGGGACGCCGCGAAAATTGCTAGGGCACTCGTTCGAAAGTCCACGCGCCCGATACGTGGACCTCGGATATTGCACTCGCCACTCCGCCTTCTTCAACCGTGAAGACGTACCCGTATCCGCCGCCCCGATGCACAAAGGCGGTTTGTGTCTGCGCCAGGAGCGGTGCCGGCTGGCCGTTGCCCCGTTGCAGGAACAACTGACCGTCGTCCATGGTGATCTCGATCGTGATGGTGTTCGACAGGTACAGTCCTCTGTACGTGCCGACGTATCCGGCAAGCGTTTCCGGGGCAAGTTCCACCAACGCCGTGTCGTTGCTGGTGACGCCGGTGCTCCAGTGTTCGCGATCGCCCCCGTAAGCCTCGACACAGACGACTTCGAGCATCATGTCGTCAGCCGCGTAGATCATCTCGACGCTTGCATGCAGCGGCGAATCAAAGGTGCCGGGATCCTCGTAGGTCACATCGATTTCGATGTGACCGAAGTCGGGCCGACGGTAGCGTTCGGTGATGCGGAGGTCTTCGGTGTGCGAAATACCGCTGCGCGTCAGCCACGACTTGTCGTTGTAGCCGTTGCTCCGGACCACGAGCGTATCGCCCTCCCATCGGCCGACGGAGTAGCCCGTCCAGGTGGGATGCGGGTCCGGCTCCAGTTCACGCCCGTCCAGGAATATTTCGCGATACGTCATGTCGTTGTAGAGCATCGTGATGATGGCTGGATGCTGCACGATCCTTCGCAGACCATAGGCGTTACCGGTGCTGGTGATGTTTTCCGGCCCGCTCGGGAGGCAATGGTAACGAGGCCTGTCCGCGGAGAAACGGCTGAAACGTTCATCGGCAAGCACGGCGGCCCACGGCTGGAGCTTGCCCGGGTCGTTCAAATCTCCCCGCACGGTCGAATTGCGCCACAAACCCGTCAGGTCGGGGTGCCCGTACGCAGTGCGCGGCGCAGGGGCGGACAAGTCGGGCGCGCCGTCGGCCGTACGCGGAACACCGGGGGTTGGGAGCGACAGCCATTGGGCCGCCGCAGGTGCGGCCGCCATCCACAAGACCAGGGTTGCGAGTTGCGGATTCATCGTGGTTCCCTCAAGGGCATTGTCGAAATTGACTGATTACCGGTCTGCACCTAGGCTGGTCATTATACGAATGCCGTCCGGCGCCTGTCGTTCAGCAGAGTCCGGTCATGAGAGAAACAGGTTCACCCATGGCTGCGATCCGAATGAACTGATTCGCCCGGTTCGGACACCCGGATTTCACACCAGGGGATACCTCCATGTCGCAATCCCTGCAGGCATTGCTGGCTGTTCTGCCCATTCTTGTGGCGGCGATCCTGCTGGTGGGCTTCCGCATCCCGGCGCGAGTGGCCATGCCGGCCGTCTACGTTCTCGCGGTGCTCATCGGATTGTTTGCCTGGGCCATGCCGGTGACCCAGATTGCCGCGGCATCCATCCAGGGGCTGTTCATCACGTTTGAAATCCTCTTCATCATCTTCGCAGCGATACTCCTGCTCAACACGCTGAAACATTCCGGCGCGATTACCGCGATTCGCGCCGGATTCGCCACGATCACGCCGGACCGGCGGGTGCAGCTCATCATCATCAGCTGGCTCTTCGGCAGCTTTATCGAGGGGGCATCGGGGTTTGGTACGCCTGCCGCAATCACCGCACCGCTGCTGGTCGCGCTGGGATTCCCGGCGATGACGGCGGTGATGCTGGGCATGATGGTCCAGAGCACGCCCGTGACCTTCGGAGCGGTGGGCACGCCGATCCTGGTGGGTGTGCGAGGCGGCCTGGACAGTCCCGAAGTCACGCAGCAACTGACCGCGGCCGGATTGACCATGGCCGACCACCTGCAGGTTGTCACGGTCCATGTGGTCGTGCTGCACGCCATTGTGGGCACCGCCATGCCGCTGTTCATGGTGATGATGATGACACGGTTCTTCGGCAGGAACCGTTCCTGGACCGAAGGATTGTCTATCTGGCCCTTCGCGCTGCTCGGGGGTGCCGCCTTTACGGTTCCCTACCTGTTGAGCGGTATTTTCCTGGGGCCCGCGTTCCCCTCGCTTCTGGGGGGGATGGTCGGCCTGGCGATCGTGACAACGGCGGCGCGCAAGCGTTTTCTGATTCCCGACGACGAATGGGATTTCGCTCCCAGGGAGGAGTGGCCCGATCGATGGATCGGACAACTCGAGATGCGGCTTGAAACGCCCCGGGAACAGATGACGCCGGTACGGGCCTGGATGCCATACGTCCTGGTGGCCGGACTGCTGGTGATCACGCGACTCCCGCAATTGCCGGTCGGCCGGGCGTTGCAGTCGGTGGCGTTTCGCTGGGAGGAGATCCTGGGCACCAGCGTGACCGCCAGCACGACGCCGTTCTACCTGCCGGCGTTCATGGTATTAGTCGCCGCATTGCTGACAGTCGCACTGCACCGGATGCGTGGCCGCGAATTTCTGGCCGCCTTCTCCGAATCGTCCAGAACTCTGCTGGGCGCCGGTTTCGTATTGATCTTCACGGTCCCGATGGTGCGCATCTACATCAATTCTGACGTCAATGCGCTGGAGATCGATAGCATGCCAATCGTGATGGCGGACTGGGTTGCCGTGAACGTAGGCGCTGTCTGGCCGTTCTTCGCGCCCTTCATCGGCGCGCTGGGCGCGTTCATTGCCGGCAGCAACACCGTCAGCAACCTCATGTTTGCGCTGTTGCAGCATGGAGTCGCAACGGCGCTCGGGATCTCCGCCGCGTTGGTTGTGGCACTCCAGGCCGTTGGGGCGGCGGCGGGCAACATGATCGCGATCCACAATGTGGTGGCGGCTTCGGCCACGGTGGGCCTGTTGGGCCAGGAGGGCGCGACGCTTCGCCGCACGATTATCCCGACGATCTACTATCTCGTCATGACAGGTGCGCTGGGCCTGCTGGCAGTGCGGTTCCTGGCGTAGTCGACCGGGCCGCGTTTTCGGGTCAACGTCGCATTCAATACGCCATGGCGTAGCAGTCCCTTCGCACATCCGCCCCGGCGATGCGTGCGCCATGCGTGGGATCGAGCAGTACGACCGTGCCGCACGACGGAATGCCGAGGGGTTGCATGCGATTCACTACGTGACCCCGGTCCTCCAGCGACTGAATGACCTGTGGCGGCAGGTCGTTCTCGACGTTGAGCTGATTGAAGCCCGTTTCGTGGGGCCAGAACGAGGCGTAGAAGTGCAGGGTCTGCACCCTCGGCGCCTGGATGGCCTGATGCAGGTTTGGGTACCACTGAGACGGGAATTCGACGATGTTGAGGAACATCTGCAGGATGGTCTGTTCCTGGTTGTCGCCGCCGGGCGTACCGATGGCCAGGAAGGGTTCCCCGTCGCGCAGCACGATACTGGGCGTCAGCGTGTAGCGGGGCCGCGATCGTGGCCGCAACTGCGCGGCGCGGGTTTCGTCGAGCCAGAACTGCTCGCCGCGAACGCTCATGGCGATGCCTGTATCCCCAAGAATGACCGCGCCGCCGATCCAGCCGCCGCTGGGCGTGCTGTCGAAGATGTTGCCGTCCTTGTCTATGACGGCGATGTGGGTGGTGTCCTTCATCGTGTCCGTCGGCCGGTCTGCGGCTGCAACCTGCAATCGTTCCGGCGGCGGGTTGGCGGCGTCCGCCACCCAGTACTGCCATTCCTCGCGGTCATGGGACGGGTCGAACGCAAAGGGGTCGCCCGCGGCAAACGTTTCCGAGGCGCGCTCCATGTCGATCAACTGCGCCCGCTCGGCGGCGTATTCCTTTGACAGCAGCCCCTCCCCGGGGATGTTCACGAATTCAGTGTCGCCGTAATAGGTATCCCGATCGGCGTAGGCCAGCTTGAATGCTTCGATGATGGTGTGGAGATAGTCGGCGCTGTTGTGGCCCATTCGCCTGAGATCGAAATTCTCGAGTATGTTCAGCGTCTGCAGCAGCATCGGCCCCTGGCTGTTGAACGACTGCTTGTAGACGGTATAGCGCTTGTAGGTCGTGCTGACCGGTTCCTCGACCCGGGCGTGGAACTCTGCGAAGTCATCGAGCACGAAGGGCGTGCCGTGTGCCTGCAGGAACGCCACCATCTCCTCGGCTATGTCACCCTTGTAGAAGCGGTCACGGGCCGCGGCGATGCCGGCTTCACGCCCGTTGAGGCTTTGCTCGCGCTCGGCCTCGACCATTTTCTTCAGCGTGTTCGCCAGCGTCGGCAGGCGGATAATCTCGCCCGACGCGTACATGGAGCCATTCGGCCGTGTCCAGTACGCGCGGTTTGCCGGCCACCGGCTGATGAAGTCCATTTCCCGATAGATCGTGCTGACCGTGCGCGACCGCAGGGGGAATCCCACTTCCGCATACTCGATGGCGCGGGCGGCTACTTCTTCGAAACTCATGGTGCCCCAGCGCTCCAGCACGGTCAGCGCACCGTGCAGCGCACCGGGCACGACGGCCGGGTCGAGGCCGTAGCCGTAAAGGTCCCTGCCTCGCTCGCGATACCAGTCGATGGAGGCGTCGCGCGCTGCCCAGCCCTGACCGATGATCGAAGTGACTTCTCCCTCGCTGTGGGGATACACGAGAATCAGCGATTCGCCGCCCAGGCTGTAGAGGTCCTGTTCGACGACGCCGCCAGTCAACAGCGCGGCGACGCCGGCATCGAACGCATTGCCTCCGTTCTGGAGAACCTCGATCGCGGCGGCTGTGGTCAGGGGGTGGCCGGCGGAAACGCCGCCGTTGCGGCCCATCACGGGAGGACGCAGATAGTTTGGAACGACGGTGATGACTTCCGCCGGCGCCTCCGTGGCCGTCTCGGTATCCTGTGGTTCACAGGCGCTCAGGATCAGCAGCGCGGCCGCGGCAAGGGCGAATGAGTATGTCGCTCGGACCATGTTGCGTCCTCGATTCCAATGCTCTGTCCAACGGATAATAGCGCATCGGTGGCCGCGGACCCCGCTCCTGACCAGGCGCGTCCCGCTGGCCATGGAGCACTAGTCGGCGCCGGGGAAAAACTTTTCCAGCAGCGGTTGATAGCCCTGAACGGCCGTGCGTTGCAGGTAAAACGACAGGCCCCGCAGCCCCCCCAGTTCCTCGCCGCCGCCGGCCCGGCCCGGTCCGCCATGGACCATCGCGGGCAGGACGGCGCCCGGACCCGGAGCGAAGCTCGCAACCTTGTCTCCGCCCAGGGTCAGCCGGCCATGGAACGGCGCCAGCGCCAGCAGCATCTCGCGGCCGAATCGCCGGTCATTCGAATAGACCGAGGATACCAGAGCGCCGTCTCCGCGGGCACAGATGGCGGCGGCCTCCTCCACGGAACGATACGCCATCACCGTGACCGCGGGTCCGAACACTTCGCGCGTATGCACGATATGCGCAGCGTCGGCATCCTCACAGTCGAACAGAAATGGAGTGACGAAATAGCCGCGTCCGTTCTCCGTTCCGCGCAGACCGGTGGGCTCGGCATCGCCCATGATTCGCGTCGATTCCGTCTCCAGGGCCTTGAGGCCTTCGCGAACGTCTTCCAGCTGTGCGCCATTGACCAGCGGTCCCACCCGCACCGAAGCATCCGCCGGATTGCCCACGATAAACTGGTCAAGCTGGTCCTCCAGCGATTCGATGCAGGCTTCACGACGCTCGGGCGGCACCAGCACGCGCCGGATCGCGGTGCACTTTTGTCCTGCCTTCTGGCGTACATCGGTGGCGATGTCGCGGATCATCTGTTGCCAGGCTTCGCTGCCGGGCGCTACATCCGGGCCCAGCACAGCGGCGTTGAGGCTGTCAGCCTCCACGTTGATGCGCATGGAAGACTGAACGTGCGCGTCAAGGCTCCGCAGGCGTTTCGCGGTGTCGCCGGAACCAGTAAAGGCGAGCACGTCCTGCGGTCCCAGGTGGTGCAGCAGATCGCCGGTGGAACCGGCGATGAACGACAGCGCGCCGTCGGGCAGCACGTCGGCGTCCACGAGCAACTGCATCATGCGGTACGCCAGGAGCGCCGTGCTGGTGGCCGGTTTGGTAATGACCGGCATGCCCGCAAGCAGGGCGACCGCAGCCTTCTCCATGAACCCCCACGCAGGAAAGTTGTAGGCGTTGATATGGACCGCAGCGCCCCTCAACGGTGTGAGGATATGCTTGCCGGCGTAGCGCGGATTGCGTATCAGCCGTTCGGAGTCGCCGTCCACCAACAGCTTGCGGTCGCCCAGTTTCTTGCCGTAGGAGGCGTATGCCAGCAGCGTATAGTTGGCGCCGTCCACATCGAATTTGGCATCGTTGCGGGTATTGCCGCCGTTGCTGACGGAGAGATCCAGCAGTTCCTCCCGATGCGCGTAGAGCACATCGTAGATGCTCCGCAGGCAAGCGCCGCGCTCCGCGAAAGTCATGCTCCGCAAGGCCGGCCCGCCCACATCGCGGGCGAACTCCAGCGCGCCCTTGAAGTCGATACCGTCGGTGGATGTTTCAGCCAGCAGTTCTTCCGTGGCGGGGTTGAGCAGAGTGGTGGTTTCTCCCAGACCCTCGTGCCAGGCGCCGCTGACGTGGCTCTTGAGCTTGATCACCGAACGCGGTCTCCAAAACGAAGGCGCTATTGTACGTTGGCTGCAGGCTTGCGTCTGCAAACATTCTTCCTGTGTGCTGCACGACTAACGGTCAGGGAAATTGCGTTGAGTAAGGAAATTCTTGAGTTCTGAATAATTCTTGAGATTCAAGTTGTTACGGATTCTTAATCCCCGGCGGTACAATCTTGTGACAACATCACGCGCAATCCTCCCGGGCCCCCTGAACTGATGCCGAGGCTTGGCCTAATGCTGCTTGCAACCCGCAATGTCTCCGCCTGTTTGTCTGCAATGACGTTTGCGCTTGCCACGCCTCTTGGCGCGCAGGATGCTGATTCGCCGCGAATCGGCGGTGACAAGATCCTGGCGGTGGCGCGTACCGAGACGCCGCCGGTCATCGACGGTGTGCTTGACGACGCTGTATGGGCGACTGCCCCGTCCATGGACGACATGCATCAATTCGAGCCCGTTGACCACGGCCAGCCCAGCGAGCGCACCGAAGTCTGGATTCTCTACGACGACGACAATCTCTATGTCGCCGCGCGGATGTGGGACAGCGAACCGGACCAGATCAGGGCGCGGCAGATGGTTCAGCATGGGACGCTGCGATGGGACGATTCCATCGGAATCTATCTCGATCCCTTCAACAACAATCGCACGGGCTACAACTTTCAGGTCAATCCCAACAGCAGCCGGGAGGACGGGGTTTTCGAAACGCCGACCCGACTGAATCGGGACTGGGAAGGTATCTGGTTCGCCGAAGCGGCCATCGACGACAACGGCTGGACGGCGGAATTCGAAATTCCGTTCAAGACCTTGAATTTCAACCCGGAAAACCCCGACTGGGGATTCACCGTCGAACGCTCCATCGCCCGCCACCAGGAGGATATCGCCTGGGTTTCCTTCAACAGGGAGGTCAACCCCGGCACGACGGGGACCATTACGGGTTTGACCGGGCTGAGACAGGGCAGGGGGCTGGACATCATTCCGACCGTGGTGATGTCCGGGTCCCGCAGCTACGACACCAGCGCCAGTAGCTCCGCCACGGAGCCCGCACTGGATGTTTTCTACAACTTCACGCCTTCGCTGAGCGGCGTGCTGACGATGAATACCGACTTTTCCTCCACGGAAGTCGATGACCGTCGGATCAACCTGACCCGCTTTTCGCTGTTCTTCCCCGAGAAGCGGGACTTCTTCCTGCAGGATGTGGACATTTTTTCTTTCGGCGGACTGCGGCGGAACGGAATCCCGTTCCATTCTCGCCGAATCGGCCTGGGTAGGCGGGGGCAGCCCGTGGACCTGGATCTCGGCGCAAAGGTCACCGGGCGGGTGGGGCGCTGGAACATCGGTGTGCTTGACATCCAGCAGGATGAGTTCCAGGGTGTTGACAGTACCAATCTGTTTGTCGGCCGGTTGTCGGCCAACATTCTGGAGGAGTCGAGCATCGGCATGATCGTCACCAACGGCGATCCCCGGAACAATCTCGACAACTCCCTGTTCGGCATGGATTTCCGCTATCGCAATACCCGACTGCCCGGCGGGCGTACGCTGGAAGGCGAGGCGTGGTACCAGCAGTCGGATACCCAGGACCTGGTCGGCGATCAGAGCGCCTGGGGTCTCCGCCTGTCGGCGCCCAACAATACCGGGCTGAGAGGCGAGGTCGCCGTGGAGCAATTCGACGACCAGTTCAATCCCGCGCTCGGGTTCGTGAATCGCCGCGGGATCCAGCGCAGCGAGGTTCAGGCTGGATACACCAGCTACCCGGATCACCCCTGGATCAGGGCGGTGGCCCACGGCGCCTCCGTGGAGTCGTTCGACAGGCTTTCCGGCGGGCTGGAAAGCGAACGCCTGTACGTTGAGCTGTTTGAACTGGAAACCCATTCGGGTGACGAATTCAGCCTCAATTTCAACCGCAGGCGAGAAGTACTCTTCGAGGACTTCGAAGTGGTGGATGGAACGGTGATCCCCGTCGGCGACCATGAATACAGTGGCTTCGATATCCAGATATCCGGCGCGTCGGAACGCGTTCTGGCGCCCGGTTTCGATTACTACAAGGGGGAATTCTTCAACGGCGACCGGGTGGAAATGTCGGCGGAACTGGAGTGGCGACCGAATCGGCGCCTTAACATGGGGCTTGAGTACGAATACAACGACATCGATCTGCCCAATGGCCAATTTGTGACCCGCCTGATGGCCATCAACGCCAACGTCGCCTTCAACGTTCGCTGGTCATGGCTCAATCTCATCCAGTACGACAACGAGTCCGAATCCGTCGGCATCAACAGCCGGCTGCGCTGGAATCCCCGCGCCGGACAGGACCTGTACATCGTCATCAACCACGGCTATTCCGCTGAAGAATCATTCTCCAGGTTGCGCTCGGAACAATCCCAGTATGCGTTGAAATATACTCACACGTTTCGCTTCTAGTGCGATGAGCGGTAACGGGAGTGTTCGTACGCAAGATTCTTTCCCGGCGCATCTGCCGGATGGGGGCGTCGCACCGCTTCAGCGCCTGGAGGGCCAGTTCGCGTGGGTTACTCCGACGGCTCACCAGCCAATTGCCGGCGGAGCATCTCACTCCTCCAGCGTGAACGCCACCAGCGTATCACCTTCTTCGGTATAGGTGCGCCGGTTGCCCCCCGCGGCGATCGCCACATACTGCCGCCCCCCTGCCATGTAGGTCATCGGCACCGCCATGCCCGCGTAGGGCAGCGTCGCCTGCCAGAGTTCCTCGCCGGTACGCACGTCCAGAGCGCGGAACTTCTTGTCCATGGACGCCGCCATGAAGATCAGTCCACCGGCCGTGGTGATGGGTCCGCCGATCATGGCGGTTCCCCAGCCCATGAACTTCGGCACCGTGATGCCGAAGCGGCGGATCTGGCCGAAGGGTATCTGCCAGCGTATCTCGCCGGAGTCCATGTCGATGGCGGTGAGCGAGCCCCAGGGCGGCGGCGTACAGGGAATGCCCAGCGGCGACATGAAGAATTCGTTCTGCGTCCGGTAGGGCGTTCCGGGCATGGGGTCCCCCGGGCCGGACGAACTGGCGCTCACGTTGGGCGCGCCGGCGCCCTCGGCGTCCGGCATGGGGGTAATCGCCCCGCCGTCATTGGGCCGCAGCCAGTGCCGGGTGGCGATGTCGAGGGACTTGACGATGAGCAGGTTGGAGTTGGGATCGAAGGCCGCGCCGCCCCAGTTGCCGCCGCCCTGAAAGCCGGGGTAGTGCAACGATCCCTGGATGCTGGGGGGCGTGTACATGCCTTCGTAGCGCAGTTCGTCGAACTGGCGTTGGCACCATCGGCGGTCCAGCGGCGTCAGTCCGAAGAGGTCGTCGCGGGTCAGCGAAGTGGGGGTGAACCACTCCGGCAGCAGCGGAAACGGTTGCGTCGGCGAGGTGACTTCCCCCGGTACGTCAGAAGCGGGCACCGGGCGCTCTTCCACGGGAAACAGCGACTCGCCCGTGTCCAGGTCGAAGACGAAGGTGAATCCCATCTTGGTCTGCTGGATCGCCACGTCCCGTTCCTCGCCGTCCTTGCGGATCGTCGCGATCAGGGGATGGCCCGGAAGATCGTAGTCGTAAACGTCGTGGTGGACGATCTGGTAGTGCCAGACGGGTTCGCCCGTTTCTGCCGACAGCGCCACGGTCGCCGTCGCGTACGGAATCGGAAACGTCCGCGTGCCGCCGTAGAAGTCCGACGATGCGCTGGTCGTCGGCAGGAACACCAGGTTGCGCGAAAGGTCCGCGCTCAGCGTGGACCAGACGTTGGCTGCGCCGGTTTCATCCACCCGGTCCGGGGGAATCGGATTGAATTCCCACTCCAGTTCACCGGTCCGCACATTGAAGGCGCGCACGAAACCGTCGCTGGCGTTGACGACGCTGTCCTCCACTCCCACCGCCGCGATCACCCGGTCACCCACCACTATCGGCCCCGACGTGGTATGCCGGGGCCCGACGCCGTTGCCTTCGTAGTCCCAGTGCGTGACGTAACCCCGGTGCCCCATGTCGGCGCCGAAGTCGCTGCAAGAGGCGCCCGTATCGCCATCGATGGCGTAGATGTTGCCGTGGACATCGCCCTTGAATACGCGCTTCTCGCATAGCTGGCCCGGCTGCGGCGATTCCGCCTCCCAGTACGCCACGCTGCGGCAGCGGGCGTCTCGCCGAGCCTCCTCGATCAGGCCGAGCCCGCCCTCGTCGACATGCGGGTCGAACCGCCATCGCTCTTCGCCGGTGACGGGATCGACCGCGAACACGCGGTTGAGCGCCGTGCAGAAATACAGCGTGTCGTTTGCGTGGATGGGCGTGGCCTCAAGCCAGGATGCATCCCCGGAGCGGTGGATCCACGCAACTTCGAGTTCGGAGACGTTGCCCGCATGAATCTCGTCCAGCTCGGAATACTGCGCGCCTCCGGGTTGTCCGCCGAAGGTCGGCCACCAGGATGTTTCCTGCGCCGCCGCGGTACCTGCGAACATGCCAAGCACGGCCGCCGCTACGGTAGACGCGAACCTGTCCGGTACGACCGACGCTGAAAGAGTGTTTGGCTGGAATTGTTCCGAACGATTATGCATTGCGACCCTTTTGTGGGGAAATTCGACCGCATTGTTGTACAGTTTCGCGCATCAGGCAATCGGCTGCGTGGCGGTACAAGCGCTGCGCAGTGCGCGCCGCGTACGGAGAGGAGCATGCCATGAGCGACGACCTGATCTTTTACACCAATCCGCAGTCGCGCGGACGCATCGCGCGATGGATGCTGGAAGAAGTGGGCGCCGAGTACCGGACCGAGGTCGTCGGGTACGGCGCCGAGATGAAATCGCCGCCGTATAGCGACATCAACCCCATGGGCAAGGTGCCGGCGATCAGTCACAGTGGCGTGGTGGTGACCGAGACGGCTGCGATCTGCGCTTACTTGGCCGATGCGTTTCCGGACGCCGGATTGGCCCCGACGCAGCAGGAGCGCGGCGCCTACTACCGGTGGCTGTTCTTCGCCGCCGGACCTCTGGAAGCGGCAGTGATCAACCACCACCTCGGGTTTGAAGTGCCCGCGGAGCGCGAGGGGATGATCGGGTACGGGACGTACGGCACGGTGATGGACGTACTGGAGTCCGAACTTGCAAAGACCGACTACGCGGCAGGGTCCCGCTTTACGGCGGCAGACGTGTACCTGGGCTCGCACATCGGCTGGGGTTTCCAGTTCGAAACGATCGAAAAACGCACGTCTCTGGTGGAATACTGGGCCCGCCTCGAAGGACGGCCGGCACGGAAGCGGGCGGAGGAGATGGACAACGCCCTGTTGGGGTCCGACGCGTGAACAACGATGCTATGCAGCTCCAAGGTTGAATCTATGGCATGCCTCTCGATCGCCGGCAAACTGACAAACTGGAAAAAACAATTGAAAACGAGTGAAATGCCGACTATGCGCCGAACGAGCGCATCGGACCGATCAATGAGTTCAATCCATGGACAGTTCAACACAGACCGAACTTGACGCCGCCGTGCTGCGCCGGTTGCTGCAGCATCTGGACGAAAACAAGGACGTGCAGAACATCGAACTGATGATCCTGGCGAAGTTCTGCCGTAACTGCTTGAGCAAGTGGTACGTGGCCGCGGCGGCGGAACGCGGCATGGAGGTGGACATCGAAGAAGCCCGCGAACGCATCTACGGCATGCCGTACGCGCAGTGGAAGCGCGACCATCAGCCGCCGGCGACCGACGAGCAACTCCGACGATTCAGAGCAGTGAGCGAGGACTGAGGGCGGGCTTTCACGCCCAAATCGACGGCCGGCGCTTCGAGGGAGGGCGTTATATCGAACCTTCACCCTGGAGCAAGGCAATGGCAGACCGCGCTCGACTTTATCGCCAGTTCAGTTCCCACTCCTGGACGAGTTCCCCGGTCAGTTCGGGCATGTCCTCGGCCAAGTCGTTGCGCTCGCCCGGGTCTTCGGTAATGTTGTACAGCCGCCAGGGAGTCTCTGCACCCATCCCGCCTGCCGCGGGCGTATTGATGATCTTGTAATCGCCCCGGATCAGCGCGCCACCGGTGCCCCGCGACCAGCCGACCGCGTCGCCGGGTGAATAGAGGTCGGCGGATTCCCCGGTCAGGTGCGGCCAGAACGAGCGCCCCAGGATGCCATTGATTTCTCGGCCTCGATAGCTCCCGGTGCCCGGATGCGCGGTGCCGGCGATATCGAGAAACGTCGGCAGGATGTCCAGCATGCTCATGAACGTACCGTTGACCCGTCCGCCCGGCACAGCCGCAGGGTAATGAACGAAGGCGGCTGCGCGGAGGCCGCCCTCGCTGAAGGCGCCCTTGTGCCCCTGCAGCGGCGCGTGGGCCGCTTCGGCGAAGCCTCGGCCGTGGTCGACGAAGGAATTCGGTCGGCCCCAATTTTCGAATCGGTTGTCGATGAAGTCGGGCGGCGCCGGATGAGCCCCCGGAGCGGTTGGCACGATGCCGTACGCAGCCGTCGAGGCGCCGTTGTCGGAGCTGAAAATGATGACGGTATTCTCCAAGCGGCCGCTTTCCTCCAGGAAGTCGACCAGGCGGCCGAAGTTGAAGTCCAGGTTCTCGACCATGGCCGCGTACAATTCCTGCGCCCGGGCGTAGCCTCTCTGTTCCTCGGCGGATAACTCGTCCCAGGGTGGGGCAACCGGCTCGAATTCATCCAGGACTGCACCTTCGGGAACGACGCCCAACTCCGTGGCCCTCGCCACCCGGGCTGCCCGCAACGTGTCGTAGCCTTCGTCGTAGCGTCCTGCATATCGATCCAGCCAATCCTCGGGAACATGCAATGGCCAGTGGGGCGTGGTGTAGGGCACGAAACCGAACCACGGCGGCTCACCGGAGTCGATGAACCCGATCATCCTGTCGGTGTAGTAGTCCGTGGTATAGAAATCCGGCGGCAATTCCTCGTATTCGACGGTCTCGCCGTCCGATCGATACAGGCTGTAGTCGTCCCAGAGGATCTCGGGAAAGTGACTGGCCGAGGCGCCAAGCTGCACGAAGGAGCGATCGAATCCCCGGGTCGAGGGCGTATACCCGTCTTCCAGGCCCAGGTCCCACTTGCCGGCCACGTAGGTCTCGTAGCCCGCATCCTGGAGCAGTTCGGGGATGATCGCCCAGTTCAGGCTCAACCGATTGGCCCGCTCGCGGCTGGGCTGGGTCGGTCGAATCTCGAGCGCTTCGGTCACGTTTGCGCTGGCCATCATCATGACCCGAGTCTGCTGGCAGGCACTGTGAGCGCGGAAGTTTGTCAGGCGCACGCCGGCGAAGGCCATTTCATCGAGATTGGGGGTGGCGATCTCACTGCCGAAGGCGCCGATGTCGGTGTAGCCGAGGTCATCGGCGACGACGAACAGAATGTTGGGCCGCGACTCTGCGGCGGTGCCCGGGGCGGCGTCTGCGGGCGTGCCGGCGGGGCTGTCGGCGGCAGTGCCCGAAGCGGGACCGGCAGGGGAATCTGTCGGCTGGCCCCGGTCCTGGGAGCACGCGGCCAGCGCGCCGAATGTGGCAAGGGCCACCAGCCTGATCCAGAAACTCATCCGTGCATCCCCCTCAATCGATGTTGCTTTCGTCTCGGTACATGACCCGATGGCGCCGGGTCCGTATCCATTCCTCGATCTGTTCTTCGGTCCAGTAGTGCGCCGGATCGAACCGGTCCCAGTTGACGATTTCGTCGAGCCGCTTTTTCCAGCGCTTGTACGGCGCCTTCTTCGGCGGTCCGAAACACATGATGTCCAGCACCGACAGGTCCTCGGGGATCCCCAGCAGCGGCTTCATGGCCTCCTGCGCCTCCTGTTGGCCGATCGCGGTGATCCACCAGACGTTGTAACCCAGAGCTGCGGCTGCCAGGTGCGCCGACATGGTGGAGGCGGCCACGCTCTGGAGCAGGATGCGCTCGGCATTCTCCTTGTACATATCATTGAGCGGCGAGTCGTCGTCCCTCAGCACCGGGAAGGCCCGCACCCACCGGAAGTCGGATGCCACCACGATGACGCCCGGCGCCGTGCCGACCCCCCTGTAATCGGGCGTGGGAAACTTCATCTTGAGTCTGGCCCGCCGGCGTTGCTCGGCGACGAAGTATTCGGAGATTTTGAGCTTGGTCTCCGGCTTGGTGACGACGATGTAGTGCCAGGGCTGTGCGTTAGCGCCGGACGGTCCGTGCCGGGCGGCATCCAGAATCAGCTCGTAGTGTTCCCTGGGGACCTCATAGTCCGGGTCGAATGCGCGCACGGTCATCCGCGTCCGAACAACGTCCATCAGGGCGTCGTAGCGATCTCGGTGGACCGGAAAGGATTGTTCGGTCACGAGGCGGGTTCCGGAAGCCGTCAAAAACGCCGATTGACGGCAAACCGCGCCAGCTTGATCAGGCCTTCCCTGTATGGGGTATTCGGGATTCGATCCAGGGCCCGTACCGCGGTCTCGGCTTCTTCCCGTGCGCGCTCCGCCGTGTACTGCAGCCCTCCGGTGGCCTGGATGGCCAGGTGGATGGAGGTCAGGTTCTGCGTGCCGCCGGTCTCGATCGCCTCGCGAATCATGTGCCGTTCCGCTGCGCTGCCCCTGTCCATGGCGTAGATCAGCGGCAGGGTCGACTTGCCTTCTGCCAGGTCGTCGCCGATGTTCTTGCCCAGTTCCTCGGCGGTGGCGTTGTAGTCCAGGGCGTCGTCGACAAGTTGAAACGCAAGACCCAGGTGACGGCCGTAAGCCACCAGGGCTTTCCGGTCCGCCTCGTCATGCCCGGCAAGGATCGCCGCACACTCCGCGCCCGCCTCGAACAGCTTGGCGGTCTTGCGAAAAATCACTTCGAGGTAGTCCGTCTCGGCGAGATCCGGGTTGTTGCAGTGCATGAGCTGAAGCACTTCGCCTTCCGCGATGGTATTGGTAGCGTTGGCGAGAACGTCGAGAATATCCATCTCGCCGACCTCGACCATCATCTGGAACGCCCTTGAATAGAGAAAGTCGCCCACGAGCACGCTGGCCTGGTTGCCGAACACCGAGTTGGCTGTCTTTCTTCCCCGGCGCAGCGCGGACTCGTCCACCACGTCGTCGTGGAGCAGGGTCGCGGTGTGGATGAACTCGATGATCACCGCCACGGGAACGTGCTCGGTTCCCTTGTAACCGCAGGCGCGCGCGGCCAGCAGAACCGCGAGCGGGCGCAATCGCTTGCCGCCGCCGTGGATGATGTGGTGAGCCACCTGGTTGACAAGGGCGACATCGCTGCCGAGACGCTGGAAGATCAACCGGTTGACGGCGGCCCAGTCGTTGTTTACGAGGGATCTGAGCGCTTCCAGGGACGTTGCGCTAAGGTGGGTTTCGGCAGCTTGCATCGTGCGCATAATGCCCGATACGAAACCGTTTGGCGAGATTGCCTTCCAATCCCTCACCGGGCCCGCGAATACTGATACCGACGAGATATGCACGCAACCGAACGCCTCAGACCCGTGACGTATCGATCCGTCGGCGCGATGGCGTTGCCGGTGATCATCTCCAATGTATCGACACCCCTGATCGGAATCGTGGATACAGGGGTCGTGGGCCAGATTCCCGATCCGGCCTACATCGGCGCCATTGCCGTGGGCGCCCTGATCTTTACCTTCGTCTTCTGGGCGTTCGGGTTCCTGCGGATGGCCACAACAGGCCTGACCGCGCAGTCCTGGGGAGCCATGGATATCGACGAAGTCTGCGCCAACCTGGGACGCGCGCTGCTGCTCGCGGTTGCCGCTGGCGCGGCCATGATCGCAGTCCAGTGGCCGATTCGCGAGATCGCGTTTCTCGCCATCGACGGCAGCGAACAGGTCGAGGCGCTGGCACGCACGTACTACGACATCCGGATCTGGAGCGCGCCCGCCACGCTGGCCAACTACGCGCTGCTGGGTTGGTTCATCGGCCTGGGGCGCACCGGCACCGGACTCGCGCTGCAACTGGTGCTCAACGTCACCAATATCTGTCTCGACGCGCTGTTCGTGCTCGGTTTCGGCTGGGATGTGCGGGGCGTCGCCGCCGGCACGGTCCTGGCCGAGTACCTGGCTGCCGCGGCAGGCCTGTACATCGCCATGCGTCACATACGGGGGATGGGCGGGCACTGGTCGCCGAAGCGTTGGCTGGATGCGGCACGCCTGAGGCGAACGATCGCGGTGAGCCGGGACATCATGATTCGCTCGCTGGCGCTGATTTTTGCCTATGCCTGGTTCACCGCGCAGGGCGCAAAACAGGGTGACGTGATACTTGCGGCCAACGCGGTACTGATGCACTTCGTGTCGTTGGGGGCGTTTCTGCTCGACGGATTCGCGTTTGCTGCCGAGGCGCTGGTGGGGCGCGCGCTGGGAGCCGCCCGGCGCGCGGGCGTCAGGGAGGCCGTGCGGCTGACGACGTACTGGGCGGCGGGCACGGCGGTCGTCATCGCGATGGCGGTGGCCCTGCTCGGAGCCCTGTTCGTGGACATATTGACCGTGGACCCCGCTGCCCGCGCCGCCGCGCGCGCGTATCTCCCCTGGGCGATAGCGTCCCCGCTGCTGGGCGTATGGGCGTTCCAGCTGGACGGAATCTTCATCGGCGCGACCCGTGCGGCCGACATGCGGCGGGCCGGACTGGCGTCACTGGCGATATTCCTCGCGGCCTGGTGGGCATTGACGCCGTTCGGCAATCACGGGCTGTGGTCGGCCATGTGTGTCCACTGGATCGCTCGGGCCGGCACGTTGCTGTACTACTATCCAGCCTTGATTCGAGCGGTTCCCGTTGAGGGCAACGCGGTTCACGGAAATTGACCCCGCTGGGTGAAGTCAATAGAATTCGCGCGTTTCAGGGTTCGCATCGATCCTGGGCCGGCAGGAGTTTCCCCACATGTACGCGGTTTTTCGTTCAGGCGGCAAGCAGTACCGCGCCAGCGAGGGCGACCGCGTCCGCGTGGAGCGCCTGGATGCCGAAGAAGGCGATGCGGTGGAGTTCGACCAGGTGCTGATGGTAGGCGATGGCGCCGACGTCACGCTGGGTTCGCCACTGGTTGAAGACGGCTGCGTGCAGGGGGTCGTGACCGCCCAGGGGCGCGGCAAGAAAATAGTGGTGACGAAATTCAAGCGCCGCAAGAACTACAAGCGGATCATGGGACATCGGCAGCATTTCACAGAGGTTGAAATCACCTCCATCGGTTCGGCTTCGCCCGAAGCGGAAGAGATCGCGGCCGAAGCGAAAGAGAACGTTGTGGAAGCGGAAGCGGAAGTGAGCGAGGCGAGCACAGCCGACGTCGAGGCGAACTCCGTTGAAGCGGAAAGCGCCGCCGATGCGGACGCTGCCGAGTCCACCTGATCCTGGAGGAGTCGAGTTATGGCACACAAAAAGGCAGGCGGCAGTTCCAAGAACGGCCGCGACTCCGAATCCAAACGGCTTGGCGTGAAACGCTACGCTGGCGAGCACGTGCTGGCCGGCAATATCATCATCCGGCAGCGGGGAACAAAGTTTCATCCCGGCGTCAATGTCGGATTGGGCAAGGATTACACGATCTACGCCACAGCTCCGGGTCGGGTGACCTTCGAGACCAGGGGTCCGAAGAACAGAAAGTACGTCAGCGTAGTTCCGTCCTGACGCAGTTCCCGTTTCGAGCCGAACCGGAACGGTAAGGCGATATCTACGGGATTCCTTCCTTCGCAAGCACCGGTTGGTGCGGTAGATGCAGTTGCTGCTGTTCGTTGCGGTCCCTTATCTCCGCGCACACCGATTGGTAGAGAATGCGGTTTGTTTCCGCGTAGCATGAGTCCATGAAGTTTGTCGACGAGGCAACCGTGCAGGTGGAGGCGGGCCGCGGCGGAAACGGTTGCGCCAGCTTTCGCCGGGAGAAGTACGTGCCGCGCGGCGGTCCGGACGGCGGTGACGGCGGGCATGGCGGCAGCGTCTACCTGATCGCCAAATCCGGCATCAACACACTGGCGGAATTCCGGGTTCAGCGCCGCTTTGCCGCGGAGAACGGCCGCGGCGGCGCCGGCCGACAACGGACCGGCGCTTCGGGCGAAGACCTCTATGTTCCCGTCCCGGCCGGGACATTGGTCTCCGACATCGACACAGAGGAAGTCCTCGGAGACTTGGCCGTGCCCGGGCAGACGCTCAAGGTTGCCCAGGGTGGTCGGGGCGGCTTGGGCAACAGCCGATTCAAGAGCAGCGTCAATCGCGCACCCCGCAGGTTCACCACAGGCGACCCGGGTGAGAAGCGGCGCCTGGCCCTCGAACTCAAGCTTCTGGCGGACGTCGGCTTGGTTGGATTGCCGAACGCGGGCAAGTCGACGCTGTTGCGGGCGCTTTCGGCTGCGCGGCCGAAGGTCGCCGACTACCCGTTCACCACGCTGCATCCGCAATTGGGCGTTGTTCGCATTGAGGCGGACCGCAGTTTCGTCGTTGCGGATGTCCCGGGTCTGATCGAAGGTGCTGCCCAGGGCGCGGGACTCGGCATCCAGTTCCTCAGGCATCTTCAGCGAACCCGGTTGCTGGTGCATGTGGTGGAAGTGGCTGAATCCGGTGCCGCCACGACGCCAGAGGACGCCGTCCGGACCATCGAATCCGAACTGGAATCCTACTCCGAAATCCTGTCGGCGCGACCCCGCTGGCTCGCCGTGAACAAGCTGGACCTGCTGCCGGGGGATCGGTGGGACAACGCGGTCGAATCGCTGGTCACAGCTCTGGACTGGAAAGGTCCCGCGTTCGGGATCAGCGCGGCGACAGGCGAAGGAACCGCGGCGTTGGCCCGTTCGGTCATGGACTACCTGGAGGCGCCAGAGGCTCGTGCGTGAAGAAGGCGTCCAAAGAGAGTTTCAGCGCCTGACGGCGTGCCTAAACTATGGATTTTGGCCAGAAATAGAACTCGCGCCGGACCATGGCCCGCGTGCAGGCTATGGCTTGGTGAGCCTCTTGCGCTGTTCGGAAGCCTTTGATCGATAAAGGTTTCGAGCAAGTCCAAAAAGAACTTTACCCCAGGAATCGGCGGTTTTGGCGGGATTTTGGGCCGTTTCCGGTCTCGGCGCCGGATTTTCACCCCAAGC
>JAJEFE010000155.1 GCA_022820625.1 Gammaproteobacteria bacterium | reverse complement strand
GCTTGGGGTGAAAATCCGGCGCCGAGACCGGAAACGGCCCAAAATCCCGCCAAAACCGCCGATTCCTGGGGTAAAGTTCTTTTTGGACTTGCTCGAAACCTTTATCGATCAAAGGCTTCCGAACAGCGCAAGAGGCTCACCTCTTGGCCGCCGATGCGGTTCTGTTGCTGCATGTGCTGTTTGTCGCTTTCATTATCGTTGGTCTCGTGCTCATTCTCGCCGGCAAGGCGTGTCGCTGGGCATGGGTCCGGAATCCCTGGTTTCGGATAGCGCATCTCCTTGCCATAGGCGTGGTGGTCGTTCAATCCTGGTTCGGGGCAATCTGCCCGCTGACAACACTTGAAATGACGCTCCGCGCCCGTGCCGGCGAGACGGTCTATCCGGGTTCTTTCGTGGCGCACTGGCTGGAGGCGATACTGTACTACCGAGCCCCGGCATGGGTCTTTGCCGTCTGCTATACGCTGTTTGGCGCCGCGGTGGTCGGCAGCTGGTTCTGGGTCAGCCCGCGTCGTTTCAGGCGTACTGGACATCAGTAGCGCGCGGCGAAACTCTGTTGATGCTCTGCTTCATCCGCATTTGCGCGACATGGGGCAATTCACTGGCATAATCCACGGCGCACTTGAGAATATCGGGCGGAACAACGGAGAACGAGATGAACACAGGACGCATCGGAACTGCTGGTTGGTTGAAGTCCCTCTGCGCCATTGTCGGCCTGACGGCCACGGTCGCCAGCGCCGAAACGATTGTCGTCTACGGCGCCAGCGGTCGCGTCGGCGAAGTCATCGTCGCCGAAGCCCTGCAACGGGGGCACGACGTGATCGGCGTTTCGCGCAATCCGGATTCTCTTGCGATCGAGGCGCCGAACTTCAGCGCCGTGCAGGGAGACGTCACCAGCCTGGAATCGATGTTGGAGATAATTGCGGGCGTCGACGCCGTTGTCATAACCGTACGCGGACTCGGTCCGGGCAACACGCCTGAAGAAGCAGTCACCAGCATCGCGGCCGAAACGTTTGTGGAAGCGACCGGAGTGCTTGGCCAGGAAGCGCCCCGGGTGATTCAGGTGGGCGGCGGCACGACGCTTCGGGTCAACGGAGAATACGGATTCGATAACCCCGAGATCGAGCCGGGAACGCCGCAGCACGCCAACGCCTTCGGTCATTGGCAGGCCATCGAGGCATACGCCGCCGCTGACGGTTTGCAGTGGGCGGTACTGACGCCGCCGCCTGGCGCCATGAGTCCGGCAGCGCCCGGCGAGCGTACCGGCGACTACCGGCTGGGAGGCGAGGATGTGCTCTACGACGCAACGGGAGACAGCACCATCACGATGGCGGACTTCGCCGTGGCAGTGCTGGATGAAGCAGAGGCGGCGCAATCGCTGAACCGGCGCGCGGCCGTGGGACCGCCGGAGTAAGCTCCCCGTGGAGCCGCCGTAGTGAGCTCCCGTGGCATCACGATAGCGAGTCCAGGATCCCTTTGACGGAACCTCTACCGGGATTGCCGGCACGTCCTGTCAGAGGTTGAACCGGTCAATCAGGGTGACGTCCATCCCGGCGCCCGACGCGCCGTTGGTGATCAGAATCCCGTAGCTGCCTTCGAAGCCGATACCGGCCGCGACGGGGCCTGCGAGAACGTTTTGTGTCCCGGATTCGCGAACCGTGATCGTATAGCCGCCCAGACCCAGGTACACGAACGAGAGCGCACTGGTTCCGGTCAGCGTCGCAGTGGGCGCCACCGTGTTTGGATCCGTATCCGGCGGGACGATGAAGACATCGACGCTGTTGACCGTTGTCCCGCCGTAGTAGACGGTGACCTCCGCGATGTCGCGGATGAGCCGTTGACTGTCCGGAGAATACACGGCGGCCAATGCGCCGGGGTCGCCGCGAACGAACCAGGTGCCGCGCTGCCCTGGAAATGCCCTGAAGGTTGTTTCGACTTCGATGGCGCCCGGATTGCCGGCCGGGGTCACTTGCAGGGTGTGTTCCCCGGGAACCACCAGAGCGTAGTCCGTCGGCATCGCGAACATGGCGTTCGGAATCAGCGGCGGCGAGAAGTTGCTGTTGACAGTGACATCGATCGGGCCGCGGCTGGTCATGGCGTTGAGCACGCGGATGCCTGCGCGCAGCTCCCGGTCCGACAGGGGAGTATCGGTTCCGGCGCTGCTGACCAACGCGGCCGCCGGCGATGCCGAAGTCAGCCCGTCGATGACGGAAAGCGTGGCGCGTGCGCTTCCGGCGATCTCGAACGGGTCGGAAACCATGACCACGCTGGTGGGGTTACCGGCCTGAGTGAGGCTCAGCTCGTATTCGCCCGGTGCAATCGCCGCCGCGGGAAGCGATTCGAGGAAGTCCACCGAGCCTCTGGGCGTCGCGGCCAACAGTTCCGTTCCAGGGGGTTCGACATAGACGTCGACAGCGGTTTCCAGGCCAGCGGCCGTATTGACGACGATTATTTCCGCCTCGGTCTCGGAAAGCTCGGCCTGCGGTGCTTCCAGAATCAGCTCGTGCAACCAGCCGTTGGCTTCCGTGAGCACGATGCTGTAATCATTCCCAGCCGTGAGGTCCGCCGTGAACGTGTACAACCGTATCGGCGTGTTGAGACCCGGGATCGTGGCGTCGATGTTGAACGTATAGGGACCGCTGTCCCAGGAGAACGCCTGTGAGGAGCGATAGCTCAGTGTGCCCTCCAGCCGTTCCACGCGCCGGAACTCGAGGTTGCCGAAACTTCTTGCGACATGTATGACGCTTACATCGGTGCTGGGTGGGCGTACCCGCCCGCCTTCCGATTCGCAGGCCGCCAGGACCACGCACGCCAGCATCAGTGGCGCGAGGCGCAACCACCGGTGGCGCTGCGCCGCGTCGGCCACGCGCCTGGAACTCACGTCTGGGAGGACCTTGAAATTCATGTCACGTACGAGCGGGAAAGCGCAATGGTACAGGCTCCGGGAGACTTTTCCAGTGGGCGCTGCCCGGAATCGTCAAGTCTGCCGGGGCGATTCCCGACCGCAATAGTCGACGCGTGCAGTGTCAGCGGCGCAGTACAAGGGGTGCCGGGGGCAGCCCAGCTTCGTCACGCCCAGGCACTGGAGCCGCACAGGCACTCCGGCGCGGCCTATCCAATCCAGCACCCGCCGATCCTGCCCGCCGCCTGCACCGTGGTTTCCCCAACCCACGATAACCGGCAATTTTTGCGTGCCCCGGAGTTTTCGAGCGTACCGCCAAGCGTCCCGAATTGTTCTCTGGACGTAGTGACGATTACGGGGGTCGGCGGCGTTATTGTCCATAGCGAGCAGGTCCCGGGGGTTCGTGGCCATTGCGGCGTACGCATTGACGAGCCAGAATCCGCCGAACTCCCACTGCCGGGTAAAGCCGATGACCCGTCTCACTGTAGGGTCATCGCGGACCGAATCCGCGGTGGAACCGTTCAGGAGCACCCAGGGCAGGATGGGCGCCTCAAGGTCCCATATCCTTTCGAGCCAATAGCGGTAGCGTCCGCAGTCGGAGAAGACAGCATTGCTGCGGTGCATTTCCGGTGCTGTAGTGTTCATGCGTTCACAAAGTTTGCATGTATCGTACGGTACCATTTCAGGCAACGTTCAAGAGTGAAAGAAGGTATGAAGGGATACGCCGTCAGGGCCATGTGCAGCGTACTCTCGCTGTGGTTGATTGTTGCCGTTGTACCGGGAATCGGCATGGAGAGTGCAGGCGCCTGGTTGATTTGCGCGCTGGCCGTGGGACTTGGCAACGGATTGGCGCGAACGGCGATCGTGTTCTACGTCCTGCCGCTGCGGCTCAGGACAATCGCGGCGCTTTCGCTGACAATGAATGCGGTGATTCTTGCGCTCTTGGCAGTCTTGTTGGACGGGGTTGCGATTGAAGGCGCCGTCGCCGCGGTCATTGACTGTCTCGCCATGGCCGGGCTGGCTTCGGCAGCTACCCTGTATATCGGCCCGGACGGGTCGTTGTACCCGCTGATTCCGGCGAGCCGGCAGCGCGCCGCGCGCTGACATCAAATGCGGATTGGCGTTGCAGCGGCCGCAGTGGCCGCCACCGGCGTCCTGGGATGGACGACCCAGGGCGCTGTAGCGGGCGCGGAGGAGGTCTCTCCCTTCGACATGCCCAATCTGAGTCCTCCTGTAGCCGTATTCGGGCTGCCGGCCTGGGGCGGGCGCCCCGGCGGCGGCCGCAACGAACTGGGCGTTGTCACCGAGGTTGCCAATCACTACGTACTTTCGGGAAACGGCCACGAGGAACTGCTCATGGACGGCGAAACCTGGCGCCTGAATCTCTATTATCGGCGCCGCTTCGGCGAGACCTGGACTGTGAGCGTAGACGTGCCCTGGTATCGGCACTCGGGTGGGTTCCTGGATGACGCTATAGACGCCTGGCACGGATTTACCAACCTGCCGGACGGTAACCGCAACCTGCGGGCCGAAGACGATCTGCAATACCTGTACAAAGTGGGCGGGAAGCACCGTTACCTGTTCGAGCAGGCCCGACACGGTATTGGCGATGTGCGGATCGGTGTCGCGCGAACGCTTGGAGTGGAAGGGCGCTTCAGGCTCAAGGCGGCCGCAAAGCTTCCCACCGGAGACCGCGGAGCGCTGACGGGGAGTGGCGCCACGGACCTTTCTCTCAGCTTGCTCAGGCGCCATCCCCGGACTGTCGGCGGCGCACCGGCGGGCATTTACTGGGGCGCGGGCGCGGTCCGGGTCGGCGAAACGAAAGTGTTTTCCCTGCGCAGCGAGACTTGGGTAGCATTCGGCGTGCTGGGCGCCGGTTGGCAACCGCTGCAGCGCGTCGGTTTCAAGTTTCAACTGGATGCCCATTCCAACTATTTTTCCAGTACGCTGGACGAACTGGGGGCAATCGCCGTCCAGGCCAGCGTTGGTGGTTGGTGGAAACCGAATTCCGGCCGAACCCTGACGTTTGCGTTCAGCGAGGACCTGATTGTCAAGTCGGCGCCCGACTTCGGCATCCACATCGGCCTCGGCTGGACCTTCTGAGCGGATCGCCGGGACTATACTCTTCGACCCATGAGGCTGGGATACCTGGTAAACCACGCCCCGGAACCGACCCCTGGAGGTGTTCCGCGAGCGCATGCTGCATGCCTGCCGTCGCTCGTCGCGGCAGCAATGATCGCCGCTTGCGATGTGCCCGATGGAGACATGCCCACCGCGCGTGACGCCGCATCCACCGAGCAAACCGGCGATCCTTACCCCGGGGCAGGCGTGGAAACCAATCCATCGGATTCGGTCGCGGCTGACGTGGCTGACTTTCTGTCGGAGGCGCGGTTTGCAAATGCGGACTTTGGGCGCGGTGAATTGCTGAGTTACGCCTGCATCGCGTGTCATACGCTGGGTCCGGGGGAAGGGCACCTGATCGGGCCCAACCTGAGCGGCGTCTTCGGGAGGCCGGCCGCGAGTGCGCCGGATTTTCCATACTCCGACGCGCTACGTGGCGCGGGCATCGTCTGGACTCCGGGGGAACTGGATGCGTGGCTCGCCCGGCCGGACGATTACGTACCGGGCAACCTGATGGTGTTCGCGGGGATTTATTCCGTTTCCGACCGTACCGACCTGCTGGCCTACCTGCTGCGTGAAACAGCCGCCGGCGAGCTCATGACGACGCAATAGCACCACGACGCAATGGGTCGCATTTGGGGGCGTCGTTTTCGCTACACTACATCGGCCAACACGAGAAGCGAGCAACATGAGCGCCGTTCTTGAACGCCAGTACGAATCGTCGCCGATCCACGGATCCAACGCGCCCTATGTAGAGGCCCTCTACGAAGCGTACCTGGATGACCCGGGCAGCGTGTCGGAGGAGTGGCGGCGATACTTCGGCGAATTCGGCGACACGCGGGGCGATGTGTTCCCTCGTCCGGATGTTGATGATGCACAAACGCGGCCACAGCAGTCGCTCGCCGTCGCCGCGGGTATCGGCTGGGAGGGCAGCCCGCCCGCGGAGCAGGCGAGCGAAAAGCAGGCCGCGGTGTCTCGCCTCATACAGGTCTACAGTCTGCGCGGGCACCAGGTAGCGGACCTGGACCCCCTGGGCCTGTGGCAGCGGTCCACCCCGGCCGTCATGAAGCTGGATTTTCTCGGACTTGACGAAACCGACCTGGATGCCGAGTTCTTCACCGGCGGGCTCGCCGGGACCGGAAATTCGCGAATGAAGCTCAGGGATATCCTCGACGTGCTGAAACGCGTCTATTGCGGGCGGATCGCCATGGAGTTCGCGCACATTTCACGGGCCCGGGAAAGGCTCTGGCTGCGTCAGCGATTCGAGGAGGATCGAGCCGCCAGCGACCTTGGCCGTGAGGAACGCCGCCGGATTTACGCCAGCCTGAACCGTGCGGAAGGACTGGAACGCTACCTGAACACCAGGTTTGTCGGTCAGAAGCGGTTCTCGCTGGAGGGCGGCGAGACGTTGATTCCGATCCTGGACGACCTCATCCGCACGGTCGGGGAAAGAGGCATACAGGAAGTAGTGATCGGGATGGCCCATCGAGGACGGCTCAATGTGCTGGTCAACGTGCTCGGCAAGTCCCCTCAGGAACTGTTCTCGGAGTTTGCCGTGGACAGGGATCTCAGCAAGATTCGCGGTTCCGGTGACGTCAAGTACCACATGGGGTTTTCCGCGGATGTGCGCACGCCCGGCAACAACGTGCATGTGGTGCTCGCCTTCAATCCCTCTCACCTGGAGATAGTCAATGCCGTCGTGGAGGGATCGGTGCGTGCAAGACAGGACCGGCGCGGCGACATTCAGGGCAACCAGGTGCTGCCGGTGCTGATTCACGGTGACGCCGCCTTCGCCGGGCAGGGCGTCGTGGCCGAGACCTTCCAGATGTCGCAGACGCGGCATTTCCACACCGGCGGGACCATTCATATCGTCATCAACAACCAGATCGGCTTCACCATCAGCGATCTGCCGGATGCCCGCTCCACGCCCTATTGCTCCGATATAGCGAAGATGGTCGAAGCGCCGGTCTTTCACGTCAACGGCGACGATCCGGAAGCCGCCGTGGCCGCAATCCGGCTGGCCGCACGCTACCGTCAGGCCTTTCACAAGGATGTGGTGATCGACCTGATCTGTTATCGGCGCCTCGGGCACAACGAGGCTGACGAACCCGCCGTCACCCAACCGGTGATGTACAACAGGATCAGGAAGCATCCCACCTCAAGGACGCTCTATGGACGAAAGCTGCTGGCCGGCGGTGACCTGAGCGAGACGGAACCGAAGTCCATGGAGGACGACTACCGGGCGTGCCTGGACGAGGGCCGCAGCCCGAACGAAGACTGCCTGGGCATGATCGGCAACGAGTTTACCGTCGACTGGGAGAGCTTCCAGGGCACGCTGGACACCGCGGCCGATACGCGCATTTCCCTGAGCGAATTGCGGCGCCTGGGCGCGCTGATCAATACCGTACCCAAGGGCTGGAAGCTCCACCCACGGGTCCAGCGAATCGTTTCGGACCGGGTCAGGATGGCTGCGGGGGAACTGAGTGTGGACTGGGGATTCGCCGAAAGCCTGGCCTACGGCAGCATTCTCGACGCGGGCTTCAATGTGCGTTTGATCGGGCAGGACAGCCGCCGGGGGACGTTCTTTCACCGGCACGCCTCCTTTGTCAACCAGGCGGACGGTGAAGTATTTGTGCCGCTTGAACACGTCACGCCCCGTACCGGCGCCTTCACCGTGGGCGACTCGTTGCTCTCCGAAGAGGCGGTGCTGGGCTTCGAATACGGTTACAGCACCGCGTCTCCGGACTGCCTGGTGATCTGGGAGGCGCAGTTCGGCGATTTCGCCAACGGCGCCCAGGTGGTGATCGACCAGTTCATCAGTTCCGGCGAATCCAAGTGGGGGCGGCTGTCCGGGCTGACACTGTTCCTGCCGCACGGTTACGAAGGTCAGGGGCCGGAACATTCGTCCGCGCGCCTGGAGCGCTTTCTGCAACTGTGCGCGGAGCACAATATGCAGGTCTGCGTACCGTCGACGCCGGCACAGATGTTCCACATGCTGCGGCGGCAGGCGCTGCGGCCAACCCGCAAACCCCTGATCGTGATGACGCCGAAGAGCCTGCTGCGCCATCGGTCCTCGGTGTCGGCGTTGAGCGAAATCACCGAAGGCCGCTTCAACCCGCTGATCGACGACGAAACCGTATCGCCGGAGGACGCCCGGCGACTGATCTTTTGCAGCGGCAGGGTGTACTACGACCTCGCGGGCCTGCGCAGCGAGCATTCCATTGAAGACATGGCCATCGTCCGCCTGGAGGAACTCTATCCGTTCCCGGTTGAGGAGTACGCCGCAACCATCGTCCGGTTTGCTCACGTTTCCGATATCGTGTGGTGTCAGGAAGAGCCACAGAACCAGGGCGCCTGGTACCAGATTCGTCATCGCCTGCAGGCGCCGTTGACGGAAAAACAACGCCTGTCGTATGTCGGCCGGCCGGACGCCGCGGCGCCTGCATCGGGCATATACGGACTCCATTCGATGAGGCAGAAAACTTTATTGTTCAATGCATTATCGATTGAACTTAATGAAGATACGGAGAGTTCGGAAACGTGACGATCGAAATAAGGGTTCCGCAACTGCCGGAGTCGGTAAGCGACGCCACGCTGGTGAACTGGCATCGTTCGGCCGGCGATCCGGTGCGCCGGGACGAGAAGCTGGTCGAGCTGGAAACCGACAAGGTGGTGCTCGAAGTGCCTTCGCCCAGCGACGGCATCCTGCAGGAAGTCCGTGTGGCCGATGGCTCCACGGTGACGGCAGGCGAGGTGTTGGCGCTGTTGGAGCCGGGGGCGGTGTCCGGCGTTGCCGCGGAGCAGGAAAAGGCGGCTGGAGCGTCTGACTCCGCGACGGCTCCGATGGCAGCGGAGGAAACCGTTCCGGATGCAGAGCAAAGCGTCCGCGATACAGAGGAGGCCGTCCCGGATGCTGTATCGGGTCCGGAATCTGTATCGACGACACCCGGTAGCGCCACCCTTGAACGAGCCGGCCCTGCCGTGCGGCGATTGATGCGCGAACACCAGGTCGACCCGAGCGCGATCAGGGGCACGGGCCGCGGTGGGCGGATCACGAAGTCCGATGTACTCGACTACATCGAACGGGCTCCCGGTACCGCGGCCAGGCAGGCAGACGACACTCTGGCAGAGGTGCGGGGCGGGCAGCAAGTACAAGGCGTGTCCAATACAGTAAGCACTCAGCCTAACGACGGTGTACCAAGCACACCGCCCGCAACACCGGCAACAACCGCTCCGAGGACACCGCCCGCACAGGACACACCGCCCGAACCAATCGCACCGGCCGCACCGGCCACACTATCCGCACGGGGCGCACCACCCGTATCAACCGGCCATCGAGTGGAACAACGCGTTCCCATGACCAGGCTGCGCGCAAGAATCGCCGAGCGGCTGGTGGAAGCGCAGCACACGGCGGCGATGCTCACGACTTTCAACGAAGTCGACATGAGCGCCGTCATGGCCGCCCGGTCCCGCTACGGCGAATTGTTCCAACGCAAGCACGGAGTGAAGCTGGGCTTCATGTCGTTCTTCATCAAGGCGTGCATCGAGGCCCTGCGACGCTTCCCGGTTCTGAACGCCTCCGTGGACGGCCGCGACATCATCTACCACGAGTTCTTCGACATCGGTGTGGCCGTGTCCACCGATCGGGGACTGGTGGTGCCTATCCTCCGCAATGCCGAACAGATGAGCTACGCGGAGATCGAAGCATCCATCGTGGATTTCGGCGCCCGTGCACGCAGCGGCGGCCTCGGCATGCAGGACCTGACCGGGGGCACCTTCACCCTGACCAATGGCGGCATCTTCGGATCGATGATGTCCACGCCCATCATCAACCCGCCCCAGAGCGGTATTCTCGGTATGCACTCGATCCAGCAGCGCCCGGTGGTCGTGGACGGCGCGATCGAGATCCGCCCGATGATGTACCTGGCGCTGACATACGACCACCGGATCGTGGACGGCAGGGAAGCGGTGCAATTCCTGGTTGCCATCAAGGACGTTTTGGAGGATCCTGCGCGGCTTCTCCTGCAGGTGTAATTCCCATGACAGAACAGAGCTACGACGTCGCCGTGATCGGCGGCGGACCGGCGGGTTACCCCGCGGCCATTCGCGCGGCGCAGAACGGGCTGCGCGTCGTCTGCGTGGACGAGTGGTGCAATCCGGATGGGAGCAGGGCGTTTGGAGGCACCTGCCTCAATGCCGGCTGCATCCCGTCCAAGGCGCTGCTCGAGTCGTCCGAGCTTTATCATCGCGCCGCCTCGGAATTCAAGTTCCACGGAATCGGCGTGGGCGATTTGAGCGTCGATATCGGCAAGATGCAGTCGCGCAAGGAGAAAATCGTCAAGCAGTTGACCCGGGGCATCGAGGCGCTGTTCAAGTCCAACAGCGTCACGGGCGTACGCGGTCACGGACGGCTGCTGGGCGGTGGCCGCGTTGAAGTTACCGATCCGGATGGCAACGTCTCCGAGCTTTCTGCCGAGCATGTCGTCATCGCCACCGGGTCAACGCCGGTGGAACTGCCGGTGGCGCCGTTCGATGGCGAACACATCGTCGATTCCTGGGGGGCTCTGGAATTCGACAGCGTGCCGGAACGACTGGGCGTGGTGGGCGCGGGCGCCGTCGGACTGGAGTTGGGGAGCGTATGGCAGCGGCTGGGCGCCAAAGTCGTGGTCCTGGAGGCGCTGGAAGATTTTCTCTGCATGGCCGACGAACAGATCGCGAAAGACGCACTGCGGCACTTCAAACGGCAGGGACTGGACATCCGGCTCGGTGCAAACGTTCAGAGCGCCACAGTCACCGACAGCGCGGTGGAAGTGAAGTTCCGGCAGGGCGCTGAAGAACAACGGCTCGAAGTGGACAAGCTCATCGTTTGCGTGGGACGGCGACCATTCACCGCGGAACTGCTGGCCGATGGCGTCGGCGTGGAACTGGACGATAGAGGCTTTGTCCAGGTGGACGAGCAGTGCCGGACCACGGCGCCGGGCGTATGGGCCGTGGGCGACGTGGTCCGCGGACCGATGCTGGCGCACAAGGGCACCGAAGAGGGCATCATGGCGGCCGATCTGATCGCCGGAAAGGTCGCCGAAGTCAATTACGACGCCATCCCCTCGGTGATCTACACCGCGCCCGAAATCGCGTGGGTCGGAAAGACCGAGGCGGAACTGAAGTCAAACGGCATTGACTACAAGGTGGGAACCTTTCCGTTCGCGGCCAACGGACGCGCCAAGGGCATGGAACAAACCGCGGGCCTGGTCAAGTTGCTCTGCGCGGAAGAAGACGACGAACTGCTCGGCGTCCACATCGTCGGGCCCGTCGCGGGCGAACTCATCGCCGAGGCGGTGCTGGCCATGGAATTCTGCGCCTCGGGCGAGGATCTGCAACGCACGATCCACGCCCATCCCACGCTGACCGAAGCGATCCACGAGGCATCGCTGGCTGCGGACAATCGCGCGATCCACGCCATCAATCACTGATGCGAGTTCGTTACAATCGGGTTCGTTTGGTAGATCAATACGTATACATGTGGGGTAGGAGGCTCCCCGTATTGTGGAATTCGAATGGGACGGCGACAAAGAGCAAGCAAACATCAGGAAACACGGCGTGGCCTTTGTCGAGGCAACCACCGTGTTCGGCGATCCGCTTGAGATCATGATTGGGGATCCGGACCATTCCATTGGCGAATACAGGTTCCTGAGCGTGGGGATGTCGTCAGCAGGCCGAATCCTGGTGGTATCGTATACGGAACTAACGGAAAACTTTATCCGCATTATCAGCGCACGTACGGCATCGGCACAGGAACGGAGGCAGTATGAAGAAAGAGGTTGAGCGAGACTCTATGCGGCCCGAGTACGACTTCTCAACCGGTATAAGAGGCGCTCACCACGAGGCATACGGTCGGGGAACCAACGTGGTGTTACTGGAACCGGACGTAGCAGAGGTATTCAGGGACTCGGCTGCTGTCAACGCGGCACTACGGGCGCTGGCGCAGGTCGCGCGAACGCATGCCAAGTCTACCGCTGATTAGCGGCGATTAGCTTGTAATTCTCTTGGCCGGAGCTACTGTCAAATCCGGTGTATGGCGTGAGTGAATCAGGCGGCTTTCCTGCTGATAGTCCTCTGATCGATTTCATCGACAAAATTCACGCCGGCCACGACATCGGCCAATTGTAGGAAGCCGTGTAGTCATCGAAGCCAGGATATAGCCGGGGGGGCACGAGGACGATGCAGACGAGCAAATGGACGCAGAGGAGTTGAGGGAAATGAACGATCTGCCTTCGCTGGTACGTGCGACCACCAAGGAAGCCTACGACCTGGCCGACGCGAGGGGCTGTCTGCCTGAACAGATTCGGGTCAAGGCCAAATTCGACATGGACTTTTCTGGCGCCCTTCGACTAAACCAGTCCCGTAGTTTTCCCGGTCCAATCAACGTGGAGATGATTCTGGCTCCCAATGCAGCGCCTCCGGGACTTCGAATCCGATCGGACTCCGCGGTGAACGCATCTATCAGGGGTCGAAAGAAGAATACGCGCAAGTGGGTCAACCAAGCGATTCTGTACCGAAGACAGGGCGGGTACTGCGCCGGTTGCGACCACTACTTTCAGTCCAGGAATCTGACCATCGATCATGTGATTCCAAGATCGAAAGGTGGAAGCGACGACATTTCCAATTACCAGCTTCTGTGTCATGCCTGCAATCAGTTGAAGGCAGACCGACCGCATGAGCAGTTGATGTCCGACCTTCGGGCGCTCGGACACATCAATCGGGGTCTAGACATCATGGATTGACCTGCCCTGGCCTCAAGCATCGTGGGTTATGTTTGGGGTCGGAGCCTTTAGCACAGAGCCACATTGAGGAGGGCAGGCCATGAAGGAGTATAACGCGTACGTGGGTTTGGACGTTCACAAG
>JAJEFE010000157.1 GCA_022820625.1 Gammaproteobacteria bacterium | reverse complement strand
CGGCAACCAGTCCCTCATATCGGACGGCAGCAACAAACCCTGATCCGGATGATAGGGACGAAACGTCGTCGGCATCGCAATCTCCCACAAACTGCGACACAATTATCTCATTAATTTCCTACGGCGCAGCCTCCTAGCCGGGCAATGGCGTACTGAAAGGCGATGAAGACGGTGTAAATGACCAGAAAGTCGCCCACCGGGACATTCCGGTCGCTCACCGTTGCCACTGCGAGCAGCAGCACGCCGCCGGCAACCAGGGGCAGCGCGGCGCCAAAGGCCCTTGAATGCCCCTCGAGCACGCCCAGCTGGAGTTCTGCGCGTTTCTGCTCCCTGTAATCCTCGGCCCACATGGCGAACGCCGACCCTTCCGCGTTTTCCACGCGCAGTTTGGCGATACCGCCCACAATCTGGAACAGGCGGCCCGCTACGCGGCGAATCGCGCCGATCATCCGCCCGTGGGGTGCAATCTGGCGCAAGCCGAGGGCAACGGTGACCAGCAGCGAAATCAGGCTGAAGACCAGGGTGACGATCCCGAGAGCGGCATCGTAGAAGAAGATGACGGCAAAGACCGGCAGCAGAAAAACGAGCGAAAGCACACTGTCGGCGATGACGCCCTGCAGGCCATCGCGCAGATTCTGGAACGTCATTCCCGACATGGCCAGGTCGCCGGCCGGATGGCGGTGCAGAATGCTTGACGGAAGGCGCATGAGGCGGTCCCAGAAGGCCGCTTCAACCCTTGAGGCCGAGCGCCCCTCCAGCCGCATCATCGCCGAACTCTGCGCCAGGTGCAGCAGTGCGCCGAGCAGGCCGAACGCCGCCAGCGTCACGGCCACTGCATAGAGCGCTCCGGCGCTCCCGCCGGCCGCGATGTGATTGGCAACGAACCCGAGCGCGAGCGCCGGCAGCAGTTTGATGAGGCCGCCCGGCAGCCCGGCGATCACCAGCCGCACCAGGTCCGCGCCCGCTCCATGCAGGGCGATTCGCAGCAGGTCCGCCGGTTTCACACTCTCTGCCGGCAATGGCCGATAGAACGTCCAGGCTTCCTGCTGCAGCGCTTCGGCCCGAGCCGCCGTCAGCCGGACGCTGCGCTTGCTGACGGGATCGACTTCGCGGTAGCGCCCGAACATGCCCGGCAACAGCGCGACGGGCTGCCCGTCTCCGGAGCGAAATGCCAGCAGTGCGTTGCTGTCGCCGCGCCACCAGCTCCCCTCGGCCCTGAATCGCACGCGCCGGGCACGGACGCCTGAAGAATCGAGGACGTCGGTGAGGCTGATCGGCGAATCGGAAGATCGGGAGCGCACCGGAATCCTGAATTCGATGCCTTCACGCCGGCCGATGACTTGCAGGGCGTCTTCCAGTGCCGTGTCCTCGGCCCCGGCATCCCGGCCGGTGGGCAGGTCATAGATGTTGAAGAGCCGTTGCCGGGCCGCTTGTTCCGCCGTGCGGCGGCTGGTTGTCCGCTCGCGTTCGAGGTTCGCATCGTCGACCACGGCCAGACGGCGGTTCAGGCGTTCCAGGTTGAAGGCCACCGCGTGAAAGGATGCGAGCGCCGGCAGCAGCAGCCTTTGTTGCGCCAATGCTTCGGTTGACTTGCCCGAGACTTCCGCATCGTCGAACAGGGTGAGCCAGCTCGATCGCGTCAGCGGGATCAGGGCTTCGCGGGGACCGCTCGCCTCGGCAAATTGCGCCTGGTCGGCCATGTCCATGAACAGGCTGGCGCCGACGGACTGCTCGGTGACCCAGACCACACCGCGCCGTACGGACAGCGTACTGGCGGCCGGGGCGTGGATCTGTCCGGGTTCGGCCAGCGCAGTCGGACGCGGGAGGTGGCTCACGAAGCGCGACAGCGTGTCGGTCATGGCGGTCAGCCAGGTATCGGTCTGTTCCGCCAGTTCCGAAGGACGAACTTCGGACAGCAGGGACGCCGGCAGGCGCTTGAGAAGGGTGCCCGGCAACCCCTTGGCAATCAGGCGGAGCGTGGTGTCCTTGCCGTCGCCATTCTCCTCGTCCGGCGCGACGCCGGGCAGCAACCGGCCCGAAGTGCAGCGCAACAGGTGGTGCGGCGCCGCTTGCTCCACCCCGTCCCTGAACTCGACCAGGAACAGATCCACGGCGCCCTGATCGATAAACCAGACGCAGTCCGGGTCGTCGAGTTGTACCGGCAGGTTGCCGGCGCAGGGCACGGACGTACCGGAGCGGGCGGCGAGTTGGCCCAGCGACGCAAATTCCGGGAAAGCGTCCTGCATCAGCCTGACTTCACCAGCTTGTAATACGTGCCGTCCCGGTCCGCAATCAGGTCGTCGTGCGTGCCGCGCTGCACTTCGGCGCCCTCTTCGAGCACGATGATTTCGTCGCAATCCCGCACGGTGCTCAGCCGGTGCGCCACGATCAGGCAGGTGACGCCGCGCCGCCGCAGGGCATCGTCGACGTATTCTTCCGTTGCGGCGTCGAGTGCGCTGGTCGCCTCGTCCAGAATCAGCACGGTGGGATTGCCCACCAGCGCACGGGCGATTTCCAGGCGCTGCCGCTGGCCGCCGCTGAAATTCACGCCGCCTTCCTCGACGCGAGCCGCATAGCCCTCCCGCCTGAGCAGGATTTCTTCATGAATGCAGGCGTCGCGCGTTGCGGCGATGATGAGTTCGTCCGGAACGGCCGGGTTCCACAACGTGATGTTGTCGCGCAGGGACGCGGAGAAGAGCACGGCGTCCTGATCCACCATGGAGATGGACCGCCGCAACACTTCTTCGGGAATCTCGTCCCACGGATGGCCATCGAACAGGATTTCGCCCGACCAGGGCTGGCAGATTCCCGAAACCAGACGCGCCACGGTGGACTTGCCGGAGCCGCTGGGACCCACCACGGCCACCCGCTGACCCGGCTTCATCTCGAGGTTGAAGTTCTCGATCAGGGGCGGCCGGCTCCTGCTGTAGCCGAATGTGACGTCGCGCAGTTCGAGCCGGCCCGCAAGCTGGAGCCGGCCCTTGAACGTGGGGATCGACCGCGACTCCGGCGACCGGCGGCTGAACACGGGATCTTCGGCAGTTCGCGAGATGTCTTCCAGACGTTGCAGATCGGTTTCAAGCGCCTGGCGTTTGTCGGCGAAATCCAGGAATCGCCCGACAGGCGCCAGGAACATCTCCGCCAGGATATAGAACCCGACCAGTGATCCCAGGGTCATTGCTCCTGCCATGACCAGGCTTCCCCCGATGCCCAGGACTGCCGCGGTGCGAAACAGGGCGATCATCCCCGGCAGCGCGGTATTGGCGGCGCCCAGTTGGGAATAGCGCTGGCGTGCATGCAGTTCGCGCGCCTGTTGACCGCTCCAGCGCGAGAAGAAACGGTCGTCCGACCCCGTCATGCGCAGGTTGTCCGCATGACTCAACATTTGCATGCCGACGCCGATCAGCAATCCCTGCTCGCGCCTCATGGACTGGCTGCGAACTTCCCGGAACCCGTTGAGGAAGTGGGCCAGCGCGCCGTGCAGCAGGGCCAGCGACACCACCACCAGCGTGAGCCGGACATCGTACGCCAGCATGGCGGCGAGCAACACCGCGCTCATCGCCATGTCGATAATGAGCACGAGAAACTGCTCCGTCAGGTTCTTCGCGATCCTGTCGATGGACGAGACCCGATCGGTCAGATCGCCGACCAGCCTGTGTTCGAAAAACTCCACCGGCAACCGCAGCAGCCTTGTCAGGCCCCGGTTGTAGCCGATCACCGAAACCCGGACTGCCAGGCGTTTCAGGAACTGGTGCTTGAGCAAGGTAAGGACGTAGACCAGGATGCCGCCGCCCAGCAGGGCGGCCACCAATCCGCCCCAGGCCCCCTGGGATTCCAGCACATCGTCCACGAACACGCCGAGAGTGACCGGAACGACAAGGGCCAGCAATGTCAGCATGAGTCCGCAGGCGACAACTCCGGTCAGCACATTCCAGGATCCCGCAAGCAGCGTGCGCAGCTGCCCGAACAGGCTTGGCCGCTCGCCGCCGGGCTTGAAGTCGTCGCCGCGCTTGAATTTCAGCGCAATGCTGCTGTAGCCCTGGTTGAATTCTTCTGCGGAGAGCCTGCGCCGCCCCGTGGCCGGATCGTTGAGATAGAAGTAACGGCCGTCGTACCCTTCGAGCACGACGAAATGGCTGAACTGCCAGAACAGGATCAGGGGCAGCGGCAGTTTCTTCAGCAGATGGGCGCGTACGCTGAGCCCCCTGCATTCGAGACCGTAATGTCTGGCGGCACGCACGATACTCGCTGCGCTGCTGCCGTCACGGCTGACCTCGCATTTTTCGCGCAATTCGGTTAGCGGCGCCCAGCGCCCGAAGTAGCCCAATACGCTGCCGAGGCAGGCGGCGCCGCATTCCGTCGCGTGCATCTGTAACAGGACGGGCGTGGTGACCCTTTGTTTCGGCGTGTCCGAAGCAGCCTTGGCGCCAGCCCCGGAAGAGGCGCGCGGGGGCATCCTATGTTCGCCTCATTCCGAAAAGCGCGGCGGGATGCTGTCGGCCGAGATCGATGACAATGCGGACTTCCCTGCCTGGGAGCGAAGCCGGATCGAGTTCTTCATCGAGCGTGATTTCAACGTGGTGGAAGATGGTCACCGGCGACATGGAGTCCATCTCCATCGCCTCCAGAAACTCGGGCGAGGATACCGACGGAGCGACCGCGACCTCTCCTCCAAGCATCTCCAGTTCTCCATCTGTCGTGGCCAGTTCGATCACCGCCGGCATGCCGGCCTCGACCTCAAGCGCCAACTCGCTGTCGACCAGGACAAGGGCCTGCACGGACAGGGCTGCTTCGCCCGAGTTTTCGGCTGACTCGACCAGCACGCCGTCAACCGTAAGGCTTCGGGCTACGCTGCCGAAGAAGAGCCATGCCGCCAGGATAACCAGCAACACGGCAATGCCGGCGAGCAGCAGCCGCTCCCGCGGCGTGGAGACCGTCAGCAGCCGGTCGAGCTGTTCACGCTCTTCCTTGGCTTCGGCAACCGTATTGTGAAACGAGTCAAATGGATTACTGAACACGACCGTGCGTAGCTGCCTTGTGGCGATCCGGCAAGGATCGGGAAATTCTCATTCGGCCTGAGTGAATCTTCAGGGGATTATATGCAAACTCGCCCGGGAAAGGCTCGGATGGCCCGTGGTTTCCGCGACCGGACTCAACCGGACGCCGGCTCAGGCCGGGATCGGGGCCTGCTTCGCAGCACCCCGGTCCACCGCCAGCAACAGCGCCGGCAGGAGCGTCAGGTCGGCAATGAGCGCGAAGCCGATGATCATCGCGGTCAGGATTCCCACCTGTGCCGTGGGAATCAGCGGGGAAAACGCGAATATCAGGAAACCGGCGACGAGCACGATGGTCGTTGTGACCAGCGCGCGGCCGGCCGTGTCGAAGGCGTAGTGCACCGCGTCTTCGGGGTCATGGCCGTATTCGCGCCGCGCACGCAGGTACTTGCTCAGAAAGTGCACGGTGTCGTCCACGACGATGCCCACGGTCATGGCCACGACGACCGACAGCGAGAGGCTCACCTGCCCGACCGTCAGTCCCCAGACGCCGAAGCCGAGCACTGCGGGCACCAGGTTGGGCACGATGCTGATCAGGCCCACCCGCAGCGACCGCAGCGTGACGAGCAGGATGATGGAAATGGCGACGAGCACAACCACCGTCCCGAGCAGCATGGCGCGGATGTTGCGCTGACCGATGTAGGCGAACAGCGTTGCCGGGCCGGTGGCGTTGACGTCGTCCACTCGCGGCGCATTTTCCGCCAGCCAGGCCTCGGCGCGGGCATTCAGATCGAGCACATCGGCGGAACCCAGCGTCTCCGCCGACACCGACACGCGCGTGGACGTTCTGGACCGGTCCATCTGGTTGTTCACGTCCAGGCCCTGGGGAAGCGAGAGTTCGTAGAGCAACAGGTACTGCGCCGCGAGCGCCTGGCTTGCCGGAATCCCGTACTCGGCCGGGTCGTCGCCGTGCATGCTCTGGTTGAGCTGCCGGAAGGTGTCGGTGATGACCGCCACATGGCGTACCGCCGGCTGCCCGCGGTACCACTCGGCGAAGTTCGAAACCTCGGTGAGGAATTCGGGATCGGTGACGCCGCCCTCGGCATCGGCGTGCAACGAGTACTCCAGCAGGGTATTGCCGCTCAGGTGTTCGTCCATGAAGTCCGTGTCCTGCCGGAACTCGACGCTGTCATCGAAGAAGTGAACCAGCACGTCGTTGAGTTCGTTGCGCGTAATGGCCAGCATCATGGCGGGCACGACCACCAGCCAGAAGGCAAACAGCACCTTTCTGTGCCGCAATGCCGCGTCCGAGATCTGCCTTACCGAGATTCCGTGGAATTGCCGTTCCCTTGCGGCCCGAACCGGGAGCAACGAGAGCAGGGCAGGCAGGAAGGTGACCGAGAGAACGAACGAAGAGCCGATCCCGAAGGCGATGAAGTTGCCCAGATCGCGGTAGGGAGGCACTTCGGAGAAGTTCATGCTCAGGAACCCGAGCGCTGTCGTGAGGCTTGCCAGAAACACCGGATGCAGGTTGAGACTGAGCGATCCGACGATGGCGTCGTGCCTCGAATCGCCCGCCCGCAACCGCTGCTGCAAGCCCACCAGGAGGTGTACGCAGCTCGCCACGACGATCATCAGCACGATGGTCGGCGCCGGCGCGATGGGCGGGGAAAACGGCAGGCCGGCCCACACGCCCAGGCCCAGGGATGCCATGATCGAAAAGACGATGACGATCCCGGTCGCCAGCACTCCGGCCCAGCCCCGGACAAGGACGCCCAGGACCACCGCCATGAGCAACAGGCTGGCCGGCAGGAAGATCAACTGGCTGTCGACGGAGGCTTCGACGAAGGTCTGGTTGACCATCACGGTGCCGACCGTGCGCAGATCCATGCCGGGAAATCGTTCTTCCGCCTCCGCGGCGAGGGCTCTTGCGAACCCGGCGACTTCGGTGATGGCCTCCAACTGGTCTTCGGCCGGCAGTTCGATGGTGACGTTGACCACGCTGACATCGCCGTTTCGGGCCAGAATGGCGCCTTCGATCCGCGGGTCGGACAGGGCAATCTCGCGGATTTGCGATCGCGCGTCAGCGTCGGAGAGGAGTTGCGGATCGATCAGGTCGCGTACATACAGGTCGTCGCCGTCGGCGGTGGTGTGCTGGAAATTGGCGAGCGAATCCACGCGCCTCGTCCAGGGTGTCTGCCAGGCGGCGTCCGTGAGCCACACAGCCGCCGCGAGAGCTTCTTCGGAGGTAGCGTCACCGTCGTCAGGAACGATCAGGAACGCGATGTTTTCGTTCTTCCCGTAGGTATTCTCGAAAGCTTCCAGGCCCAGAAGCTCCGGGTTGTGTTCGTCGAAGAAGATGCGGTAATCGGCGGCGAATTCGAACCGGCTGATGCCGCTTGCCGCCGCCGCGACCCAGACCAGGCTGCCGATAATGACCGGCCAGCGGGCCGCCAGCACCCGTTCGGCGAATCGCCTTGCGAATTGTTCTCTTGCCATGCCGTGCGCGCCCGCCACCTGTCAGAAACCGTCAAGGTACACCAAATCGGCGATTCGGCCATCGGGTACCCGGAAAAAACCGCCCGCGAGTGACTGCGGGAGTTGCTACTCATCGCGTGGCAACCGCTATATTATCCGGTGCTCAGGAACGGAATCCCGGTGACTTCCACATGATCAGAACGGCTTTCATTCTCGGTCTTCTGTTGCCCGCGGTACTGTCGGCGCAGACGGACAGACCCAACTTTCTGATCATCGTTGCCGACGATGTCGGCATGGCCGAACTGGGGCCCTATGGCGGCGAAATCGATACCCCGGCCCTGGATGGCCTGGCAGAGGAGGGCATCCGGTTCACGAGTTTCTACGCCCAGATGAACTGCTCGCCCACCCGCGCCATGCTGTTGTCCGGCACGGACAATCATCTGGCGGGCCTGGGGACGATGGGAGGTGGTGTCCAAAGCCCCAATCAGGATGGCGTACCCGGGTATGAAGGCGTGCTCAGCGATCGCGTGGTGACTTTCGCCAGGCTGCTGCAGGACAACGGCTACCGGACCTATGCCACCGGCAAGTGGCACCTGGGGTACACCCCGGACAAACTCCCGGTCGCGAGGGGATTCGACCAGGCCTTCACCCAGTCCGGAGGCGCTCCGGCCGACAGCCACTTCAACCTGAACGGGCGGGACGGTGTGTCGGGCGGCTATTTCGAGAACGGGGTGGAGGTCACCGGGATGCCCGTGGCGGACGATTTCTTCTCCAGCAATTTCTACACCGACAAGCTCATCGAGTACCTGAGCACCGACCCGGAGCAGGACAGGCCCTTTCTGGCGTACCTGAATTTCACTGCTCCCCACATTCCCGTGCAGGCGCCGGACACGCATATCGACCTCTATCGCGGACAATACGACGACGGATACGAAGTTCTGGGGGAAATGCGGCTGGCCCGCATGATCGATCTGGGACTGTTTCCGCCCGGTACCGGGCTGAGCGAACGGGCGCCGACCGTCACGCCCTGGGAGGAGTTGAGCGATGCCGCGCGACGGATTCATGCGCGCCGCATGGAGGTCTACGCCGGCGCCATCGACAACATGGACGACAACATCGGCAGGGTACTCGACTACCTGAAACAGGCGGGGCTGTATGAGAACACGGTGATCCTGTTCCTTTCCGACAACGGAGCGGCCGGGTTCTTCGGCTGGAACGACGGACCGGCGGCGGCACGATACGCGGCCGCGGACAACAGCATCGAAAACGTGGGGCGGGAAGGATCGCAGATGTTCTATGGACCGGGATGGGGATCGGCGGGCAGCGTGCCGTTCAACCTGTTCAAGCGCCACGCGGCCGAGGGCGGCATTCGCGTGCCGGCGATCGTCAGCGGCCGGGGTGTCGGCGCCCGGGGAACGGTCAGCCACAGCGTGTTGATGGTCAGCGATGTCGCACCCACCATACTCGAACTGGCAGGCGTCGAGTATCCGCAAGGCTCCTACGGAGGGCAGGGAATCCTGCCGCAGACCGGCAGGAGCTTTACGCGGCTATTGAACGATCCCGCAGCGGTCGTTCACGGCGAGGATGAGGTCCTAGGCCTGGAATTGTGGGGGCGGATCGCCGTGCGCAAGGGCGACTGGAAGCTGTTGCGCTCCGAGCCGCCGTTCCGGGAGGATCGCTGGTACCTGTACAACGTGATCGAGGATCCGGCTGAGACCACGGACCTGTCCGGCAGCATGCCGGACAAGCTCAACGAGATGATCGCCGCCTGGGAAGAATTCCGAACGCAAAGCAACGTGATACCCCCGCACAGCCTCCCGAACTTGATTCGGCCCATGTGGCTGATCGACGATACGCCGCACCCGGACCCGATGCCGTAGGCGCAATGCGGCGGCGCATCGCCGGCCGCGTCAGGGTTGGAGTCGCGGCGGCGCCGTTGACGGTGACTGGGTTGGTGTCGCTACCTCCAGGTTCGAGGGCGCCGCGTCAGGGCTCCAGGCCGATTCCGCCAGCGTAGTCGGCCCAGTGCGCCACCAGTTCCGACTTGATATCCGGGTGCAGGCCAGAAACATCCCGGCGTTCGCCCGGGTCGTCCTCGAGGTTGAACAGGTCCCACTCCAGCGGCGGACCGTCCTGAGCATTGCCGCCCGTCGACCGGGTGACGATCTTCCACGGCCAGAGCACGAGCGCAGCCCGGCGATCGTTGGTGGTGATCCAGGGCGTCGCCGTCGTTTCGGGCGGTTCGCCGCCTCGCAGCAGATCCCAGAACGACCGCCCGCGCACGGGCATGACCTGGCGCCCCTGGAATTCTTCGGCCGGTGGAGGCGCCTCTGCGATGTGCAGAAACGTCGGCAGCAGGTCCATGACCGTCAGGTACGTGCGCTCGATTCCACCCTGGTCGGCCACATCGGGGTGCCGCAAAAACGTCGGTACCTGGGTGCCCCCCGCGTACATCGACGTCTTCACTTCCCTGAAGGGCGCCGTGGCGGCTTCGGCCCAGCCGCGGTCGTAGGCCGTAAAGGACCACTGGCGGCCCATGTTGGCCAGGGAGTTGTCGTTGTCCGTGCGGGGCATCTCGGGCGGAACGAACGTATCGTCGCTGCCGGCGGCGCCGTTGTCCGACGAGAAGATGATCACCGTGTTGTCGAGTTCGCCGGACTCTTCCAGGAATGCCACCAGGCGGCCGATGTTCCAGTCGATGTTCTCCACCATGGCCGCATAGATTTCCATGGCCCGCGCCAGCTTGGCCTGCTGTTCCTCGCCGAGGTCGTTCCACGCGGGCGCGCGACCCTGGAATCCCTCCAGCGTCAATCCCTCCGGAAACACGCCGAGTTCCGTCGCGCGGGCAACCCGCGCTTCGCGGAACACGTCGTAGCCTTCGTCATAGCGCCCCGCGTACCGGTCGATCCAGTCCTCCGGCGCCTGCAGCGGCCAGTGCGGCGCCGTCAGCGCAAGGTAGCCGAACCAGGGCACGCCGTCGTCCAGGTCGGCCGAAATCTGTTCCATCAACTTGTCGGTAAAAAGATCCGTCGAGAACCACTCGTCGGGCAGCGTGAAGCTCACGCCGTTCTCCAGGTAGGCGCCGTCGGGAGCGAATTCCGAGACCGGAGGGAAATTGCTGTGCGCCAGGTGATTGTCGACGGGCGGGCCCAGCGCGAACGACCGCTCGAAGCCCCGGGCATGGGCGCTCTCTTCAAGCGTGATCCCCAGATTCCACTTGCCGGAGATATATGTGTGGTAGCCCGCCGCACCTAGGCGTTCCGGCATCGTCGCCACGTCGGGCCGCAGCGGTTCATTGTGGATGATGACGCCGGCCTCGCGGCTTGTCGTCCCCGACATCAGGCTGGCCCGAGTCGCGGCGCAGTAGGGCGCCGAATGAAAGTTCGTCAGCCGCACGCCCTCGAATGCCAGCGTATCCAGATTCGGCGTGGAGATTTCCCCGCCGAACGAACCCAGGTCGGTAAAACCCAGGTCGTCGGCGAGGATGAACAGGATGTTCGGCCGGCCGTCCTCGACAGTGGCGGCGGGGAGGTCCGGGGAGTCGGGAGCGTCGGTCGACGCGGGCGCATCCGGGACGTTCGGGACGGTAGACGGCGGTTCGGAGCCGCATCCCGCCAGCAAACCGAACGCAACGATCATTCCGGTGAATCGAACGATCTGATTTTTCATGGACACCCTATGGGATTGTGGCCAGCGCGGGAGTTTAACCGAATGGGCCGGTGCCGCGTCGATAGCGAATTCAAGCGGTACCTGGCGCAGGCACTTCAAATTCATGCCCTGTTCGGCGCTCTTGACGACCCATTGCTCGTTGAACAGGTACGCCTCGCCGCCGAGCGTGGCGCGGCAGACCTCGGCCATGAGATCGCTGTAGATGAATTGCCACAGCCGCGGGCTGTAACGGTAAAGGTTGTTGACGAAGTAGCGCTTGCTGCGCCGCGACAGGGCCTCGCCGGAGACGAGTCCGTGGTCCATGCGCGCATCCATGTAGCCGAGAAAGTACGAGCACTCCTCGCGCAGCATCTGCAACTGGTCGTCCGGTATGACTCCTTCGAGGGTCATGTAGCCCTCGTCGGCATACAATTGCCTGCTCGCGTCTTAAACGAGGCTTGAGAATGGCGTCGACATGGTTCGGATCACCGGAAGAACTGATCATCGATCGCAAACCCAATCCCCACGTCGCATTCGGCGCCGGTCCGCACCATTGCCCTGGCGCTTCGTACGCCCGCCTGATCTTGCGCACGTTGATCGACCAGGTCAGCCGCAAGGTAGGCAGCATGGAAGTAGTTGACAGGGAGCCCCGATACGAAGCCTGGCCCGCCTATCGGCGACAAACGAGCTACGAATCGTTAAGGATTCGGTTCGGTTCGTGACGGTGCCGCACTCGTTCACAATCAATTCGAAATCGCTGCCGCGCGGTGCTCACTGCATCCATCTCGGTGGATGTATGATTTTCCTGTGAAGTTTCTGGTTCAAAAACCAACTCAACTGGCCGGTTCGAGATGACTGGCGGATGCCTGTGCGGCCGTGTGCGTTACCGTGTTACGGGACCGTTACGGCCCGTCGTGTATTGCCATTGCGGTCAATGTCGCCGGACCAGCGGTCATTTCGTCGCTGCCACTGCGGTAGCGAAAGATGCGCTGACTATTGAAACCGATGGGAGTCTTGAATGGTTCGCCTCTTCGGAGATCGCGTTCCGCGGATTCTGCCGGCGTTGCGGTTCGAGCCTGTTCTGGCTTCCCAGGGGCAGGAAATTCATCAGCATCATGGCTGGAACGTTGGACGAGTCCGACGGGCTGGAGGCGGTCGAACACATCCATGTAAGTGACATGGGCGACTACTATCAACTGACGGACGATCTGCCGAAACTACCGGGAGGTCGGGCAGGGTAGTTACCGGTCGTGCATGCCCTTGCCTTCGAAAATGCGGGCCATGTGCTTTTCTATCCTTGCGGATCGGGTCCTGGACTGTTTCGCGCCGGTGAAGAAGAGGTTGTATCCCCGTTGCCGTCCAGGGGTCAGCGCATTGAAGGCTGCCTTGAATTCGAGGTCGGCGTCGAACCTGGCCAGAAGCTCTTCCGGGAAGACCAATTCGTTCCTTGCCTTGAAATCCACCTTCAAGCCGGCCTTTTCCACCTCGATGGCGTTCTGAATGATCTCCCTGAGAATCGCTTCCTTCTCGTTGATTTCCTGCAGGCTGGTGAAATGGATCCGGCGGGCTGCTTGCGTATTCTTTCCTGGCGGAATGAGCACACCGTGTGGATCGTCCAGCAGCGCGCCCTTGAATAAGCCAAGCCCGCAACTGTCCTTCATCCCGAAGATTATGCCTACGTTTGCACCTTTAAACGTATAGCAGGGCTCGCGCCACTTGAGTTCTTCGGACAAAGGGTAGTCAGAAAGAATCTTCCGCAGCCTCCGCTTTTCCCGGGGCCAGGAACGGGTGTCGCGAAAATACGAGTCGAGGTCTGGCGACATGCTGAATCGGCAAGCAGTCGAAAAGGTGGCTCCCCGGGCCGGACTCGAACCAGCGACCAATCGGTTAACAGCCGACCGCTCTACCAACTGAGCTACCGGGGAACACTGCTCAACGGGGGCGCATTCTGAAAGAAGCCCTCCTCGAAGTCAAGGATGGGAAGCTAATTGTTTGTATAAATAGATAGATACATCGTAAATATAAACTAATTTATCAATATTTTGTTTCGTGTATTGGCCCGACGGCTTTTCATTGAAACCCATGGCCCGTAATCTTTCGCCATTGCATCGGGTTCGCGAGAGAAACGTGCAGGCCAAACCATTTGAGCTTGTCGCAGATTTTGAGCCTGCGGGGGATCAGCCCGAGGCCATCGCATCGCTCGTGGACGGCATCCAGTCGGGGTTGCACAGACAGACCCTCCTGGGGGTCACAGGTTCCGGCAAGACCTTCACCATGGCAAACGTAATCGCGGCATTGCAGCGTCCGACGTTGATCCTGGCCCACAACAAGACACTCGCAGCACAGCTCTACGGCGAGATGCGCGAGTTCTTCCCCCACAATGCCGTGGAGTATTTCGTCTCCTACTACGACTACTACCAGCCGGAGGCGTATCTGCCGACCAGCGATACCTATATCGAGAAGGACGCATCCATCAACAGGCACATCGAACAGATGCGCCTTTCCGCCACCAAGGGGCTGCTGGAGCGGCGCGACACGGTCATCGTCGCGACGGTGTCGGCCATTTACGGCCTGGGCGATCCCGAGGCCTATCACGGCATGGTGCTGCACCTGGTCCGGGGGGAGCGAATCGACCAGCGCAAGATCCTTCGCCGGCTTGCGGAACTGCAGTACACGCGCAATCCGATGGACCTGAGCCAGGGAACGTACCGCGTACGCGGCGATGTGATCGACATTTTTCCCGCCGAATCGGAGCGTGAAGCCGTGCGCGTGCAACTGTTCGACGACGAGATCGAGGGGATCATGTTTTTCGATCCTCTAACCGGTGCGATTGATCGGGCCGTACCCCGCGCAACGATCTATCCGAAGACCCACTACGTCACGCCCCGGGAGACCTTGCTGGCAGCCGTGGACGTGATTCGGGACGACCTCAGGGAGCGCCTCGCGGAACTGCGCGCGGCTGACCAACTGGTGGAGGCCCAGCGACTGGAGCAGCGAACCCGCTTCGACCTGGAAATGATCGTGGAGGTAGGGTACTGCGCCGGCATCGAGAACTACTCGCGGTACCTGTCGGGCCGCGAGCCCGGAGAACCGCCGCCCACGCTGTTCGACTACCTCCCCCCGGACGCCATGCTCTTCGTGGACGAAAGCCACGCCACGATCCCGCAACTCGGCGGGATGTACCGCGGCGACCGATCCCGCAAGGAAACTCTGGTGCAGTACGGATTCCGTCTGCCTGCCGCGCTGGACAATCGGCCGCTTCGCTTCGACGAGTACGAGAGCCTGGCGCCGCAGACCATCTTCGTTTCGGCAACGCCCGGACCCTACGAGCGGGACCGCGCAGACCAGGCGGTCGAGCAGGTGGTTCGGCCCACAGGGCTCGTCGACCCGGAGGTGGATGTGCGACCGGCCGGTATCCAGGTCGATGACGTGCTCTCGGAGATCTCGGAACGCGCCAGAGTCAAGGAACGGGTACTCATAACCACCCTCACCAAGCGCATGGCGGAGGACCTGACAGACTACCTCCAGGAACACGGCACACGCGTTCGATACCTGCACTCGGACATCGATACGGTGGAACGCACGGAGATCATCCGCGATCTGCGCCTGGGCGAATTCGATGTCCTGGTGGGAATCAACCTGTTGCGCGAAGGCCTTGATATGCCCGAGGTTTCCCTGGTGGCCATCTTTGACGCCGACAAGGAAGGCTTCCTGCGCTCGGAAGGCTCGCTGATTCAGACCGTCGGCAGGGCTGCCCGGAACATTCGTGGTACGGCGATCCTGTACGCGGATCGGGTGACCGGGTCCATGGAGCGGGCGATGGCCGAAATGGAGCGCCGCCGGAACAAGCAGCTTGCCTACAACGAGGCCCACGGCATCCAGCCCAAATCCATCCTCAAGCCGGTCCCCGACATCATGGAAGGGGCGCGTTCGACGGGCCGCAGGCGCCGGCGCGGCCGCCGGCCGGACACGGCGCGCTACACGAGGATGAGTCCGGAGGAAGTCGTGCGGCGAATCGACGCGCTGGAAAAGCGCATGTACCGGCACGCCCGGGACCTAGAGTTCGAAGAAGCGGCGAGACTCCGCGATGAGATCGGGGAGGCGAGGCGGGTGGGCCTGGCCCGCACGGGCGGTCGCGGTACAGGTATCCGACCGGACAGTCCCAACCCCTGACCAATCCGGCCCCGGCAGCCACAACCGCCGAAATACCGACACGGAATACTTGAGTACCCCGGCCGGAAATGGTTATGGTTCGCACCGCAGGCGCGTAGCTCAGCGGTAGAGCACCACCTTGACATGGTGGGGGTCGGTGGTTCGATCCCACTCGCGCCTACCACTTGACGAAAACGGGGGCCGCGGCCCCCGTTTCCCTGAATCGGACTCTCAAATGTGCCCTTTTGGCCCCATTTTTTGCTTGTGCGGGCCTGACCCGAGACTTACAATCTCGGGCCGCCCGTGGTGGTAGAATGATCCGGCTACGGGCGCTGACAGTCAGACGGCCGTCGGCCCAGGCGAGTGGCAGCGAATGTCCTCGACCGGCGCCACGGCCGCTATTCATTACGGATTCAGGTTACAGGGAGCACAAACTATCGTTCAAACGAAGCGTATTCGACGCAACGACGAAATCACCGCCCTGCAGGTTCGGGTGATCGGCACGGACGGTGACCAGGTCGGAATCATGGATCTCGATGACGCGCTGGAATATGCGCAGAATCAGAATCTCGACCTGGTCGAGGTTGCGCCGAACTCGGATCCCCCGGTCTGCCGAATCATGGATTACGGCAAGTTTGTATTCGAGCAGCGAAAGAAGGCGCAGCTGGGGCGGCGCAAACAGAAACAGATTCACGTCAAGGAGATCAAGTTCCGGCCGGGCACGGAAGAAGGGGACTACCAGGTCAAGTTGCGGAATCTGATTCGATTCCTCACCTCGGGAGACAAGACGAAGGTGACCCTGCGCTTCAGGGGACGGGAAATGGCGCACCAGGAACTGGGCGTTCAGCTTCTTGAACGGGTGCAGCGGGATTTGGCGGAATACGGCACGGTTGAGCAGTTTCCACATCTTGAACACCGGCAGATGGTGATGATTATCGCGCCGAAGAAGCACTAGGAGCGTGCGCCGTAGAAAATCGCGAAAGCGAAAATTCGATATCGCCCTGGATTTCGCCCCTCATTTGAGGCGAATATCGGGCAATATTCAACGAAAATGAGGGGCGAAAGCCAGGGATGAGAGCGAATTTGCAGCCGTGATTTTCTACTGCGCACGCTCCTAGCGCCGATAGTTGGGCTCCGGAAGGAGAGGGCAATGCCTAAGCTGAAGACAAATCGCGGGGCCGCCAAGCGGTTCAGACGCACCGGAAAGGGAGGCTACAAGCGTAGCCAGTCCTACCTCAACCACATCCTGACCAAGAAGAGTTCGAAGCGTAAGCGTCAACTCGGCAAGACACTGCAGGTCGCCGACGCGGATACCAAGGCGGTCCGCAAGTTGCTGCCCTACAGTTGAGCTGCCCGATGACTGAGTTGCTCCATAGCTGAGGTGAGTCATGGCTAGAGTCAAACGCGGTGTCGTCGCCAAGGCGCGCCACAAGAAAGTCCTGCGCCAGGCGAAGGGCTATTACGGTGCGCGCAGCCGCACGTTCAAGGTGGCAAAGCAGGCGGTCATCAAGGCCGGGCAGTACGCATACCGCGACCGCCGGCAGCGCAAGCGCCAGTTCAGGGCGCTGTGGATCACGCGTATCAATGCCGCCGCCCGGCTTCACGGCCTGTCCTACAGCCGTCTGGTCAACGGCCTCAAGCGCGCCGATATCCAGGTGGACCGCAAGGTTCTGGCCGATATCGCGGTCCACGATCCGGAGGCGTTCGGCGCCATTGCGAAAGCCGCCCGGGACGCGCTGGCGTCCTGACCGAAGCGGACCACCTCAAGGCACTTCCCGTGGCCAGCCCGGCCGGACTGCTTGAACAGGCGCAGGCCGCCGTACAGGCGGCCCGCGACCTGGCTGCGCTGGATGCGGTTCGCGTCAAATACCTGGGGCGCAAGGGACTGATCACCGCCGAACTCAAGGGACTCGGCAAGCTGCCCGTCAAGGAACGCGCGTCCGCCGGCCGGGAAATCAATCGCATCAAGCAGACGGTCGTCGATCGCATTGCCGCTCGCCGGGACCGGCTGGAAGCGGCGAAAATGGAAACCGAACTCGCCAACCGGGTCGATGTCACCTTGCCCGGCCGCGGTCAGCCCGTCGGGGGGCTGCACCCGGTGAGCCGTACGCAGCGGCGGATCGTCGACATTTTCGCCGCCGCCGGGTTCGGGGTGCGCAGCGGGCCGGAAGTGGAGGACGACTTTCACAACTTCACCGCGCTGAATATTCCGGAAAACCATCCGGCGCGGGCGATGCATGACACCTTCTACCTGGATACCGGCCACGTCCTGCGAACCCACACGTCGCCGGTGCAGATTAGAGCGATGCGCTCGGAAGGCGCGCCGATTCGCATTATCGTGCCGGGACGGGTGTACCGGCGGGACTACGATCAGACGCATTCGCCCATGTTCACCCAGGTGGAAGGGTTGGCGGTGGACACCGGTATCAGTTTCGCCAACCTGAAGTCCGTCCTGTACGAATTCGTATCCAGCTTTTTCGAGCGGGATGTCGAATTACGGTTTCGTCCATCCTATTTTCCGTTTACCGAGCCATCCGCGGAAGTGGACATACGCTCGGAATCAGGGAAATGGCTGGAGATCCTCGGCTGCGGGATGGTGCATCCAAACGTACTGCGTCACGTGAATGTGGATCCGGAAAAATTCACAGGCTACGCGTTTGGCATGGGCGTCGAGCGCCTGGCCATGCTGCGTTACGGAGTCGGGGACCTGAGACGCTTCTTCGAAAACGACCTGCGCTTCATCGAGCAGTTCCGCTGAGAGTTGAGTCATGCGTATCGATATCGAATGGCTCGGGGAAATGCTTGAGCGGGACCTGGACCCGGAGCAGCTTGCCGAGCAGTTGACCCTTGCCGGCCTGGAAGTCGAACCCGTGCGGCTGTCGGACGCCGGCGGGAGCGAAACCGCGAAACCGGATGGCGTCGTTCTCGACTTCGACATCACTCCCAACAGAGGCGATTGCTTCAGCGTCCTGGGGATCGCCCGGGAGGTTTCCGCGCTCGATGGATCACGAATGGAACCGCTGACGGTGCCGAAGGTTCCCGCCACCGTGAAGGATACCTTTCCGGTGACGCTGGTCGCGCCTGCAGCGTGCCCGCGATTCTCCGGCCGCGTCATTCGCAACATCAAGCCGGGATGCCACTCTCCGGAATGGCTTCGGTTGCGCCTGGAGCGGGCGGGTCTGCGCGCATTGCACCCGGTGGTGGATGTCACCAATTACGTGATGCTGGAGCTTGGCCAACCGCTTCACGGGTACGATCTGCACGCGCTCAGCGGCGGTATTTCCGTCCGTTTTGCCGGGAACGACGAGCCACTGACGCTGTTGGACGGCAACCAGATCACCATGCAGTCCGACGTGCTGGTGATCGCGGACGAGTCGGGAGCAATCGGATTGGCGGGCATCATGGGTGGGCAGGGCACGGCCGTGTCGGAAAACACGCGGGACGTTTTTCTCGAATCGGCCTTTTTCTCGCCGAACTCCATTGCTGGACGCCCGCGGCGATTCGGCCTGCATACGGATGCGTCCCTGCGCTTCGAACGAGGCGTGGATCCCGTGCAGCAGAGCCGCGCGATCGAGCGTGCAACGGCCTTGTTGCTGGACATCGCAGGTGGCGAGCCCGGTCCGGTTGCCGAGGAAGTATCCGCGAAGGATTTGCCGGACAGAAAACCCGTTTCCCTGCGGTTGGGGCGATTGAACACGATTCTTGGGAAGCGCCTGGAACCCGGCGAGGTGGAATCGCAGCTTGACCTGCTCCACATTGCCGTGACGCGGGAAAAACATGGGTGGTCCGCGGCGCCACCGGAATTTCGCTTTGATCTTCGGATCGAGGAAGACCTGGTGGAAGAGATCGGCCGCATGACCGGCTATGACAACGTTCCCGTGGTCGCCGAGCGCAGCCCGCGCCATGTGGGTCGCGCGACGGAAGCGGTTCTGTCGGAGGAACGCATTGCCGACGCGCTCTGTTCGCGCGGTTACTCCGAGGTTGTGACCTACGGCTTTGTCGATGAGGAGTTGGCCGACGCGGTCAATCCCGGCGCGGACCATGTGCGCCTTGCGAATCCGCTGTCGCAGGAGATGGGAGTCATGCGGCATTCGCTCTGGCCGGGGCTTCTGCTGGCTGCGCAGCATAACCGGAGCCGTCAGCAGGCGCGGGTGTGGCTGTTCGAGATCGGCGCCCAGTTCGCATGCGGCGCCGATGGCGTGCGCGAGAGCCGGGTGCTGGCCGGACTGGCGATCGGCGCGCACAGGCCGGAGCATTGGGAGGGCGGCGCCCGGGACGTGGACTTCTTCGACGTCAAGTCCGACATGGAGGCGATATTGGCGCTGGCGGGCCGGGCCGCCGATGCGGACTTTCGACAGGCCGATCATCCGGCCCTGGCCGGCGGCCAGAGTGCCCGCCTGATGCTGGGAGATGAAGCCGTCGGCTGGCTTGGGGTGTTGCATCCCCGCCTGCAAGGCAGAATGGGCTGGAAACGGTCGGCGATCCTGTTTGCGATGCAACTGGAAAGGGCGGCCCGGGCCAGGGTCTCCCGATACAGGGAGTATTCGAAGTTTCCCTCGCTGCGGCGCGATATCGCTGCCGTGGTCGACGACGGCGTGTCCGCCGACCGGTTGCTGCGGTGCGTCCGACAGGCCGCCGGAGACGCGTTGAACGACGTTACTATTTTCGATATCTATCGCGGCAAGGGGATAGATTCAGGACGAAAAAGTGTCGCTTTAGGCTTGATTTTACAGGACAGATCACGCACTCTTACCGACACGGAGGCGGATCGGATCGTGGCATCCACAACGCGGCAACTGGAGCGCGATCTAGCGGCGACCATAAGAGAATAGGCGGTCATTCATGGCGTCATTGACCAAGGCGAAAATGGCCGAGTCGTTGTTCAACGAGCTCGGTTTGAACAAGCGGGAAGCGCGCGAATTGGTGGACACGTTCTTCGAGGATCTGAGGGTATCCTTGGCGAGCGGCGAGCAGGTCAAACTGTCCGGCTTCGGCAATTTTGACCTGCGGGACAAGAATCAGCGGCCGGGACGCAACCCCAAGACCGGCGAAGAGATTCCCATTACGGCGAGGCGGGTGGTCACCTTCCACCCCGGGCAGAAACTGAAGACGCGAGTCGAGGTATATGCTGGAACCAGGGGATAACGCGGAACTTCCGCCGATTCCGGGCAAGCGCTACTTCACGATCGGCGAAGTAAGCGAATTATGCGCGGTCAAGCCCCATGTACTGCGCTACTGGGAGCAGGAGTTTCCGCAGCTCAAACCGGTGAAGCGCCGCGGTAACCGCCGCTACTACCAACGCCAGGATGTCCTCATCATCCGGCAGATTCGCAGCCTCCTGTACTCCGAGGGCTTTACCATCGGCGGAGCGCGGCAGAAAATGGCCGGCGACGAAGCGCGTACCGACCTCAGCCAGAGTCAGCAGATCATCCGCCAGGTGCGTTCCGAACTCGAGGACGTGCTGCGGTTGCTGCGGCGATAGCCGCTTTCCTGCGCTTCGGACTATCCCGGACCCTGCCCATTTCGCTAAACTTGCGTCTGCCCTGCGAGACTCGTACATCAATGCGGCACAGGTGCCGTGACGGTGCCCCGGTGAGTTGAGCAGGCAAGGGTCGGGGTGTGGCGCAGCCTGGTAGCGCACTTGCATGGGGCGCAAGAGGTCGCTGGTTCAAATCCAGTCGCCCCGACCACTCCAGTCTTTCGACGCCATCTCGTATGGCGTTGAGAGGCCCTGATCCCCAACGACACTGGCAGGGAAGCGGGTATGGCTGCAAAGACGCCGCGAGAGCGCGGCGAAGTTGATCCCAGGCGGTATTCCCGCGTGGTCGTTGACGGCCTGGAGCAGGCTCCGAGCCGCGCCATGCTTCGCGCCGTCGGCTTCAGGGACGAAGATTTCTCCAAGCCACAGGTGGGTATCGCTTCCACCTGGAGCATGGTGACGCCATGCAACATGCATATCGACGGGTTGGCGAAACTGGCTGGCGCGGCGGCTGACGAGGCCGGCGGCAAGAGCGTCGTATTCAATACCATCACCGTTTCCGACGCCATTTCCATGGGTACCCAGGGGATGCGCTACTCTCTGGTATCCCGGGAAGTCATTGCCGATTCCATCGAGGCCGTGGCGGCCGCCGAAGCGTTCGACGGGCTGGTTGCGATCGGCGGCTGCGACAAGAACATGCCGGGGTGCCTGATGGCCCTGGCAAGACTGAACAGGCCGTCGGTATTCGTCTATGGCGGCACGATACAGCCGGGTCCGAAGCACCGCGACGTGATTTCCGTATTCGAGGCGGTGGGCGGCGTGGCCGCCGGGCGCATCAGCGAGGCGGAACTTCATGAGGTGGAATCCACGGCCATACCCGGACCGGGCTCATGCGCCGGGATGTACACTGCCAATACCATGGCTTCCGCGATCGAAGCCCTGGGCATGAGCCTCGCCAACAGCTCCGCCCAGGAAGCCGTCTCCGAAGCCAAGAAGCTTGACTGCCAGCGGGCCGGAAGGGCCGTGATGCGGCTCCTGGAACGTGGCATCACGCCGGCCGACATTCTCGGCAAGGAGGCGTTCGAGAACGCAATTGCCATGGTAATCGCCCTGGGCGGGTCTACAAACGCGGTATTGCATCTGCTGGCCGTTGCCCATGACGCGCAGGTGGATCTGACTCTGGACGACTTCACGCGCCTCGGCGCCCGCGTGCCGGTGTTGGCGGACCTGCGTCCCAGTGGGCGTTACATGATGTCCGAACTGATTCGAATAGGCGGCATTCGGCCGCTGATGAAAATGCTGTTGGACGCCGGGTTGCTGCACGGCGACTGCCTGACGGTCACCGGCCGCACGTTGGCGGAGAACCTCGTCGACGTGGAGCCGTACCCGGAAGGGCAAACCATCGTCCGGCCGCTGTCCAACCCCATCAAGGCGGACAGTCACCTGGCGATCCTGTACGGGAACCTGGCCACGGAGGGCGCGGTTGCAAAGATTTCCGGCAAGGAGGGCACCAGGTTCAGCGGTCCGGCGAGGGTGTTCGAATCCGAGGAGGAGGCGCTGCGCGCAATCCTCGACGGCGTGGTTCAGGCAGGCGACGTGGTCGTGATTCGCTATGAAGGTCCCAAGGGCGGACCGGGTATGCGCGAAATGCTCAGTCCCACCGGCGCCATTATCGGCAAGGGCCTGGGCGACAAGGTGGCGCTGATCACCGACGGTCGGTTCTCGGGTGGTAGTCACGGCTTCGTAGTGGGGCACCTGGCGCCGGAGGCCGCGGTGGGTGGCCCACTGGCGGTGGTGCGGGACGGCGACCCTATTTCGATCAATGCCGAGACGAAACAGATCGATCTGGAGATTTCGGAGGAAGAACTTCAGGAGCGCCTGCGAACCTGGACACCGCGTCAGCCCAACGCCACTCGCGGATTGCTGGCCAAGTACGCGAAACTGGTCAGTTCAGCCTCGCTGGGAGCCGTTACAGACACAACTTGACCCGACGGAAGGGTCGTTCGCGATTGCCTGAAAGTTCAGATGTCGAGCGCCCGGCATGCCCGCTCTATCAACCACCCCTGGTCGACCGCATCTCCAAGTTCACCATGGAGCAATCCCCGTCGTGCAGGATCGAGCCGCTGCGAGCAATAACCGTCAAATACGGGCGGCGCCGCGGACCAGTGCAGGGCGGCTGCCTGCAGGCCGAGTCCCAGGTCCCGGGCGAAACCCCGGGCGCTTCGTTCCGGTAAGGCGGCCTCCCCAAGCGTACGTTTGACCTCTTCCAGGTGCGCATCGTAGTGCGCGTTCCGGCCGGAGGCCGTTTCCAGTTCGGCCAGCACCGCGGCGACGCTGTCCGGCTCACGTGCCGCGGCGCGCAGGATATCCAGTGCGATCACGTTGCCGCTTCCTTCCCAGATCGCGTTCAGCGGCGACTGGCGGAACAGGCGCGGCATCGGACCCTCTTCTACGTATCCCGCGCCGCCGTGGCACTCCAGGGCTTCATGGACGAAGCCCGGCTGGCGCTTGCATATCCAATACTTGGCGACGGGCGTCGCCAGCCGCACAAAGGCGGCTGCGTGTTCGCTTGCTGACCGGTCGCTCACCGCAGCCTGGTCGTTCGAAGCCGTATGATCGCACCTGGTCGCCTGGTCCAGTCCCGCGCCGATTCGCAACGCGAGCGCCGTGGCCGCTTCGCTCTCCAGGATAAGATCGACCAGCACGGCCCGCATGGCTGGATGGTCGACCAGCGCTTTTCCGAAGGTCCGACGGTGAGCGGTATGCCAGAGCGTCCGAACGAGGGCGGCCCGCATACCGCCGGCGGAGCCGAGTGCGCAGTCGTACCGGGTGAGTTGAACCATCTCGATGATGGTCGAAACGCCACGCCCTTCGTCGCCGACCCGCTGTGCCCACGCTCTGTGGAATTCGATCTCCGCCGATGCGTTGGACCTGTCGCCCAGCTTGTCCTTGAGGCGCATGAGGCGGATGGCATTGCGCTCGCCGTCCGGGCGCCAGCGCGGCGCCAGGAAACAGGTGAGGCCGTCCGGAGCCTGCGCGAGCGTCAGAAACGCGTCGCTCATGGGAGCCGAACAAAACCACTTGTGGCCGGTCAGCATGTAGCTGCCGTCTCCGGCACGTTCCGCGCGGGTCGCATTGCTGCGGACGTCGGAGCCGCCCTGCTTTTCGGTCATGGCCATGCCGATGGTCACCGCGTTCTTTTCCGCCGCGGGGATGGAGCGCCGGTCATATCGATGCGCGGTTACCCGCGGTTCCCATGTCGCCGACAGATCAGGAGCCGCTCTCAGCGCGGCAATGCTGGCGTAGGTCATGGACATCGGGCAGGTCACGCCCGCATCCGCCTGTGTCATCAGGACCATCATCGCACCGTGCAGGAGATGGCCGGCCGGTTCGCCGCTCCAGGCGCAGCCGGAAATCCCGCTGGACAGGCCCAGCGCCATCAAGCTGTGGTACGCGGGATGGAAGGCGACTTCGTCCAGACGCCGGCCATAGCGGTCGAAGGATTTAAGGCGCGGCGGATTCTCGTTTGCCTGGCGCGCCCATTCCCGAGTCTGCACCGTACCGCATCGTTCGCCGAATTCCGCAAGGCGGAAACGGTGCCGCTCGCCGCCGGCGGCCTCCACCGCACCGCGTAACGCCGGGTCGGCGTCATAGAGGTTGATCGCTGCGAGCGGCGGCGGTTGATTGACAACGTCGTGGGTTGCAAGCTCCGTCAGGGGCTTTCGATGCCGCATGATCAGCCTCCTCGTGGACCGGTCCGGCGCGCATTGAAACGCCCGATTCAAATGAAGGGCACAAGCACGCGCCTTCGCTCATCGTACATTCTCCCGCGATTCGGCGAGACTGGAAACACGTTCTTAGATCGGAAATAATGCGATCCACAAGCATTCGACAGGAACGAATGCGAAAAGTGGTGGATGGATGGGGATGTTTACCAGGCGATCGCTGATCGGCGGTAGCATAGTCGGCGGGCTGACCTGGCCCTGGTTGCGGGCTTCCGCGGAAACGGCGAGCGCCGGCGTCACGGACAGCGAAATCATACTGGGCATGTCAGCGGCCTTTTCCGGTCCCTCCAGAGGGCTCGGGATCGAGTTGTATCGGGGCGCCTCGGCGTATTTCGAACACGTCAACCGCGCCGGCGGTATCTCGGGCCGGCGCATTGCCCTGAAGCTCTACGATGACGGCTATCAGCCGGACGCATCGGTGAACAACACCATGAAGCTGATGCTGGAGGACCAGGTTTTCCTCCTGTTCGGCTACGTGGGTACGCCCACCGTGACGCGGGTCCTGCCGATCCTGAAGAAATTCCAGGACGAGGACGTCTTTCTTTTCTTCCCGTTCACCGGCGCACAACCACAGCGCCAGCCGCCCTACGGCGAATTCGCGTTCAACCTGCGCGCGTCCTACGCCCAGGAAACCGCCGGGCTGGTGGAGAATTTCGTGCAGGTCGGCCGTCGGCGCATCGGTGTCTTCTACCAGGCGGATGCCTACGGGCGCAGCGGCTGGGCCGGCGTCAGGGCGGCGCTGGCGCGGCACGGGGAGCGCATAGCCGGGGAAGCCACCTACCGGCGCGGCACACAATTTACCGCCACGATGCGCGGTCAGGTGGAGTTGCTCCAGGCCGCGGAACCCGATGCGGTGATCTGCATTGGCGCCTACGCTGCCTGTGCCGCGTTCGCCAGGGATGCGGTCGATCTCGGGCTGCGCGTGCCGATCGCGAACCTGTCGTTTGTCGGCAGCGAGAGCATGCTGGGGCTGCTGTCCGAGGGCCGCGATCCCGCAGATGCCGATCGTTATACGAGTCTGCTGGTCAACTCGCAGGTCGTTCCCAGCTACCATGACACGTCGATTCCTGCGGTGCGGGAATACCGGGAATTCATGCAGCTCTACAACCCGGATGTGCCCGCCGAATTGGTCACGGAACAGTACATGCCCTTCGACTACAGTTTCGTGAGCCTTGAAGGGTTTCTCAACGCCAAAATCATGGTCGAAATCCTGCGCAGACTCGGCGACGAACCCGCGCGGGGAAATCTGGAGCGCGCGGTCATGACGCTGCGGGACTTCGAACTCGGCATCAGCGAACGCGTGACATTTGCCGAAGACCGCCGCCAGGGATTGCAGCAGGTCTACTACACGGTGGTCGACGACGGTCGATTCGTCACCCTGGGTGACTGGGAAGAGAGATTCTCCTGATGCAGGTCATCAAGGTCCGGAAACTGTTTCAGAGGACTTTGTTCGGCGTTTTCGCACTGTTCGGATTCATCGGCATCTCCACCTCGTTCCTGCTGATTGATACCGTCAATTCCTATCTGACCGAGGAGTATGAGACCAACAGCCTGGGCATCGCCCAGACCATCGCCGATTCCAGCGTGGACATCCTGCTCAACCGGGACCTTTCGACGTTGCAGTCCCTGATCGACCAGTTCATTGAGATCCAGGGCATCAGCTACGTCTATATAAGGGACGAAACCGGCGAATTCCTCGCCCATACATTCGTTCCGGGCATTCCCGAGGAGATTCTGAACGCGGACCCGACCGATATCTCCACCGTGGAACGCCAGCTCCCCGGCATGGGCGAGTTCGTGGAAGTCAGCCGGCCGATCCTGGCCGGCGTGGCCGGTGCCGTCCATGTGGGCATGGACAGCGGAATGATCGCCCTGCAGGTTCAACGGGCGATCGGCCGGCAGGTCTACCTCATCTCCGTTGTCTTCGTCCTGGGGGTCGTGGCCGCGATCTGGCTGGTCAACCTGGCGGCGAAACCGATCGGCGACGTGCTCACTTATGCGGTCGCGTTGGCGCGGGGCGAAGAGCAGGAAGCGGAGTCCATGGAAGGCGTGCTCGGCCGGAAGGACGAGGCCGGTCAGCTTGCACGCCTGTTCGCGCACTTTTCCAGGGGTCACGTGTCTGCATCGTCAAGCGACGGTGCAGGTTGATCGGATGACCTGACCACCGCCATGTTCGGGCGTCCCATACCTCGGATGGCCGTTCTGGGGGCCTGCGTGACGTTGCAGGTCTGCCTGGGCACCGTCTATGCATGGAGTTTCTTCCAGACGATGCTCGTCCGGCAGCTCGGCTGGAGCAACATCGAGACCGCCCTGGCGTTCAGCCTGGCCATCTTCTCGCTTGGCGTGGCGGCCGCCTGGGCAGGCACGGCGCTCCCCAGGCTGGGCCCGAGAAAGCTGGCGCTGGCCGGCAGCGCACTGTTCTGCGGGGGATACCTGATCGCCAGTCTGGCCTTGGCCATGGATCACCTGCTGCTGTTCTATCTCGGTTACGGGGTCGTCGGAGGCGCGGGGATCGGTCTGGGGTACGTAACTCCGGTGGCGACCGTGGCCAAGTGGTTCCCGGACCGCAAGGGGCTCGCCACGGGGACGGTGGTGATGGGATTCGGCATCGGCGCACTGCTGCTGAGCAAGTTGCTGGCGCCCGTGCTCGTGGTCTACAGCGAAGGCGACCTACCGACGGTATTCCTGGGGCTCGGGATTATTTTCGCCTGTATTCTCCTGCCGACCAGCCTGTTGTTGTCGGATCCCGAACAGGGACCCGCCACAGCTGCGGCCGCAGCGCCCAGGGCCTTCGAGGCCGACGATGCCGACGTGAAGGTGCGCGAATACCTCCTGTCGCAGGATTTCTCCTGCATGTGGATCGTTTTCTTCTGCAACATCGCGGCAGGCATTTCGGTCATTAGCTTCCAGTCCGCACTGCTTCAGGACGTCTGGGGACTGGCGGTGCCGAACCTGGAACCGGAGACCCTGGCGGCCTATGGCGCAACGCTGATTGCCGCAAGCTCCGTCTGTAACGGCGTGGGACGCCTGTTCTGGGGCTTGCTGTCGGACCGGCTGGGCCGCGTGCGGGTCTGGCGCATCCTGCTGGGCAGCCAACTGGTCGTCTTCGGCGTGCTGATGACCGAGCAGAACCCCTGGGTCTTCTCCGTACTGGTCTGCTATGTGCTGCTGTGCTTCGGCGGCGGCTTCGCCACCATGCCGTCGTTTATCGTCGACGTGTTCGGGAACAGGCGCATGTCCACGATCTATGGCGCAATTCTTACCGCCTGGGCAGCAGCAGGCATCATCGGGCCGCTCTACGTCGGCTATCTCAAGGACCAGTATCCGGACCGGGCGGTCACCTATTGCTTCCTGATCGGGATCCTGATGCTCGGCGTGGGCTATGTATTCACCTACCTGTTGAACGATCAGCGCATACTGGTGAGGCGTCCGACCGTGGAGGGAACACTCAGGCACTTCAATATCCCCGTGCCGCGGACCTGAAGCTGCCGCATATCTGAAGCAACCCGGTTCCGCAAAAAGCTGCGCGCCGGAGGAAGTTGCGAGCGTTGGAGACGGGGGCGTTACCTTGACCTGTTAGCTCAATCCCTTTATGTTGCGCGCCATGGCTATGACCACCAAGGGCAAGACGACCATGACGATGGCGATCGGCAAATGCGCCGTCAGCGGGTTGGTATTACCGATGGTCTAGCAACAGACAGACGATAGTCACCAGTAAAACCCGCTGCGGATTGTCCCGGCGGGTTTTCTTTTGCGTGGAGCGGCTCCATGAACGACGACATCAGCAGGCAGACGGACTTCGACTCCGTGGCATCCCCCTTCCCCGACTCGCCCTTCGTGGTGATGAAGTTCGGCGGGCGCAGCGTCTCCACGGCTGATAACTGGAGCCGGATCGCGGAGTTGCTCCAGCAGCGACTGGATTCGGGGCTGACGCCAGTGGTCGTGCATTCGGCATTGGCCGGTGTCTCCGACGCGCTGGAGAACCTGCTCGATGCCGCTGTAAACGGCGATCCGGCGTCTGTCCTTGCCGATATTCGCGAAACCCACGACCGACTCGCCGGCGAACTTGGCGTGAACCCCTCAATCCTTGACAAGCAGTTCCATACACTGACCCGGCTCATCGACGGCGTGTGCCTGCTGCGGGAGGTGAGCCCCGGAGTGCACGCCCGGGTCATGGCCACCGGTGAGTTGGCGGCGACGACGCTCGGCGCCAGCTACCTTCTGTCAAGGGCCCTGCCGGCGCACTGGTGGGATGCCCGGATGCTGCTGGAGGCAGAGGAGCCCCGTAATCTATCGGAACAGGCGCGGTTCCTGTCCGCGGCGTGTGCCCATGACGCTGTCCCACGGCTGCAGCGGGAGTTGGAAGCGGTAGACGGATTCATTGTCACCCAGGGGTTCATCGGTAGAAACTCGCACGGCGACACGGTGCTATTCGGACGCGGCGGCTCGGATACTTCAGGCGCCTATCTCGCCGCAAAGCTGCAGGCGCGCCGGCTCGAGATCTGGAGCGACGTGCCGGGCTTCTTCAGCGCGGATCCCAAGGCGGTCCCTACGGCCCGTCTGCTTCGGGAACTCACCTACAGCGAAGCCCAGGAGATCGCCTCCGCTGGTGGCAGCGTGCTGCATCCCAGGAGTATCTCCCCGGTGCACCGATGCGGCATTCCGCTGTTTCTCAAGATCACCAGCCATCCCCGATGGGAAGGCACGGTCGTGTCGAACTCGCTGGGCGATGACACGCCACAGATCAAGGCTATATCCAGGCGCCAGGGAATCACGCTCATCTCGATGGAGTCCATGGAAATGTGGCACCAGGTGGGGTTCCTTGCGGATGCATTCGATTGCTTCCGAAAACATCGCCTTTCGGTGGACCTGATTTCCACATCCGAGAGCAACGTCACGGTTTCCATCGATCCCGTGGCCAACTACGCCGACCCCGCGGCGGTTGACGCCCTGGCCAGCGACTTGGGCCGCTTTTGCCGGGTAGGCGTCATTCGCGACTGCGCGGCGATTACGCTGGTGGGAAGGCGCATCCGGACCATCCTGCATGAACTCAGCCCGGTCATGGAGGCATTCGAGGAGCACAAGGTTCACCTGCTGACCCAGGCGGCGAACGACCTTAACCTGACGTTTGTCGTGGATGGCGAACACGCCTTCAGGCTGTTGAAGCGCCTCCACTCGCTGCTCGTGGCGAGATTTCGCGAGGGCAGCGTATTCGGGCCGACCTGGGAGCAACTCCAGGCTCGAGAGCTTGCGACCGGTACTTCGCGGGTTCCCTGGTGGGAATTGCAACGGGAGCGTCTCGTCTCAACGGCTCGAGAGCGGGGGTCCGCCTACGTATACCATCTGGACAGCGTCGCCGAGGCCATGTCGTCCCTGACATCCCTGAATTCCGTGGATGCAGTGTTCTATTCGGTGAAGGCCAATTCAAATCGGGAAATCCTTCGTACGGTGGACAGCCAGGGCGGAAACTTCGAGTGCGTATCGCCCGGAGAAATCCGCCGCGTGATCGAAACGCTACCCGATATCGATCCGCGGCGTATTCTGTTCACACCCAACTTCGCACCCAGGGGTGAATACGTCCGGGCCTTCGACCAGGGTGTTTGGGTGACGCTGGACAACCTGCACCCGATCCGACACTGGCCGGAGGTGTTCCAGGGACGGGAGCTTTTCGTTCGCGTGGATCCCGGGGTAGGGCGGGGACACCATGAACATGTCCGCACGGCGGGCGCGCACTCCAAGTTCGGAATCCCGCTGTTCGAACTGGAGGAGTTCGCGAAATACATCGACGCCGCCGGCGCGCGCGTCGTGGGCCTGCATGCGCATACGGGCAGCGGCATTTTCAACCCTTACAACTGGGAACAGGTTGGAAGCTGCCTGGCCGGGTTGCTGGAACTCTTCCCCCACGCCAGCTACGCTGACCTTGGCGGCGGGCTGGGGATCCCGGAAAAGCCCGGAGAAACGCCGTTGGACATGGCAGAGCTTGACGCCGCCATCGGGCGCGTCAAGCAACAGGCGCCGCAACTGGAACTCTGGCTGGAACCTGGACGATTCATTGTCGCGGGTGCGGGTGCGCTGGTTACCTGCGTCACCCAGACCAAGGGCAAGGGCGGCATCCGCTACGTGGGCGTGGGCACGGGAATGAATTCCCTGCTGCGTCCCGCTCTGTACGGCGCCTATCACGAGATCGTGAACCTGTCGCGGCTGGCGGAACCGGCGAACGAAGTGGTCAGTATCGTGGGCCCTGTTTGTGAAACCGGGGACCGGCTGGGGTCCGACCGGCTCCTGCCGGAGACTGTGGAAGGAGACGTACTGCTGATCGCCAATGCCGGGGCGTATGGATACGTAATGAGTTCCCGGTACAATCTGAGAGAGCCCGCCACCGAGATATTGATTTGAGACTGTGTCTGTTAGTTTGCGTCCTGGCCGGGGCATCCGCCCTGGGTCAGGAACTGCCCGATCCGGAAAGATTCGAGGACGCCATACTTCGATTCGAGGCGTTGGACCGGGAGAATCCGCCTCCGGTGGACGCGATAGTGTTGACAGGCAGTTCCAGTATTGCTCGCTGGAATGACCAGGCCGCGGAGGCGCTGGCGCCGCTCACTGTAATACCGAGGGGCTTCGGCGGCAGCGTGATGAACGACGTGCTGCACTATCTGGATCGGGTCGCGATCGCGTACGAGCCGCGTGCGATCCTGATCTACGAGGGCGATAACGACACTGGCATGAGCCAGCCGATCCCGACCGAAACCATCCTGGATCAGTTGCGCCGGATCATCGAAAGTGTCCACATGGAACTGCCGGACACTCGCATCTACGTGCTGTCCGTCAAACCCAGCATTCTGCGCTGGAACGTCTGGCCTCGGGCGCGGGAGGTCAGCGCGGGTTACCGGGCGATCGCCGACGATGACCCGCTGGTGCACTACGTCGACGTGGCTACCCCGCTGCTGAACGCCGACGGCTCGCTCAGGCCGGAAATCTACGTTGAAGACGGCCTCCACCTGAACGATCTCGGCAATTCGATTTGGGGAACCGCCATCAAGAACGCGTTGATGCCGGTGGAAGCCGCATTCGAATAGGCGCTTTGCCTGACGGGCTTCGGTCACGAATTTGGTCGATGGCGTCCTTCCAGTTCCGTTACCACCGACTCCAGGGACAACCCCCGCATTCTGAGCAATACCAGCAGATGGTAGAGCAGGTCCGCCGACTCCTCGGTCAGCCGCGCAGGTGATTCCACGACGGCGGCCAGGGCAGCTTCTGCGGCTTCCTCGGCGAGTTTTTTGGCGGCCAGCAGATTGCCTCCCGCGGCGATTCGGGCGGTATAACTTTCCGGCGGGGGATCGTCCAATCGATCCTGGATGATGCCTTCAAGCGTGTTCAGGAAATCGATTCCAGCCACGGGTCATTCCTCCTCAGGCGGCCGCATGGGTATCGCGGCGCCGATCAAATATCGCTTCAGTGCGGGTATGGGTATCGCGGCCGTGTGAAAGACGCTGGCGGCCAGCGCACCATCCACGTCCGCGCGTTCGAAGACTTCCCTGAAGTGTTCCATGGCGCCCGCGCCTCCGGATGCGATCAGGGGGACCTGGCAAACCTCCCGTACACGCCTGAGCTGTTCGATATCGTAGCCCTTGCGAACACCGTCCTGATTCATGCAATTGAGGACGATTTCGCCGGCTCCGCGCGCCTGTGCATCGATTATCCAGTCCAGGGTGCGCCGGCCGCTGGTCCGGCTACGGTTCGGATCGCCGGTGTATTGGTAAACGAGGTATTCCGGATCGGTGGAGGGTTGGCCGTCCTGACTGCCGGTGGCGCCGCCTTTCAGGCTGTCCTTGCTTTCACCGCCATCGCTGGACGGGCCGTGCGCCATCGCCAGGCTGTCGACTCCGACCACCACGCACTGGGAACCGAATCTACGGGCAAGGGCCTCGATCAGATCAGGATTCTCCAGCGCCGGCGAATTGATGGATATCTTGTCCGCACCCAGGTTCAGGACGGTTTCGGCGTCGGCCAGGTTTCGGATTCCCCCGGCGACGCAGAAGGGGATGTCGAGCACCTCGGCGACCCGGTTGACCCAGTTGCGGTCGACGGTCCGCCCATCGGGGCTGGCGGTGATGTCATAGAACACCAGTTCGTCCGCCCCTTCGTCCCGGTAACGGCGGGCCAGCTCGATAATGTCGCCCATCACGCGATGGTCGCGAAACCGAACGCCCTTGACGACCACGCCGTCCCTTACGTCCAGGCAGGGAATTATCCGTTTGGCAAGAACGACCGTATCTCCTCTTCCGTGATCCGACCCTCCAGCAGCGCCTTGCCCGAAATGGCATAGGCGACCCCGGTTGCCGCCAGGTCGCTCAGGTCTCGGCTGTCGCGCACGCCGCCGGAGGCCTGAAAGCCGATGGCGGGAAAATGTTGCCCGCAGGTCGAGTACAACCTGAGGTTGGGACCCTGCAGCGCACCGTCCCGCTCGACATCCGTGCACAGCACATGACGCAGGCCGGTGGCCGAATAGGCCTCCAGCGCGTTCCAGAGCGTCTCGGCGGAGTCCCGGGTCCAGCCATGGGTCGCGATTCTGGGCATGTCGTTTTCATCCATGCGCACGTCCAGCGCCAGTGTCAGTCGGTCCGCACCCAGTTCCGCAAGCCAGCCAGTTACCTGCTCACGCGCCTCGACCGCGAGACTCCCGATGACGGCTCGGTCAACCACGTCCAGAGCCCGGTCCAGGTCATCCCGGGAACGAAGACCGCCGCCCAACTGGATCTTCAGATTGGCGGCGCTCGCCATTTTCCGTACGACTTCCAGGTTCGCGGGCACGCCCCGGGCTGCGCCATCCAGATCCACCACGTGCAACCAGACCGCTCCCAGGTCTGCATACCGTTGAGCAAGTTCCACGGGATCCACCGGATACCGCGTTTCCTGTTCGAAGTCACCCTTCAGCAGCCGCACGCAGCGGCCGCCGCGGATGTCGATCGCGGGAAGTAAGTCCATGTGGCGTCAAATCCTGAGAAAATTCGAAAGTACGGCGGCGCCGAACAGGGCCGAACGCTCCGGGTGAAATTGCGTGGCAAAGAAGTTCTCGTGCTGGACCATCGCGGAGAAGACTCCGCCGTAGTCGGCCACGCCGCAGGTCTGGGGGCCCTCGGGAAGCGCGTAGCTGTGAATGAAATAGGCGTAGCTTTCGCCATCGATCCCCTCGAGCAAGGGTGTCTCGGCTACCTTGCGCACAGCGTTCCAGCCCATTTGGGGAACGGGCAGGCGGGCGCTCCGGGAGAAGCGGCGAGCCTGTCCGGGGATGATGCCCAGACATTCCGCGTCGTCTTCATCCGAGCCCGTATAAAGAAGCTGCAGTCCGAGGCAGATGCCCAGAACGGGTTGCTGCAGGCGGCGAATGACGTCCACCAGACCGGCTGCACGAAGCCGGTCCATGGCATCCCGGGCCGCGCCGACGCCCGGAAGGACGACGTGGCTGGCAGCCTCGATGAGCCCGGGATCTTCCGTGACCGGAGCGTCACAGCCCAGTCGCTGCAGGGCGAACCGCAGCGACGCCAGATTGGCGCCACCGCTGGCTATGATGACGGGGGTCGGCATCACAACACTCCCTTGGTGGTGGGCAGGGTCGCGCCCTCACGGCGGAATGCCAGCCTGAGACTGCGGGCAACGCCCTTGAAGCAGGCCTCCACCATGTGATGCGCATTCTCGCCTTCGACGTCGATGTGAATCGCCGCGCCGAGTTTCTCCGCAAGGGAGCGGAAAAAGTGGGGAACGAGTTCGGTTGGCAAGCCGCCAACCGATTCACGAGGGAAGGTACCCCGAAACACGGCATATGGACGCCCGCCGAGATCGACAGCGACTCGAGCCTGGGACTCGTCCATGGGCAGTACGAAACCGTAGCGGTGTATTCCGATCTTGCTTCCAAGGGCCTGCCGCAACGCCTCACCCAGGGTCAGCGCCACGTCCTCGACAGTGTGGTGCTCGTCCACTTCAAGATCGCCTTCACAGCGGACCTTGAGCGCGAAGCCGCCGTGCTTGCCGAGTTGATCGAGCATGTGATCGAAAAAGCCGATGCCCGTGCGCGCATCGGCGTCGGCTTCCTTGTCCAGGTCCACGCTGACCAGGATGGAGGTTTCCCTTGTCCGGCGGGTGACCCTCGCCCGGCGGGGATCATCCAGTATACGGTGAATGACCTCCTTCCAACTCTGATCCTCCGTGCCGTTCGCAGCGACCTTGAAACCGCGCAACCCCAGATTTGCGGCCAACTCCAGGTCCGTATCCCGATCGCCGATCACCGCCGAGCGCGGCCGATCGATGTCGTTGTCGGACAGATAATCCGCAAGTAGTCCCGCCCGGGGTTTGCGGCAGGTACAGCCATCGTCGGCAAAATGCGGGCAGTAGAATTCTTCAGAGAACTTGATTCCCTGAGATAAGAACAAGTTACGAATGTAATCTTGAGTCGGCTCGAAGTCGTCCATCGGAAAGCTGGATGTGCCCATACCGTCCTGGTTGCTGACGATCACGAACTCGAAGCCGGCGGCCTTTGCCCGCAGAAGGGCGGGGATCACGCCGGGCATCAGGCGGACCTTGGAAATGGCGTCGACCTGTTTGTCATCCGGTTCGACGACCAGCGTGCCGTCCCGGTCCAGAAACAAGACCTTACGCATTGTTCCTCACCTTGCCGGTGGCTTGGGAGTCCGTGGCGGCGACAGCCGCCAGCAGGAGGTCGTTCTGGTCCGGGCGGCCGACGGTGATTCTCACACAATTCCCGAGGCCCGTGTGGCTGGGGAAGGCTCGAACCAGGATGCCCGATCGCCGTGCGGATTCAGTGAACAGGCCCGAGTCGCTTGTTTCAACGAGAAGAAAGTTGCCGTCGCTCGGCCAGACCCGTGCAATTGTCGGCGCCTTCGCGAGCGCTTTCGCCAACCTTGCGCGTTCCCTGCGCAGGACCGTGATCCGTTCGCGGGAAACGCCCAGGGAATCGGTCGACAGCGCTTTCAGAACGAGTTCGATTGAAGGCGTGGGAAAAGTGTAGGGCGGCAGTACGTTGCCGAGAAATTCGATCAGCCGGGGCGCGGCGATGAGGGCTCCGCAGCGAACCCCGGCCAGGGACACGAACTTTGACAGCGTGCGCAGCCGCACCGCGCCATAACGCTGGCGAAGCGCCTCGAAATCCGGGTCGGAGGAAAATTCAATGTAGGCCTCATCGATCACCACCAGAGCTTGCCCGCGGGCGGCCCGGCAGATCGCTTCCACATCTTCCGGATCCATTGAAATTCCGGTGGGATTGTTCGGCGAGCAGATGAAAACCAGCTTGGTGCGGCCGTTAAGCGCCGCAATCACGTTGGCGGTATCGAGCGAGAAATCCTTCGACGGATCGTCGGCCCGCAGCAGCGGCACCTCGATCAACTCCGCGCCCTGAATGCCGGCATACAGCCTGTACATGTCGAACGTAGGCGGGCAGACGATCACCGAATCCCGGCGCGCCGCGCAGAAGGCCCGGATCAGTACATCGATGGCCTCGCTGCTGCCGCGGGTCACCAGGAGCTCTTCCGGAGCCACGCCGTATTGCTCCGCAAGGCGCTTCTGCAGGGTTTCGGGCCGCGGCGGGGGATAGCGATTCAGGCCACGGGCCGTGGCATCGCCCGGGGCCCGGTAGGGCGACTCGTTGGCGTTCAGGCGGACGCTGCCCGGTTCGTAACGACCCGGCGTATAGGGAATCAGCGACCTCAGCTCGGGCCGGGCCAGTTCCAGGATGTCCCTGTTTGCCATCGCCGTCATGCCAGTACTTCCAGACGCTTGCGGACCGCTTGGCCATGAGCATCAAGCCCCTCCAGCGCGGCGAGCTGTTCGGCGATGGGACCCACGGCCCGCAGTCCGTCTTCCGTCAGGGTCTGGACGGTCATGGTGCGCAGGAAATCCGACACCCCGAGCCCCGAGTAGGCGCGCGCAAATCCGTAGGTGGGCAACACGTGATTCGTTCCACTGCAATAGTCCCCGACGGTCTCCGGCGCCCACGGACCGAGGAACACCGAGCCTGCGGCAACGACCTGATCCAGAATCCGTCGGGGATTCTCGACCTGAATGATCAGGTGCTCCGGAGCGTATCGATTCGAGATTGCAATGGCCGTCGGCAGGTCGCGTACAAGGATGGCTCGGGAATGCGCCAGGGACTGACGCACGATGTTGCGCCGGCTGAGCAGCTTTGTCTGCGAGTCGATCTCAGACAGCACCTGGTCGATAAGCCGTTCGCTGGGAGTCAGCAGAATGACCTGGGAATCGATGCCGTGTTCCGCCTGGGACAACAGGTCCGCCGCCACGAAGGAGGGTTCGGCCTTGTCGTCTGCGATGACCAATACTTCCGACGGGCCCGCCGGCAAGTCCCTGGCCGCTCCCCGTGGGTCGGCGGCGACCTGTTCCTTGGCTTCGGTCACCCAGGCATTGCCTGGCCCGAAGACTTTGTCGACCCGGGGTACGGTTTCCGTACCGTAGGCCATGGCGCCAATGGCTTGAGCGCCGCCGGCGCGCACCACCGTGGAAATGCCGCAAATGCCGGCGGCATAGAGCACGGCCGGATCAACCCGGCCATCGGTACGGGGAGGGCTGCAAAGAACCTGCGTGGGACATCCCGCCAGGCTCGCGGGAACTCCGAGCATGAGCGCGGTGGAGGGCAGGGGAGCGCTGCCGGCCGGAACATACAGTCCGACGCTTGCAATGGGGCGAACCAGCCGTTCGCACACAACGCCCGGTGTGGTCTCGACCGACAGTGGTTGGGGCAACTGGGCGCGGTGGAAGGCTGTAACATTGGCTGCAGCCATCCGAATGGCCGCGCGTTCTTCCGGCCGCAGCGACGATTCGGCTTCTTCGAATTCCCGCGGCGATACCAGCAGGTCCGTGATTTCTGCGCCGTCGAGTTCGCGGGCCATCCGGATGAGCGCCGCATCGCCGCCACGCCGAACCTGACTCAGGATGTCCGCCACCTCGCGCCGCAGGCGTTCGTCCGCGGCGAGCGCCGGCCGCCGCAACAGTGCGTCCTGTTGCGCGGGAGCGAGGTCTTGCAAGATGTATCTCTTCATGGGCGTCAGGCCAGCATCTTTTCCACCGGAATGACGAGGATGGAGCTGGCGCCGGCCTCCTTGAGGTCCTCCAGCGTCTCCCAGAAGATGTTCTCCCGGCAGACTGCATGGACCGCCACCTTGTCGTCGCGACCCTCCAGCGGGATGATGGTGGGCGACTCGCTGCCCGGCAGCAGTTCCCGAACCTCCCTCAATGCGGTCCGCGGCGCGTGGAGCATGATGTACTTGCTCTCGCGCACCTGGAGAACACCGCCAATTCGCTGCAGAAGCCTTTGGATCCACGCCTCTTTCTCAGAGCACACATCGATGGGTGTCTGAATGATCGCGGCGCGGCTCTCCAGGATGGTGTCGGCCTCGTAGAGGCTGTGAGCCTTGAGCGTGGCGCCCGTGGACACCAGGTCGCAGATCAAGTCCGCCTTGTCCAGCCGAGGGGCGAGTTCGACGGCGCCCGAAAATGTCACCACGGTTCCCGGAACCCCGTGACGCTCCAGATACTTGCCGACGATGCGCGGATAGCTCGTGGCAATTCGTTTATTGGCCAACGACTTCGGCCCTGCATAGGCTTCATCCACGGGAATGCCCAAGGAAAGCCTGCAATGACCGAAGTCGAGCAGGCGGACCTGATTGAAGAGATTGTTGACACCCTGGCTCTGCAATTCCAGCCTGGCCTCTTCGAGCACGTTCATGCCGACGATACCCAGGTCGCAGACGTCCTCCTGTACAAGGCCGGGGATATCGTCGTCCCGTACCAGAAGCACGTCCATCGGCATGTTTTCGCCGTAACAGATCAATTGGTCCCGTCCCCGTGAGTAACTCAATCCGCAACGGGTGAGCAACTCCATGGAGTGGTCCGTAAGCCGGCCCGATTTCTGCACGGCGATCTTGATGCGGGGTTGTTCCATAACTTGAGGTTCCAGCCTTGCGCAATGCATCAAACCGTGTGGGCGACCTGGGCATGCGATGCCAGCGGCACGTGAAATACCTGTTTCAGAGTGGGCGCAGTCTCTTCAGGGCGATCCGGTAGCCGTCATTGCCGGCAGTAAGATAGCGCGCCACGCGACCGATCGTGGTCACCGATACGCCGGTCAGATCGTGGATCTTGCGATAGGGCAGGCCATCAGCCAGGTGGGCGACCACCGCCCAGCGATCGACCAGTGCCTCCAGTTCCGCCGGCGTACAGAGGTCGGAGAAGAACTGCTCACACTCTCGCTCCGTCCGCAGCGCCAGGATGGCCCGATACAGGCCGGTCCGGGCCCGGGCTTCCTGCCTAGAGTTCATTTTACGCTGCGCTTTCATGGCGTATCAACAGATTAACGTATTAACATGATAGTACATTAATACAAAGGCGAAATCCTGTCCAATTATTTTTGTCCGGTGACATTTCGTGGCGCCAATTGGCGCCGACAGATGGATCAAACTGGGTCGACGCCGGCGCGCAGGCAGAGGTATTCCCAGACTCTTTCCATGGCCAGCGCTGACAACTGAGCGCCCCTTGAAAGAGGAATCTCGTCTTCGGACAACCCCCGCGGCTCGCCCAATGACTGTGCCTGCAAGAGAACCCGGGCGTTGACCTGCAGATATATGGCGGTGACGACCGCTTCCTGCAGATTTTCCCCTGTCACCACCGTCTTGTCATGTAGTCGGTATCCTTTCGCGCCAGGGGCTTTCAAGGGATATTCAAGGATATACAATGACATTGATGTTTTCCTTCTTGCACGAACTGCCATGCCTCAGAATCCTGCGAGGCGCCGCAGGCGTTTCCCTGGCGATGACGGCGTCGCTGCCCGTGCCGGCGCACCATGGGCCCGGTCCGTTCAACCAGGCGGATACCATCACGCTGGAGGAAGCTGTCGTGGAGACGTTTCGGTACGTCAATCCTCACGCACTGATCGCCGTCCGTGCGCCCGATGAATCCGGCCGGATCGTGGATTGGGAGGTCGAGACGGAGAGCCCCAATATCCTGCGCCGCAGCGGCGTGTACTCGGATTTCCTGAGTCCGGGCGAAACCGTCAGGATCGAAGGCTACTTCCACCGCACCGTCCCGAGGCGGATCAAGCTTCAGACCGTAGCCTTTGCCGACGGACGGGTCGCACGGGTTCGCCGGGACGCGCGCAACAACACCCCTCTATTCGTGGACCTGCGCGAAGCCGAAGCGACGGACCCCGATTGGCGGCTGGAAGGAATCTGGGTCGAAAGCGACGGTCCGGATTGGCAAAACCAGCGGCCCACGGCCGCGGCCCGGGAAGCCATGGCGGCCTTTGAAGTCGAGGAAGACCCGACACGGCGATGTGTGGCGCCCGGGTTTCCCCGCGCTGCCGATCAACCCGCGGGACTGGAGATCATCGAGCAGGAACACCAGGTCGTGCTGATCTACGAAACCTGGCATAACGTGCGCCGCATCTACACCGATGGACGCCAGCCGGGACTGGATACCATCGGGACTCGAATGGGCTACTCGGTCGGACACTGGGACGAGGAAACGCTGGTCGTCGAGACCACGCATCTGTTGCCCATGTTACTGACATGGGACGGGCATCCGATTTCCGGTGGAGACACCACGCGAATCGTTGAGCGTCTTTCCCGAGACGGCAACGAACTGACCATCGATTACACGCTACACGATCCCCTCTACTGGGAGGAACCGCTGACTCGCGTGGTCACCTACCGGTACGCTCCGGATCTTGAAATCGTCGACTACCACTGCGATCCCGTGGACGCGCTCGACTGGAGATACCCGGATTGATGGGCAAGACCTGATGGACCGGTAACCAGTGCTGATTCAAGGACCCGGCGCTTTGGCTCAGGTTTTCTCCAGCCGGTCGATCACCGCGTCTCCGAACGCCTCGGTTCCGACGGTCCGGTCTCGCTGTTCCCCGTAGGCCAGATCGGGTGTGCGCAAACCCGCTCGGAGCGTTTCGCTTACGGCGGCTTCCACGGCTTCCGCGGCTGCGTCCTGGTTCATGGAATGGCGCAGCAGCATGGCGACGCTGAGAATGGCGCCGCATGGATTTGCGATTCCCTTTCCGGCGATGTCCGGTGCGGAGCCGTGGATGGGCTCGTAAAGGCCGGGTCCGCCACCGCTTAACGAGGCCGACGGCAGAAGCCCGAGAGAGCCGGCGAGCATGGAAGCCTCGTCGCTCAGGATATCCCCGAACATGTTGTCCGCCAGGATGACGTCGAATGTTGCAGGTCGGCTCAACAGGAACATGGCGGCTGCGTCGATATAGATATGTTCCAGTTCGATGTCGGGAAACTCATCGGAGAAGATGCCGGAAACCGTCTCTCTCCACAGCCGTGAGGTATCCAGAACGTTTGCCTTGTCAACAGACGTGACCCTGCCTCGTCTCTTTCCGGCGAGTTTGCCCGCCAATCGGGCGATTCGACGGATTTCGGCGACGGAATACTCGCAGGTATCGAAAGCATCCGTGGACGTTCGGCCCCGGGTGCCGAAGTAGATGCCTCCCGTGAGTTCGCGCACCACCATCACGTCGACGCCTTCCAGGCGTTCCGGTCGCAGCGGTGACGCGTCGGCGAGAGCGGCTTCCACGGTCACCGGGCGAAGATTGGCATAGAGTCCGAGCGCCTTGCGCAACCCGAGAAGCCCCTGTTCGGGCCGCAGTGCAACCTCGACATCGGACCACTGATAGCCTCCGACCGCACCCAGCAGGATGGCGTCCGCGTTTCTGCAGTTTTCCAGAGTTGTTTCGGGCAGCGGAGTCCCGGCCTGGTCCAGGGCGGCTCCGCCGATCAGTGCCTCCTGGATCCCGATTTCCAGGTTGAGCTGCCGCGAAACGGCGGTCAGTACACGGATAGCCTGAGAGGTAACCTCCGGGCCGATTCCGTCGCCCGGAAGCGCGACGACCGAAAACATCAAATGCCGGCGCGGCTCTCGAACCGCGAAATGTCACCGGCGTGGTTCAGCAGGAAGCCGAGTTGGTCTACGCCGTTAAGTAGGCAATACCGGGAAAAGCTCTCCAGGGGAAACTCCGTGACACGCCCGTCGGGAAGGGACAACGACCGGGATTCCACGTCCAATGTCAGTTCGACGCCGGGATTCTCCAGCAGCCAGCCGTGTATGCCAGAGTCGACAACCACCGGGAGGAAGCCGTTCTTGAGAGAGTTGTTGCGAAAGATGTCCGCGATCTCGGTGCTGACGACGGCGCGGAATCCATAGTCCAGCAACGCCCAGGGCGCGTGTTCCCTGGAGGACCCGCAGCCGAAATTGCGCCCGGCGACCAGAATTTGCGCACCCTGGGCTTCGGGCTGGTTCAGGACGAAGTTCGCGACCTTTTCACCGTCACTGTTGTAACGCCAGTCCGCAAAGAGGTTCTCGCCAAGCCCTTCGCGCACGGTGGTCCTGAGGAAACGCGCCGGAATGATCTGGTCCGTATCGACATCGTCCAGCGGCAGCACGGCCGTGCGTGATCTGATTTCAGTAATGGGTTCCATGCCGCTATCCGATCAATGGCCGCGGGTCGCTGATTTTGCCGTTCACCGCGGAGGCCGCCGCAGTGAGCGGGCTCGCCAGCACTGTACGAGCGCCCTTGCCCTGGCGGCCCTCGAAGTTTCGATTGCTGGTGCTGACGGCGAGCTTGCCGGCCGGCACGAAATCGCCGTTCATGGCCAGGCACATGGAACAGCCAGGCTCGCGCCACTGGGCTCCGGCCGCCTCGAAGACCTCGGGAAGCCCTTCGGCCTCCGCCTCGCGTTTCACCCTGGCGGAACCCGGCACGACCAGCATCCGGACGCCGTCGGCTACCTGCCGCCCCGCCATGACCCTGGCGGCGGCCCTCAGGTCGCTCATACGGGAATTGGTGCAACTGCCAATGAAAACTACGTCAACCGGCGTACCCGCCAGGGGACGGCCGGGCTCCAGCGCCATGTAGTCCAGCGCCTTGGCAAAGCCCGGGTCGGAGCCGGCAGGGGAGGGGATTACATCGTCAACCGGTATCACCATGCCCGGATTCGTGCCGAACGTGACCATGGGCCGGAGAGCCGAGACGTTGATCGACACTTCCTTGTCGAACCGGGCGTCGTCGTCGCCGGGCAGCGTCTGCCATCGGCTCAACGCCGCATCCCAGTCCGCTCCCTGTGGGGCCAGCGGCCGGCCCGCCAGGTACTCGTAGGTCGCGTCGTCGGGCGCAAACATCCCGGTCCTGGCGCCACCCTCGATCGCCATGTTGCAGATGGTCATGCGTTCTTCGATGGACAGCGAAGCTACTGCGGACCCCCGGTACTCGATCGCATGGCCGGTCCCGCCGTCCACGCCGATCTCTCCGATGATGGCGAGGATGATGTCCTTGGCCGTCACGCCCGCCGCCAGTGTGCCCTCAAGATTGACGGCAAACGTTCGGGGCTTGCGCTGCAGCAGGCACTGGGTCGCGAGCACGTGGGCCACTTCGGTGGTTCCGATACCGAACGCCAGGGCGCCGAGCGCACCGTGGGTACTGGTGTGGGAGTCCCCGCAGACAATAGTCTTGCCGGGCTGCGTGGCGCCGAGTTCCGGTCCGATGACGTGGACGATGCCGCGTTCGTCGCTGTCCATGCCGCGCAGCTCAAGTCCGAAATCTTCGCAGTTGCGCTCCATCTGCTGGATCTGCTGAAAGGCGGCCGGCTCGCTGACCACCTTGAGTTCCTGCAGCGACCCGACGGGAATGGTGGGCGTGGAGTGATCCATGGTGGACAGCGTCAGGTCCGGCCGACGCACCTTCAGGCCGGCGTCCCGGAGCAGGCTGAACGCCTGGGGGCTGGTGACTTCATGCACGAGATGCAGGTCGATATACAGGATCGCCGGAGTTTCGTCCGTCTCCGGCACAACGATATGCCGGTCCCAGACCTTTTCGAACAATGATTTGGCGGACATGTTTTCCTCGTTGCGTGGCGATCTTCAGACGTTGAACAGCGTACTGACGGCGTCAGACGGCGATCTGCGAACGGTCGATGCGCTGAACGTCTCCGCTCTCGATTGGCTCGAGCCAACCCCACTTGTCCGGCGTGGAACCGTCGAACAAGCCGAAAAAGCTCTGTTGAAGCCTGGCGGTTACGGGACCCTTGCGGCCGTTGCCGATGGTAATCCGGTCCACGGAACGGACCGGGGTGATCTCTGCAGCCGTTCCGGTAAGGAACAGTTCATCGGCGATGTACAGCATCTCCCTGGGGATGTTCTGCTCGATGACGCTCATGCCGATGGAGTCCGCAAGCTGGATGACGAGGTCGCGGGTCAGGCCGCCGAGAATGGAGGCCGACAGGGGTGGCGTGTACAGGTTGCCCTTGCTTACGAGAAAAAGATTCTCGCCCGCCCCCTCGCTGACAAAGCCCTCGCTGCTGAGTGCGATGCCCTCGGCAAACCCCAGGCGGCGCGCTTCCAGCGTGACCAGGATGCTCGACAGGTAGTTGCCGCCCGCTTTGGCCATGGTGGGGATGGTGTTGGGGCTAGCCCGCTGCCAGGAAGATATGCAGACGTCCACGCCGCGGTCGAGACCGTCCTCGCCAAGGTACGAACCCCATTCCCAGGCCGCAACGATGCACTGGGCAGGCGCATCCGGATCGCCGGCGACGCCCATCTCACCGTAGCCCCGGAATGCCAGCGGCCGCACGTAGGCGCCGTTGTGGAGACCGTTGCCGATCACCACGTCCCTGCACGCCGCAACCAGTTCCTCGGGCTCGTAGGGGATTTCCAGATAGTAGATCTTCGCCGAGTCGTACATCCGGTTGATGTGGTCGGTCAGCCTCAGCCCTACGGGCCCGTTGGGCCCTCGATAGACCCTGATCCCCTCAAAGACCGACGAGCCGTAGTGCAGCGCATGGGTCAGCACGTGGACCGTGGCGTCCTCCCAGCGGACCATGCGGCCGTCCTGCCAGATGTATTTGCTCGGCTGCATGGGCATGGCGTGAGTTCCTCGCTGGATCAGGGCTGGCCAAAACCGATCGCGCTCCGGGGCCGTTGGTCGTCGGTGTCCCGGCGCCGCAGTATGCGGTTGATCACCTCAAGGTAAGCGATCGCTGCGGACTCCACGATATCCGTACTGACAGCGTGACCGCGAAAACTCTGCTGATTATATTCCACGGTCACCGTGACCTCACCCTGCGCGTCGTCGCCGGTGGTGACGCCCCGCACTTCGAAGTTCTTCAACTCAAGCTCGATCCCCGTCGCCGCTTCCAGGGCTCCGAACGCGGCCGCGACGGGTCCGTCTCCCTTGGCTGCCTTGCGAATCCGGCGGCCGTCCCGGTGGGACAGGCTCAACGCCGCGGCAGCCACGGTACCGGTTCCGGCCGTGATCTGGAGTTCATCGATGACCCACGGTCCCGCCTTGCCGACGTCGACATTCATGATGATCGCTTCGATGTCCCGGTCGTACATGTGTTTCTTGCGGTCCGCCAGGCGCTTGAACTTCTCGAAACAGCGATTCAGTTCGATGTCGTCCAGGTGAAACCCCAGTTGCTCCACCCGGTCGCGGAACGCGTGGCGGCCGCTGTGCTTGCCCAGCACGAGGTTGGAACGGGACAGTCCGACGGCTTCGGGTTGCATGATTTCGTAGGTGGCCCGGTGCCGCAGCATGCCGTGCTGGTGGATGCCGGCCTCGTGGGCGAAGGCGTTCTCGCCCACGATGGCCTTGTTGCGCGGCGTGTGCATTCCCGTGACGTTGGAAACGATTCGACTCGTCGGATAGAGCCGCGTCGTGTCCACACCCGTGGTCACCCCGAAATAGCTCTCGCGGGTCTTGATCGCCATCACGATCTCTTCCAGCGAGCAGTTGCCCGCCCGCTCGCCGATACCATTGATGGTGCACTCCACCTGACGGGCGCCTGCGCGCACCGCCGCCAGGCTGTTGGCGACGGCCATGCCAAGGTCATCGTGGCAATGCGCGCTCAGGCGGATGTTTTCGATCCCGCGGACATGGGCGATGAGGTACTCGAAGACCTCCGCGAACTCTCCGGGTACCGCATACCCTACGGTGTCGGGAATATTCACGGTTGTGGCGCCGGCCTCGATTACGGCCTCGACCACCTCCGCCAGGTATTCCAGCTCCGTGCGCGAGGCGTCCTCGGGAGAAAACTCGACGTTTTTGCAGTAGCTTCTGGCATCCGCCACCGACTCCACCGCGCTCTTCAATATTTCCGCCTTGGCCATTTGCAACTTGTGCTCGCGGTGGATTCGGCTGGTGGCCACAAAGACGTGAATCCTCGGACTCGCCGCGTCCTTCACCGCATCCCATACCCGCTTGATATCCTGCGGATTGCATCGCGCCAGACCGCAGATGGTCGGGCCCTCGATGGTCCTCGCGATGGTCTGAACGGCCTTGAAGTCCCCGGGTGACGCAGCCGGAAAACCGGCTTCGATCACGTCGACACGCAAATCCCGGAGTGCGGAGGCGACGCGAAGTTTCTCATTGAGAGTCATGCTGCAGCCGGGGGCCTGCTCGCCGTCTCTCAACGTCGTATCGAATATGACGACTCGATTATCATCCATTGCGTTCACCTGCATCCTCCCTCTGTGAGGTTCACAGACTCCACCTGCCTCCGCTTTCGCGGCAACCAGACCGGCGGTCGCGGTGCCCGGCGTATTTCCGGGACCGCTGCCGCGGTCTTATTCCTTCAGCCAGGCCATGCGCCCCCGCAACTGTGCGCCGACCTGTTCTATATTGCTGTCCAGGTCTTCCTGCAACAGCCGGGTGTACTCCGGCAGTCCCGATTCGTATTCCGTGACCCAGTTCTGAGCAAAGGTTCCGTCCTGAATTTCCTTCAGGACACCGCGCATCTTTTCGGTTGTGTGATCGTCCACCACCTTGGGCCCGCTCGTCAGGTCACCGTACTTCGCGGTCTCGCTGACGAACTCGTGCATCTTGGCCAACCCTCCCTCATGGAGCAGATCGACTATGAGCTTGACCTCGTGCATGCATTCGAAATAGGCGACTTCGGGTTGGTAGCCGGCTTCGACGAGCGTCTCGAAGCCGCGCACGATGAGTTCGGACAGGCCGCCGCACAGCACGGCCTGTTCGCCGAACAGGTCCGTCTCGGTTTCCTCGGCGAAGGTGGTCGTCAACACGCCTCCCCGGGTCCCGCCCAGGCCGTTGGCGTAGGCCAGGGCGCGAGCCTGAGCCCTTCCTGTCACATCCTGGTGCACCGCCATCAGACAGGGCACTCCGCGGCCGGCCTCGTATTGCCGCCTCACGAGATCGCCGGGACCCTTCGGTGCGATCAGGACCACGTCCAGATCGTCGCGGGGCGTGATGCGCGCGTAATGTATGTTGAAACCGTGGGCGAACAGAATCGTCGCATTCTGGCGAATCCTCGGCAGAATGCCCGTGTAAATTCGTGCCTGGACCATATCGGGCGTGAGAAAGGCAATCAGCCCGGCTCCCTCTGTCGCCTGTTCAAAGGTCTGGACCGCAAATCCGTCATTTTCCGCCCTGGCCCAGGTATTGCCTTCCGGTCGCAGACCCACCGCCACCTCGTAGCCCGAATCACGCAGGTTCAGGGCATGGGCGCGTCCCTGGCTGCCATAGCCAAGGACGGCGATTCGTTCACCGCCGAGCGCCTCCGGATGGGCGTCAGATTCTTCAAACAGTTCCATTGATATGTCCTCTCCGATTCCTCAACTATCCGCGGAATAAAAAAAACCCCGCAACCTTTCGGGTGCGGGGCCTGTTCAGTTTTTCGTCGTTACGCCAAACACCCGCACCTGCAGCGGCAAAGCAGCACGGGAAGGAGCAGGGCCTGGCGCGTTTCGTTCATCTCAGTCAGGGTTCAGGTTCAAGATGGGGCATCATCCGGCAATGACGGCGGATTGTCAATCTGATCATCGTGCCGGAATTGAATTCCCGGTTCGCAATTCACCGCCTCGGCGCATGTGTTCGCCCGGAGGGGCAGCGTCAACCCGTTCTGGCTTAAATTCAGATGAGCCTCTTGCGCTGTTCGGAAGCCTTTGATCGATAAAGGTTTCGAGCAAGTCCAAAAAGAACTTTACCCCAGGAATCGGCGGTTTTGGCGGGATTTTGGGCCGTTTCCGGTCTCGGCGCCGGATTTTCACCCCAAGC
>JAJEFE010000024.1 GCA_022820625.1 Gammaproteobacteria bacterium | reverse complement strand
ACAACATAGCCAGCACTGTCGCGATCACCCAGCGCGGCTCTCGGCCTCGCCCATTCCCCTATTTCTAGGTAGGGCTAACCCCACCCACCCAAGACGGGAATCGGCGGCTTTCTCATCCTGATTGTCGCTGGGCTCTCATCTTGATTGTCGCTGTAGAGGGGCCGGCCCCGCACCGAACGCGCAAGGTTCGGTCCAGGGCTTGAGCCAGATCAGGCTGCGCAACAGCCGCGAGCGCGCGCCCCGCCCGCGAATGTGCCGCGCCAACCGCCGCACCGGCGGCTCATCCGGCGCCCCCGCCAGTGCCCCGCCCCGGGTGAGCCACATCGGCGTGGCCGCAAACGCCTCCCGCCACCACACCCGCCAGCGCTTCAGCGTCGACAACGGCACCCCCCACCGGCGCGCGATCGCCCCGAGCCGCGCATTGGGCGCCGAGACCAGTATCCCGAGCATCACGAACAGCGGAGCCACCCGGAAACGGCGGCCGAAGAACCGCACCGACGGCGGCGTCGCCCGGCGACGGCACTCGGCGCAGCAGAAGCTGAACCGGCGAGCGCACTCTCTCAACCGAGGCGCGAGGCCGTGCGGCTTGCGAGGATACGTCGCGCTGTGCAGCACGCCCCGGCAGTGCCGGCAACCCTTCGAACGGCACCGTGCGGCCTCCGCTCGGTCGATGCCCTTGAGCGCCCTCCAGACACGGGCATTGGAAAAATTGGGACCGGAGAAAAGTTTGTGCGATGGAGTGGACGCCCCCCTACCCACGGCGTCACGATGCGCCAAGACGCACATGGTGTGTGTCAGCGTACAAGGAGAGCGTCCATGAACAACGTTAGCATCATCGGCATCGATATTTCGAAGAGCAGCTTCCAGCTGCATGGAGCGACATCCGGCGGCGAGCCCGTGCTTTGCAAGAAGCTCTCCCGAGGCAAGGTGCTCGGGTTTCTCGATTCGCAGCCGCCCTGTCTGGTCGTGATGGAAGCCTGCGGCGGTGCGCACTACTGGGGTCGTGAGGTTCAACGGCTCGGACACGAGGTCCGGCTGATCGCACCGATTTACGTGAAGCCGTTTGTGCAGCGTCAGAAGAGCGATGCGCGCGATGCGGCGGCGATCGTGGAGGCGTCGCAGCGGCCGACGATGCGGTTCGTGGCGGTCAAGTCGGAGGAGGCTCAGGCCCGTACGATGCTGTACCGCACGCGCGCGCTTCTGGTGCAGCAGCGTACCCAGACGATCAACGCGCTGCGCGGTCATCTGGCGGAGTTCGGCGTGGTAGCCGCCCGCGGGGCGGCCAACGTCGAGCGACTGTGGGTCGCTTTCGCCGAGATTGCCGAAACGCTTCCGGCCCCCGTTGTGCCGAGCGCGGGATTGCTGTTCGACCGAATCGAGGAGTTGAACGCGCAGATCGCCGATCTTGAAAAGCGGGTCCGTGCCATGGTGAGGGAGCAGGAGGATCTGCGGCGCCTGACGACGATACCGGGTGTGGGCGAGATCGGCGCGATGGCGGTGCACGCGTTCGCGCCGCCGATGGAGACATTCCGCCGGGGCCGCGACTTCGCGGCCTGGGTCGGGCTGACGCCCCGCCAAGTATCCACAGGCGGCCGGGAACGGCTTGGGCGCATCACCAAGATGGGTCAACGCGACCTGCGGCGAGTGCTCTACCTGGGCGCGATGGCGGTCGTCGGCCAGGCGCGCCGGCGCAAAGAGTTCCCGGATCCATGGCTTCGCCGAATGCTGGCGGACAAGCCGACCAGGGTGGTCGCCGTCGCGCTTGCCAACAAGATGGCGCGCACGATCTGGGCGCTGACGGTAACGGGTGAAAGCTACCGTGCGCCGAAGGCGGCCGGCACTTCCGCCGCGTAGGTCCAGCAGGACAAGGTGAAAGAGAAACAACGGCTTCGGCGCTCCGCGTCCCATTGGACGTAGGTCGCAGATGATTACCAATGATGTGTGGGCAGGACGGAGGATGAAGTAGGGGCAAACGGTCGATCGGACGGGATCGGGAAAACCAGTCAGTGTCGCGGTGCGTTCGAGCACGCTTGTGCGATTTGGCCCCGATCTCACGAACACCATACGGGCCCGCGGCCAGTGAAGGGCCGCATCGAGAGGCCGAACATACGACAGTACCTGACCCAATTGCCGCTTCGTTCCTTGTCTTGCTTGCACTCAGGGGGGCGTCCACATACGACACTTGGCATTGTCTCAGTTGAAATCACCGTCACAGAGACAAGCCTCCCGGGGAACTTTTTGCAAGTTCTCCGGGGGGCAACCCCCTCGGAACATCACTTAATCCGAGCGATTTTCCCCCAAATCCCCTCAGACAAACCGCGCGCGCTCAGCAGGCCGCAGCGTTTACTCACTCGAAACACAGGAGGTAACCTGTCAAGCAGGTGTCGCTCTATATCAGCACAGGGGCAGGGGGGCTAATTGTCGCCTCGCATCAACCGGTCGATCCGGTCCGCGATTCTCTGGGCCGGCTCGCGCAGTTGCTCCACCGTCCAGTCCGCCGCATAGCCCTCGGTGACGTCATCGGACCGGGCGTGATTCACCAGCCGCTTGGTCAGCGAGCGCGGCAGCAGCAACTCCCGCTCGGCCACGGAAATGAAACTGTTGCGCAACCCGTGGTACCAGAACCGCGTGCCCGCCGCCTTGCCGATCGCGCCATGGAAGCGCTGCACGTCCACCATGTGCCCCGACTGGCTGGTGCGCGACGGAAACACCCACCCCTCCGCGGCATTGCCCGCGCGTTCGCATTCGGCGCGCCGGCGCTCCAGTACCGCGGCCAACTGCCGGGTGATCGGCAGCTCCAGCACATCGCCGGTCTTGGTCTCGTCCACCCGCAGGATGCGCCGCTGAAGATCCACCCGCTCCCATCGGAGCGAGGTGATCTCCCCCAGACGCATCCCCGTGTAAAGGCCGATCCAGATGACGTCTCGGGCGGCGCGCGGCATCCGCACCGCCTCGACGCCGGCGCGCCAGCGCGGCAACACTTCGCCGGGAGATGAAATCTTCCGCCGCCGCTTGCGATGAAACTTGCCTCCCCCGGCCAGCCACAGCTCCACCGGGTTTTTCAACCCGTCGTGGTCCACGCATGGGCGCCGGTAGACCGAACGCAACAGCGACATCGTCTGGTTCGCCGTCGACCAGCCGCGCCGGTCCGTGATGCGGTTGAATCGCGCCTCCACATCCTTGCGGGAAACGGCGTTCAGCGGACGCTTCGCCCAGTCCAAAAGGTTCACCCTGAAATTCTGGCGATAGATCTTCACCGTCACCAGCGCCCGGCGCGGGTTGGCCGCAAGGTACTCCTCGAACGCTTCCTGCAGCGTCGGAAGACCCCGTGCCTTCGCGCGCTCCGATGCGGGGTCCTCGCCCGCGGCCACCTTCCCGAGCAGTTCCTGCGCCTGCCTGCGGGCCTGATCCGGGGTGATTCTCCCGAAGCGTCCGATCACCAGCCGCTTGTTGGGCGCGTAGCGTCCGCCGCCGTTGGTCCGGTAGTTGACCAGGAAGGACTTGGTTCCGGAGGGCTGCACGCGCACGCCGAAGCCGGTGACCCGGTCGTCCCAGGCGATCCACGGTCTGGAGGCGGGTTCGAGCGCCTCGACCGTGCGCTTGGTCAGCGTCAGCCGGACCTTGGCGGTTCGCTTTCCTGCGGGCATTTCCATGGGCAAGAGGATAGCGAAATGCGCCGATTTGTCAACTCTAAAGTCAACACACGAAATCCAATTGGAGCCAAGGTCCGCGCGCTCCTGCCGGTAGGCAGCGATTCGGATGTTTTATAAAATATTGAAATAAAACAACTTATGTCGGAATGATCGAAAGCGAGCGTACTACTGCGTATCGTTGACGGCAAAACAGTAGAACATCCCCACACCGTGGGTCATGACCAGTGCGGTCTGGCTGCAGCCGCGGGTACCGTGGGATGAATTCCAGGAGCCGTTGCCGCCGCCGTTGCGGTCGGGGAAACCGATCTGGACATTGGGTTTACCGGGAAACGCTCCCATCCTTCTCCCCTCGGTTTCGAAGTCGGGGTCCTCATTGCTCGTCCAGTTGTTGCACGTGTAGTCGAGTTCCGGCGGGTACGCGGTCCCGTCCGGCTGCGAGCCCGTCAGGACTTCGTGCCGGTTGCTGTAGGGGGTCGTCCTGACGTATTCCCAGTCGCCGTCGAGAGGATGTGGGTAATCGTTGAGCCCCGGTACGATCTGGCCCTTTTCCGTCAGTCCGGAGAGCTTGTGGAGGTTGTTGCCGAGCCGGGCCTGTTCAATGGTATCGCCGTGCAGATGGGCCACGTCACTGGCGATCATGACCCCATCGTAGTTGTACCAGGGACCGGTTCCGATACGGTCGCGGGCATTGACGGCCGGCTGGCCCGAGCGCTCCTGGGTGCTGAGGTAGGCCCGCCAGGTGCGGTCGTCCGCGCCCACTTCCTCTGCGAGCATCTCGCAGTGCGCGTCCGCCCCTTCCAGCCCCCCCAGGTTGCCGCCGTCGCCGATCGGGCGGCTGGTGACGAAGAAGGTCATGGGCGTGCCCCCGGGTACGCCGTGCTGCGCGAGCGCCACGGAAGTCTCGAGCAAACACAGCGTCAGGGATGCAGCGAGAAGGGTGAATCTCTTCATTGTCGCCTCCGCGTGATGATCCCGGAAATCATAGCCGGATGCGGGCCGCAATCCAAAGTCGGTTACAGGCACCGGGCCAATGACGGGAAAAGGTACGATCCAGGGCCGCCCACCGATCCTGGTCCACTGCACGGATCCGAGTTTCGTTTACCGATCCAGATCCTATCCACCAAAAAGGGACGTCACTCCCCCGGGAGCGACTCCCGGGTCAGTGCCAATCCGCGTTCGGGCGCGCAGGTCAGAGCTCCGGATGCCGATTCGATCCGGACAACAGCCAGCAGTTCGACGCGCGATTCGTCGATGTTCACCGCCCGAACCACCTCGCCCACCGGTTTTCCGCTGGCGTCGATCAGCGCGGTGCCGGCGGCGGGTTCATGCTCGGATTGTCCGCTGAATCGAAACACCCGGCGCTTGACGGTACCCAGGTTCTGCGTTCGTGCGACGACTTCCTGGCCGGGATAACACCCCTTGTCGAAAGCCACGGCCCCAAGGCTATCGAGATTGAGCATGTGCGCGGTGTAGCGGCCGCTGAGTTTGGGCGTCAGATTGACCAGTCCCAGGCGAATCTCCTCCAATGCTGCAGACTGCTCGGCGCCTGCCGGAATGTCACGCGCAAAATCCGTTGGCGCTGCATCAGCCGACAACAGGTAGACCAGCCGCGGGCCGATGCGAATGAGAAAAGCGCCGTTCGCGGTCGCTGAGTCCCCCCTGTGACTGCCCAGCGCGACCGATCGGCTCTCAAGCCATGGTTCGATTCGGCCGACTGCCGCAGCGGCGAACCATTGTGACGACAGGTTGCGCAGCCGAACGTCTGCACGCAGCACGAAAAGGCTCAGGCGCCGGATCAGCGCTTCATCGTCGGCTCCCCGGGTCAGGAGCAGCCAGCGGTCACCAGCGCGCAGCACGCGGAGCAAGGCCAGCACGCGGCCCCTGGCATCGAGCCAGGCGGCCAGCGTCGCCCGCGCCGGCCGGTGCGAATGCACGTTTCGGCTGAGTTGCGCGTTCAGAAACGCCTCCGCATCGGTGCCGGAGACGCCGATCACGCCCATGTCGGTGAGCGGGCAGAGGGCCGGTTCGACGTGATCCCGCGCGGCGATTGTTGTCTGCATCGTCATTGATGTGCCGTTTTAACAGCTAATTCGAGAAGGTCAAGGAGTTCGAGGCTGAATGATGCGCGCCGGAGGCCTGTTCTTCGGCAGATGCAACCGTCTACGGACAGACTCGGCGAGTCCGCCTCACACATGAGCCTCTTGCGCTGTTCGGAAGCCTTTGATCGATAAAGGTTTCGAGCAAGTCCAAAAAGAACTTTACCCCAGGAATCGGCGGTTTTGGCGGGATTTTGGGCCGTTTCCGGTCTCGGCGCCGGATTTTCACCCCAAGC
>JAJEFE010000156.1 GCA_022820625.1 Gammaproteobacteria bacterium | reverse complement strand
CAGGGCGATGGGGATGGCCAGCAGGCCCATCCAGTATTCGAACCCGCTGCGGGCGATGATCAGGACTTCCAGGCCGATCAGCAGGAAGAGCACGGAATTGAGGATCTCGTCGAGCAGCATCCAGAACTTCTCGAGATAGTCCCGGGAGCGATCGCTCACCGCGTATTTCATGCCCTTGTTGCCGATGAAGAGCCCCGCCACGACCATGGCGATGGGACCGCTGGCTTCCAGCCGGATGGCGACTGCGTAGCACACCATGACCACCGCCAGCGTGATGAGGACCTCCAGGTTGGGCTCGTCCAGATGGTACATGGCGCGGTAACCGGCGTAGCCCGCGATCAGTCCCAGTACTATCCCGCCGAGCACTTCCACCGCGAACAGTTCTCCGATGTGGAGGAAGCTGGGCTCGCCGCCCTGCACGGCGACGCCGACGATCACGGTAAAGACAACGACGCCCACGCCGTCGTTGAACAGGGACTCCCCGGCCAGCGTCACCTTCAATGATTCAGGCACCGGGACGGTTCGGAAGAGCGCCAGTACCGCCACCGGGTCGGTCGGGCTGATCAGGGCGCCGAACACCAGCGCCCAGACGAAGGGCAGCGGGTGTCCCGCCCAGCCGGCCAGCAGCCAGGTCGCGGTGGCGATGGCCAGCGTGGAGACCAGAGTGCCCGCCGTCGCCATCAGCCCGATCGTGCGGTACCGGCTGCGCAGCGCGGACAGGTCCACGTGCAGGGCGCCCGCGAACAGCAGGAAACTCAGCATGCCGTGCATCAGCGTTTCGTGGAAGTCGATCCGTCCCAGTACTTCGACAATCAGGGTGTCGACGTTGGCGGCGGGCACCAGGGACTCGATCAGCAGCAGCATCAGCGAGGCGGCCAGCGCGATGAGTACCAGCCCGATGGTATGCGGCACCCTCACGTACTTGTTGTTGATGAGTCCGAACAGGGCCGACAGCCCGATCAGGAAGGCGCCGATCTCAAACAGGCTCATGCGAATCCTCCCGTCCGAACCGTGTCACAGGATGAGAAAACAGATGGTACTCAGAACCGCCGCGCCCAGCAGGTTCAATATGAGCCCCTCCCGCGCCATGGCCCGGATGGGCACGTGGCCGGATGCGAAGATCACGGCGTTCGGGCCGGTGGCCACGGGCAGCATGAAGGCGCAACTGGCGCTCATGGCCGCCGGCACCATCAGCAGCCGCGGGTCGACGCCGGAACCGATTGCGGCCGCGGCCAGGATCGGCATCAGCAGCGCTGTGGTCGCCGTGTTGCTCGTGATCTCGGTCAGGAACGTGACAGACAGGCAGATCACCGCCAATACGATCAAGGGATGCAGCGTGCTCAGCGCGCCCAATGCCTCGCCCACGATCTGGCTGATACCCGAGCTGACGAACGCGTTGGCGATGCAGATTCCCCCGGCAAACAGAATGAGAATGCCCCACGGGATCTTTATGGCCGTCTCCCAGTCCAGCAGGCGCCCTCCGTTGCTACCGGTCCCAACGCCCTTCCCGTCACTTGCCTTGCCGCTGGGAATCAGAAACATGACCAAAACCGCCAACAGCGCCACGCTGGCGTCGTTGGCCTGGGGCAGGTTGAGCCAGGCGCTCCAGCCGCCGAAGGGGTCCGTGCGCGTCATCCAGGCCAACGCGGTGAGCGCGAAAACCGCCAGGGTCCGCTTTTCTTCGGGCCGCCAGTCACCCACGGCGGGGACGAATATATTACGGGACCGGGACACACCGCGAGTCACCCACAATGCGATCAGCGGCACGAAAATGAGCACCACCGGCAGACCCCAGGTCATCCAGTCGACAAAGCCAAGCTGGATCCCGGTGGTGTCGGTGTAAACCTGCATGAAGATCAGGTTGGGGGGCGTACCGATGGGCGTGCCGATGCCGCCCACGTTGCAGGCGTAGGCGATGCCCAGCAGCAGTCCGATCTTGAGGCGGCGGTCCGTCACGTTCTCCAGCGTCGCCAGCGCGATCGGCAGGAGCATGAGACTGGTGGCGGTGTTGGATATCCACATGCTCAGGAACGCCGCCGCCGCCATGAAACCGAACACCACCCCGCGATCTCCCGCACCGCCGAAGGCATTGACCATGCCCAGCGCCAGGCGCCGGTGGGCGCCGCTCTTCTCCATGGCAGTGGACAGCATGAATCCGCCGAGATAGAGCAGGATCAGCGGGCTTCCGTAGGCCTGCCCCACCTGAGCGGGAGTAAGCACGCCCACCAGCGGAAAGACAGCGAAGGGCACCAGCGCCGTGACGGGAATGGGGAGTGCTTCGGAAATCCACCAGACAGCGCACAACAGCGTGACGGCCGCAGTCCAGCATATTTCGGGAGGTTGCCCGGCGGCAGCCAGGCCAATGCCGAGCGCAACCGCCGCGCAGAACCCGCCCAACGTCGCCGCCCGCTTCACACGCGCACCGTGTGGGCTTGCGATGGATGAATTACAATCGTGCCGCAATCCTCGCGAAACGCGGCGGACGCAGTTACGAAAGGACCGATCACGGCACAGGCATGGGAAGAATCGTCGTACAAACCAGAATCACGAACCTCTTCGACGAGGACAAGTTCATCCAATGCCCGATGCTCGTCGATACCGGCGCGGGCGCGTTGATTCTTCCCATGGCGTGGAAGGAAAGGCTCGGCAGCTTCAAGCGCTCGGAATCCGTCGAACTGCAACTGGCCAACCGCGAAGTGCTCGAGGGGGAAGCCTGCTGGCCCGTCGAGATCAAGATCGACGGTTTTCGTCCAGTCGCGAACGAAGTCGTCTTCGTGGATATGGGAACGGACGAACAGGAGGAATACGAACCCCTGCTCGGCTACGTCGTTCTGGAACAGGCTCAGGCGGCCGTGGACATGCTTGGACATCGGCTCGTCCCGGTCAAGTACATCGACATGAAGTAGCGATTTCCGAGGCTGCGCGCGCCCGGAATTCAATACTTGTAGTGCTCCGGTTTGTACGGTCCTTCCGCCGGTACGCCCAGATAGTCAGCCTGACGCCTGGAAAGCACCTCCAGGTCCACGCCGAGCTTGCCGATATGCAGCCGGGCCACTTTCTCGTCCAGTTCCTTGGGCAGCGTGTAGACCCCCGGATGCGGCGCCTCTAACAAATACTTGTCCGAATGATTGAACAGCTCGATCTGCGCCAGCACCTGGTTCGTAAAGCTGTTGGACATCACGAAGCTCGGGTGGCCGGTGGCGCAACCCAGGTTCACCAGCCGCCCTTCGGCCAGAAGGATGATGCTGTGACCGTCGGGGAAGGTGATCTTGTGGACCTGCGGCTTGATTTCCAGCCATTCATGGTGGCGGATGCGCTCCACCTGGATCTCGTTGTCGAAGTGGCCGATGTTGCAGACGATGGCGTTGTTCTTCATCTGCTCCATGTGCTTCGCGGTGACCACGTCGACACAGCCGGTGGCCGTAACTACCACGTCGGCGATCCGGCAGGCGTCGTCCATGGTCATGACCTCGTAGCCTTCCATGGCGGCCTGCAGGGCGCAGATGGGATCGATTTCCGTAACGATGACCCGCGCCGCCTGGGCCTTGAGCGACTGGCAGCAGCCCTTGCCCACGTCGCCATAACCGGCGACGACAGCCACCTTGCCGGCGAGCATGACGTCGGTGGCGCGCATGATGCCGTCCACCAGCGAGTGCCGGCAGCCGTAGAGATTGTCGAACTTGGACTTGGTGACCGAGTCGTTGACGTTGATGGCCGGGAACAGCAACTCGCCGCGTTCCAGCATTTGGTAGAGCCGGTGGACGCCAGTGGTGGTTTCCTCACTGACGCCGAGAATGCCCTGCACCATGCGGTGGAAGCGCTCCGGGTCGCGCTCGACGGAGCGGCGCACGGCGGCAAATACCACTGCCTCCTCCTCGCTTTCCGGCGTCTTGTCCAGCACGGAGCGGTCTTCCTCGGCCTGGTAGCCGAGGTGTACGAAGAGCGTGGCATCGCCGCCGTCGTCCAGGATCACGTTGGGACCGGCGGCATCCGGCCAGGCGAAGATCCGGTCGACATACTCCCAGTACTCCTCCAGGGTCTCTCCCTTGACGGCAAAGACCGGGGTGCCGTTGGCGGCGATGGCCGCCGCCGCATGGTCCTGGGTGGAGAAGATGTTGCAGCTCGCCCAGCGCAACTCCGCGCCCAGCGCTTCCAGGGTCTCGATCAACACGGCGGTCTGGATGGTCATGTGCAGGGAGCCGGTAATCCTTGCTCCCTCCAGTGGCTTTGACGCACCGTATTCCTCCCGCACCGCCATCAACCCGGGCATCTCCTGCTCGGCCAGGTCGATTTCGCGGCGGCCGAAGTCGGCCAGGCCAATGTCTCTGATCCGGTAGTCGCCCTCGGAAGTTTCGATGGCCACGACCCGATTGCTAACGCTCATTGTTTCGCTCCTGAGGCTCCGGACGGCTACGCCAGGGGGCAGCCGAAGCTGTCCTGGAACCGCTGCTCGAACGCATCCAGGGTAAATCGATGGTTCTGGGTACCGTGGCATTCTATCTTAATGGCGCCCATCAGACTTGCGGCGCGCCCGGTTGTGAGCCAGTCGAAGCCGTTCAACAGCCCGTACAGCAAACCCGCGCGGTAAGCGTCCCCACATCCGGTCGGATCGGTCACTTGCTGCGGCTGCACGGAGGGAATGTCGATACGCTCGTTACCGGTGTGAATCGTCGATCCCTCGGCGCCGCGGGTGACGATGAGCGCATCGACCCGCCTGACCACGTCGTCGATGTCCCAACCGGTCCTGTCCTTGAGCAGTTCCCATTCGTAGTCGTTCGCCGAGACCCAGGTGGCCTGTTCCACCAAGTGCCGCAATTCCGTGCCAGAGAACAACGGCAGTTGCTGGCCGGGATCGAACATGAAGGGTACGGAAGCCTCGGCAAACTGTGCGGCATGCTGCACCATCCCTTCGCGCCCGTCAGGGGACAGGATGCCGATGGTCGCTTCCGGCGCATCCTCCACCCGGTTGCGGTGGGAGTGTTCCATGGCCCCCGGATGGATCACGGTAATCTGGTTGTCGTCCAGATCCGTGGTGATGTACACCTGGGCCGTAAACAGATCGTCGAGCACCCTGACGTGATCCCGGCGAATGCCCAGTGAACGGAGCCACTCCCGGTACGCTTCGAAGTCCCGTCCCACGGTCGCCATGGGGATGGGTTCCTCGCCGAGGAGCTTGAGGTTGTAGGCGATGTTCGCGGCGCAACCGCCGAATTCGCGCCGCAGTTGCGGCGCCAGGAAGCACACGTTGAGTATATGGATCTGCTCCGGAAGGATGTGGTTCCGAAACGAGTCGTCGAACACCATGATGGTGTCGTAGGCGATGGAGCCGCAGATCAGCGCAGGCACAGGCGGGCAGATCGATTGCGGTAACGCCGGGCCGCGGCTACGCCGTGCGCACGGACGGAGCCCTGGCCGCGTCCTTGAGCGCCTCGGCCCGGTCGGTGCGCTCCCACGTGAAGTCCGGATCTTCGCGGCCGAAGTGGCCGTACGCAGCCGTCTTCAGGTAGATCGGGCGCAGCAGGTCGAGCATCCGCTGGATCCCGTAGGGCGTCAGGTCGAACTGCTCCCTGACCAGACCCTCGATCCGGGCCTCGTCCACGGTGTGCGTGCCGAAGGTTTCGACGGAGATGGACGTCGGTTCGGCCACGCCGATGGCGTAGGAGACCTGGATCTCGCACCGCGATGCCAGACCCGCAGCGACCACGTTCTTCGCCACGTAGCGGGCTGCGTAGGCCGCGGAGCGGTCCACCTTCGAGGGATCCTTGCCGGAAAACGCCCCGCCGCCGTGCCGCGCCATGCCGCCGTAGGTATCGACGATGATCTTGCGCCCGGTCAGGCCGCAGTCGCCCATGGGTCCGCCGGTGACGAACCGCCCGGTGGGGTTGATGTGGTACCGGGTCTGCGCGCTCAGCCACTTCGCCGGAAGCACGGGCTCGATGATGTGTTCCATCACGGCTTCCCTCAGGTCGTCCAGAGAGATTCCGAGTTCCTCCAGTTCCGCGTGCTGGGTCGACAGCACCACCGCTTCAACGGCGGCGGGCCGACCGTCTTCGTACCTGAATGTCACCTGGCTCTTCGCGTCGGGACGCAACCACGAACGACCGCCCGTCTCGAGCACGCCGGACCTGCGCACGCTGGCCTGCCGTTCCACCAGCCGATGTGCGTACACGATGGGTGCGGGCATGAACGCGTCGGTTTCATTGCTCGCATAGCCGAACATCAGGCCCTGGTCGCCGGCGCCCTGGTCTTCGGGCCGCCTGCGGTCCACGCCCTGCGCGATGTCGGGCGACTGTTCCCCCAGTTCATTGATCACCGCACAGGTGTTGCCGTCGAAGCCCACGCCGGAATTGTCGTAGCCGATATCCGTGACAGTCTTGCGAACGATCCCCTCCACGTCCACGTAGGTGCTGGTGGTGATCTCTCCGGCCACCATGACGAGTCCCGTCTTGGTCAGCGTCTCGCAGGCTACCCTGCCGTTCAGGTCATCACGCAAAACCGCGTCCAGGATCGCGTCGGAGATCTGGTCGCACATCTTGTCGGGGTGTCCTTCGGACACGGATTCGGAGGTAAAGAGGTAGTTCGCCATGGCTTGGGCTCCGACGCCAGGGACAGCAGGTGAAGTTTCAGGCACCGTGAAATCAGCCGCGCAATCTTGCCGAAATCGGCGAAACATGGCAACCAAACCGTATCGTACAGGGCCGTCGGCGAGGGCGCAGTTTTGATCGGTCGCAGCGGGATTCCTGTCAATTGGCGCCAAGCGAAATTACAGGCGCGATTGCGAGACTTGGCCGAACCGCTCCATTACCATAGCGTCTCCCCGGCTCCCCCGGTTCTGGAGAAACCATGTCCGTCGAACATCACCAACTGATCATCCTGGGCTCCGGTCCCGCCGGCTATACCGCTGCGGTCTACGCGGCCCGCGCGGCGCTTGCGCCCGTCATCGTCACCGGCATCGAAGTCGGCGGCCAGATGACCACCACCACGGACGTGGACAATTGGCCCGGCGACAACGACGGCGTGCAGGGACCCGAGTTGATGGAGCGCATGCGGCTGCACGCAGAACGCTTCGGCACGCGGCTGATCTACGACCAGGTGGTCGCGGTGGAACTCGGCGAGCGCCCGTTCCGGCTGACGGGCGAACTGGGAGAGTTCACCTGCGACGCCCTTATCGTCGCCACTGGGGCATCGGCGAAGTACCTGGGCCTGCCATCTGAAGAAGCCTACAAAGGCAAGGGCGTGTCGGCGTGCGCCACCTGTGACGGCTTCTTCTTCAGGAACCAGCCGGTGGCCGTGATCGGCGGCGGCAATACGGCCGTGGAGGAGGCGCTGTATCTCTCGAACATCGCCTCCCATGTCAGCGTCGTACACCGGCGGGACCAATTCCGGGCAGAGAAGATTCTCGGCAACCGGCTGATGGGCAAGGCCGAAAATGAGAACGTCACCATTCTCTGGGACCATGTGCTCGAAGAAGTGCTCGGAGACGGAGACGGCGTCACCGGCGTTCGGCTCAGGCACGTACTAGATCATGGAATGCGGGAAGTCGAAGCCCAAGGCGTCTTTATCGCGATCGGCCACACGCCCAACACGGGGATTTTCGAGGGGCAACTTGAGATGGAGGGTGGCTATATCGTCCTGCATCCCGGAGAGTCGGGCATGGCCACCGCCACCAGCGTCGAGGGCGTATTCGCCGCGGGCGACGTGGCCGACCCCATCTACCGGCAGGCGGTCACCTCGGCCGGTTCCGGCTGCATGGCGGCGCTGGATGCCGAGAGGTTTCTTGCGGAATAAGCGAACAGGCGAGCATCAATGGCGCTTTCCTCGGTTATACTATCGGTATGAAAACTGCCGTATCGATTCCGGATGAAATATTCGAGCGCGCGGAGCGGCTGGCCAAGCGTAATCGCCGGTCGCGGAGCGAACTGTACGCCTCGGCGCTCGACGAGTATGTTGCGCGCCATTCGCCCGACGAGGTGACGGATACGATGAATCGCGTCTGCGAGCGAGTAGGCGACGAGAAGGATGCCTTCGTTGCCGCCGCCAGCCTTCGCACGCTTGACCGTATCGAATGGTAATCTCCCAGGGCGATGTCTGCTGGGCCGAACTGCCGGCGCCCGCGGGGTCGGGCCCAGGCTTTCGGCGACCGGTCGTCATCGTTCAAGGCGATGCCTTGAATCGAAGTCGGTTGGCTACAGTAGTGTGCGTACCGCTGACCACCAACCTGAAGTGGGCGGACGCGCCCGGCAACGTGCTGCTTACGGCGCGGATGACGCGCCTGCCGAAAGATTCCGTCGCGAATGTTTCCCAGGTCGTCACCATCGACCGCGCGCTGCTCGAAGAGCCCGTGAGCCGAATCTCCCGGGCGAAACTCAAGGGACTGCTCGTCGGCATTGACGTCGTTCTTGGCCGGTAACGGTTGCGGCCAGCGCTGCATTCAATATCCGAGCGCTTTTAAAAATATATTTGGATCAGTAGCCGACCGCCATTCGGCGTTTCAACGATTTGGGATTCTCGATCTCGTCAATGATCGCGACCGCCATATCCCGATGCGATATTCCGCCGGCACGGCCATCCGCTTGAATCCATTCATGGGCCGAACTGCCAATCGGCGTCCAAAACTGACCCACCCATTGAGCCTCTTGCGCTGTTCGGAAGCCTTTGATCGATAAAGGTTTCGAGCAAGTCCAAAAAGAACTTTACCCCAGGAATCGGCGGTTTTGGCGGGATTTTGGGCCGTTTCCGGTCTCGGCGCCGGATTTTCACCCCAAGCG
>JAJEFE010000129.1 GCA_022820625.1 Gammaproteobacteria bacterium | reverse complement strand
CGTTCCCATTTGAGCGGAACCCAGGGGCCTTTTCAACCGAACGAGCCGACTTGGCGCCTCATCATGCCCTCGAAGAACGAATCGCGGCTCCATCCAAGACATCGGCGGCGGCCAAAAAACGCCACAACGCAAGTGCCTCTTTTGGTTCATGAATAGAAATCGCCAATGGAAGCACGTATTATCCGCAGCGTGGGCATGCAATGCTTATCATTCTGTCGCAGGATTGCAACATCTGTGGACCGCAGGTTGTTTGTTCCGTCCTGCTTTCCGATTTCTCGATCTTTCCGTGCGATCAAGGTCATTCACAGGGGAAAAACATGAAACAAAATCGATTCGTATTTGGATTGTTGGGTTTTGCGGGTTCGATCTTGCTGCTTTCGTCGAACTCCGCCGTCGCACAGCAGCAGTCCGCGTCGGCCGCCGCCTTTCTCGAGGAAGTCGTGGTCACGGCGCGCCGGCGGGAAGAGAACCTGGAGGAACTGCCGCTTTCCATTCAGGCAATCTCCGCGGATGCCATGCAGGCCCAGGGCATCTACAACATGGAGCAGATCAGCGACTTCGTGCCCAACGTGGTCCTGACCGAGGATCAGCGGAAAAACGATACGCGAATGTACATCCGCGGCATCGGCGGAGGGTTCTCCAACCCGGCGCAGGTCTTTGGCGTGGGCATGTACGTCGACGGCCACTACATGTCGGGAAGCCTTGGGGCGTTCCTGAGCACGCTCGACGTGGAACGGGTGGAAATCCTGCGCGGCCCGCAGGGCACGCTGTTCGGCAAGAACACCACGGGCGGCGCGGTGAGCTGGGTCAGCGCCAAGCCCGGATCGGAGTTCGACTCCTATGTCACGGTGAGAGCCGGAGACTTCGGCCAGCAGGACGTGCGGGCCATGGTCAACGTGCCGCTCAGCGACAGCGTTTTCTTCCGGGGCAACTATGCCTCCGAGAGCATGGACGGCTACTATTTCAACCGGTTCTTCAACCAGCCCTCCGGCGGTACGGACCAGGAAAGCGTGGGGTTGGCCCTCCGCTGGGAGTTGGGCGAGAACTGGATCATCGACGCGCGCGCCGCGATCGCCAGGGATCGCGACGACAACCAGGGCGGCCAGTGCCGTCCGCGGCCCAACCAGCGCACCTACGATCTGCTGATCGGCGCCGCCGATGGCGGTACGCCCGGTAATCCGGGGACGTTCACCGGCCCGGACCTGGTGCTGGGCACGGCCGATGACGTGGTGTACATGGGACCCGGACCGTTCGCCGAATACGGGGTTAATCGTTGGGGCAGCCGAAACGACGACGCTTCCCTCCGCCCACCATCGGCAGGCGGATCGCTGATAGGCGGATCCAACATGCGTGTCGACGCGCTCTATCCCGGGGCGGCCGCGACGCTTGCGAATTCCTGCTGGGAGGACGCCAATTCGGGCGACGTTTATCAGAGCTATCAGGACGCGCTCACTTACTCTCACGTGGACAACGACATGTTCACGCTGGACGCCACCTGGGCGCCGGGAGATCTAGGGGCGTTCGAGGATGCCACGCTGCAGATCAAGGGCGCCTGGCGATATACCTCGTACAACTACTACCAGGACCGGGACTTCGGCCCCGGCATCATCGACCACATAGGCAACAACCCGCAGGGCAGTCGCGGAATCGCACGCTGGACGGACGAGTTCGAGTTGATCTTCAACGGTCAGCTCAACGACCGGGCGAACCTCACCACCGGAGTCTACTGGTTCGACGACCTTGCCCAGGCCGGCACCGGCGCGTGCCTGCGTGACTGGATCGCGGCATGGGACCCCGATGCAGGCCCCATCAATCCGGCCACGGGTGCGCCGGAGGGCACCATCAACGGCATGCATGACGACGACATCATCTGCGAACCGGAAGGCGGAACGTTCTTCCACCGGCTCCCGGACAGCGTCGGAGACCGTCGCTCGTCGACCAACGCGGGGCGCACCAGCGGAGTGTCGACCGCCGTCTACGCGCATCTGGACTACTCGCTGGCGGAGAACTGGAACCTCGCCGTCGGCGCACGCTGGATGCAGGACGACCGCGGTCAGGCGCACATCGAGTATCCGACACAGCGGGGGACCTGTACGCACAATAACCCCGGCGATCCCTCCCCGCTGACATTCTGCGATGCGGACTACGTGATGAACCGAAGCACGATCGTGGACGGCGGGATTCACGCCAACGTCGAGGCCAGCTTCAGCGAGATCACGCCGACGATCAGCCTGACCCGGCACCTGACACCCGGAGATGTGCTGGAGAGCGGAATCCTCTACGCTACCGTATCCCAGGGTTACCTGACCGGCGCGTTCAACGACGAGCTTAACCCGAACAATCCCGGTTTCAATGCGGAGCAGCGCCAGAACGTCATCGACATCATTCCCTACGGTCCCGAGTTCGTCACCAATTACGAAGCGGGCTTCAAGGGGACGCTGCTGGACGGGCGCTTGCGGCTGGCATCGGCCATCTTCGTCATGGATTACACCGACAAGCAGGAGGCGATCGAGGTCGACAACAGCGACGGACGGTTCGGACCGGACCCGGCGCTGGAATATACCCAGAACGCTGCCGATGTCAGCATTACGGGTGTAGAACTGGAGCTGCGTTCGAGCCCCTGGACCGGCGGGTTCGTCTCGCTCGATGTTGGCGTGCTCAATTCCGAGTACAGCTCCTTCCTGGTGCCCGATCTGGACAACATTGGCGGTCCGCTGGTCGATGTCTCCAATTCGTCCATCGCCAACCGGACGCCCGACTGGACCGTGACCGGTACCGTCGAACATGCGTTCGAGATGGGGAACGGGGCGCTGCTGACGCCGCAGCTCGGTGTCTACACGCAAGCCGACTTCGAGTGGCTTTCGGGCCTGGATGTGGGCGAGAGGTCGCCACACTGCCACCAGGACAGTTATGCCAAGTGGCGGACCCGAGTAACGTACGAACCGGCGGACGGAAGCTGGCAGGCTGCGTTCTACGGGTACAACATTACCGACGAAAGGATCCTGTTGCGTTGCGGAAGCAATCGAGGCGGCACCTACAAGACGCTGCATCAGGCGCCCGCATGGTGGGGCGCTGAGTTCACCATGCGCTTCGGCGGCGGTTGAGTTTCGGGCGGGATTCCGTGACGCGGGTCGGTCCTCGCTGAACTGCGCCAGGTACTGGAAAAAAAAGACGGCACCTCTTCGGAGGTGCCGTCTTTGCTATTACGTGAGCCACGTTACTTTTCTGTAATTGACATTCGCGAACGAGTGCTATAACAATCGACACGAACCGCGTTGTCTGTTTGTCGTTGCGCTTTGGCAACAACAAGGACAAGTCCAGGCTGGTGGTGTTTAGAAATATATAAATGCTTTTGCGATCTGGGGAACAAATATGAAACTACAATATTGCGCGACCGGCGTCGCGGCCCTATCGGCCGGAATGCTCTTCTCGCTCTCGCAACACGTGGCGGCTCAAAGCCCGTCGGCCCAGGCCATGTTGGAGGAAGTGGTGGTAACCGCCCGCCGACGCGAAGAAAGCCTGCAGGATCTTCCGCTCTCGGTCGCTGCCATCACGGCCGACACCATGCAAGCACAGGGCATCATTGCCCTCGAGGACATCACGGAACACATTCCGAACCTGGTCCTGACGACGCAGGACCGGCGCGGCATTCAGGCGCTCTACATTCGCGGTATCGGCAGTGGTTCGACGAACAACCTGGTGCCGGTCGGCGCGGGCGTGTACATCGACGGGCACTACATGCCGAATACGCTGGGCCAGATGATGAGCACGCTCGACGTTGAGCGCATCGAGGTCATGCGCGGTCCGCAGGGCACGCTGTTCGGCAAGAACACGACGGGCGGCGCGATCAACATCGTCACGACCAAGCCGGGCCCGGAATTCGAGGCCAGCGCGCTGGTGCGAGCCGCGGACTACGGCCAGGCCGACGTTCGGGGCACGATCAACGTGCCGTTCAGCGATACGGCAGCGGGCCGGTTGAGCGTCTCGAAAGAGACGTCGGACGGATACTACTGGAACCGCACGCAGAACCGTCATGTCGGTGCGACCGACATCACGGCGGTTGCCAGCGCCTTGCGCCTGACGCCGAACGACAACTGGATCGTCGATCTGCATTACCGCGTCAACCAGCAGCGCGACGACAACGCGTCGAGCCAGTGCGAGCCGCGTCCGACCCAGGCACAGGTGGACCGGCTGTGGCACAACGGCGAGCCCATCACGATGATGGTCAGTGACGGCTACGGCAACACGAATGAGTACGTTCATGAGGGCTATCGGTGGAACGGCCCCGTCTACGCGGGCGTCGGCCACAATGACCAGGGCGGCATCGGTCAGTGGGGCGGAAGTTTCGGCAGTCCCCGTACCAACGTCGGTGGCCACCTCGAGCGCCTGTATCCGGGCGCGACGATCGATTACTGGGAGTCATGCCTCGCGGACATCGAGATGGGCGATTTCGTCACCTCGTACGAGAAGGACACCTTCGTCAATCTGGACAACACGACCTACGGAGCATCGTTCCAGTGGGATTCGGGCGGTGCCGTCGGCGGATTGGAAAACCTGAACGTGAGGTTGAACGTCAGCCGGCACGAAGTCGACTACGACTACCTGCAGGATCGCGATTTTTCGGCCATCAAGGTCGATGCGATCGGTACGCCGCCGCGCGGTGGGTTCGGTCAGCAGCAGGCCAACAACCAGATCGAGCTGTTGTTCACGGCGGACGTGAGCGACCGGCTTGCAGTCGTGGCCGGCGTACATTTGTTCGACGATGAATGGCTGGTCGGCGCAGGCGATTGCCTGTCGAAGGCCAATGCCCGCATCGACGAGATTGCCGATCCGGACAGCGCGCTGAACCAGTCGGGCGGCATCGAATGCTTTGCCGATGGCGGCACGCAGTTCGACCGCCTGGCAGATCGACAGGTTGCCGGAGGACCGGGCGTGGCCGGCATGAGCGGTTTTGTCGGAACGGAGTCGCAAGCCGTTTTCGCGCACGCCACGTACGATCTGACCGACCGCTGGCAAATGGATATCGGTGTGCGCACGACGACGGATACGCGCACCTTCAACCAGGCCGAGGTCGACGTGCCGGGCCACCTCTGCACGCATCGCTTTCCGGGGGATCCTGCAGAGAACCAGCAGTGTGTGCCTACATACACCATCAACTACGACACGCTGCTCCTGGACGGCTTCTACAACAACACGTCACGGGAGTTCTCCGAAGTGACGCCGATGATCAGCTTCACGCGGACGCTGGAAAACGACAGCATCGTCTACTTCCGATACGCGGAGGGATTCCTGTCGGGCAGCTTCAACGACGAACTCAACGCAACACTTGTTCCGGAGCTGGAACCGTTGTTGTCCTATGAACCCGAGCATGTTTACAACTACGAGGTCGGCTTCAAGGGCAGACTCGCGGATGGCAGGGTCTCGATCGCCGGGGCTGTGTTCTTCATGGATTACCGGGACAAGCAGGAGGGGATTTCGATCGACAACAGCGACGGCCGCTACGGCGGCGACCCGAATGTATCCATCAGGACAAATGCCGCGACGGTCGATATAACCGGGATCGAACTGGAGTTGCGGGCCGTACCATGGGATAACGGGTTCTTTTCCCTGGACCTCGGTCGCCTCACGAACGAATACGGCGAGTTCTCGTCCTTCAACCCCGACAATCCGGGCGTGCTCCAGGATCTTTCGAACGTGACGATTTCGGACCTCTCGCCGGAATGGACCATCAACTCGACAATCGAGCACCAGTTCACGCTCGGCAACGGCGCGACAGTGAGTCCGCAACTGGGCATGTACTGGCAGTCCGAGTACGACTTTTTCAGAGGGTTCGATGGATGGGACCAGGCCTCGGGCAATTCCTATTGCTACCAGGAGCCCTACGCCAAGTTCCGTGCGCGCGTGACCTACCAACCGGCGGACGAGGCCTGGCAGGCTTCGCTATTCGGCCAGAACATCACCGACACGCGCTACTACGAGCGCTGCAACCGCCAGCGGAGGTCAGGTGTGCATGACTACCGTTACGGTCGTCCGGTGACCTTGGGCGCGGAGTTCATGTACCGTTTCGGCGGTTAATCGGCCTGTCCAGACGAACTGGCGTCCACGCCAGCATCGTCCAACGGACTGACGGACGGCACCTCTTCGGGGGTGCCGTTCTTCATTTGCAGGAGCAACCGGACCGAGGCGCTGCAAATTGACAAATTCGATTGGCACGGGTACAAAAGCCCGATTGCCTGTGTGCGCCCTCGTTGCGTGCTGGCAACAACCATTCGAATTTTGGCATTGAACCTTGCTCTTTCTGAATCAAACGGAGGGAATCTTCATGAAGTCACGTCTATGCATTTTGGGCGTTGCGGCCTTTGCGGTAGCGGCACTTTACTCACTTGCCGGTCCAGCCAGCGCTCAGCAGTCGGCGTCCGCGCAGGCCATGCTGGAAGAAGTGGTGGTCACGGCGAGACGGCGTGAGGAAAGCCTGCAGGATCTGCCGCTTTCCGTGAGCGCCATCACCGCGGACGCCATGCAGGCGCAGGGCATCTACGACATCATGGATATCTCCGATCACGTGCCTAACGTGAACTTCACGAATACGGGACGGCGCGGCGTGACGGCGATTTTCATTCGAGGCATCGGCAACGACTCGCCGGGTCACCTTCAGCCTGTCGGGGCGGGGACCTACATCGATGGGCACTATCTGCCCAACACCGTCGGCAACATGCTCAACACGGTTGATATCGAGCGGATCGAGGTACTGCGCGGTCCCCAGGGCACGCTGTTCGGCAAGAACACCACCGGCGGAGCCATCAACATTGTAAGTGCAAAGCCGGGACCGGAATTCGAGGCCAGTGCCCGGGTGCGTGCCGCCAGCTATGGGGATCTGGGCATCCGGGGTATGGTCAACGTTCCTCTGAGCGATTCGGTGGCCGCGCGTTTCAGTTACGCCAATGAGTCTTCGGATGGTTATTACTACAACCGCACCCTGAATTCGGATTGGGGCGCGACGGACCTGAACGCCTTTTCGGCTGCGCTGCGATTCACGCCGGATGACAACTGGACCGTGGACCTGGGCTTCCGCGGCAATTACCAGGACGACCACAACGCGCCGGGCCAGTGCCGGGCGCGTCCGTCGCAGAGTCAGGTCGACAACTTTTCCAGGACTGTTGCAGTCAACGGGGAGGTTATTCACCCTGGACAGCAATATAACGGACCGGTTTACGACGACGGCATCGGCCAATGGGGCGGTGGCCACAACTTCGGTCAGCGAGGCGGTAACGATGTGGTGACCATCAACGGCAGGCCGCCCGAAGAGTTCGGCATTAACCGCCGTAGTGACGGACGGTACCGCATCAACTTCGGCGGACACGTCGAGCGCCTGTACCCCGGCGCGGTCATTGACTTATGGAATGCCTGCAACACCGACAATGCCATGGGCGATTTCGTCACGTCGTCGGAGAAGGCGAGCATGCTGCAGTTGGACAACGAGAACGTCAACGCGACGATCCAGTGGGATTCGGCCGGCGAGATCGGGGGGCTGGACAACCTGAATATCAAGGTCATCGCCTCCAATCACGTGACCGACTACAACTACTTCCAGGATCGCGACTACTCGTCGACTCCCATGGACGCGATCGGAACGCCGCCGTTCCCGGGCCGCGGGACAATCCGTACGACCCAGAATTTCGAGGTGTTGTTCACCGCGGTGGCCAACGATCGGGTGGACTTCGTGCTCGGCGCGCACTTCTTCGATGACGACAGTGAAACCGGCGGCGGCGACTGCCTGCGAACGACCCGGGAGAATTTCGCTGCACTGAGCGACCCTGATTCTGGTTTTTCCATTGCGTGCATGCCTGACGGCGGTACGCAGTTCGACTGGCTGTCTTCGCCTCGACACATTCCGGGCGGCCCTTACCCGGCAGGTATGAGCGGATTGATCCAGACCGACTCCCAGGCGCTGTTCGGGCATGCGACCATTGCCCTGACCGACGCCTGGACGCTGGACGTGGGCGCCCGGTGGACGGACGAAGACCGTTTCTTCAACCTGGTCGAGCTCGAGACGGTCCCGGAGACCTGCAGCTTCGGTCAGCCCGGCGACCCGCCCCGTTCGCAATTCTGCACGCCGGACTACATCCTCAGCTTCGGATCCATCTTCGAGGGCGGCTTCTATAACGACACCTCGGCTAATTTCAGCGAAACCACGCCCATGGTGAGCCTGACTCGCAACATGGACGAAGGGATGTTCTACCTGCTGTATTCGGAGGGGTTTCTCTCGGGTGCGTTCAACGACGAACTCAACACCACGCTGGTGCCCGAACTGACGCCGTTGCTCACCTACAATCCGGAGCATGTGGCCAACTACGAGATCGGCTACAAGGGCACGCTGGCGGACGGCCGGGTCCGGATCGCGGGCGACCTGTTCTGGATGGACTACCAGGACAAGCAGGAACAGGTGAACATCGACAACTCCGACGGACGCTTCGGCGGCGACCCGGCGCTCAACATCGTCACCAACGCGGCGACGGTTGACATCGTCGGCATCGAGTTCGAGTTGCGTGCCACGCCGTGGGACGGCGGGTTCGTCTCACTCGATGTGGGCCGGCTGGAGGCCACGTACGGCAAGTATGAGTCGTTCGACCCGGATAACCCGGACCAGTTGATCGACAACTCATTGCTGAGCATTGCCGACTACTCGCCGGAGTGGACCATCAATGCCACCGTCGAGCACGCCTTTCAGATGGGAGGTGGGACCCTCACCCCCATGCTGGGGATGTACTGGCAGGATGACTACGACTTTGCGGGCGGGCTCAACACAGAGACCAGTGAGCGTTCGTTGTGCTTCACGCCGGCCTATGCCAAGTTCCGTGCGCGGGCCACGTACGAGCCGGCACAAGGCAACTGGACCGCTTCCGTGTACGGACAGAACATCACCGACGAGCGCTACAACGAATGGTGCGGTGGCGCCACCGGGAACCGTTCGGGTGTGTATTTCTATCGTTACGGCCGTCCGGCGACGTGGGGCGCCGAGTTCAACGTTCGCTGGGAATAGGCGATCGGGCGACTCTGACGCAGACGCGAAACGGCACCTCTTCGGAGGTGCCGTTTTGCATTTGGCTGGTATGGCCACCGGCGTCCGGGCACTTTCTGCTCACATTTCTTGATTCCAATCCGTTAGGTTGAACGGATGCGAAATGTTCTTTCGTATATTTGGCGGCTAGGAGTTTGTTGCTTTATGTCAACAAATTGCATGATGGGTATTTGTCGACATAAAAGGTCATGTTAAGTGTTTCGTCGATAAGATGGATACGCCAAGCAAATATATCTGCGAAATTTGTCGCATACGTCATCAACGGGTGCTGCAATCGTTTGCAAAGATGTAATGAGCCTCTTGCGCTGTTCGGAAGCCTTTGATCGATAAAGGTTTCGAGCAAGTCCAAAAAGAACTTTACCCCAGGAATCGGCGGTTTTGGCGGGATTTTGGGCCGTTTCCGGTCTCGGCGCCGGATTTTCACCCCAAGC
>JAJEFE010000110.1 GCA_022820625.1 Gammaproteobacteria bacterium | reverse complement strand
GCTTGGGGTGAAAATCCGGCGCCGAGACCGGAAACGGCCCAAAATCCCGCCAAAACCGCCGATTCCTGGGGTAAAGTTCTTTTTGGACTTGCTCGAAACCTTTATCGATCAAAGGCTTCCGAACAGCGCAAGAGGCTCATTGAATGCGCCTCAGACGCCCGGCCGGCGCGGTCATTCAGCGCCTTGACTCGCCCCGACCCGGATTCTTGCCAGCGCGCCTTCGATGAGTGTCAAGGTCCCCTCAAGCGCACCGCGGTTGTCTGCCACCAGTGCCCTTGCCGCTGCGGCCGCGGTGTCACGAAGCTCGGAACGTTCAATGCAGGATCTCACCGCATCGGTCAAACTGACGACATCCGATACTCGCCGCGCCGCGCCGCATTCCAGCGCCATGGAACTGACCTCCTCGGCCTGGAACATATGTGGACCAAAAAGGACCGGGACACCCACAGCGGAGGCTTCAAGAATGTTGTGTCCGCCCACCTCCACCAGGCTGCCGCCAACGAAGGCAACATCCGAGGCGGCGTAAAGCTTCTGCAATTCTCCCATGGTGTCGCCGACTACAATGTCCACATCCCGTGCCAGTTCCCCGGTGTGCTCAGTGCGGCGGACAACCTTGTGTCCCGTGCGCCGGCAGAGCCTGGCGACGCTTGCGAATCGTTCCGGATGCCTTGGAACCACAACCAGCAGGAGATCCGGAAAGCTCGCCTTGAGCTTGCCGAATGCTGCGAGGACATACCGCTCTTCGCCCGGGTGCGTGCTCGCGGCAATCAGGACGAAACGCTCGCGCCCCCACTGTCGGCGCAACCGCCGGCCCTCGGCCAGCACCGATGCCTCCACCGGCGCATCGAACTTGAGATTGCCGGTGACTTGGATGAGGTGTCTGGAAACGCCGAGGTCTTCAAGCTGCTCCGCATCCTTGCTGGACTGGGCGCACAGCAGATGCGCGTTCGCCAACATGGCGTTGGTGGCCACCGGGACGCGCTTGTAGCGCCGCAGCGAGTCCGGTGAGATGTGCACATTGACCAGAAACAGGGGAATCCCCCGCTTGCCGCATTCGCCGAACAGGTTGGGCCACAGTTCCGTTTCGGCGACGATGGCGAACTCGGGCTTCACCCTGTCCATGAAGCGGCGCACGGCCCCGGGCAGATCGTAGGGCACATAGGAGTGGCTGACGCGATCCGCAAACAACTCCCTGACCTGCTCCGATCCCGTGGGCGTCCCCGTGGTCACCATCAGGCGATGGTCCGGATAGCGGCGCCGCAGAGCGCGCACGAGTTGCGCGGCGGAGCGCACTTCGCCTACCGATACCGCGTGAATCCAGATGCTCCTGCCCCCTTTGACAGACGCCCCGTAACCAAACCGCTCCGGCCAGCGGGACCAATACGCCGGATACCGCAAACCACGGCGAACGAGATTGAACAACGCGTAGGGCAACAGGAAATACGCGGCCAACGACCAGAGCGTGGGGGGCGGCGAGGCGCGGCGCTCGCGCAGCGCGGCGAGATGCGTTGCCAGGAGGTCGTAGTTGCGTCCGGTGGCGCCCTGTCGGCGCAGGATCACTTCCCGGGCGCGGCGGCCCATCCGGCGGCGGCGCTCGCCGTCCGCGAGCAATAGCTCAAGTGCCTCGCGCAATTCCACAGCGTTGGCGACACGGATACCCGCCTCGGCTGCCAGCAGATCGTCCACCGTGTCGCGGAAACTGAAGTGGTGGGGACCGAACAGCACCGGCACACCCAGGATGGCGGGTTCGATCACATTGTGCCCGCCCCTGCTGCTGCCTCGGTCGAACAGGCTGCCGCCCACATACGCGATATCGGCGGAACCGTACAGGGCGCGCAGTTCACCCACCGAATCCACCAGTAGCACACCGCCGCACCCGGGCGCATTCGCACGCCCGGCATCGACCTCGGACTTGCGCACGACATTCATGGCCTTCGCTTCGAGATCGGCCTGGATGCGAGCGGCTTCCGTCGGATAGCGCGGCACCATGACCAGACCGACGCGCGGATGCACTTGGGCCAGCGACCGGTAACACTCGGCCAAGACGCCGTTCTCGCCGTCGCGCAGGCTCCCGCCGATGATGACCACATCGTCGGGCCGGTAGTTCAAGGCCCGCCTTGAATCATCCAAAGGCGATTCATCGGACACCGTCAGGTCGTACTTCATGTTCCCGGTGACCGCAACACGCGCGGCGGCAACGCCCAGCCGCTGGAACCGAGACGCATGATCTTCGCTCTGCACCGCGATCAGCGGCATCGACCTGAGCAACCGCGGAACAAGTCGGATTCGGGCGTGGATACGGTAGGACCTTTCGGACATCTTGCCATTGATCACCGTCACGGGAACCGCCCGCGCATGGGTTGCTCTCAGGAAATTCGGCCAGAAATCCGATTCCACGATGACGACCAATCGCGGGTCGTAACGGCGCAGAAAGCGGCGCACGATGAAACTCAGATCCAACGGGAAGAAGATCACCCGCGCATCCGGATACATTTTCCGCGCAGCCGCGAAACCGGTGGAGGAGTAGGCGGAAATCACGATGGGCGCGGCCGGGTACTCCGCTGACAGGCGACGGATCAGCGGCCGCAGGAGCGAGATTTCGCCCGCCGAAGAACCATGCAGCCAGATGCTTCCCCGAGCCGGAGGCGGCTGCCCGAATCCCAGCCTTCGCGGAATGCTGCGCCAGTCTCCCCTGACAGTGATGCGGTAAAGGAACCAGGGCATCGCGGCGAGTACGCCGAGCAGATAGCCGAAATCGAGAATCAAGCCCATCCAATACCAGACTCAGCACTGTGCCGCCGGTATCTTAACCTGCATGTCGCCGGGAAATTCACGCCACCCGCGCCACGCGGCGGAAACGCGGGCAATGCATCGTCCGACGGCCTGCCGGGCTTCGGTCAAGCGCCGCTCCGGAGCCCGTCAGGCGGGTCAAAAACAGCCAAAACGGTTATCCTTGCAACCCACGCGCAAGAAAGGGGTGCTATTCGGTGTCTGACAACATCCTGGTTCTGGGAGGGGATGGATTCTGCGGTTGGCCAACCGCGCTGCGATTGTCCGCGGCGGGCTACCGTGTGAGCATCGTCGACAATCTCTCGCGTCGAAGGATCGACGAAGAACTGGGGTGCGAATCGCTGACGCCCATCCGTTCCATCGACGAGCGCATCGCCGCCTGGAAACGGGTGACCGGCAGGCCGATGGACTTCCATCCCATCAACATCGCCACCGAGTTCCAGGGCCTGCTCGATCTGATCGAAGAGAAGCGGCCGCGCGCGATCGTGCACTTCGCCGAACAGCGGGCCGCGCCCTATTCCATGAAATCGGCCGAAAAGAAACGCTATACCGTGGAGAACAATGTTCCGGGCACCCACAATGTGCTTTGCGCCATCGTGGAATCGGGGCTGGACGTGCACCTGGTGCACCTGGGGACCATGGGCGTCTATGGTTACGGCACGGCGGGCATCGCCATACCCGAGGGCTACCTCAACGTCAAAGTGGATGTCGGGCCGGACCGGCAGCAGGAGATCGAAATCCTCTACCCGGCGCATCCTGGCAGCGTCTATCACACCACCAAGACCCTCGATGCGCTGCTGTTCTACTTCTACAACCGCAACGACGCCGTGCGCATCACCGACCTGCACCAGGGCATCGTCTGGGGCACCCAGACCCCCGAAACGGAACTGCACGACGACCTCGTCAACCGCTTCGACTACGACGGCGACTACGGCACCGTGCTCAACCGCTTCCTGATGCAGGCCGCCATCGGCCATCCGCTCACCATATACGGCACGGGCGGTCAGACTCGGGCATTCATTCACATTCGCGACACCGCCCGATGCATCCAGTTGGCCGTCGAAAATCCGCCGGCCGCCGGCGAGCGCGTGGAGATCTTCAACCAGGCCACCGAGACGCACACGCTGCTGGAACTGGCCAACAAGGTGTCGCGACTGACCGGCGCCGACATCCGCTTCTATGCCAACCCGCGAAAGGAGCAGGCCGAGAACACCCTGAGAATTCGCAACCGCAAGTTCCTGGAACTCGGATTGAACCCCACCACCCTCGACGATGGGCTGATGGCGGAGATCGTCGGGATCGCCGAGCGTCACAAGGACCGCTGCGACCGAAGCAAGATCTACGCTTCTTCCAGGTGGACGAAGGAACAGAGTCTGGATCGGGAAGGCAGCCGGACACCGCAGGGCGTCGAGCACAGCGAGGATCGCCGGGCCGCCAGCGGCTGATGCGGATACTCTACGGAGTCCAGACCACCGGCCGCGGACATCTCACCAGGGCCAGGCCCATGGTGGCCGCGCTCAAGGCGCTCGGCCATGACGTACACATCCTGTTCAGCGGCCCGCCACTGGATCCCGAGTGGCTGGATCCGGTGTTCACGCCCTACGCCACCCGGCGCGGGCTGACCTTCGTCACCCACCGTGGCCGAATCAGCCACCTCGCGACAATGCTCCAGTTGCGCTTCGGCGAAATGGAGCGGGATATCTACGCGTTCGACACCGCAGGGCTGGACCTGATCGTCACCGACTACGAGCCGATCACGGCGCGGATCGGGTGGCTGCGCGACATTCCCTGTATCGGCATCGGCCATTTGTACGCGTTCGCACACCGGGGCGTGCCGGTAGCGGGCCTGAACCTCTTCAATCGCATGGTGATGAAGTGCTTTGCTCCTGCCTCGATCCCGCTGGGCCTGCACTGGCACCACTTCGACCGGCCCATCCTGCCGCCCACCGTCAGCCTGGAGGAGTTGGGCCAGCCCGTGAGCAATGGCGAGCACCTCCTGGTCTACATGCCGTTCGAGTCGGTTACCGAGGTGGTTCGCACCCTGAACGCGGTCAGGGGCCATCGATTTCGATTCTATTGCCGGGTCGACACGCCACGGGAGGAAGGCAACGTGGAACTCAGGCCGCTGAACCGGGAGGCATTCGTCGCGGACCTGATCGGCTGCCGCGGGGTCATCGCGAACACCGGTTTCACCTTTGTCAGCGAAGCGCTCCACCTGGGAAGGAAGATCCTCACCAAACCGCTCACCCAGCAAACGGAACAGGAATCCAACGCGCTCGCGCTCAGGCGGCTGGGGCTGGCAACGGTGGTTCGGCGGCTGTCCGCAGGCGCCATTTCGAATTGGGCCGAACTGTCCGACCCGCCGCCGGCCAACTACCCGGACGTGCTGGCGGCCGTGGCGGACTGGATCCACCGGGGCCGATGGCAAGACGTGGAGAAGCTTTCCGCTACGCTCTGGTCCCGGGTATCGATTCCGGCGCCTCAAGGGCCCTGAGCCCCTCGGAAATCGTAACCTGGAGTTGCACCGCGAGAACCCGTGCCAGCCGAACGCCCCGCCGTGAGGATCGGGCGCAGTCAGGACCGGGTGCAGTCGGGATCCGGCGCCGTCAGGAAAAGTGCATCGTCAGCCACTCCGCCACCAGGGCGGGCTTGGTTTCGTCCTCCACCTTGATGGTCACCTTGACCTTGACCAGGATCTGGCCCGACCGTTCCTTGGCATCCAGCAGCCTGACCACGGCACGGATGCGCCTGCCCGACCTGACCGGGGCGGCGAACCGGACCCGGTCGAAGCCGTAGTTGACCACCATGCGCACGCCCTCCACCGCGGGCACGAACTCGGAGCACAGGTACACGATCATCGACAGAGTCAGCATCCCGTGGGCGATGGTTCCGCCGAAAGGGGACTCGGCCGCTTTCACTGGATCGACGTGAATGAACTGGCGGTCTTCGGTGACCTCGGCGAACTGGTCGATGCGGTTCTGTCCGATTTCAAACCAGGCCGACGTGCCCAGTTCCTGTCCGACCAACTCGAACAACCGTTCCCTCGTCATCGTTTCTGGCATTCCCATCTCCACTGCGCGACGGACGGCCGTTACGCGTACCGCGCCATGGTTGCGCGGGCACGTGAGCATAGCGAACCATGCGCGCATATGCGAGAGTCCGTTTTCGGTGCACGTTCTACGGTTCAGGCATTCACCGCCGCCCTTCACTCCCTTATCATTCGCGCATGCCAAATTTCGTCAAACCCTTCGCCGCGCTGCGGCCCGAAGCCGAGCACGTCACGGCCGTGGTGGCGCCGCCCTATGACGTTGTCAGCACGGAAGAGGCGCGCCGGCTTGCAAGCGGCCAGCCGAACAGTTTCCTGCACGTTTCCCGCCCGGAGATCGGACTCCCTGAGGGGACGGACCCCTACAGTGACGTTGTCCATGCGAAGGCCGCAGAGAATCTCGACCGGCTCAAGGCGCTTGGGCTGGTCATGCGGGACGATGCACCCGGCTATTACGCCTACCGGATGCAGATGGGCGGACATCGGCAGACAGGCATCGCGGCCACCGTCTCGGCCGACGCCTACAGGGCGAACCGGTTCAGGAAGCACGAGTTGACCCGGCCCGACAAGGAAACCGACCGCGTGCGCAACATGCTGGCCCTGAAGGCGCAGACCGGCCCGGTGCTCAGCGCGTATCGCGCGCGGGACGGCCTGAGTTCATTGATCGAGGAGGTTACGGCCCGGCCGGCCCTGTTCGAAGTCGCGGGCCAGCACGACGTGAAGCACACCGTGTGGCGTATCGCGGCGCCGGAACACGTCGGCGCCGTGACGGCCGCGTTCAACGGCATGGACGCCCTGTACATCGCCGACGGGCATCACCGCTCCGCGGCGGGAGCACGCGTGGCCGAGGAACTGCGCGGATCGGATACCTCGGGCACGAAGAGTTCGGACTACATCCTCACCGTCGCCTTCCCCCACGACGAGTTGCGAATCCTGGGCTACAACCGCGTGGTCGCGGACCTGAACGGCCTGAGCGCAACCGATTTCCTGGGCCGGTTGGCGAACAGTCTTGAGGTGGAACCCGCACCCGAACCGGTCACGCCCGAGCGGCCGGCTACGTTCGGCCTGTTCCTGGACGGCCGGTGGTACCGACTCGCCGTACCGGCCGCGACGCTGCCCGACGGAGACCCGGTAGCGTCATTGGATGTCAGCCTGTTGCACGATGGAATCCTGGGACCTTTCCTGAACGTCGGCGACCCCCGTACCGACCCGCGCGTGGACTTCGTCGGCGGCATTCGCGGACCGCAGGAACTGGAGCGCCGCGTCCGTGACGGCCGCTCCGCCGCCGCGTTTTCGCTCTTTCCGACCCGCATGGAACAACTCATGGCGGTCGCCGACGCCGACCGGCTGATGCCGCCCAAATCCACCTGGTTCGAACCCAAGCTGGCGGACGGGCTGCTCACCCACGTGCTGGACTGATTCCGCAAGTCTCGGGGCGGCGCAGGCACGGCAATGGTGTCGCCACGTGAAAATGTTTCCGCTGAAACTTTTCCAAAGGTGTCCTGGGCCTTCATCAACAGCCAGCGCGATTCGTCCGAGACTGGCGTCACGGCCGATGCGTCACACCCTAGTGAACCACCAGTGCTATAATACTGTTGATAATACCAGTATCAAATGAGCATCTATCTGAATAATAAAGGGATATCAACTGAAACTTGAATGCAGACAGGTACGGAGTGCGTGCCCCCGTGAACGATAGACGCCTCCTAAAAGGACGCGGTTCGCTGTCGAATCCGGCAGGCAGGTTCGACAAGACAACCTGCGTCGCGGAAGACGACGGCTGGGAGCCGGTGAATGACGAGTCGTTCCCCTCACCCGACCCGCGCACCGAATTTTTCCCGGACCGAACCAGGAACATCATCGCCACCAACCAGTCCCCCGACATCCCCTTCGATCAGTCGATCAACCCCTACAAGGGCTGCGAGCATGGCTGCATCTACTGCTACGCGCGGCCGACCCATGCGTATCTCGATCTCTCGCCCGGACTGGACTTCGAGACGAAGATATTCTTCAAGACCGAGCCCGTGAAGCGCCTCCGGGAAGCCTTCGAAACACCAGGATACCAATGCAGGACCCTGGCCATCGGCACCAACACCGATCCGTATCAGCCGGGCGAGAAGACCCACCGCGTAACACGCCGGTTGCTGGAGACGCTGCTGGAATACCGCCACCCGGTCAGCATCACCACCAAGGGCAAGCTCGTTCTGCGCGACCTCGACCTGCTCGGTGAGCTGGCTGTCCATGGGCTGGTCAGCGTTGCCATCAGCATCACGACGCTGGACACCAACTTGAAGGCCCGCCTGGAACCGCGCACAGCCTCTCCGGCGGCCCGTCTGCGCATGGTGCGCGAACTGGCCGGCGCCGGCATACCGGTAGGCGTGATGATGGCGCCGGTGATCCCCTTCATCAACGACAACGAGATCGAAGATATCGTCGCCGCTACGGCAGACGCCGGCGCCGTGGCGGTGCATTACATCATGCTGAGGCTGCCGTTCGAGGTTAAGGATCTCTTCGCCGAATGGCTCGCGGAGCACTACCCGCTCAAGGCCGAGCATGTGATGAACCGGCTTCGGGACCTGCATGGCGGCAAACTTTACCGGGCCGGGTGGGGATCCCGGATGCGCGGCCGGGGGCCTTACGCAGAGTTGGTCGCCAGACGTTTCAAGCTGGCCCGCCTGAGGCACGGCCTCGAAGGTTCACGACCGCCCGCGCTCAGAACCGATCTGTTCCGCCGATCCTTCGAACAGCGCTCGCTGTTCCGGTCCTGAGCGAGCGGGCACACACATTATTGGCCATTTGCGCTGGAAATGAGCCTTCCACACTGCGCCATGCGCGGCTAACCTCGGCCACGCAGTCGAACTACAGGCATCCGCCCATTCCCAACCGTCTACCGGGAGCCCCACATGTCCGATACGGCATTTGATACACTTGGCGCATCCCGCCGCCTCAAGGGCGCGGGCATCCAGGCCGAACAGGCCGAAGCCATTGTGGAAGTCGTGAACGAATCCGCCAGCCAAACGGTGACCGTGGAACGCTTCGAGGCCGGACTCGCGGCGCTGCACGCCCGGATCGCCTCGGTTCATGCGGAATTGCACGCCCGGATCGACTCGGTTCATGCTGAGTTGCTGGCCCGCATTGATTCGCTTCGTTCCGACTTGCGAGCGGAAATTTTCCGATCCCTCTTGATTGCCGTGGGCATCCTCATCGCCGCCAACGCGCTGATGATGACAATACTCGGCATCGTCCTGACCCGTGGCGCGACGGGCATTTGACGCCCGCAGCGCCGTCCGGCGGCGGATCGTCACATTGGGCCAATCGGCGTAACCGATTCAGCGCCGGCGCGGACCTGCCACCACAAGGGGTGATACAATTTTCGCCATGCGCCATTTGAGATACGCGGCGCCGGCCGCAGCATGCGTGAGCCTCCTTGCCGTTCAACTCGGCGGCCTGCACATGCACGTGGACGCCGACGGCCATGTCGGCGATCCGCGGGGCGTCCATCTTCACGCCCAGGGGCTGCACAGCCACGGTGACGACACGCACGTGCACCATCCGGACACGCCTGAGCATGAGCATCCGGGCGAACGCGAGCACGCCGGCGACAACGACATCTCCGTGGCAGAGATGCGCGGCGGCAAGTCGACTCTCGCGGATTTCGATCTAACCCTGCATCAGGGGCTGCTGGTTGACCTGGTTCGGGTCGAACAGGTTAGGCCGGCACGCCTCGAGCCGCGGCCGGTAACCCGCAAGTCGCGCTGGCGGCCACCGCTGCGCGCCCCTCCCTACGCTCCCAGTCTGCATATCGCTTGATTCCTTCGCGCGCCAGTGGCGCGTGAGCTTGCATGCAATTGGGAGATCCTTCGATGCTGGATCGATTCGCACGTAAATTTTGGGCGTGCCCCGCACTCTGGCTTGTTGCTGCCATCGCGGCCGCACAGACCACCCTGCCGCAAACGTTACCATCCATAGCGCTGGATGAGGCGCTGGCCCGGACCCTGGACGCCAATCCGGCGCTGGCCGCGAACGGCTATCAGATCGATGCGGCCCTGAGCCGGGTTCAGCAGGCCAATATCGGCCCAACACCGGTGCTTGATCTGGCCATAAACGATGCACTGGGAACGGACGACTTTCGTGGCGTGACAAGTGCGGAAACCACATTGTCCATCATCTGGATCCTGGAGCGCGGCATCCGCCTTCGTCAGATCGATGCCGCCCTGGCCGACGTTTCGCTGCACGAAGTCGAAGCGCAGGTCATGCAACTGGACACCGCGGCCGAAACCGCCCGGCGTTTTCTTTCCTGCCTGGCCCTTCAGGCGCGCCTGGTCAATGCCGCCGAGGCGATTCGCCTGGCCGAGCAGGCCGTCGAGGCGGTTCGCGCCCGCGTTGCGGCGGGTGGCGCGACACAGGCCGAACTGTCGCGTGCCGAAGCCGGATTGGTGCGGGCCCAACTGCTGGAAGAGGACTACGAACACGAACTCGTCTCGGCCAATCACCGCCTTAGCGAGCAGTGGGGCGAAACGCAGCCGGACTTCGGCCGGGCCCTGGGAGATGTCCAGGCGCTTCCGGCCGTGGAGCCGTTGGAAACGCTGCAGTCACGGGTGGACCGCAATCCCGATATCGCGTTCTTCATGTCCCAGCGCCGGCTGGCGGAAGCCGAACTGCATGTAGCGCAGGCGCGCAGCCGGCCTGACTGGCAACTGCGCGCCGGCGTTCGCCGCTTCGAGGCAACCGACGACCTCGCGCTGGTCGGAGAGATCACCGTGCCGTTCGGAACGCGGGACCGCTACCTGGGACGCATCGCCGAGACATTCGCCGACATGGCCCGGGCGTCGGGGGACGCACGGGCAACCCGCGTGCGCATCGAGACTGCCCTGTTCGTCCTGTACCAGGAACTCCTCCACGATGTGGACGTCGCGGCGACCCTGCGCGACCGCATGATTCCGCTGCTGGAAAGCGCACTGGCGGATACCCGCAGGGCCTGGGAACTGGGACGCACCAGCTACTTCGAAATGAGCACGGTGCAGTCGGAACTGCTGCAGGCTCGTAACGAACTGCTTGAAACCAGCATCGATGCCCACGGACTCGTCGTCGAGATCGAGCGCCTCACCGGGGTTCCCGTCCTGTCCCCGGCCGGCGCACAGTGAGGTCAGTCATGAACAAGAGACTCATTCTGCCTTCGATTTTGCTACCGTTGCTGGCGGCCTGCGGCGGCGCACCGCCCGAGGACATGGGCGCGACGATGGAGGCCGAGGACTACGAGCGCGGTCCCAATAACGGCCGCATGCTCAGGGATGGGGACTTCGCCATTGAACTCGCCATTGTCGAGACCGGTGTGCCGCCTGAGTTTCGCGCCTGGGCCACCGATGGCGGCCGGGCGCTGGATCCCCGCGACGTTGATCTGAACGTCACGCTGACCCGCCTGGGCAGCCGCCTCGACGAACACGAATTCCAGGCTCAGGGCGATTTCCTGCGCGGCACCGCACTGGTCTACGAGCCGCACTCCTTCGCCGTCAGCGTGAATGCCGTGCACGAACGTCGATCCTACCGCTGGCAATACGACAGCTTCGAGGGACGCACGCGGATCAGCCCGGAGATGGCCGAGGCGTTCGGGCTTGAAACCGGCATCGCCGGACCCGCTGCGATCGAGGAAACGGTCACGCTCTACGGGCGCATCGTGCCCGACACGGATCGGGTGCGGGCGGTCAGTGCGCGGTTCGACGGCGCGATCCGGTCGGTGCACGTGATGCCCGGCGAGACGGTTGCCGAGGGCCAGCTTCTGGCCACGGTGGAAAGCAACGAGAGCCTGCAATCGTATCCCATCAACGCGCCGATCTCCGGAGCGGTTACCGAGCGGATCGCCAATCCCGGCGAGCAGACGGCGGGACGGCAGTTGTTCACGATCGTGGACACGTCTTCGGTGTGGGCGGAGCTTGCGGTTTTCCCGGGCGACCGGGACCGCGTCCGACTGGGCTCGGAAGTCACCGTGGCGCCGGCCTCGGGCGGCGCGCCCATGGCGGGACTGATCTCGTACATCGACGTGTTCTCCGCCGCCAACCAGTCGGTCTCGGCTCGGGTTGTTCTCGATAACGGCGACGGTTCGCTGACCCCCGGAACGTTCGTCACCGCGGTCGTCAGGGTCGCCGAGCACCAGGTACCGCTCGCGGTCAGGCGCAGCGCGCTGCAGACCTTCCGCGACTTCACCGTGGTCTACGCGCAGATCGGCGACGAGTACGAGGTCCGCATGCTGGAGCTGGGCCGGGCGTCGGGTGCCTGGGTCGAAGTGCTCGGCGGCCTCGATCCGGGGACCCGCTACGTGACCGAGAACAGCTTCGTGCTCAAGGCCGACATCGAGAAGTCGGGCGCCACCCACGACCACTGAGCGGAGATCGCGCCATGCTCGAATCGATTCTCCGGTTGTCCATCGCCCAGCGCGGGCTGGTGCTCGTACTGGTGCTGCTGGCCGGGATACTGGGCGCCTGGAATTTCACCCGGCTGCCCATCGATGCCGTACCTGACATCACCAACGTACAGGTCACCGTCAACACGCCCGCGCCGGGCTTTACCCCGCTGGAGGTCGAACAGCGCGTCACGTTTCCCATCGAGAACGCCATGGCCGGATTGCCGCGGCTCGACTACACGCGGTCCCTGTCCCGCTACGGGCTTTCGCAGATCACGGTGGTCTTCGAGGAAGGCACCGACATCTACTTCGCCCGGCAGCAGGTCGGGGAACGGCTGAACGCGGCACGGTCGGCGATTCCCACGGGGCTGGAACCCGCGCTGGGACCCATCGCCACCGGACTGGGCGAGATCTTCATGTTCACCGTCGATTCCGTGCCAGGCGCGCTCAACGCCGACGGCACGCCGGTGACGCCCACGGACCTGCGCACGGTTCACGACTGGATCATCCGGCCGCAGCTCCTGCGCGTTCCGGGCGTCGTCGAGGTGAATCCCATCGGCGGCTACAAGAAGCAGATTCTGGTGGCGCCGGACCCGGCCAAACTGCTGGCCTTCGGCGTGACCTACAACGACGTGCTCGACCGTCTCAGACGCAATAACGACAACCGCGGCGCCGGTTTCATCGAGTACAACGGCGCGCAGTGGCTGCTGCGGGTCCCCGGACGCGCGGAGGAGATGCGGGACATTGCCGATGTCGTGATCAGCGAACGCGACGGCGTTCCGGTGAGGATCGCCGATGTCGCCACTGTCGGGATCGGCAGCGAACTCCGGGCGGGGGCAGCGACCCAGAACGGGCGCGAAGTGGTGATGAGCACGGTGTTCATGCTCATCGGGGAGAACAGCCGCACCGTCGCGAGCGCGGTAGCCGACCAACTGGAGCAGATTCAGCCCAGCCTGCCGCCCGGAATCACGGCGACGGCGGTCTACGACCGCACCGAACTGGTGGACCAGACGCTGGTCACCGTGCGCACGAACCTCCTGGAAGGGGCGCTCCTGGTCATCGTGGTGCTCTTCTTCCTGTTGGGCAACGTGCGCGCCGCCCTGCTCACCGCAGCGGTCATTCCGCTGGCCATGCTCATGACCATTACCGGCATGGTGCAGAGCCGGGTCAGCGCCAATCTCATGAGCCTGGGCGCCCTGGACTTCGGTCTGATCGTGGACGGTGCGGTCATCATCGTGGAGAACTGCCTGCGGCGCCTGAGCGAAGCCGGAACCGGCGGGCCGCAACCCCTGAAAGAACGGCTCGAAACCGTGCGGAAGGCGACGGGCGAGGTCATCCGGCCGGCGCTCTTCGGCGTCGGCATCATCACCGCCGTCTACATTCCGATCTTTGCCCTCACCGGCGTCGAGGGCAAGATGTTCCATCCCATGGCCACCACCGTGGTGATCGCGCTGCTGAGCGCGATGGTGCTGTCGGTCACGTTCGTGCCGGCCTCGGTCGCGATACTGTTCCGCAAGCCGGTGAGGGAACGCAGGAATCCACTCGTCGATGGAGCCCGCTTCGTCTACCGGCCGCTGCTGGCGGCGGCGCTGCGCTTCCGCTGGCTGACCGTCGGCGCGGCCCTGGCCCTGGTCGCCGTCAGCGGCTGGCAGGCGACCCGGCTGGGCGCCGAGTTCCTGCCGAACCTGGACGAAGGCGACATCGTCATGCACGCGCTGCGCATTCCCGGGACTTCGCTGCAACAGGCCGTCCAGTTGCAGGAACAACTGGAAGCGAGCATCAGGGAAATGCCCGAGGTGGAGCGCGTCTTCTCGAAAATCGGCAGCGCCGAACTGGCGACGGACCCGATGCCGCCCAGCGTGGCCGACAACTTCATCATGCTCAAGCCCCGCCAGATGTGGCCCGATCCCCGCAAGCCGAAGGCCGAGGTGGTGGCCGATCTGGAGGCACTGGTGACACCCATTCCGGGTAACCTTTATGAATTCCTGCAGCCCATCCAGATGCGGTTCAACGAGTTGATCGCCGGGGTGCGCGCCGAACTGGCCGTAAAGGTCTTCGGCGACGATTTCGATGAATTGATCGGCCTCGGGGATCAACTCCAGCAAGTCGTTTCTGCCGTCCCGGGTGCGGCGGATGTGGCCGTGGAACAGGCAACGGGATTACCGGTGCTCACGGTAGAACCCAGGCGCAGCATGCTGGCGCGCCTTGGCCTGACGATTGCAGACTTGCAGGACGTGGTGGCGACGGCCCTGGGCGGTGCCAGCGCGGGGGAACTCTATGAGGGTGACCGCCGGGTGGATATCGTGGTGCGCCTCCCCGAAGAACTGCGTTCGGACCCCGATCGACTCGCGTCCCTGCCGGTACCCCTGCCCGGCAGCAGCTTCGTTCCCCTGGGCGAGGTGGCCGACCTGAGCGTCGTCACCGGTTACAACCAGATCCTGCGCGAGAACGGTAAACGGCGAGTGGTGGTCACGGCCAACGTGCGCGGCAGGGATCTCGGCTCATTCGTCGCCGAGGTTCAGGACACCGTACTCCGGCAGGTCGAGATTCCATCAGGCTACTGGATCGCCTACGATGGCACCTACCAGCACCTGGAATCGGCCACCAACCGGCTCGCCGTGGTCGTGCCGATCACGCTGTTTATAATCGCGGTGCTGCTCACGATGGCGCTGGGCTCGATCATCGACGCGGCCATCATATTCACAGGAGTGCCGCTGGCGTTTACCGGCGGAGTCGCCGCCCTGTTAATGCGCGGCATACCGTTTTCCATCTCGGCAGCGGTCGGGTTCATCGCCCTTTCGGGCATCGCCGTGCTGAACGGCCTGGTGATGGTGACCTTCTTCCGGAGACTCCGCGCCGACGGCCATCCGCTGACGGAAGCGATCATGGAGGGCGCCCTGACCCGCCTGCGCCCGGTGCTGATGACGGCCCTGGTCGCATCCCTGGGATTCGTCCCCATGGCGCTGAATACCGGCATCGGCTCGGAGGTTCAGCGGCCCCTGGCGACCGTGGTCATCGGCGGGATCGTATCGTCCACACTGCTTACGCTGGTGGTGCTGCCGGCGCTGTACCGGCTGGTGCACGCCAGAAAATAAGTTCCGGAGCTCAGCTCGGATTGTCAATCCAATGGATTTAACCTTGCAAAACTGGACTATAAGTCCATAATTGCAAGGATGATCCCGCGATATCTGGAAAGCAGATTAAGACGGCTCTTGCGGACGTTTCCCGCAGTTGGGCTTCTTGGACCTCGCCAAGTCGGCAAGACCACGTTGGCACAAGCCATCGCACACGATGCGAACGATCTGTATCTCGATCTCGAAAATCCGGCGGATCTGGAGAAGTTGGCAGACGCTCGAGGCTACCTGCAGGCAAGGCGGGACCGATTGATCGTACTGGACGAGGTCCAGCGTGCTCCGGGATTATTTCAAGTCCTGCGAGGCGTCATCGACGAACGAATCCAGCAAGGGGAACAGGCCGGGCAATTCCTGTTGCTGGGTTCCGCGTCTCTGGAATTGCTTCGGCAATCCGGCGAAAGTCTGGCGGGTCGAATTGCCCATATCGAGTTGTCGTCCCTTGATGTTCGAGAGGTCGGCCCGGACGATCACGATCGGCTGTGGACAAGGGGCGGCTTTCCTCGCGCCTTTCTGGCGGAGGGCGACGAGGCCAGCGCCGTCTGGCGAGAACAGTTCATCCGCACATACCTGGAGCGCGATGTTCCGGCCCTCGGGCCCCGTATCCCCGCTGAAACCTTACGTCGGTTCTGGACGATGCTTGCCCATGGCCAAGGCGGCCTGCTTAACGCGGCGAGCCTCGCCGGGAGCCTGGCCGTGGACGGAAAGACGATCGCCAAGTATCTGGACCTGATGGTCGATCTCCTGCTGGTGCGTCGGCTGCCACCGTTTCACGCCAACGTGCGCAAACGCCTGGTCAAGTCACCCAAGGTGTATGTTCGCGACAGCGGCATCGTACACACACTGCTCCGGCTGGACGATGAAGAAAGCGTGCTCGGCCACCCCGTTGCGGGTATGAGCTGGGAGGGCTTCGCACTGGAAACCCTCATTCGAGCCGCTCCGGATCGAACCCGGGCGAGCTTTTATCGGACAGCGACAGGCGTCGAAGTCGACCTGATCCTGGAACTACCGAGGAACCGGTTATGGGCCATCGAGTTCAAGAGAGGACTTGCACCCAAAACCGACAGGGGACTTTGGACAGCCATCGAAGACCTCGATCCTGACCGGACGTTCGTGGTCTACTCCGGTGACGAGCGCTACCCCCTGAGAAACGGTGTCGAAGCCATCGGACTCCGGGAGATGGCTCTCGAACTGTCCGCGCTATAATTGACTTTCGGGCGTAGGCCCCTCCTCCCGCTCAGACATCATTTCACTCAACGCCGTGATCGTATGCGAGCGCACCCGTCCCTCAAGAAGGCGGCCAGGCGGCCCCGCTGCGACGATTTGACCGCCCTTGTCGCCGCCCTCGGGCCCCAGGTCCACGACCCAATCAGCTTCCGCGATCAGGTCAAGATTGTGCTCGATCACCACCACCGTGTTGCCGGCGTCCACCAGTCGGTGGAGCACGTCGACCAGTTTGCCGACATCGGCCATGTGCAGTCCGATGGTGGGTTCATCAAGCACGTATAGCGTCTGCCGCCGTGTTGCGCCCATATGCTCGATCCTTGGCCGGGACTTGGCGAGTTCGGCGACGAGCTTGATCCGCTGCGCTTCCCCGCCGGACAGGGTCGGGCTTTGCTGACCCAGGGCGAGATAGCCCAGCCCCACGTCCCGCAGCAATTTCAGCGTGTAGTGCAGTTTCGGGTGCGCCGCGAAGAACGGCAGGGCTTCATCGATGCTCATGGCCAGGACCTCGGCGACGGTCGTGTCCCTGAATTTGACTTCCAGAGTTTCGCTGTTGAAGCGGCCTCCTCCGCAACGCTCGCAACGGATGCGCACATCGGGCAGGAAGTTCATGGCGATCTTTTTCACCCCCTGCCCGTCGCAGTAGTCGCAGCGGCCGCCGGCCAGATTGAAGGAGAATCGGCCTGGTCCGTAGCCCCTGATGCGTGCCTCCGGGGTCATGGAAAAGAGCCGGCGGATCTCGCCCCAAATGCCGATGTAGGTTGCCGGACAGGAACGGGGTGTCTTGCCGATCGGGGTTTGATCGACTTCCAGCGCCCGCCCCAGCGCCTCCCAGCCTTCCAGCGCGTCGCAGCACTGCAAGGCGCCCTTCCGACGCGACAGGCATGACTTGATACTTTCGTACAGCACCTCGCGCACGAGGGTGCTCTTGCCGCTGCCGCTGACACCTGTTACGCAGGTCAGCGCACCCAGCGGCAGCTTCAGGTCCACGGCCTTGAGGTTGTGCCGCCTGGCGCCGACGACGTTCAGCCACTTGGTCTCGCTGTTGACCGCGCGGCGGGTCATGGTGTGCGGAAGGGGGTTGGCAAGCATTCTTGCGGTCATCGAACGGGTTGATCGCAGAACCTCGTCCAGATCGCCCGAAGCCACCACCTCGCCTCCGCCCACCCCGGCGCCGGGACCCAGGTCGATGAGATGTTCCGCACGCCGGATCGTGGCCTCGTCGTGCTCGACCACCACCACCGTATTGCCCTTCGCCCGAAGCCGCTCAAGGGTGGCAAGCAGCAGGCCATTGTCCCGGGGATGCAGACCGATGGTGGGCTCATCGAGGATGTAGCAGACGCCTCGCAGGTTGGAGCCCAGTTGCGCCGCCAGGCGGATCCGCTGCACCTCGCCGCCGCTGAGCGTGGGCGCGGCACGATCCAGCGAAAGGTAGTCGAGCCCGAGAAACGCCAGGAGTTTGAGGCGGCCCTTGAGTTCCTCCAGCGCATCTGCGGCGATACGGGCTTCCCGGCCTTCAAGTTTCAGTCCATTGAAGACCGCCAGCGCTTGAGACACCGGCAGATTCGAGTACTCGGCAATATTCCTGTCCTTGAAACTGACCGAAAGCGACTGCGGACACAGCCGGGCGCCCGCGCAGGCCGTGCAGACCTGCCCCTCACCCTCGCCATTGGCCGTAACCGTCCGGCCGCGATCGCCTTCCAGGTCCGCCAGTTCGCTCTGCACGTCCTCCTTTGGGTCTTTCCACCTGTCGTCCCTCAATTCAATACCGGCGCCCCGGCAGCGGCCGCACCATCCATGCCGGGAGTTGAAGGAAAACATCCTGGGATCCAGTTCCGGAAAGCTGCGGCTGCACCTGGGACATGCGCGGCGGACCGAGAACAACACCGGCTCGTTCGGCCCATCCAGCTCAGCCGGCCCATCCGGCTCATTCGGCCCATCGATGTCGAGCACTGCTACCCTGCCGCCACCGAAACCCAACGCTTGCGAGAGCAAGGCCTCCATTGTCCGCTCTGCCTCGGGTACGACGGCGAGGTCGCCAATGGGCAACTCGATGTCGTGTTCCCTGAAGCGGTCGAGCCGCGGCCAGGAGGCCGTGGGCAGCTTCTCGCCGTCGACGCGCAAGTAGTCGAATCCCTTGCCTGCGGCCCACTTTGCCAGATCTGTGTAGTAGCCCTTTCGCGCGATGACCATCGGGCTGAGCAACTCGACTCGACGGCCCCGGTACCGGGACAGCAATTGTCCGAGGATCGCGGTGGGGCTCTGGGCATCGATGGGAACGCGGCAATCAGGGCAGTATTGCACCCCGAGCTTGACGAACAGCAGGCGCAGAAAGTGATGAATCTCCGTCAGGGTGGCGACTGTGCTCTTGCGGCCACCCCGGCTGGTGCGCTGTTCGATCGCCACCGTCGGGGGTATGCCGAAAACCGCATCCACGTCCGCGCGGCCGGCCGGCTGGACGAACTGGCGCGCGTAGGCGTTGAGGGATTCCAGGTAGCGGCGCTGCCCTTCGGCGAACAGGATGTCGAAGGCGACCGTGCTCTTGCCGCTGCCGCTCACTCCGGTGATGACAGTGAACCGATTTCGCGGCAACCGGATGTCGATGTTCTTCAGATTGTGCTCGCGCGCTCGAACGATCTCCACGGCCCCGTCGGGCCGGCCGCTCGGTGCGTCCCGAACCCCGGATGCACCCTGTACTCCCAACGAGTCCCGGCCCCCGGATGCGGTCGACTCCCGCAGGTCGCCGATCACCGCGGCGGATTCCCCACCTGCGCCGGCGAGAGCTGCGAGCGCCTGGCCCGTGTGGCTCTCCCTACATGCCTGCAGGCGGCGCGGCGGGCCGGCGGCCACCACCCGCCCGCCGGCGTCGCCGCCCTCCGGACCCAGGTCGATGATCCAGTCGCAGCATCGGATCAGATCCAGGTTGTGCTCGATGACCACGACGGAGTGACCCTGACGGATGAGTTCGTCGAAGGCGCCGAGCAACTGTTCGACATCGGCGAAGTGCAATCCGGTGGTGGGTTCGTCGAAGATGAAGAGTGTCGGCTCATGGGTACGGCGGCGGGCCCTGGCCAGGTGGCCGGCCAGTTTGAGCCGCTGTGCCTCCCCGCCCGAAAGTGTCGGTACCGGTTGGCCGAGCGCCAGGTAGTCCAGGCCGACCGCCTGCAGCGGACGTAACCCGCGCAGCACCGGGGCATCGTCCGCAAAGAACTCCACCGCTTCGGCGACCGTCATTTCCAGAATGTCCGCCATGGACCTGCCGGCGCCGTCTCGCCAGGGCAACTTGACTTCCAGGATTTCCTCCCTGAACCGCTTCCCGCCGCAAGCCCCGCAGCGCAGGTACACGTCGCTGAGAAACTGCATCTCGACATGCTCGAAACCCTTGCCGGAACAGTCCGGGCACCGGCCGTTGCCGGAGTTGAAGCTGAAGGTGCCGGGCGAGTAGCCTCGTTCCCGGGCCAGCGGCTGTGCCGCGAGCCGCTTGCGCACCACATCCAGCGAGCCGACGAAGCTGGCGGCGTTGGATCGGGTGGTGCGGCCGATGGGCGCCTGGTCCACCGCCACGACGTGGTCGATGAATTCGTGGCCGCGAATTCCGGCGTGGGTTCCCGCGGGCACGCTTCCTGAGCCCTTGAGCCTTGTCAGCGCGTTGTGAAGCACGTCCACGACGAGTGTGGACTTTCCGGATCCACTGACACCGGTGACGCCGACCAGCCTGCCCAGGGGGATGCTTACGTCGATGTGTCTGAGGTTGTGTTGGGAGGCGGCCAGCACATCGAGACACCGGCCGTCGGGCTTCACCGGCAGTGGTGTGCGGCTGAGCCGCCGTTCGCCGCGCAGATACCGGGCAGTCAGGGAGTGTTCGGCATGCCTGAGGTCATCGGGCCCTCCGTAGAACACCACTTCCCCGCCCGCGGCTCCGGGTCCCGGGCCCAGATCGAGAATTCGATCCGCCGCGAGCATGACCTGGGGATCGTGTTCGACCACGATCAGCGTGTTGCCGGCCTCGCGCAGGCGCCGCAGAACACCGATCACACGGTTCATGTCCCTCGCGTGCAGACCGATGCTGGGCTCGTCGAGCACGAACAGCGCGTTCACCAGCGACGCGCCCAGCGCCGTGGTCAGGTTGATCCGCTGCACCTCCCCGCCGGAGAGGGTGCGGGACTGGCGGTCCAGGGTGAGATAACCGAGCCCGACCTCGCACAGGAATCCCAGGCGGCCGCGGATTTCGTCCAGCAACAGCCGGCCCGCCTCGTCCATGGCGCCCGGCAGGCGGACGCGCTCGAAGAAACCCAGGGCTGCACTCACGGGCAGCCGCATGACGTCGTGGATGCTCAGTCCCGGCAATTCGGCGAAGGCCTCCGGCGGCATTTGCAGGCCGGGATACCGGAATCGCTGGCTCGGCTCCAAGGCGTCGGCAGCGTCTTCCCTGGCGCCCAGCCGCCATAACAATGCGTCCGGTTGCAACCGGGACCCACCGCACGACTTGCAACGATCGTATGAACGGTACTTGGACAGCAACACTCGGATATGCATCCGGTAGCTGCGCCGCTCGAGCCAGGCAAAGAAGCGGTCGAGACCGTACCAGGCGCCCCTGCGCCGGGGCCTGTCGCCCTGCCAGATCCATTCGTGCTGCTCTGCCGTCAGGTCACGCCATGGAACATCCACCGGAACATCTCTGGCCGCGGCCAATTCCAGCAGCTTCCGGTGACGCTTCAGGTAGCTCTTGCTCTGCAGTGGCCGGATGGCTCCCTGGGCCAGGGTCTTGCTTTCGTCGGGAACCACCAACCGGTGATCGATTCCCATGGTGCGTCCGAAACCGCGGCACTCCGCGCATGCGCCAAGGGGCGAATTGAAGGAAAAGCTGTTGGGCGTGGGCTCGCTGTAGTGAATGTCGCACGGGGCGCAATGCAGCAATGAGGAGAAACGAAAACTTTCTCCGTCCTGCTCCAGGTCCCTGACAGCGACTCGCCCGCGACCGCGCTCCAGGGCAAGTTCCAATGCCTCCACGATTCGCGCCCGGTTCGTTTCGCCGTAGCGAACGCGGTCCTGGACGACTTCAATGTGCCGCGCACTTGTGGCGTGGATGCGCGTGTAGCCCTGCGCCGCCAGGTATCTCTCGATCTCGTCCCGGGAGAAGTTTTCCGGAATCGACACGGTGAAATTGATCGCAATTCGTGGCCCCTGATTGCCGAATGCGCGCCCGAGCTTCCGGAATATCGCTTCGGGTTCGTCCTTGCGAACTCGCTGGCCGCAGCGCCGGCAGCGAAGTTCGGCAGCGCGTGCGAGCAGCAGCTTGAGATGATCGTTGATCTCCGTCATCGTGCCCACGGTGGAGCGCGAGGTCCTGACCGGATTGGTCTGGTCGATGGCGATGGCAGGCGGGATGCCCTCAATGCTGTCGACCCGGGGCTTGTCCATCCGGTCCAGGAACTGCCGGGCGTAGGGTGAGAACGTCTCCACGTAGCGCCGCTGCCCCTCGGAATACACCGTGTCGAAGGCCAACGATGACTTGCCGGATCCACTGACGCCGGTGACGACGATGAATTCGTTGAGCGGCAGGTCCAGGTCCAGACCCTTGAGGTTGTTCTGGCGGGCGCCGCGGACCCGGATGCAGTCGGCGGTCATACTGCAGCTTACGCCCGCAACAGCCCTTCGATCTCGGACATCCGCAGGATGAGCATGAGCGGCTCGCGGTCCGAGAACGGGCGGAAGCCGAACTTCGCGTAAAACGCCGCGGCCCGTTCGTCGATCGCCTGCACGACGATGGCGCGGGCTCCGACCAGCCCGGCGGCGGCGAGACAGCGCCTCGCCGCGTCGATAAGCAGGTCGGAACCGAGGCGCCGGCCACGGTAGAGTTCGTCGACGGCGAGCTGCCCGAGCAGAATGACCGGGACCGGGTCCGGCATGCTGCGGCCGACCCTGGACGACACCCGGCGTCTCTCTACCGAGCTGGCGGCGAGGCTGTAGAACCCGGCCACCCGGTTTCCTTCGCAGGCGACATAGGTGCGGGCTCCGCCCTTGGCTTCGTTAAGCCGCGCTTTGCCCCGGAGCCAGGCGTCGAGAGTGGGGATGCCCGAGGAAAACTGCGAGACATCGTGGCGGGACGCGAGCGGTTCGGGCGGTCCTAGCGCTTCCACTGCGGCGGGCGTGCGTAACGCGCCTTCACGGCGGGGTCCAGCTCCACTGGAGCATCGAGCGCAGCGAGGAAGTCGTCCCAGGCCTCGTCGCCGAGAGCGATGACCGGGCGCTCGGACAGGATATCGATCGCCGCCGCTTCGCTTGAGCGGAGCACAAACTCGGTACGGGACACACCCCGGATCGCTGCAGCACGGTCGATGACGGCCAAGCGTCGGCTGGATGTGCGTATGTTCACCTGAGGCATTTCGGCTTCCTTCGCCCCGAGCCTTCGGGACCTTATCTAGGCTTGTGGAAGTATAGCGTTTGTATAGCAGCGGGCCAATCGCTACCCGCTGGGTAGCGTTTTTTATCCATGTCCAGCTTATCTCGTTTCCCGGCGCGACGGTTCGTCTTCTTCCGTGGCAAATTCCGTGGCGTTCGAGCTGTCGAGGAATCGGGCCGTCAGTCCGGCATAGGCGTCGATTCGCCGGTCCCGGAGAAACGGCCACTCGACGCGCCAGCGGTTCACGGCGCCGAGGTCGAGTTCGGTGACGAGCACTTGTTCCGTGTCGGCGGAGGCCCGCGCGAGCACGCGCCCGTCGGGCCCGGAGACGAAGCTCTGCCCCCAGAACCCGATCCCCGCCGGACCGTCCAGGGCGGCCGCGGACCGTCCCGTAGCCGGCTCGAACCCGACGCGGTTGACGGCGATCACGAAACAGCCGTTGGCGATGCCGTGGCTCCTTTGCATCAGCTCCCAGGCCTCGGATTGACGGCTGCGCTCGTCCGGGCTGTCATCGGGATGCCAACCGATGGCGGTGGGATAGATCAGGATTCGCGCACCCTCAAGGACCGCCAGGCGCGCCGCCTCCGGGTACCACTGATCCCAGCACAGCATCACGCCGCACTCGCCCCAGCGGGTGCGGAACGGCCTGAAGCCGAGGTCTCCGGGGGTGAAATAGTATTTCTCCCGGTAGCCGTAAACGGGGTCGTCGGGTATGTGCATCTTGCGGTACTTGCCCTGGTACCCGCGCCGTCCGTCTATGAACACGGCCGTATTGTGATGGATGCCGGGTGCGCAGCGTTCGAATATGCCGCCGATCACGACCAGGTCCAGATCCGCAGCCAATGCCTCCAGCGCCCGCGTGGTCGGACCGGGAACCGGCTCGGCCAACTCGAAATTGGCCGCGTCCTCGCTCTGGCAGAAGTACCTCCAGGAAAACAGTTCCGGGAGGCAGACCATTCCGGCACCGGCGGCCCCGGCCTCGGCGATGAGATCCAGCGCCCGGCTCAGGTTCTCGCCCGGGTCCGTCCGCATGCTCATCTGCACCAGGCCGACCACCAGGCGGTCGGCGGCCACCGGGTCCCCGGACCGGCTCACGATTTCGGACCCGCTACGTCGCCGGATTCGTAGTAGGTACCCTGCTCCAGGCATCTGCCGTAGCGATCGATCAACCCGCAACCGGCTTCGGTGGACAGCTCGTCCGTCGCCGTCTTTGACTCGACGAGATCCCCCATGGCCCCACGCAATTCCTCTTCCCGGTAGCCCATTTGCGTCAGCAGGTCGGCCACCGTGGTCGCCGGGACGATGTTGTCGATGCGGAAGCCCTGCGCCGCACACTCGTCGGTGCGGACGTGGACTTCAGGGACCCGGCCCAGGAGATTGTGCGGGGCGCCCAGTACATCCTCGTAGGCGCCCATGAGGAAAAACCCCAGTTCGGTCTGCACGCCGGGTCGCGGCGCGTGTATCGGCAGGACCGAGGCGTCGGGATCGGACGATATGTACCGGTCGATCCGTCCGTCGGCGTCGCATGTCAGATCCACCAGGATCCCGCGGAGGCCAGGTCGCTCATTCAGCCGATCGATGGGCATGACGGGGAAAGACTGCCCCGACCCCCAATGGTCGGGCAGCGACTGGAAAACGGAGAAGTCGCAGAGAACCCGATCGGCCAACGAGCGCACCAGCGGCCTGATCTGCACCGGCAGCGGTAAACCGGCCCGCACCAGGAACCCGACGCTGCGCCGGGCGACGGTCACGAAGGCGCGTTCGGCCACGGCGAAATCCTCCATCGCCACTCGCCCTTCGGCAAACGATGCACCGACCTCACCGTACGCATTGTGGGCTCGTGAGAGCAGGGCGGAGACCTCACGGGCGTCCCCCGGCGCCTGGTCGTGCAGGGCACATCGGACCAGCCAGGCCGTGGCATCGCCGGACTGGCGCGGAATCTCCGTGTCGCCCGACAAACCGCGGCGTTCACGAACGGACAGCACAGGAACGATCAGGACCGAGTGGTGGGCAGTGATCGCCCGGCCGCTCTCGCATACCAGCACGGGATGGGGCACGGTACGGCTGCGGCACACCTCGTTCACAGCGGCGACGATCGCATGTGCATAGTCGGCCAGGGAGTAGCCCAGCTCCGCGGGGGACCCCACGGCATCGCCGTACTCGACGCCGAGACCGCCGCCCACGTCCAGGTACTTCAGCCCCGCCCCACGTTGGATCAGCGACGCATAGACCTGCGCGGCCTCTGCTGCCGCGCGCTGCAGCCGGGCCAGGTCGGTTACCTGGCTTCCGACGTGAAAATGCAATAGGCCTAACCGCGACAACGCGTCCGGATACCGCTCCAGCAACTCCAGAAGATCGGCCGGAGAGAGACCGAACCTGGCGTCGGGCAAGGCATACCGATCCCAACGATCCGGTGTCCCGTTCGAGAGCCTGATGCGCACGCCCAGCGTGGGTTCATCCCCGCCCCTGGCAGCGATGGCGCGAAGCGCCGCAAACTCCTCCGGACTCTGTACCACCGGAATGACCTGCCTGCCGAGGTGCTGGGCATCCAGCGCCAACGCAAGCATCGACTCGTCCTTGACGCCGTTGCACACCAGCAGGTGCCGGTCATCCCGCAGATGGGGCAAGGCGGCTGCCAACTCGGCCCTGGACCCGCATTCCAGGCCCATGCCGTACGCCCGGCCCGCATCCTGTATTTCCGCAACGACGTGGCGCAGCGGATTGACCTTGATCGGATAAAGCCCCAGATGGCGATTGCCGTATCCGGTCCTGGTTATCGCATCTGCAAAAGCGCCATGCAGCCGCTCCACCTGCGAGCGGAGAATTTCGGGGAACCGGATCATCAGCGGAGGTTCAACCCCCCGACAGCGGGCTTCCCTGACGATCGCGGGCAGGTCGATGGAACCGGAAGCGCCGGGCGCGGTGCGGACTGCGACGCGCCCGGCGGCGTCGACAGCGAAATACGGCGGCCCCCAGCGGGCGATCCGATACAGTTCGCCCGAGTCTTCGGCCGACCATGTCGAATCCGGTACCGTCGGGGTGCCGGTCCGGACCGCTTCGGCCGTCAGCGCGTGGGACACGTCACCAGTCCAGGACACGAGCGAATATCAACGGCGCCACGATCGTCGCATCGGATTCGATGACAAACCGGGGTGTGTCCGCCGAGAGCTTTCCCCAGGTGATCTTTTCGTTGGGTACCGCGCCGGAATAGGACCCGTAGCTCGTGGTTGAATCGCTGATCTGGCAGAAATAACCCCACTTGCGTACGTCCCGGCGGCCCAGGTCCTGCTCCAGCAGCGGTACCGCACAGATGGGGAAGTCACCGGCGATGCCGCCGCCGATCTGGAAGAAACCCACCGGCGCGTTCCGGCTGACTGCTTCGTACCACTTCACGAAATCGATCATGTACTCGATACCCGAGCGCACCGTTCCAGTGTGCTCGACCGTTCCGTCAATGCAGTGCGCCGCGTACATGTTGCCCAGGGTGGAGTCTTCCCAGCCGGGTACGAACAGCGGCAGGTCCGCCTCGCAGGCGGCGACCAGCCAGCTCTCCGAAGGATCGATCTGGTAGTCGGCCGTGAATGCCCCGGAGCGCAACGCCCGATAAAGGAATTCGTGGGGAAGCTGCCGCCGGCCCGCCCGGTCGGCCTCCCGCCATTCCCGCAACACAACCCCCGCCACGCGGCGCATCGCCTCCTCCTCGGGAATGCAGGTGTCGGTCACGCGATTGAGGCCCCGCGCAGCCAGGGATTCTTCCTGTGCCGCAGTCAGGTCCCGGTAGCCGGGAATGCGCAGATAGTGATCGTGGGCGACCAGGTTGAAGAGATCCTCCTCCATGTTCGCGCCGGTGCAGCAAATGGCGTGGACCTTGTCGCGGCGGATCATCTCCGCGAGCGAGAGCCCGAGCTCGGCCGTGCTCATGGCGCCGGCCAGCGTGACCAGCATCGCACCGCCCTCGTCCAAGAGCCCGGCATAGGCATCGGCCGCGTCCACCAGGGTTGCGCTGTTGAAATGCCGGTAGTGATGACGGATGAATTCGCTGATCGCGCCCATGAATCTGCTCGCCGGTCGCCGCGGCCGCCGCCGCTCAGGCGCCCGTGGCGGCAGTGTAACGCAATGCCGGGACCTGCTCAGTCAGCAATGTACTGCGCCGAGGCCGATGCCGATGTGGCGGCATCCAAAATCCCGCGGCTCCCGGCCAGCTACTGAAGTCAGGGGCCGACCGGTTATCATTGGCCCATGAGACGGCTTGCACTATCGATCCTGGCGTCCCTTGCCGCCGCCAGCGCCCTGGCGCAGACGCCCGCCGGCGGGATGTTTCTCGTGGCCACTCCGCAGTTGCGCGACCCGCGGTTCGCCGAAACGGTGGTGCTGGTCCTGAATCACGGCCGCGAAGGCGCCATCGGTGTAGTCGTCAATCGGCCCACCTGGGTGGAGCCCGAGGCGCTGTTCCCGGATGTGGACTTCTTCCGCCGCTACCGGGGCGTGGTCTGGTTCGGCGGTCCCGTGGCCCGCACCAGCGCGCTGTTCCTGGTGAGGGACGGAGACGTTGTGGAGGGCGAGCCGATCGTTGACGACATCCATATCACGGCCGACATCAACGAGGTACGCGAAAACCTGCCCTTCCGGACGGACGAACGCATCTTGCGCGTGTACGCCGGCTACGCGGGCTGGGGACCGGGGCAACTGGACAGCGAAATTTCCGCCGGCGACTGGCAGGTGACCCCGGCCAGCGGCGATCTGATCTTCACCCCGGAACCGATGAGTCTGTGGCGCGAGGTCCACCGGGTCGCGCCGGACATGGGCATCGTCGGATTGCCGGGCAACCCGTGGCAGGAGCCCTTTGTCGCCCACTTCCGCTATTGCGGACGCTGCGTCTCACGCAATGCCCGAAATTCGCTGGTTTCGCTCCAGGCCGGCCATTCCTCACCGTCGGCCAGCCTCCTGCCCATCCGGTAGAAAAACGCCAGGTCCTCCACCGCGCCCGCCATATCCCAGTCCGGCTTCACCTCGTCGCTGACCTTGTGGTAGTCGTTGGTGGTGTACTCGTCGCGCTTCTGAAGTCCGTATCCCTCCGGCTTGTCGATGTACTCCACGCCCGGGTCCCCGTAGAACGCCGGAATGCCGGCCCTGGCGAAGGCGAAATGGTCCGAACGGTAGTAGAACCCCTTCTCCGGTTCCGGGTCGGGCGCCAGGGTGCGGCCAAGCTCTGCGGCTATGTCCGCAGCGACGTCGTCGAGTTCCGATTGACCGAGGCCCACGATGGTCAGGTCGCGAGTCCTGCCCCACTGGTTGAGCACATCCATATTGAGCGCGGCAACGGTCTGGGCGGCCGGGTAGAGCGGGTTCCGGCCGTAGTGAAACGAACCCAGCAAACCCTGTTCTTCCGCCGTAACGGCGAGGAACAGCACCGATCGGCGCGGCGGCTGGGGAGCCATACTGTAGGCGCGCGCCAGTTCGATGAGTCCCGCGGTTCCGGTAGCGTTGTCGGCCGCACCGTTGAAGATCTGATCGCCCTCGAGGCTTTCGTCGCGGCCGATATGGTCCCAGTGGGCAACATGGATGACGACTTCGTCCGGCGCCTCGCTGCCTTCAACTTTGGCGACGATGTTGCGCGAGTCGATACGGCGAATCTCGTTGCGGATATCGATCGACCCCGTCAGGCCCAGCGGGATCGGCTCGAAGCCCCGAACCGCCGCCTGCTGCTTGGCGGTCTCGAAATCGAGCCCGGCCATCTCGAAAATCGCCTCCGCCGTGGCCCGCTGCACCCATCCCTCCATGGTGGCGCGACCCAGGTTGTCGTCCGGGGCAGCCAGATCGAATGACTCGCCGAAGGGCGTGGCGCCGATCACCTCCCACGGATAACCGGCCGGTCCGGTTTCGTGAATGACCAACGATCCGGCGGCGCCCAGTTCCGCGGCGATCTCGTGCTTGTACGACCAGCGGCCGTAGTAGGTCATGGCCGGCCCGCCGAAGATGTCGTCAAGGGGCGGATCGTTGACCAGGAACAGGAGAATCTTGCCGCTGAGGTCCGCATCGCCGAAATCGTCCCAGTCGTATTCGGGGGCGCGAGCGCCGTAGCCCACAAAGACGAACTCGGCGCCGTCGACGGCTACGGCATCGACCACGTGCCTGGTTGCAGCCACGTAGTCCGTGGCCGGCTCCAGGGTGAGGGCCTCGGCGCCGCCGGAAACCACGAGATTCTGCGGCGGCAACGGGGTGATCCCCACCAGCGGCACATCCTGCACCCAGGTGCCGTCCGGATTGCCGGGCGCCGCCCCCGCCGCACCGAACTGCTCGATGAGATAGTCCACGGTCAGTTCCTCACCCACCGACCCGGGCGCGCGGCCTTCGAATTCATCCGATGCCAGTACCCGGATTTCGGCAAGCAGCGTCTCGGCGCTGATTCCTGCCGCGATCTCCGTGGCGGTCTCTGGCGCCATCTCCACCGTTTCCACGGTCTCGTCCGTGACGCCCATGGCCGCGCCGCCCGTCTCCTCCTCGCCGACGCCACCGCATGACGCCATGACCGGTAACCATCCCGCCAACAACCATCGATTCATGATCACGTCCTCTTTTACTTCTACCCCGCACCATCCCCGGAAGACACAGGCCCGAGCCATGCCCACCACAGTGTAGCCGAGCCGATGCCGGCGACGGCCAGTGCCGTGGCGAGCGGCATTGCGCCGGGCACTTCGTTCCGGCTGAGTACCGCCGCCGCGATCGCGCCCAACAACAATTGATTGACGCCCACCACCGCCGCGGCGGCGCCGGCAATCTCCCTGAACCGGGAAAGCACTTGCGCGACCGCATTGGTGAGAATGAACGCCATGCCGAACATATAGCAAATCGAAGGCACAAGGGTCGACCAGATTCCGCCGAAGAAAAAGTTGAGAATGACGGCTGCGGCTCCGGACAGGGCCATCGTAATGGCGCCCATGGCCATCATTCTCGGGATTCCCAGGTCCATCACCAACCGCCTGTTGAGCAAGGAACCGGCTACTCCGCCCATCATGACGGCAGAAAAACAAATACCGTACTCAAAAGGTTCAAGTCCAAGGTACGTCACGAATACGAATGCAGAATTGGTGACGAACGCCAACAGGCCGCCGTGGCCGATGCCGACGCAGCCCATGAGCAGCAGCGCCTTTCGATCCTTCAGCACTTCGGCATAGGTGCGAAACCGGCTCGCCACGCTCACCTCCGGCCGGGCGCCCCGGGCGCCGGAAAGTAACGTCAGGGCACCGAGCAGGAGGAACACCCCCAATACGGTGTGCATCCAGAAGACCAGCGGCCAGTGTCCCAGGGTTGCCAGAAACCCGCCGATCAGCGGTATGACAGCCGGGGACAGAAAAGCGATCATGGTGACCGACGACAGAACCTTCGACGCTTCCGCACCGACCCACCGATCGAGAATGATCGCTCGCACCAACACCATTCCCGTGGCGCCTCCCAATCCCTGCAGGGTACGCGCCGCAACCAGCTCCCCCAGGCTTCCGGCGGATGCGCACAGGACGCTGGCGCAGGTGTAGATCGCGAGACCGGTGGCCAGTGTCGAACGGCGGCCGAAGCGGTCGGACAAAGGGCCGTGGAGCATTTGCCCTGCTGCCATACCCAGCAACAGAGCCGTCATGTTGAGCTGAATGTGGCCATAGCCGACGCCGAGGGCGTCCGCCGCAAGCGGGAGCGACGGCGCAAAAAGGTCGTTGGACCACGCTCCGAGGGCGTGCAGTATTCCCAGAAAGACGATGAGAACGACGGCGCCGTGCTCGGATGCTGATTTGACGGTTTCGCTCATGGTCGCGGACGGGCTGCGGCGATCATGAGATCGGCGGCGGGCGTAGCTTACACTATGTTCCATGAGCTAGAGAGAATCGGGCACGCATGCATTTCATTCTTCTCGCCGTGGGCCTGCTGGCGCTGATCGTCGGGCCGGGGCTTTGGGTCAAGGCCGTGATGGCGCGGTACAGCATTCCCGCCGATCGTTATCCCCGGAACGGCAGCCAGGTCGCCCGGGATTTGCTGGATGGACTGGGATTGCACCATGTCGGCACGGAATCGACCACCGCGGGCGATCACTACGACCCCATCGCAAGGACCGTCCGCTTGTCGGAGGCCAACTACAACGGGCGCTCGCTGACCGCGGTGACGGTCGCCGCCCACGAGGTCGGGCACGCGATTCAGGATGCCCGGGGGTTCAAGCCGTTGCGATGGCGCACGCGACTGGTGAAATGGGTCGGACCCATCGAGAAACTGGGCGCCGGCATTCTGATGCTCTCGCCGCTGGCCGCGGTTGCAACGCGGGCTCCGGTCATCGGCCTGCTGACCCTGACGGGCGGCTTTCTCACTCTCGCCTCTGGCGCGGCCGTGCACCTGCTGACGCTGCCGACGGAATTCGACGCCAGTTTCGGCCGCGCCCTGCCCCTGCTCGCCAGACGCCGGTTACTTCGCCCCGGTGACGAGCGTGGCGCCCGGCGTCTGCTTACGGCAGCCGCCCTCACCTACGTCGCCGGATCCCTGGCCAGCCTGCTCAACATCGCCCGATGGTGGGCGATCCTGAGGCGGTGACCGGATGGGCGCTGACCGGCACGAAGCTCGATCGGGTAAACTTGCGCGGATTCGGACCACGGCGGGCCCAACGGCCGTGACACGGGCATGAAACGAACACAGAACAAACGCGCACGGCGCCAAAGCCCGGGCCGCGGCTCAAGGCGCGGGCCAAACCTCGGGTCTGACCGCGGACAAGGCCCCGTTCCCGCTACCTCCGCTTCGCTCACACCCTGGCAGGTATTTGCCGGCGTCATCGCCTGCTTCTTCCTTTCCGGCCTGGCCGCGCTGTTGTACCAGACGGCATGGCTGAGGCAATTCTCGCTGGTCTTCGGCACCAGCGAGTTGGCCGTGGCGACCGTGCTGGCGGCCTACATGGCGGGTCTGGCCGTGGGCTCGGCGGTTGCCGGGCGATACGCGGGCCGCGTCACGCGGCCTGTGCTCGTGTACGGACTGCTTGAGGCCGGAATTGCCCTGTCCGCGCTGGCGGTGCCGTTGCTGCTGCTGGCCGCCAGAGCGCTCTACGCGTCAATCCTCGGGGACCAGCCCGCTCCGCCCGATGCCGCCACCATCGGCCAACCGCTGTTCTACCTGCTGGTTGCGTTCGTGGTGCTGGCCATACCCACGGGCTTCATGGGCGCCACGCTGCCGCTGCTGACCCGCTACGCCGTGCGCACCGATCGGGAGGTGGGACCGAGGGTCGCGCTGCTGTATGCCATCAACACCGCCGGCGCGGTCGTCGGAACCGTTGTCGCCGCGTTTGTCCTTCTGCCCGCGCTGGGACTGAACGGCACCGTCTGGGTGGGAGTGGCCGTCAACGTGCTGGTGTTCGTGATCGCGGCCTGGTTGGCGCGCGGCCGGCGAGACATCACCGGCTCCGACGAGGCGGCCGTCGTCTCAACGCCTCCCGGTTTCTACTCGGCCTGCATTCAGCCGCTTTTCAGCGGGACCGCCACGGCGCGCGGAAGGCTCATGACCGTATTTCAGCAGCAGCCCGCGTGGATGCTGCCCCTCATGCTGGTTTCCGGCGCAACCGCGTTTCTCTACGAAGTGTTGTGGACTCGCATGCTGACCCACGTCATGGGCGGCAGCATCTACGCCTTCGCCACCATGCTGGCGGCCTTCCTGACCGGAATCGCCCTCGGCGGCGGCCTGGCCGGCAAGGTCGCCGAGCAGCGCGAACGCGCCGCCGTCGCGTTCGCGCTGACCCAGGTGGCTGTCGGCGTGCTGTCGGTGGGCGTGTACGCCTGGATGGGCCCGCTCATCCCCGCCTCGCTGACCACTTACACGCTAGCCCTGTTCGCCGTGGCGGTCATGCTGCCCGCGACGATATTCATCGGCGCCACGCTGCCGCTTTCGGTACGCGTATTGGCGCGCGACGAGAGCCAGGCCACCACCAGCACGGCGCGCATTTACGCGTGGAATACGGTGGGTGCGATCGTCGGCGCCATTCTGGCGGGTTTCTTCCTCATTCCCGGCCTGGGCTTCGAGGGATCGATCCGGGTGGCGGTCGGGGTCAATTTTGCCCTTGCGTTATGGGCGGCCGTCTGCGTCGCCAGGCCGAAGCCGGTCCCGGTGGGACTTGCTTGCGTCGGCATTGCCGCGGTATTCGTCGCCTACAACCCGGACAGACCCCAGGCGGTGGTGTCGAGCACCGGGTTCGTGCTCGGCTACCTCACCGAGCCGGAGGAGATCTACTACGGCGTCGGCCGCACCTCGACGGTGATGCTGCTGAGCGAGGGCGGCTACTACTACGTGCGCACCAACGGCCTTCCGGAGGCATCCATCGCGGTTCGGGGTGCGCCGCCCGTGCAGGATCCGGAGAAATGGCTCACCGCGCTGGCAGCCGCGGCGCGGCCCGACATCGAGGACATGCTGGTGGTCGGCTTCGGTGGCGGTGTGGTGCTGGAGGGCGTGCCCCCGTCGGTCGACCGCATCGATGTGGTCGAACTGGAGCCGAAGGTCATCGAGGCCAATCGGATGCTTGCGGGCCGCAGGAACATCGATCCGCTGGCGGACCCGCGGTTCAACGTCATCATCAACGACGGCCGCAACGCCCTTCGGCTGACCGACAAAACCTACGACGCCATCGTTTCGCAGCCTTCCCATCCGTGGACGGCCGGCGCGTCGCACCTGTTCACCCGCGAATTCGTCGTCGACGTCAAGAGCCACCTGAACGACGGCGGCCTGTTTGTCCAGTGGATGAACTCGGAGTTCGTGGACGAGGGCCTGCTGCGAACGCTGGCCGCAACGCTGTTGGCCGAATTCGAAAACGTCAGGCTTTATCACCCGTCGGCACAGGTGCTGATGTTCCTGGCGTCGGAGGCGCCACTGGATGTCGAACTTCAGCTTGCGCGCACCGGCCGGCCGCTCATCGACGACGTGATGCATTTCAGCCGCCTGGGCCTTAACGGCGTGGAGGATCTGCTCACGGCGATGGCATTGGACGAGGAGGGGCTGCGATCCTTCGCGCGGCGGGCCGATATCAGCACGGACAACAACAACCTGATGGCGACCCGCAGCCGCTCCCGTGCCGACGGTCTCCTGCTGGCCGATTTGATCGAGCTCTTCGAACCCTACGATCCCCTGGTGAGGGACGGAAGCTGGATCCATGCCCAGATGGGCGACCAGATCGACTACGGCTACATCGCGCGGCGGCTTGTGCGCATGGGGCAGGTGCCGCGGGCTACCGGCCTGGCGGAGGTCATTCCGAATTTTTCCAGGCAGTTCGAGGTCTACGGACTGCTGTTCCAGGCCAACGGGCAGGCGGAGCAGGCCCGCGAGGCCTTCGACAACGCACTCCGCGCCAATCCGCTCAACATGCAGGTGCGCTACGCGATTGCCAAGGATTATCTCGGACTGCTGAGCCGCGGCGAGGCGCCGGAGGACATCCAGGCAATCGCCGAAGGTCTGGCGGGCTCGGCCGCGGCAGTGGTTCGGGGCTGGGGGTTCGGCGCTACGGCCGACTGGGCGTCGCTGGCGGGGATCGATGGGGAACTGGCTCAAACACGCGTAACCGACGCCTGGTATCCGGAGGTCGCCCGTTTGCGCGCCGAATGGCGCGTGAACGTCGCCGAGAACCGGGAGCGGTTCGCGTTCGACGCCCTGAGATTCATCGAACGCGTGCTGATACTCGCGCCGGACCAGAATCTCTACCTGCTGCGCGCCATGTGCGCGCGCATCCTGGGCGATGACGACCGGCTGGTGGAATCGTCACGCTATATCGCCAGCTACGTGCGCGGGAACCTGAATTCGTCGGCCTCGCAGGGTTACACCTTCTCGGCCCGCGACCTGGAGCAGATGCGCCAGAACCTGACCGCGATCACCAGCCAGTTGAGCGGCAATCTGGACGTTGCGGACCCCGATCGGGTGACGGCGATTCTGGACGACACCAACGCTCTGCTGCAGTACATCGACGATTACCAGCAAGCCCTGTAGCCAAACGTTCAGCGTACTTTGCTGCTTGCAGTTCCCATGCCGGCATTAATGGAATACTTCGCTCGCGTTGCTTCCGGCACGAGTCTCGCGCCAAACAGGCAGTCACGTTAACATGACTTCCATCATGAAGATCGGACTGACGCGGATGCCCCGCGAGCCCTTGTTGGAGGCGCTGGTCTCCATCCGCGCGCACATTCCCGAGGATGCGATGAGCGCCGGGCTGCTCGGTACCGAACGGGCGGGTCACGGCATTCGCGTGCGCGAGGACGGACTGATCCTCACCATCGGCTACGTGATCAACGAAGCCGAGGAGATATGGATCGGTTCCCATGACGGCCGGGCCGTGCCGGGATTCGTGGTAGGCAACGACTTCCGCACGGGTCTGGCGCTGATCCGGCCGATGATGCCGCTTTCCGGGCGCAGCGTACCCATCGGTAGCTCGGCGTCGCTGCGAATCGGAGACGCGGTGTGGATCGCCGGAAGCGGACGCGCCGACCCGCAGGTCGTCGACGCAGAGGTGGTCGCCAAACAGGAGTTTGCAGGGCGCTGGGAATACGTGCTCGACGAAGCCATATTCACCACGCCGCCTCATGAGAGCTGGTCCGGAGCCGCATTGATGGACATGGCCGGAAAGCTGTGCGGCGTCGGCTCCCTGGTCATCCAGGGGTTCGAGGCGGACGAGTCCGTACAGACCGTGAACATGTTCGTGCCCATCGACATACTGACGCCGGTAATGGACGAAATCAGCATCCGGGGAAGGCGCTCCGCCCCGCCCCGCCCGTGGCTCGGCATGCTGGTTCACGACGACAACGACACGCTGGTGGTGGTCGGCATCTACCGCGACTGTCCGGCGGACAGGGCCGGATTGCGGCCCGGCGATATCGTGCTGAGAGTCGATGGCCGTCCGGTGCACAACCTGGCGCACATGTTCAGGGCCGTATGGAGTCTCGGCGACGCCGGCGTGGATGTTCCGCTGCTGGTGCTGCGCGACGCCCAGCTACAGGAGACCACCATCAAGTCAGCGCCGCGGGGCGATTTTCTCAGGAAGGGGACGGTTCAGTAGAGGCGCCTATCCCAGTTCCGGCTCCACACCCTCCGGAGGCGGTACCCTGAACGCGTTGATGGTCATCGAGATCAGCGAGTAGTACCCCAGGATCCCGACCAGGTCGATCATGCCCGTTTCTCCCAGCACTCTGACCGCGTCCGCGTACACGGGATCATCCACATGGTGGTCGCCGAGAAGCGCAGCGCAGAACGCGTACACTGCCGACTGCGCCGGGTCTTCCAACAGCGGGGTACGGCGGGAGCGGATGGCCTCCACGGCATCGGGCGAAACGCCAGCCTCCAAGGCGATCGGCTTGTGAACCAGCCATTCGAACTCCGAGCCCCAGGTCCGCGCCACGACGAGGATGGCCAATTCGGACAGCACGGGCGGCAGACTGGTCCCGTAGCGGGCGTATTCGCCGAGACGCTGGGCGCGGTCGGCCAGTTCCGGGCGCCGGAGCCACACGCCCAGTGGACCCACGACTTCGCCCCTCGGGCCGGCTACTATTTCATCGTAGACCTTGCGCTGAGCGGCATCGAGTTGTGACGGGACGGGCGGACGGATACGTGAATCATTAACGGCGGTCATGGCTGGTCGCACCTCTGGGCAATTGGCGATGTATGGCGATTTCTACCACGATCGGGCTGCGTGTCGCGACCGGCGTAACCCGTAACGGTGCTGTTGCGGCTTTCCCGGACAGCCACACCCGAGCCCCGCGCCATGCTTGCAAATAAACTCTGTCGATGTTTATGCTCCCTTACACGCACCGTCCGATCACCGAGGAACCGATATGAAGCCAGCCACCCCGGCCACAGCCTTCTCCGCCATTGCCCTGCTTGCCATCTCCGGATGCGGCGGCGGTTCCGACGGTGCCGTGGATGGGAACATGGCGGCTGTCGATGAAGATTCCCCGGAATTCGCTGCCATGCAATACCGCCAGGGGCTCATGCACGTGCTGGGGTACAAGATCGCCACGCTGCGCGACATGGCCGAAGGTACGATCGAGCCGGACGACGCTGTTTTCGCGAAATACGCTGCCGATCTGTCCACGGCCGCCCACATGCTCCTGGAGGGTTTCGAGGGCATGGAGGCATCCAGCACCGACGCCCTGCCCGGTAGCGGGGCCTTTCCCGACGTCTGGAGCAACTGGGACGATTTCGCGCAGAAAGCCTCGGAACTTCAGGCAGCGGCGGATGAAGTCAACGCCGCAGCCAGTGCGCCCGGATTCACGGTCACGGCGGATTCCGCCGAGCCCCTGGGGCCCGTGTGCGGAAACTGTCACCGCACGTACCGGCAACGTTAGCGGTCGGCCCGGCAGGCGCCTTGCGGCCCGGTCATCCCCAAAGGCGCAATACGGCCCAGGCCGGCATTTTCCAGCCGGCTACGCGGCTCAGAGCAGCGTGACAAGCAAGTAGACCCCGGCCGCGCTGGCGACAAGCACTCCAATCGCCAGGCCCAGCTTCGAGCCGCTGATGGCCTCCAGCGCATCGCCAGCCTTCGTGCCGGTGAACATGGGCCAGATCAGATTCTCACGCTTGTACAGCAGATAGAAGAATATCGCGACGATGTGGATGCCGATCATGATCGCCAGCACGTCGAAGTTCAGGTAGTGGATATCGGTGATCTCGCGGCCGGTACTCCCCGATACCAGGTGGTTGAGGGGTCCCTCGTAGAAGTCGCCGTCGGTGGCGAACAGGCCCGTGGTGACCTGGATGCCGATCAGCAGCAACATGGCGAACACGGCCAGGAACCCCAGCGGATTGTGACCGGCATAGCCGCCGCCGCTCCGTGACAGGAGGGTCCTGGCGTAGGCAATGACCGTGCGCGGGCCGAAGACGAAACTGGAAAATTTCGCGTACCGGGTCCCGACGAACCCCCAGACCACACGGAAGATCAGCAAGCACAGAATCGTCTGGCCGATCAGCATGTGCGCTTCCATGTTGCCGGTGACGCTCACCGTGTACCAGGAACCGAAGATCAGCACCGTCAACAGCCAGTGAACGATTCGAATCGGCAGATCCCAGATCAGTTTTTTTGACATATCTTCCTCACTGCAACAAGACCGCCAGGCGGTTGACCCATTGTCGGTACAGAATCACCTCTGCGCGCCACGACACCTCCGCACGCCGGTGTGCGGTCCGGCACGCCCGAGCCGCTACCGCGTGAGACTCTGGTACACCAGCCGCGTGTAGTTTTCCGGGTTCATGAACCCACCGCCGTGCGACTCGTTGTACTCCTCGGTGGGGTTCGCCGCGACCACCTCGTCCTCGGACATGCCCTGGTCGATGAGGTCCCGAATGCTCTCCCGCGTGGAGCGCAGCACCCGCAACCAGTCGCGCAGATCGTCGGGCGTGGCAAGCGGCCCGTGCCCCGGAATGATCTGCGTGCCGGCATTGGACATGGCCAGCACCCGGTATCCGGTTGAAATGATGCCGTTGATGTCGCCGTTGCTGCTCACGTCCACGAAGGGGAAGAAACCGTGGAAGAAATTGTCGCCCATGTGGAAGACGTCCGCCTCCTCGAAATGAATGATTGCGTCACCGTCTGTATGCGCCGGACCCGAATGAAACGCGCGGATGGTATGCCCGTTCCAGTGCAGCGTCAGTTCGTCGTTGAACGTGACGATGGGCAGCGCCGCGTCCGGTGACGCCGGATACCGCTGGTCGAAGATCCCCCTGAACTGTTCGGTGCTCATGCGCACGCGGACGTTGTCGTGGGCGACGATGACGGCGCCGGCATTGCCGAAAGCCTCGTTGCCTCCGGTGTGGTCGCCGTGCCAATGGGTGTTGACCAGAAATTCGACCGGAGCGTCCGTCAACTCGCCAATGGCCGCCATGATCTTGTCGCTGAGCGGAGCGAACTGATCGTCGATCAGGAAGGCGCCGTCCTCGCCCACCGACACCCCGAGATTGCCGCCCGCTCCAACCATCATGTAAATGCCCGGAACGACTTCGGATGTCTGTATCTCCACGGCCGAGAAATCGTCCTGCGCCCAAACAGCAGGCGCCGCGACAGCCGCCAGAACAGCGATAGAGATGCGTCTCATGAGATATTCTCCCTTGGTGTGGTTTTTGGCCGAGTCGTCATCGGCACGTCTTGTTCAATTCTAACCCGTGGCAGCGATTCACTCAGTGTACAGGGACCCGCCTGGCCAAAAAAACGGCCCGTCCATGGTTATCAAAACTTGACCATCCGTAAACATGAATCTGGCTCGGGGAGTCTGGCGAGGCGCGGCCATCGTTGCTAGAGTGACGAGCACCGCGATTCAGGAATGCTTGGGACTTTCTCATGTACGCTCGTCAACATCGGCATGCCCAGGCAAGTCGGCCTCGACTTCCAGTACCGGTTCTGATGGGTCCCGGAGCGTTCACCCGGCGGTTGCACGCTGTGGTTGCGGCGGCGGCCATGGCCGCTTCGGTCGCGCTGGTTTTGCCGTCCTCCCGCGCCCACCATTCGCACGCCAGCCTGAACCCGGACGATGTTCAGCAGCACAGCGGCATCGTCCAGGAATACGTCTGGCGGATGCCGCATGTGTTCTTGCGAATCGAAGGGCAGAACCGGGCGGGCGAAGTGGTCGAATGGACGATCGAACTCATGCATCCCGCGGCTATGATCGAGCAGGGCTGGGCGCGCGATTCCTTCGCGCCCGGCGACCGGATCACATGGGAAGGCACGATGGATCGCGACCCGAATCGCTACTACACCGGCCTGAGTTGGGCCGAGCGGGGCGACGGCACACGATTCATCAGCCGCGGCGGCGGCGCGGCACCGGTACCGGAGGTTCAGCCGTCCACCGATTTCAGCGGCCTGTGGGTGCGCGACACAGCCCGCACCGGCTTCCACTACCACCCGCCGGCCGACTGGCCGTATACCGACTTCGCCCAGCCCCTCGTCGACAACTTCGACGAAACCAGCAATCCGCAATACGACTGCGAAAACCCGGGACCGCCGAAGTCCACGATGCTGCCCTATCCCGTGCAAATGACCTGGCTCGACGACCGCACGCTGGAACTGGCGTACGACATGCGCGACCAGCGGCGGATCGTGCACCTTGGCGGCGAGCCGGCGCCGGGGGCGCCGTCGAAAACCGGCGTATCCAGGGGGCGGATGGAGGGAGACGAACTGGTGGTGGAGACGACCGGCTTCGTCGCCGATCGCTGGGGCAACCACACCGGCGTGGACTCGAGCGAACAGAAGCGCCTGGTCGAGCGATTTTCGCTGATCGACGACGGCTTGGCGCTGCGCATCCAGATGACGCTCGCCGACCCGGTGTATCTGCGCGAGCCGGTGGAAATCGACCATTACATGAGGAAGATCCCAGACCGCGACGTGATGGCGGAAAATTGCAGCCTGGAGGCGGCGCGGCTGTACGTGGAGGCCGGATACCAATGAACGCAAGGCATGGCAGCATTACGACGAATACGCTGGTTTCAATGACCGCACTGGCTTGCCTGGCCGGCGCGGCCCGTGTCGGCAGCGCCCACCATTCGGCAGTCGTTTTCGACACGACCGCAACGATCCTGCAATCCGGCACGGTGAGCCAGTTCATCTATCGCAACCCGCACTTGATCATTGGCCTGGACGTTACAGGCGACGACGGCGAAACGGTGACCTGGCAGATCGAGGGGCAGAGCATCGCGGCGATGGAGAACATGGGCTTCGACCGCGAGTCGATCGCGGTCGGCGACGAAATCACGATGAAGCTGTACCCGCTGAAAACGGGCAGTCCCGGCGGGCTGGTCGAGGGCCTGATCGGCGCGGACGGGCGCTCGTACAACATGGACGCGCCGGAACCGACCCGGCAGGTGTATCCCGCGCTGATGGAGTGGGTGCCGCCGCCGGAAGGCGAAACCTGGCAGCAGCGCGAAGCCAAGACGCGGCCAGCCGAATTGCCCATCGTCTCCGGCGCCGCTCCCGGGGCGCTCGACCCGGCGCACCTGGCGAAAGAGTGGCCGGAAGCGCCGTTCGACCTGACAGGGCTCTGGCAGTTCCGGGGCGAGGATGCGTGGCGCGCCAACTACGGGTCGTTCGAGTTCAAGCCGAAGCCCGAGCTGACGGCCAAGGCGCAGGCGTTTCTGGACGAGTATCTGGCGGCCAGCCGGGAGGGCGTGCGCTTTGGCGACCCGACCGCGCTGTGCTATCCGCCCGGGATGCCGCGATTCATGACGCGCTACGGGTCGGTGATGATGCTGCAATATCCGACGGCGATCTACATGGTGTCGCGGTTGAATAACGACTATCGCGTCATCTATATCGACGGCCGCGAGCGCCAGCCGGCGGGCGACCTCGACCGCAACTGGCATGGTGAATCGATCGGGCGCTGGGAAGGGGATGAACTGGTCATTGAGACGACAGGATTCATCGGCGAGAACCATCTGATGCAAGCCGGCGTTCTTGCCGGCGAGCAGCTCCGCATCGTCGAACGATACTCGATGATCAACGACGGTAACACGCTCAAAATGGATTTCACGTTCACCGACCCCGAGCACTGGGTCGGCGAGTGGAAGCACACCAAATTCCGCGACCGTGTAGTCGGCAATGAAGCCGAAGTCCGTGAAGCGAATTGCATCTATACGGATAACCTGGCGCTGCCGGGGATGGACTAGTGCTCCGTAAGATTGTTGGCGGACTGTTCCGATAATCTAAAACCGGATCGCCGGAGAGTAGCGATAGTCGATATCCTTGCACGCTTCCTGAATCGGGATGTGCAGGAGCGGGTCGCTCAGACTTCGGTGGAAATCGGGTGAAGCGGGAAACGGGTTTCTGTCGAGCGCCCTCTCGAAAAGCGCCGCCGCGGGCCGATTGGTCATCGAGGACAGGAAGTAGAGTCCGTCTATATTCGAATAAACATCGTAGAATCCTCGCGCCCCGTTTTGCGCATGGGGCCTCGGGCCACTGACCAACTTCATCGAGCAACCGGCCCGAACCGCGAAAGTCTCCGTCAGGTCCAGTACGGTAAGCGTCGAGGCCAGGCGAAAGGAAACCAGCCATGGATGGCGGTCGTTCGTATCGACTTCCCGATTTTCCTGGTACACCTCCGCGAGGCACGTGGGCACGTCACTGGCGAGATAAAGAATCCCGCGGCCCTGCAGCTTCGCCTTTCCCGTATCGTCGAGCACATGGTGGTCGAAGCGGGCGGAGGCAGGTCCATGGAATCTCAGGGCATCCCATCGTGTCGGGTGTTCGCCGCCGCGGCGATAGACTCTGTGCCACAGTTTTCGAGTGTCCAGAGTTCGCAGCGCGGGACCGATCGCGCGCAGGTGGTTCAGGTCGGGAGCGTTCGGCAGTTTGGGCACGAAGTCACAAGTGCCTGCTCATGAAGATTACGTGTGCCGGGTCCCGCCCCTCCGCCAGCCATTCAAGCGGTGTCAGGCACACTTCCTGCTCGTAGTCGATATACAGATCGACGTTTTCCCGGTGATACCAATTGAAGATACCCAGGGGGTGCATCGTTGCCGGTAGTGCCTTGTTGACCTGGGCGATATTGGGGATCAACCGGCCGTCGCGGATCTGGAAACCCGGGACCAGGCGCCGAGCGTCCACGCGAAAGCTGTACAAGTCCCTGCTGGTAATCATCTGGTGGACTCGTCCGGGGGTCACCTTGAGTTTAGTGGCCACCTCCTCGACCGACAGACTGTGCTCGACCAGGGCAGCGAACCGAACCGCGCCTTCGGCGACGAGGTCCGGTCCACCGGTGCGCTCGAGCCGAAGGCCGCCTTCACGAAGTATTGCCTGCTCATGCTCCGTCAGCCCCCGGGTGGGGGGGTCGTACACCATTGGCTCCATGTTTTCCAGCACGCGGTGGAGCGCGTCCGCGACAGCATCCGGACCCGAAATTCCTCGGGCTTCCAGGTAGTCTGGAGCGTATTCGACAGCCATCCTTTCGTCTCGTTTCTATGAGGTACTATGTGTCCTAACAAATGATAATATCGCTCTGCCGCGCCGTCCGCAAACCTGACGTTCGCCCTTCCCTATAATGTCACCAAAAATTCAAGGGTAACCGCCATGCGTAAACTGAAAATCCTCCCCTTTGTCGCGATGATCGCATGCCTTCATGGCAATGATGCCGCCGCCGATACGGTTGTGCAGTCCCTGGAGGCCAAGTCCGAAATCCTGCACCTCATCCGGCGCGAGAAACTTGACGTGGTCCTGCCCGGCGCCATGCGCGACAACGATGTGGACATGTGGATCAACGTCATCCGCTCCGGCGATCCGGATCCGATGCAACTGCATTTCGGCCCCGTCTGGGGTTACGTGATCTTCTCCGATCCCGGGGACGGCCGCGTTCAGCGAGCGATTTTCGGAAGCGGCGGGCATCCGGATCTTTTCGATCATTTCGGCTCGGACGAAATCAGCCGCGCCATCGAGGGCTACGACTACGGCCTCGTGGACGACAGCGTCTACGATGAACTTCGCCAGTACGTCGCGGAGCGCGACCCGGCAACCATCGCGATCAATTCGTCCGACTGGCTGGCGATCGCGGATGGTATGTCGCATTCACAGTACCTGAAACTGGAGCGCGTCCTTGGCGAAGAGTATGCCCGCCGGTTCGTCTCGGCCGAACACCTGATCACCGACTTTCGATCGCGGCGCACGCAAAGCGAGATTGTCGAGTTCGCCAAGGCGCTGGAGATTCATCGCCAGCTCCTGATCCGCGCCCTGAGCCGGGAAGTGATTACGCCAGGCGTCACCACGCTCGAAGATGTCGGGCGCTGGGTCGTGGAGGAGTCAGAACGCTTGGGCGTTTCCTTCGGTGTCGACACCTACATTCCCATGCCCCGCATCCTGTACTCGGCGGTTTCGGATACCTCCGCGCCGCCCGACGTCCGCTGGCGGATCTACGACCCGAGACAGGTGATTCGGCGCGGCGATTTCATGACCTACGACATCTCCGTGCGTCACCTGGAGTACTTCACGACGGACTACAAACGCAATGCGTACGTGTTTCGCGAGGGCGATGATGCCATTCCGGAGAGCATCCAGCGGGCGTTCGACCGCGCGATTCGGGCTCACGACATCATGCGTCCGCACATCCGCGCAGGACGTACGGCGAGGCAGACGCTGGATGCGCTGGTGGCGGCACTGGAGGCGGAGGGATACCTCTACACGCCGTTCATCGATATCGGCACCGAAGACTACATCATCATCCAGAACGCGCTGGCCGATACCGACGCGCCCGGTTTCTCCATAGACCTGCACGCAATGGGCAACAACGGCGGCAGCCTCGTCACCGTCGGCGCATCCGTGGCGCCGTTTCGCAAGGACCGCTTCGACCTAATGCTGCAGGAGAACACGTTCTTCTCATTCGAGTATATGGTCCACTCGCACCTGGCGGAGCGCCCGGGTCTGCCCGTCTCGATCAATATCGAAGGCAATCACCTCATCACCGCCCGAGGTGTGGAATACCTGCATCCGCGGAATGAGCGGATCCTGGAGATTCGCTAGCGACCGGTCGGGCCGGCACGCGCTTCGCGCACCCGACGTGACAGCGAGGGCCTAGGGATCGCCGGAGAACGCCAACTCCCCGGCCGTGTAGTTGCCGATAGGCAATCGAGTCGGCAACGCGTACTGGGGATCGGTCAGCAAGGCAAACAAGGCGGGGTCGTGTTCCTCGAATAGTTCGGGCGTGTTGAGTCGCCACTCATTGTCGATTTGCTCCAGGCGGCCGGGAAAATCCTGGGCGCCAAGCAGGGAAGTCAATCCCCAGTAAATGTACTCCGCTGCCATGCAGCCATAGTCGCAAGTCTGGTCATCGTAGGAATACCATGCCCCTTCGGGGTACGGATCGGGAATCTGCATGAAACGCCCACCGCGAGCCTTGTCCATCGCGTTGGCCAGGGAAGTCCCCGGTGATTCGCCGAAAGCGTCGGGATAAGCGTAGGCATAACCGGCGTGGGTAATCAGATGCAGGACTTCCTCGAACGAGGCATCGAATACGCCGTCGGCGGCTCCACCGGGACGCGTTTCCGCAGCGTTCTGATCCTGCAGCACACCCTCGGGCATGCCGTCAACGCCAATTTCCGAGAAGATCTCGTCGAGTTCGGCAAAATCGATCGTCATGATCAGCGTTGCATCGTTTGCCTGCATCGCCTGCACGACCAGCGCGTTGTCCGGAACACCGTCGGCGTCGTTATCCAGGTACTCCGCCATCACGTTGGCGGCGTGCAGCATCTTGTCATCCGGCGTTCCCGCCGTGCCACGCACGGAAACACCGAAAACGTCGATATGCTTCGGGAAAAGCGAGTCAAATCCAGATGCGGCCTGCTCTTCATCGCCGGATTCACCCGTGCCGGTGCAAGCGCCCAGCAAGACTACGCAAAATAGAAATCGCGGGAGAATGTTCATATTCCTACTCGCTTGAGTGAATCGCGTCTATTGCAGCAGCGTCTTCATTTCATCGTCCATGCCCGTCATTTCCCATCGAATCAAGGATATGGGGATGAGGCCGGACTCGAAGAACTCGTCCATGAACGCCTGCAGCTCGAATTCATCGCCCAGTTGCTGGGCGCGGTCCCGGAACAATTTCATGAACTGCACCTTGCCGACGACCATCAGCATGTGATGGCCGACGCCCCGCAACGTGGTCGCCATCTCGAACCACAGGTGCGGGCTGTCGTCCAGCAGTTCTCCATGGGGCGCGTTCGCCACCGAATAGGCCATTGCATCCTGCAGGCTCCACTGATTGTCGTGCATGTAGATATCCGACAGCGCCCGCACGGTCCGGAACGCCGCCTGTTCATAGGCGATCTCGCGCGCCCGGGGCGTGCGGTCATCGAGATAGCCTGCATGCATCAGCAATTCCTCCAAGGCGAATGCAATGCCCTCCGTTCGCGCCGTTGCGATCTTGTAGGGCCGCCAGCCCCTGCGAATCGGATGGGTGTCGTACTGACCGCGAAGCGCATCGAAGTGATGCCCGACCATCTCGTGGGCTTCCTCCATGCGCGGTTCGCGATGGGAGAAGTTGAAAAAGTAGTCGTGCTGCTCGGGCCAGGGATTGTCGAACCCGTGCCATGAACCGAAGTAGTCGTCGGGCGTCAGGTAGTCGGGCATCGAGAAGATGTTCTCGTCGCGAATGAAGTTCATCAGGTCGTCGATCGCTTCGGCGACGCTCTGCCTGTACTCCTGCTGGGACTGCACCGGCCGAATGTTCGGCAAGGCCCGGTTCCGGTTCGCTTCGAGCCTCTGGAACGTGATGACCCGGTTGTCCTCGAGCTCGACAATGGTGCTGAGCTGTTCCCAGCTATAGGGAAACAGGTAGACATTCTTCAGCAGCCAGTCGTAGTTCTCTCGGCCCACGCCCGCGGGCGCGACCATGCGATCCGAATTGGATTCCAGCCAGACGAGGAACTCCGAGGCCGCCTGCCGGGCCGCGCCGATGGCATCGAGCAGTTGCGGATCGCCAGCGGGTGCGTCGGCAAGCATGGCCGCAAAGTCGGCGTCTCCATTGCGCAGATCACGCGCCGAAAGCAACGCAAGATCTCCGGGAATTGCGGCGACATCGGCCAGATTGATCCTCGCCTGGGAAAAGAAATTTGGCAGCGCGTTGAGGATCGTGCGTATCCCGGCCGCTTCATTGCCGAACGGCAGCCCTTGTGATTCGTCATCCGGCGGCATGCCGTGGAATTCGCCGAGAAAATAGACAATGTCGCTGTAGGTTCCGGGATCGCGGAACCAGGGCCGCGTGACCCTGTGTCGGAACTCCAGTCCATTCATCTCGGCGCGGACCAGGTGGTAGTCGACCTGTTCGGGGATGGTCCAGTCCGATGGTTCGATGGCGCGCAGCCGTGCCTGGAACTCGCCCAGGGCAACCGCTTCCGCCTCGATCATCGCGGGATCGACGACCGGCAGGGCGCCGTAGTCGTCGCCGGTGGCCCCGGTCATCGTACGAAACGCCTGAAACAATTCCACGAGTTCCACATAACCTTCAGAATCGGCAGCGCTTGCCGACCCGAAACTGAACAAACCCGCCAACAGAACCGTCAACGCGGGCTTCGGCGCAAGCAGACTCGGCGCAGCCCGGTTCCCGGCGCAATTCGGGGAATCGTGACACCTTGAAACCATCTTGCCCTTCCTACAGCGGCTGGGTTTCAAGCATGACATCGTCGCTGTTGCCGGTCATCTCCCAGCGAATCAGCGACAGGGGAATCGTGCCTGAAGACAGGAACGCATCGACAAAGTCCCTGATGACGAAATCGTCGCCCAGCGCCTGTGCCTGCTCCCTGAACATCTTCATGAAATAGGCTTTGCCGGCAACCACGTTGCTGCTGTGGAAACCACCCGGATTGCGCAGGTTGGACTGCATTTCGAACCAGACCATGCGTTCGTCCGGGCGCGTCCATCCCCGCGGCATGATCGCCGCGCAGAGATGGCGGGCCTCGGTGAGATCGATCTCGTTGGCGTGCATCTTCAGGTCCGGGATGCCGAGACTCATGTGCGAGGCATTCATCAGGTACTCCATCTCACGGCCCTTCTGCGGCCTTGCGTCCAGCACGCCCGCCTGCATGAGCAACTCCTCCAGCGCCACCGCCCAGCCTTCCAGGCGCATCGAGCCCATGTTGAAGCGCCTGCCGGCGCTGCGAATCGGGCTTTGCGTCAGTCGCTCCTGGCGTTGGTAGTCGAGCATGTGGCCGACGTACTCGTGCGCCTCGCCCGGCAGGATCTCGCGCTGGCGTACCTTTGTGTCGATGCTGGAGTTTTCTGGCAGCAGCCATTCGGCCGTAGAGTCGTCGAGTTCGCCGCCGGCCCCGCGGGGGCCATCCGCGTAGTAGTCGCTCGGATCCACCCAGTCCTCAACGGTCATCAACCCCTCGTCCCGCATGAAGTCGACCACGTGATGCAGGGCCTCGCGCATGCTGTCGAACCAGGCCCGTTCCGACATGGAGACTTCCAGGGGCGGCAGGTGCTTGTTCCGGTTCTCCTCCAGTTTAAGGAAGGTGATGACGCGATCGTATTCCAGCTCGATGATCCGATTGATGTCCTCCCACCCCCAGGGCGACAACTGGACATTGCGCATCCACCAGTCGTAATTGGCCTTGCCGAGCCCGGCGTTCGGCGCCATGTCCGCCTGGTTGGACTCGATCCATCGCCGATAATCCTCGACTGATTCGGCGGCGCGCTGGGCAAGTTCAGAGAGATCCGGATAGTCGGCGGCCAGCAGTTCGGCGGCTTCTTCGTAAAGCTCACGCTCTTCGACGAAGTTGCGTATCGCGAACTCGGCCAGATCGGCCGCGGGCTCGGTCAGGTTCTCCCTGGCCTGAGCGTAGATACCCGGTATGCCGTCGAGCGTTCGGCTCAGCGCCGCCTGCTGTTCGTCGGAGAGCGACAGGGACTCGTCGTCCGCCTCATCGGACGGCCCGGGACCGTCATCGGAAAAGCCGAAAAGGTCGAAGATCGGCTCGAAGAAATCGGGCGCGTTGATGCTGGTGCCGGCATCGCCCTGGAACATCGAGTAGAAACCGGGATCGCGCGACCAGGGCCGGTGCTCCCTGTGGTGGAACTCCATCGCGTTCATTTCCGCGCGAACGAGATGGTAATCCACCTGCTGCCACACCGGCCAGTCCGCCGTGTCGAACTCCGCCAGATCGGCCCTGAATTCCTGCAGGCCGCTGTACTGGGCTTGCATCGCGGCTTCGCTGTGGTCGGGAATGCCGTCGCTTATGGGCGCCTCCTGGAATTCGCGGAACTCGACGAACAGATCGACGAGTTCATCGTAGCCCTGGCCAAGGGCGGCACCGGGATTCGAGATGACGAATACCGCGACGGGCAGAATTTTTACAAGAATCGTTCTTCCAATGTGCATGGCTTGTCCAAACAGCGGATCGATTGAATATCATATACAATGAAGTGACCGAATGCGCCGGTCACGAGCACGGTGGCGCGGGCACTACAGCCACACCCTTCGAATATATCCTGCGGCAACTGTCCAATTGAGAGGCTAGAAATGAGTGATGTACGTACAAATCTCGCTGACAACCAAATTCGGCCCGGCAAGATGTCCCTGGCACGATCCATTGTCCTCGCGGCAGTGGTCGGGTTTGGCGTCGTCTCCTTCTGGCGCGGTGTCTGGTACCTGTGGGATGTGTTTACCTTCCATCAGCCCGAGGACAGGCTGTTCAGCGCGCTGGCGTCGCTGATTACGGGTGTTGTGATTCTGGCGGTGCTGCGGACCTTTTACTCGGTGCTCGCGCCACCCATCCACCGGATCAATATCCGGTAGCCCCTCCCCCAGTCCCCCGTGGCGAATGCGGCAGGGCATTCGCCACGGGTTGACAAAGCTCAGAACCTGCTTCGGAACTGCAAGCCAAGCGTTCTTGGCTGCAGGATGATGGTCCTGCGGAATTCGTTGGGCGGACCGTTGGCGAAGACCAGGGCGCGATTGTCGGTGATGTTATCGGCAAACACCGACCATTCGTAACGGTCAGTCTGCATGCCTACGCGCACATTGGCGAGGCCGTAATTGCCTGAGACCGTTCTTTCGTCGCCGAACTCGAAGGCGCCGATGAGTTCACCGATGTACTGGGCATCCACCCGCACGAATCCCAGGTTGCCGTTGGCCATCGGCCAGACGTAGTCGCCGGAAAGCGATAGCTGTCTGTCCGGTGACGCCGGCAGCCGTTCGCCCGCTGTGGCCCCAAGGAACGGTTCATCGTTGTCCAGGGTGGCATCGACGATGGACGCCGATCCGGACAGGGTGAACTGGTCGGTCAACGCGTAGTTGAACTCCACTTCGAAACCTGTGGTCGTCGCCGCCGCCGCATTCGCTCCGAAGCCAGTGTTGCATGCTCCGGTGATGTCTTCGATGTCCACATCGACCAGGATGTCTTTCCAGTCGCCCTTGAAATACCCCACACTGAACCGGCCTCTGCCGTTGGGCAGGACACCTTTCAGGCCGACTTCGTTGACCCTTAGCGTGTCGCTCTTCGTGCCCGGCAGCTGTCCGCCCGGCCCCAAAAAACCGCTGAGTCCGTTGGCTGCAAGGAAATCGGCAACAAACTGGTCGCACCCGGGATTGAGCGGCGGCGGAACCTCCGAGCCGAACCCGAGCCGGAATCCCTCGGCCGACTGGAAGTAGGCCGCCATGTTGTCGGTCAGGTCATAGGACATGTTGAACTTGACGGTGTTATGCGTTTCCCGGAACGGGTCGGTCGCGAAGGGGTCTTCGAGCACATTGCCGTCGTCGTCCGGCTCATCGCCGATCAGGGCGAATGCTTCGAAGAAGCTCTCGAATATCGAATGCCGATAGCCGACCGTGCCGTTGAACCGGTCGGTGAAGTAATGTGTGTACTCCCCGAAAACGGCGAGCTGCTTCAACTGCGTGACGAAGTCTTCCTTGAAGAAGAAGTCGGCAGGCGCTCCCATGTAGTTCGCGTTATCGACCAGCGCGCCGCCGCCCGGAAACAGGAAATCACCGACTCCCACGTCCTCCTCGCCGTCCTCGTAGTACATACCCACAAGCCAGGCGAATCGGTCGTCCTCATCGAGTTGGGAAGCGAATCGCAGTTCCTGGGAAAATGTGTAGTTGTCGTTGTCGTCGTTGATATACAGGCGAAGGTTTGACGGCGCGATGGCCAGCGCCCGCGGACCGTTCAGGCTGAAGTCATCGAAGTAGTCCCTGATCAGGGGCAGGGACACGTCGTTGCGCCGGAGAAAGTCCATTTGCAGGTAACCGGTCGATGAGGTCATCGTCACGCCGGGCAGATCGTAATTCCAGGTGACATCGAACATCTGGAACTTTGAGGTCAGCCGTTCTTCGGTCAGGGTCACGCCGCCCTGCTCCAGATCCCCGTAGTCGACGCCCCGGGCCTCCGGAAACCCGGTTTGCCTCAGGTCCTGGAACACGTACTTGATATCCAGCGTCGACCGGTCGCTCGGGGTATAGCGCAAGCCGATCCGGGCGCCTTGCTGCTCGATTCCCGCGACACCTTCAAGGCCCAGGGACGAGTTGCCCAGGTAGCCGGAATCTTCCGCGCTGTATCCCACCAGGCGAACGGCGAACCGGTCTTCCACCAGGGGAAGATTGATCATGCCGTCCAGCGAATAGTTCTGTTTCGCCTCCGCCGTCGAGGAAAGGGTCGCGGCGAAGTTCGTTTCACGCTCGGAGACGTTGGCGCGGTTCGTGATATAGCGGATGGTGCCCGCGAACGAACCTCCGCCGAAGAGCGTTCCCTGGGGTCCGCGCAGGATCTCGACTCGTTCCATGTCGAAGGTTCGCGGATCGGCGGTGGCGATGACGGTGGTGATGCGCTGCTCATCCATGTAGACATCGTTCACGGACGATTCCGTCGACGTGTCGGTCTGAACGCCCCGGATGATCACGTTCTTCCGCGCCGCGCCCTGATCAATCACCGAAAGGGCCGGGACCCGCCGAAAGATGTCGGCCATGGAGTTCACGCCCGCCGCCTCCATTTCCTGCTGGGACACGGCCGAAATGGAAAAGGGCACGTCGAGAATCGACTGCTCACGCTTTTGCGCCGTCACCACGATGGTTTCGATCTGCTCGTCGTCGTCCTGAGCGAGCAGCGCGGGGGAGTTGCACAGCAATGCACTCCCCAGAAATACCGTCGCAAATCTTGTGAGGTTGGTGCAAGACCGATTTACTATGCGTTCGATGATCATCATGAGATTCCCTGATTCAATGCGATTGCGCGGGACGGCGTGCCGCATGGCGCTTCTAACGGCAATTGTATACGGTATACAGCCTAATGATCAATGCCGGCGATGGCCAAGTGTCTGTTGTGGTGGAGCAACATGTCCGCCTGCGCGGGAGGTGCACAGTCCGGACTTCCGATTGCAGGGGAGCTTAAGTCCGCAGTCCGAACTTCCGACTTCAGCACCCCTGCAAGTGGCAGGCGATCGCATGACGCCGCGTCATGTAGACCAACTCCGGCTCCACTTTGTCGCAATCGATTCCATGCTCAGCCATCGCCCGGTGCTTCACCGGGCAGCGCGTACAGAAATTGCAGCCCGCCGGTGGATTGGACGGGCTCGGAATCTCGCCCTCCAGCATTGTCGATGAGCCCTCGCGCGCCCGCTCCGGATCGGGAACGGGCACCGAGGCCAGCAGCGCCCGCGTATACGGATGGCGCGGGCGATCGAACAGCTCCGTGCATGGCGCGGTCTCGACGATCTTGCCCAAGTACATCACCGCTACTCGATCACTGACGCGCCGCACGACACCCAGATCGTGAGCGATGAACAGGTACGACAACCCCAGGCGCGTCTGCAGGCCGCACAACAACTCGATGATCTGCTCTCGAATCGACGCATCGAGCGCCGATGTGGGCTCGTCGCAGATCAGGAGATCGGGCTCCAGCGCCAATGCACGAGCGATACCCACGCGCTGGCGCTGGCCGCCGGATAGCTGGCGCGGCAGGCGCGAACCGAGTGCCGGGTCCAGCCCGACAGTCTCGAACAGCCGGTCAACACGCGTGCGTAGCTCGCTGCCCGCTGACCCTCGATGGATTTCAAGCGGTTCACCCACAAGCCGGCGCACGGACCAGCGCGGATTGAGCGCGGCGCCGGCATCCTGGAAAACCAGTTGCATGCGCGGGCGCAAGGCGCGCAGCGGACCTTGGCCCAGCGTCGTGATGTCGACGCCGTCGAAGCAAATGGTCCCCGAGGTCGGCGGGACGAGCCGCAGGAGCGCGCGTCCAAGCGTACTCTTGCCGCAACCGCTCTCTCCCACCAGACCGAGCGTTTCGCCACGAGCCACGGTCAGCGAAACGCCGTCGACCGCTCGCACGATCCCGGGGCGGCGCCGAAACATTCCACCTCCCCGGCCCGCGAAGTGGACTCGGAGATCGGACACCTCGACCAGCGGCGCCTCCGCGGAAACGGGTGAGTTCATGTTCGGTGAGCGCGTTCGATCGCATTCGACCGCGCCAGCGCCACAAGCTCCCGCGTGTAGGGTTCCTTCGGCGCCGAGTACAGCTCCCGGACCGGCGCCGTCTCCACGATCTTCCCCGAGCGCATCACCGCGACTCGGTCGGCCAGTCCGGCAACGACGCCGAAGTCGTGGCTGATCCAGATCAATGCCATGCGCAGTTCGTCGCACAGTTGCCTGATCAGGGCGACGATCTGCGCCTGTACGGTCACATCGAGCGCCGTCGTGGGCTCATCGGCGATCAACAGTTCGGGCTCGCCGGCGAGCGCCATGGCGATCAGCGACCGCTGGCGCATGCCGCCGGAGAGCTGATGCGGGTAGGCGCGCGCCACCTCGGAGGGTGCAGCGATGCCGACACGCGCGAGCCATTCGATGGCCGCCCGATCCGCGTCCTGTCTCGAAGCGCCCCTGTGAAACTCCACCACCTCACCGATCTGGCGGCCGATACGAATCACCGGGTTCAGCGCCGCGAGTGGATCCTGAAAGACAAAGCCGACCTGCCGACCGCGGACGCGTGTCAACCCGGCCGGATCGAGACGAAGCAGGTCGATCCCGCCAAGGCGATTGTGCTGCGCGCGAATGCGTGCCGGAGGCGTCGGCAACAAGCCCATGAGCGCGAGTGCCATCACGCTCTTGCCGGAGCCCGACTCGCCGACGACACCGAGCGCTTCGCCGGCATGCACGGCCAGACTCACACCGTCCACTGCCAGGACGAGACCTTCCGCGGTATCGAACTCCACGTGCAGATCGCACACGTCGAGAAGCGGCGCGGTGGTGGCGGAGCGCGACTGCCCGGTCACTTCCGTTGTGCTGCTTCCAACTGAACTGGCCGCATCAGTGGCAGCGGGGGCAACCCTTGACGCACAGACCCGGCATCAGTGGTTGGCTTGAACACCGAACCTGGTTCCGAAACCGATCATCTTATCGTTGAACTCGTTCGCTCGGCACAACACCTCGCCGTCGAGTATCACGGTCGGGTTGGCCAGCATGATGTCCATGTGGTAGTCGCCCATGCCCACCGTGCCGCCGAGGCTCGGGTTCTGGTAGCCGAACCCGAAATCGACGGCCCCGAACTTGCGCTCGTCCTCGATCATGTTGCCGGATATACCCGCCTCCGGGTTGAGCCCGAGGCTGAAGTGACAGAGCTTGTAGATGATCGGATCGTTGCAGCCTGCAAGCCAGGCGCGCATGGCATCCGCCTCCGAACCGCCCTCCACCTTCGTGATGACACCGTTTTCCATCGTGAAGCTGTAGGGGTTGGGCACGACGCCCTGAACGCTGTCGGAGGCGTCGATGACGATCACGCCATTGATGGTTTCCTCCACCGGGGCGATGTTGACCTGCATGCCGGGATAGAAATCGTCCTTGCCGGGTTCATCCAGCTTGCCGTTGCCGAAATCGCACTTGCGCGGCCTGAGCTGAAAGCTGACATCCGTGCCCTGCGGTGAGGTGACGTGGCAGACATCGGTGGCTTCCCAGAGCTCGCAGACCCGCTCGCCCAAGCGGTTCATCTTTTCGACATCCACGTTCAGCAGCGCGCTCACGACATAGTCTTCCACCCCCGTGACCAGCGTGTAGAGAATGCTCGTCCCCGATGCCTTGGCATCGAGCATGGCCTGCGAGGCGTCGATACCATCGTCGATGATCGAAACGACATACTTGGCGGCCTTGATCGACGCGGCGAGGATGGGACCGGTATTCATCGCCTCACCCTTCCTGGCGTGCGGTTTGACGATGAGCTGTGTGTCGGCTCCCGACCGAACCCCGGCCGCTCTCAACGCGTGCGCCAGATTCAGGTCGCTGTTGGCGTCGGCGAGGATGAGCACCGGATCACCGGCGTCCGGCTCGACCAGCCGCTTGATGGTCGCATCCGCGAACTCGTCCCAGAACTCTCTCGACTTCATGTTTTCACTCCTTTGTGTCTGATTCGTCGAAACTCAAATTCACCCATTTATGTCGAAGTTGACCGGCTTCGGATACGCGCGCTTGCTCTGCGCGATCGAAAGCCGCGCCAGGCTCTCCGCCATCATCGCCGACGCCTGGACCGGGTCGATCACGGGGATCGGAAGCTCCCGCTGCAGGCGGCCGATTACGTCGAGACTGCCATAGCCGATGACGACGTCGGCCCCGTCTTCCTCCATCGCCAGATGCGCCTGCTCGATCATCGCCTCGGGAAGGCTGTCGTCCCGCGCAGCGAACTCCAGCGTCTTGCCGCTAACCGATCGCACCGAGGCGAGCTTGTCGGCAAAACCGTACATCCGCGCGATGTCTTCGATACAGCGCGAGCCGTATCCGCCGCGCTGATTGCCGTCGATCTCGCCCGGCATCAGGTACGAGAAGCGTCGGCCCACCATCGAGGCAAAGTGCAGGCACGCCTCCGACTCGCCGATGACGGGGATGCTCAGCGCCTCCTTGGCGCCCTGCACGCCGGGCTCGTCAAGACATCCCATGGCCACCGCGTGGAAGCCCTCCTCTTCGGCACGTTTGGCCGCGCGGATATGGTGCATGCCCAGCAACTCGCAATCGTAAGCGCAGCCGATGGCCTTGATGGGCGCCTCGGGCAGGTCCCACAGAACAATCTCCACATCCGGGCGCGCGATCGGCGCCAGAAGCTCGCGATGTACATCGCCCCAGGCCTTTAGCCCGCCGCGCACCGGGATAGTTGCACAAATACGAATCTGCTCCATCATGTATTCTCCGTTGCAAGGCCCGCTACGGCAGCGCCCGATCCCCGCCAGGGCTGAGTGAGCCGGTCGCCGAGAGCTTCGCCGATGAGGTTGAATCCGACAACCAGGATAAACAGGGCGACCCCCGGGAAGGCCGCCACCCACCACTGATCCAGCAGGAACGTCTGTCCCTCTGCGACCATGCGTCCCCATTCGGGAGTGGGTGGCTGTGCCCCAAGTCCAAGAAAACTCAGCGACGCCGCGGTCAGCGCCACGAAGCCGGCGTCGATCGAGGCGCGCACGATGATCGGATCGATCACGTTGGGAAGCATGTGACGGATGATACGAATCCGGCTGGCGCCGATCACCCGTGCCGACTCGACAAACTCCTGCCGGCGCATTGCGAGGATCTGCCCGCGCACGAGCCGCGCGTAGGCAGGCCACCAGAGAACGGCGACCGCGATCACCGTCTGGCGCAGGCCCCGGCCAAGCACAGCGTTGGTTGCCAGCGCCAGGATCAACGGCGGAAACGCCAGGAACACATCGGTGGTTCGCATCAGCAGGCTGTCCAGCCAACCACCGACATAGCCGGACGCGGAACCAATGGCGATCCCGACGAGACTCGCGATCGCCAGCACGGCAATCACGGTGCCCAGGGTCGTGCGGGCACCGTAGACAATCCGCGTGAAGACGTCGTTACCGGTGGCGTCGGTGCCGAGCCAGTGCGCCGGCGAAGGCGGCATCAGGCGCCCTTCGAGATTCAGTCCGGCCGGGTCCAGGCTGGTGAAGAGCCCGGGCGCCACGGCCATCGTCGCAAACAGGCCGACAATGGCAATACCGGCGACGAGTCGGCCATCATGGCCGCGGAACAGCGCGCTACTCATAGCGAATCCGAGGGTCCAGGCGAGCGTAAACGAGGTCGACGCCGAGGTTGACGAGGAGATAGACGGTCGTGGCGATCAGCGTGATCCCCATGATCACGGGAATGTCGAGACGGAAGATGCCGGTCCAGGCGTACGTGCCGAGACCGCCCCAGGAGAACAGATTCTCGATCAACACCGTACCGCCGAGCAGGAAGGCCACCTGCAGTCCGATCACGGTGGTCGTGGGCAGCAACGCGTTGGGCAGGGCGTGGCGCTGCCAGACGGTGCGTTCGGGGAGCCCCTTTGCGCGTGCCGTGCGCACGTAGTCTTCGTCGAGGGCCTGCAGCATCGATCGCCGGGTAATCCGGCCCACCTCCGCAGCACCCGCGATTGCCAGTGTCAGGGCAGGCAGCACCAGATGACGGAGGGCGTCCAGCAGCGTTGCCCACTGACCCGCCAGAAGCGCATCGACCGTGTATATGCCAGTGTAGATCGGCGGCGGGACGGTCTCAAGGCCAAGTCGTCCGGCGATGGGCAGCACGCGCAGCCAGCCGGCGAAGACGATCTGCAGCAACAGCGCCGTGAAGAACACCGGCATGCCCACCCCGACGTACGAAAACCCCAGGAAGGCGCGGTCGGGCCACCTGCCGCGCCTGGTGGCCGTGAGCACGCCGAGCGGGATACCCACGCAGACCGCGATAACCATTGTTGCCAGCAGCAGCTCCAGAGTCGCCGGGAAAAAGAGGCGCAGTTCCCCCGCCACCGCCTGCCTGGACGTGAGCGACGTGCCCAGGTCGCCGCGAGCGAGCCGGCCCATGTACATCGCGTACTGAACCGGCAGCGGCCGGTCGAGCCCGAGCCGCTCGCGTACCTCCTCGAGTTGCTGTGGCGTGGCGTGGCGGCCTGCCGCCGCACGAGCGGGGTCACCGGGCAGGAGATTGGTCAGCGCGAAGGTGAGCATGCTAACGCCGAGCAGCACCGGCAACATCTGCAACAGGCGTCGCGCGATGTAGGATCCCATCACTCTCTCCACATGGCGTAGAGGTTCTGCGTCAGGGGATGGCCAAGACTCACCGCCGAGCCCTGCAGATCCTCGCGCTGGGCCGATAGCGCGACCATGGTGACCACGGGTGCAAAGGGCATTTCCTCGAGCCACTTCGCCTCGATCTCGCGGTATAGCTCGCAGCGAAGTGGCCGGTCGAGTTCCGCGGCGGCAGCCTCGAGTAACTCATCCATGGCCGCGCTCCGGTACCAGGCAAAGTTGTTGCCGCCGTTGCCGGCCTGGCTGGAGTGAGCGAGGGCAAAGAGATAGTGGTGCGCTTCCGGACCCGGCGCGAAGATCCATACCGTCCCCATGTCGGTGGATGTTTCCAGTCGGGAGAAGGTCGCGAGTTTGGCGTCCCACTCGATGTCGACCGCGCTCACCCGAATGCCAAGACGCGCCGCACCCGCGCGCATGATCTCGAACATGGGCGTCTCACCCGTCGTGCCCTCGAACGCCATGGTCAACTCCATCTCCCCCGGGCGGATGCCGGCGCTTTCCAGCAGCCGACGCGCCTCGTCGAGATCCGTGCGTGGCCGCGGCGAATCGGGGCTGGCGCACTCGGCGCCCGACGGAAGCACGCCGTGCGCCTGGGCCGCGTTGCCGTGCATGAGATGCTCGATGTGCCCTTCGTAGTCGTAGGCAAGCGCCAGGGCGCGGCGTACGCGGGCATCGCCAAGATGCCGGCTCTGGGTATTGAAGGCGATATAAGACTGGTTGAGGCTGGCGTCCCGGTTCACCCGAATGCCCGGCTCCCCGGCCAACGCCGCCAGCGTGTCGGCGCTCGAGACAAAGATCCAGTCGGCATCGCCGTTGACCAGGGCGATCCGGCGCGCGGCTTCCTCGCGCAGGACGCGAAAGACGGCACGATCCACATGGCGGGATTCCCAACCCCGGTGGTAGCCGGCGAAGCGCTCCACCGTGATCTGCTGCCCGGGCTGAAATGAGACCAGCCGATACGGCCCGCTCCCGGCCTCGTGGTTCTGCAACCAACGCTGCCCGAAATCCCCCTGGAAGTCATTGGGGCGGATGAGATCGGCGTTGACGATGTAGAGCCGGGTCAAGGCGCTGAGAAATCCGGCGAACGGCTGAAACAAATCGATAGCGACGCGGCGCTCGTCGAGCACCTCGGCGCCGCTGACCGACGTGAAGAAAGCCCAGACCCCAATCTTCAGGGCCAGCATCCGGTCCACCGTGTACTTGACGTCCTCGGCAAGCACCGGCGTGCCGTCGTGAAAGAGCGCGTCCTCGCGCACATCGAAGATGTAGCGGCGCGCATCGTCGGACACCTGCCATGAAGCGGCCAGATCCGTCCGCAGATCGGTGGTGCCCGGCCTGTATTGCAGCAGCGCACTGTAGAGATTGATGGCCAGGGTGTCGACTCGGCTATTGTCGGCGGCGACCGGATCCAGTGTCGGTGGGATGCCCTCCGTCAGCAGCACCACATGAGAGCGTTCGTCAGCCGGCGCGCACCCCAGGGCGATCAGGACCAGGGCGCACGGTAGCAGGCGGGGCCATCCGCTCACGCGCGAAGACTTCGGAGCGCCATGCTCCCTGACAGCGGGTCCAGTGGGACTGGCGGGCGTTGCCGGTAGCCGAGGGATAAACTCATAATTGTCCGCTATCGTACGGATTGCCTTCGCGGACGAAACCGGAAGCGGCTTCGGAGCGCTCCAGGAAGGACTGCGGCGGCCCCAGGGAGTCGTAGTAGTCGTAGAAGCGCAGGGTGCCGGGCTCCCGTTCCATGGGCACGGAAATTCCGTCCTTGAACACCATTGTGATGGTTCTGATATTGGAAATGTTTTCCAGTGGATTGGCGGCCATCACCACCAGGTCCGCCAGTTTTCCTTCCTCGACCGTACCGAGGGAGTCGAGTACCCCCAGCAATTCCGCCGGGTTGCGCGTCGCGGCGATGAGAGTGTCCATCTCGCTGACCCCGGACAGCACGAATTGCTCCATCTCGAGCCAGCCGATCTCGCCGATCGGCATCGAGTCCGAGCCGATCAGCAACTTCACGCCGGCCTCGGCCGCCTTGGCCAGCGCCTGGCGCTGGTGCAGGGCGTGCTCGGGCGAGCGTTCGTCCGCATAGGCGATGGCCGTGCGCCACTTGACCGCCTGCTCGTCGTCGGAATATCCCAGCGAGGCAAGCCGGGCCTCGCGTTCCCTGATGTACTCGTCGCTGAGATTGCAGATGATCGTGGGATCGTAGAAGGTACCCATTTCCGCCATCAATTGAATGGTCTCGTCCGTGATGTCGTAGCCGTGTTCGATGCCGTCGATGCCTGCTGCGACGGCGTCATAAAGTTGCGGTTCCCGGGAGTGAGCGGTGATGGTGACGCCGAGGCTGTGCGCGGTTTCGATGGCGGCGACGAGTTCGTCCTGCAGCATTTCCACGTTGACGATCTTGATGACGCTTGCGCCCTGCTGGATGCGTGAACGAACTGCCTTGCGTATCTCGGCGACACCGTCGGCCCCGAACGCGACGTCACCCCGATGCCCGGCTGTCGGGGAGACCGACGCGCCGCTGGCGAAGATTCGGGGACCGAGCGCAAACCCCTCGTCAAATGCCTGCTGCCAGACCACATCGATGTTGTGCTCTTCCCCGACCGATCGCAGTCCGGTAAAGCCGTGGCGCAAGCCTTCCATCGCGTTGACGCCCGCTCGAATGACCTTGGCGCCGACGCTCGCATTGTCGAGGGCGTGGTTGTGTGGAAGCAGCGTCGTCAGGTGCACATGCATGTTCCAGAAGCCCGGCGTCACCCAGGCGCCCGCCAGATCGATGATCTCGTCCTCGTCGCCGGTCGCGGCGTAGGGGCCGGGTGTCAGGGAGCGGATCACGTTGCCGTCGATGACCAGCGTCATGCCTTCCTGCACCGGCGCGCCGGTGGCGTCGATCACATTGGCATTGGTGAGCACCTTGATCTGGGCGCCGGCGGAGAAAGCCAGCGTCGAGAGAGCGAGCGCGGTCAACGCGCAACAGGTATGGCGGATCGTTCTTTTCATGGTTCAGCCCTGCCCTTGTTCATGAAATAGCGTGTCGGGAGCATCGGTCTGGTCGCGTCGATACGTTGACAGCTTGCGCTTGGTCTTCGCCGTCTCGAAGCTGATGCTGAAGGAGACGGAGACGGATCCGGTGTTCTTTACCCAGTGGGGCGCGAGGAACGGAATGTAGACGCCTTCCCCGGCGCTGAAATCGAACCACTCGCCACGTTCGGCAATCGACTCGTCAAAGGGGAGGTTTCGATGCGCCCCGGCCACGAAATCCTGCATCTGCCGATGGTTCACGATGGAGCCGTCGAATGGTTCAAAGATCTGGATTTTCTTGCGGCCCTCGATCTGCAACAGAAAATTGTGTTCCGGATCGAAGTGAAACGGCGTCACGCCTCCCGACGATGTAAGGAATAGAAAACTCCTCGGCGCAAGCATCTCGTCGACGTGCAGGCCGAGCTTCTCACCGATCTCTTTCAGGCAACGATCGAGCAGTTCAGCGTAGTCGCCGTGTTGTTCCACGCTCTTGAGCAACACCCAGGATCCACAGTTCTCGATGTTCTTGATCGTTTCCTGCAGAGACAGGCCGCTGTGGGGCATCGTGGTGACCGGCTGGCTAACCGGAATGTCTGCCAGGTTGTACTCGACGCTCGTCTCCGGCAGGGCTTCGGCCAGTTCCAGTATACGGTCCCGGGAAAACCAGGCATTCGCCGCAAATTCATGCCTGAACTTGAAGGGCTTGCATTCGTAGAGGGTGCGCGCCGTGCCTTTTCCGGAAAGTTCGGCCAGACCGTTCAGATCGAAGTACCGGTGCGATCCGGTTGTCGGCGCGGAGGCCTTCGACCCATGTTCGACAGAAAGTTCCACAGATTCCTCCTCGGATTCCGGGTTCAGTGAATCAGGTAGATCCCGTAGTTCGGATCCTGAATCCATTCTACGCCGTTCGTGGTCAGCACCTGCGGATTGGAGAAATTGATGGTCACAGGGTATCCGGGCCGCTCGGGGACGTTCAGATGAACGGCGTACTCGAAGGCGAAGATATGGTTCGGATGCATGATGAAGGGGTCACGGTCGCGGCGGAACGGCGCGATGGACGGTCCCAGCGTGACCAGATCCCCGCCGTTGTTGCCCATGGCGTGCAGATCGATGTAGAACCCCGGGCTGTCGTTGTCCCCGAGGTACTCCTGGATCATCCGGTAGTCGGTTGCGGGATCATCGGGGAAAGGCGTGTAGATGTAGCCTTCCTGCTCCAGGGCGGCGACGATCTGGTTCAGGGCCTCGCCCGAGGTCATTCCCACCCGGACATTGTCCCGGATGATGCCCTGCGCCTGCTTGCCGTAGTCCCAGACCCGCTGCAGGCTCTCCGGAACCCCGGTCTCGCCCTCCCGGAGAATGTAGGCATGCACCTTCGTGTTCACGCCGAAGGAGGAGAATCCGAAATCCAGGAAATGATCGGCGCCGCCGTTCCAAGCGAACAGGTCGCCGCGCTGCAGCACGTATTCCGGATGGCTGATCCAGCCGGTGGCGTAGGGCTCGCGAATGCGTTCCGATACGGCCGAATAATAGATGCGGATATGGCCGCCCACCTCACCGATGGTCGTTCGGCCCGGCTCGATGTTCGCCAGCCCCGTCATGGCGTTCTGGCGCGCCATCTCCAGCAGCATGGCCTGCACGGCAACCTCCAGGGACAACCGGCGCGACCGAAAGTCGGTGATGAGGTACTCGGCCGAAACGATCCTGGATGAGAGCTCAGGCCCGAGAATCCGCTCAAGTTTCTGATACTGGGTGTGAGATATCCCGTCGGCAACCGCCAGCCATTCCGAAAAATTAACTCCGATGGTCTCCGGGTCGTGCCCGGCGACATAGTCCCGAATCTCGTCGTAGACCGAAAAGTCGACGTTGCCGTACTCGTATCCGGTGATGGCCTGGGCCAGCTCGGGAGATGCCATGACATCGATGTTTTCGATGGCGCCGGTGCCGCCGAACACGCCCGCGAACGCGGCCCGTTCTATCCGGTCGCCAACGTCGGTAAAAATCAGGTATCCGTCCGTGATGCCGAGTTCGTAGGCCAACGGGTCCGGGTCGCCGGCCCGGGCCACGTGGATCCACATGTCGATCCCGTGCTCCCGCATGGCGCCGGGCAGTATGAGGTCGAGCTTGTCGTTGCGTATCAGGCGCAGCCATACATCCACATCGGGCCGCGGCACCAGGTCGTCACCGGAATAGGGAATCGGAATCAGCCCTTGAGGCGACGCAGGGCCAGCCACAAAGAAAGCGGCGGCCAATGCGATCACCCACCCACCAGCGCAACGCCGGCTACGGCGGGTTGTCGCATCGACCGCCGAAAAGGCGGTTTCGCCTGCCCTTCGCCTATCGACGTCCCAGCAAGGGCTAGAATCGCGTGCGGACATTGACGCCGAGCGTAAACGGCCTGATTACCAGGGACTCGACCCGGTTTCTCCTGTCCCTGAACTGGAATGTCAATCCGTCCGAGTTGAACAGGTTGTTGGCGTACAGCGTCCATTCCCATCGGCCGTCGGTTGCGCCCACCCGGAGATTGGCAACGGTATATTTTCCGAAGTCAATGCGGTCGGCGCCGGGACCGACAAAATCCCCGACCATTTCGCCGATGTAGTTCATTTCGCCTCTGGCAAATCCCTCCCAGCCCGCGACGAACGGGAAGCTGTAGTCGAAGTTGCCGCTCAGCGTAAGGTCCGGATGACTCGGCAAACGGTCGCCGACATTCGCGCCCAGGAACTCGGCGCCGGCATCGACCGTAAAGTCGACAAAGCTTCCGGAAAGTCCGACCTGCAATCGATCGGAAACCAGGTAATCCAGCGTGAATTCGCCGCCATTCCCGGTCGCCGCCGCGAGGTTCTGCGGGAAGCTGATGCTGCAGGTTGCGTCACCCTGCAGTCTGACCCGGACCTGAAGGTCCGTCCACTCGTTCCGGTAGAGTCCCGCATTGACCACCATGCGGCCGTCGGCCAGCGTCATCTTGGTGCCCACTTCATAGGCCCACATGGAGTCCGAGGCGACCGGGCCCGGCGTGAACCCCAGCACTTGCCTGGCCAGTTCCTGACAACTGGGCTGGACGACCGGGTTGGCTCCGCCGGTTCCGACCCGGAACCCCTCCGCGGCACGACCGAATATCATGACGTCATCGTTGACGTTGTACACCAGGTTCAACATGTAGTTGGTATGCGGTTCCGTGTACTCCGGAAAGACAACCGTCTCGGTAAAGACAGGATCGGGCCAGGCATCGGCAACCTGGTTTACGAAGGAGCCGCTCGTGGTAGTGCTGGTATCGCGCACCCCGACCGTCGCCGAAAAATCGTCGGTGAAGTTGTAGGTCAACTCTCCGAAGAACGCCACCTGTTTTTGGGGGTGTTCCGATATTTCCCGATAGATCATGTCGGGATAGGTGCCAGGGACTTCGGGCACTCCGAACGGGGAGACGTAACCCTCGGGAAACGGAGTCACATATTCTTGATGAGGGGCCGCTGCCACGAAACGGTCGCCGGCATTGTTCTGGTCGTAGCGGTCGCCGATTCCGATGTAGTCTCCGACTTCAACGTAAGGGTCGAAGTCCGAGTAGAAGATCCCGGCGATCCAGTCGAAGTTCCCGAACTGGTCGGGAGCGGACACGATACGCAACTCTTCGGAAAGGGTTTCGTCCCAGGTATCGTCGAGCACCGTCAGCCGCGCGTCGTCCCAGAACTGGTCGATCCCGAGAAACGTCCTGTCAACCTTGCGATAGCTGTAGAAGTCGAGAATCGCGGTTGCGGACGTGATGGTCGCCCAGCCGACATCCCAATCCAGGTTGAGGGCCAGTATGTCGGCCTCGGCCGTAAGAACCTCCTGCAGGCGGTTGTTTTGTTGCCGCGCCGCCCAATCCTCGCCGGTGGCCCGGTACCAGCCGTCCTGGAAGGTCTCGTCCATGAAATAGGTGCCGGTCGCCGTGAACGTGTCGGAGGGCGTCCACTGCAACATCAACCGCCCCCCCCGCTGGTCGAACTGTCCCTGGCTGGTCATGCCCAGGTACGGATTATCGTAGTAGCCGGCGTTGTCAGCGGAGAACACAACGCCCCGGAATGCCAATACGTTCTCTACCAGGGGTATATTGACCATCGCGTCGAACGAGTAACCCTGCTTCGAACCCTGGGTCTTGGAGGTGTCGAATGCGACATTGGCCTGGAACTCGTCGGCATTCGGCTTGTTCGTGATATAGCGCACCGAACCGGAAATGGATCCACCGCCGTACAGGGTGCCCTGCGGGCCCTTGAGAACCTCGACCCGCTGCATGTCAAACATGCGCGGGTCGAGAGGAAAACTTCCGCCCGTGACCAGGGTCTCGTCCACGTAGGAGGAACTCAGGCCCCCGGCCCGCACGCCTGCGTCGATGGCGATGCCGCGGATAATCACCTGTTTGCGCTGCGCTCCGCCGTCAAGCAGCGAAACCGATGGCACCTGTCTGAAAAAACTCTCCAGGTTGGTGTAGCCCCTGGCCTCGATCGTTTCCTGCCCGAAAGCCGCGATGGCCATGGGGACATCGCTCAGGGCCTGTTCCCTTCTTTCCGCGGTGACAATGATCTCTTCAAGAACAGCCGGGCCTTCTTCTCACTCCTGGCCGAACGCGGTTCCGAAGCCAAACGTAACGGCACTCAATACCAGCAACAACCGGGAGCAGACCTCGGTTACAAATCGTTTCATCGTTGTTCCCCTCGCATCGTAAGTTCTGAATCTGGCGCGTTTTGGCGCCAGCCCCAACGCTGGCGAACCAGTTCTTCAGACCCTTCGATTGTATACTATATTCAGCCGATAATATACGAAACATCTGTCGCAATGTCGCCACATCCATGACCGAATTGTCGCTGGTTAACGCCCTGGTCAAGCCAAGGGACTGAGACTATGGATTGATCAGGATTTTCCCGAACTGCTGGCCACTTTCCGAATACTCGTGCGCCTCGACCACTTGCTCCAGAGGGAATCTCCTGCAAATGACGGGTCGAAGTCCGCCTTCGTCGAGGTGATCGGAAATTACCCGGATTGCCGCGGTCAGGGCTGACCGGTCGGTCAGATAAGGATCGTCCACGGTATAGCCCCGCAGCGTGATGTGCTTGTTGATCAGGACATCGGGGTCGAAACTGGCGAACTCGGGATAGGTAAGCACGCCATAGATCAGCACACGGCCGTTGCGCCGTACGGCTTCGAGGTGCCGGGCGACGAAGGGCCCGGTGATCGGGTCGAAAATGAAGTCCGCGCCACGGTCTCCCGTCAGCGTCAGCGCGCGGCAGACATAGTCTTCCGTACGGGTATTGATGACGTGATCGGCGCCGGCGGCCAGCAAGCGGTCGCACTTGTCGTCGGATCGGGTGGTCGCGATGACCCTCGCCCCGCTCAGTTTCGCGATCTGCATGGCCGCGATCCCGGTGGCGCCCGATGCCGCGGAGATGACGATCGTTTCGCCCTGCTCCAGCTTGCCCACGTCCATGAGCGCACCGTAGGCCGTGAGGTAATTGATCCAGATGGCGCCGGCATCACGGTCGGGGACGCTGTCCGGCGTATTCGTCAGCCACTCCGCGTTGGCAACGAAGTAATCGGCAGTCCTCCCGTAGTCGGTAACGTCGACAAACTTCGAACAGGGCAGCGAACTTACGCGATCGCCCGCCTTGAAGGTCGAATTCTCGTCCGCCTGTACGACGATGCCGCCGGCTTCCCAGCCGATTCCGCTTGGCAGGTGGGGCTTGACCGGATAGATGCCCTGCCGGCAATCCACGTCGGAGCGATTCATCCCGATGGATGTCACCCTGACCAGTACTTCATGAGGCTTTGGGCTGGGAATCTCCGCCTCGACGAGTTCCAGAACGTCCGGAGGCCCGAACGAGCGCATCATCGCCTTTCTCATGATGCGCTCAGGATTCCGGGGGCGGGAGAGTGCGGCTGACCAGGACCGTGAGCACGAGAACGGTCAGGAAAATGCCGCCGTATACGACACCCAACGTTTCGTATGTGCCTGTCGTTTCGGCCAGTACACCGCTGACGAAGGGGGCGGACGCGCCGCCGATCAGGCCGACGCCCATGGCGGCAACGATGACGCGACCCTTGGGGTCCATGGCCGCCGCGGTGCCATAAACGAAGGGCAGGGCAAAGGCATAGACGAAGTTATACGACAGTTGCGCGCCCATCAGTACGCCCTGCACGGCCGTATGCGTCAGCACGTACACCGAAGCTGCCATTCCGCACAGTCCGACGGCGAGCGGCCAGTATCTGCCAAACCGCATTCCCACCGCCGACGCCAGCGCTGCCCCGAGCGGGACCACGAGCACGGCCACGCCCAGTACCCGTCCATACGTATGAATGTCGATGCCGATCGAAATGGCGACACGTTCGACAAACGACCAGGTTCCTCCATCGCCGATCAGGAACAGGAATATCGCGAAAATCATCACGATCTCGAGGAAATTCGGAACCCACTTTTCCGCCACCGCCGTTTCGGCCGCCTCCACGTCCCTGGGGAACAGGAACCAGGCAATGGCGATGAAGCCCAGGGCCCAGATTGCCTGGTATGCATAGGCGCCCGAGTGGCCATCGGACGCGACGAAGTAGGGCATTACAGAGATCAGGACGGCTTGAACGGGCGAACCGAGCATGAACGTCCACGCATAGATCTGCTCGGGTTCATCCAGCGACGCGACCGCGGCGTTGGCCGCCGCCATGGCGCAACCGGCGCCGACGCCGGCCACGATCCTGCAGGCGATGATCAATGGAATTTGGTCGAACAGCGAGGAGGCGCCGAATCCTGCCGCCGCGATCGCCATGCCGATCAGTGCGAGCCTGCGCCTGGCGATGGTTCCCATCCGCGGCGACAGCACAATGATCGTTGCCGCCAGGCACATCAGTTCGATGGTGCCCACCAGCCCTGCCCGGCTTTCACTGAGGCCCATCGGACCTGAAACAAGCCCCTCGATCAGGTGCGGCATCGTGAAAAAGGACATATTGCCCACGCCCCACAGGGTGGCAAAGATACCGAACGCGACAATGGCCCGTTCCCGATGGATTCTGTAACGGCTCAACTGTCTTCTCGCGTTCGCCGGACCCGGTTAGTGTGCATGTTATCCACTACCCGACCGGCGGTAACTCGGATCGGATGATCCCGTTCTGCGAGACGACCTTGTCGTCGAGCCGCAGCGAGGGCCGCTTCATGACGACGTCCCAGTGGGCCGGCGCCGCCAGGTTGCCTTCCATGTCGTCGGCCAGACCCAGCACGCCCGACAGGACGCTCACGTCTCCCATCCCGAAGGTGATGACCCCGCGAACGCGTTCGAATTCGGAGATCTCCGAGAATCGGGCGCGCGGGTTGTTGCCGATATTGATGTGAACCGGTCCGTTCCAGGACTGCTCGCTGTTGAGTGATTCGAGCCAGATCCTCAGCCGGTCGGCGCTGAAGCCGTTGCCGGCGATATCGACCACACGGCCTTTCTCGATCGTGACGAAGACGGGCGATTCGGGATAGTCCTGCCCGAAGGCCGGATCGGCCTGAATGACGGCGTCAAGCGCGATCACGCCGTCCCCGCGGCCCCGCGGAACGATGACGCCGGGCTGTGCGGGCGGAAGGAATACGAACGACGTGCGGTATTCCTGCTTTTCGAAATCCCACAGAAAGCCGTCCATGGCATCGCCCTCGAGATCGCCGATGTCGATCTCGAAATCCGTGCCTTCCTCCGATGTGACGTAGCAGGTCTTCGCCTCGGTGAAGAGTTCCGCGATGAGCTCGGCTTCGACCTTCAGCGCCTCGAGATCCACGTGCAGCATGGTCCGGATCAGGGACTCCTCCGTGCACCACCCGCCCGGACCGTCGCCGGGTGATACGACCACGCCACCGCGCTCGGTGAACTCCTGCATGAAGTCGCCGTAGCCGACCGACATGTCGACGATGATGTCCGCTTCCCGGCTCGCGGCCTTGACCATGTTGTTCCACTTGTCGCTCGGCTGCAGCGGGATCGGCAGGGCATGACGATTCTCCGCCACCATCACCTCCGCTCCCATCATCATCGCAACGCCCTGAAAGGCGATGACGGTTTTTCTGGGCATCCGCGAGTCGGTGAGGATGAGCACGTTGGCTCCCTTCTGAAGATTGACCATCTTTCGATAGATGTAGTCGACGACTTGCAGGAACTCGGGCTGGAGATCGGGTGTGATGCTGGAGATAAGCGATGGCATAGAGCAGTCCCTTTTCTTGTCTGCTTCCCTGTGGATGCCCGGGTTGCGCAGGCAGCCGGCCGTGCAGGCATTGTATATTGTATATGGAACCCCGCAAGCCGGCTCGACGATGTGGACCCGGGATCGACCGAGAAACCGGTACGAGAGTCCGTCACCGATACAAGACGCTCTGCGGGTGATTGGCCGGGTGTATAGTCGGATGCCCCCTCCCGGCCCAGGAGCAGGATCATGCGTGAATTCACAATGTCGTTTCTCCTATTGAGCCTGTGCTGCACACCGGCCGTCGTCAGCGCACAGAGTGTCGCCCCGGAAAGCTCCCGATGGCAGTGGCGGACCTCCTGCATGATCCGGCACGACAAGTTCGACTACGTACTGCCCGGCGCCATGCGCCGCAGCGGCATCGACATGTGGATCGTCACCGACCGGGGCCGCGGCACCCAGCCCATGGCGAGAGACTTCGGGATCGCCACTGTCAACGGCCAGATCATCTACGTGTTTTACGACAACGGGGACGATCGCATCGAGCGCATCCAGTTGGGCGGCGAGACCGATCTGGCCGAAGAGTGCGCCGCCTACGACTATTTCGGGGATATGGATGAACTGCAGGCCATCGTCGAGGAGCGGGATCCCCAGGCCATTGGGCTGAACTACCTGGCCGTTCCCTACGAATCCGAAGGCCTGCACGTCGCCGATGGGCTGACCCACACGGACTTCAGGTTTCTCGAGAGCGAACTGGGGCCGGTTTTTGCGGACCGCTTCGTCTCGGCTCAGCATCTGATCGCGGATTTTCACGGGGAGCGCGTGGCGAGCGAGATCGTCGAGTTCTCGAAGATCGGCGCCATCACCGCGTGGCTTGAGGAACGGGCCTTGTCCAACGAGGTCATCACCCCAGGCATGACCACGCATAACGATGTCTCGCGATGGCTGGAGGAACAGGCGGCGGCGATGGGACTGCTGCGCGCCTGGTATCCCACAACCTATACGCACCTTCCGGACGGGGGTGAGATCGGCAATACGGAACGGGTCATCCAGCGCGGCGACGTCCTGCAGATCGACTGGGGCGCCGATCGCAACAATTTCACCACCGACATCAAGCGGTTCGCCTATGTGCTCCGGGAAGGCGAGACGGAGGCGCCACCGGGTGTGCTCAACGCCTTCGCCGAGGCGAAGAAGGTCGGCGAGATCATTCGCAAGTTCGTAAAGCCCGGCCGTACCGGCCGCGAGCAACTGGACGAACTCAAGCAGATCATCCGGGATGCGGGGTATGTCTACACGGAGGCGGAGCGGGCCAGCGACGTCGAGGGCATCGAAGTAAACGTGGGCATGCACGCGGCAGGCAACATCGGCCATGACATGGCTGCCAACCTGTTCGAGATCTTTCCGGAGAGAACCAGGTACATGGTCCGGCCCGACCTGATCCTTTCGTTCGAGTACATCGTCTTTACTCCGGCGGAAGAGTGGAACGGCGTCAAGATTCCGGTAAATGTCGAGGAAAACGTGGTGGTTACGGAACGGGGCATCGAGTGGCTATACCCGCCACAGGAGAAGGTACTCGTCATTCGCTGACCGGAGATACAACGACATGAACAAATCCCTGCTGTCGATCCCCATCCTGATAACTCTCATTGTCGGCGGTGTCGCGGAAATCTCCGCCGAGGCCGAGGCGCGCGAACTAAGCGACGCCACCCTGGAACTGATGAGAAAGCAGATCCGCCGGGACAAGTTCGACCATGTCCTGCCGCAGGCCATGCGCGACAACGGCGTGGATATGTGGATACACGTCATCCGGGACCGGAATCCCGACGGGCTGGCGAGTGAACTCGGCGGGCAGTCCGGGGCGTTCATCTTCACCGACGGGGGCGGCGACCGCATCGAGCGGGCCATCCTGGGCCTTACGGACGAGGCGCTGTGGGACGACGATACCTACGACATCCTGATCCCGGGCGAAGAAGCCTTTGAAGGGGACCCGGGCTGGCCGCACGTCGTCGGCGAATTCGTGGCGGCCCGCAATCCGGAGCGAATCGCCGTTAACTTCTCCGGAATCAACGCACTCGCCGACGGCATTTCGCACACCGACTACGGGATCCTGATCGAAGCGCTCGGCGAGGAGTACGCCGGTCGGATCGTTTCGGCGGAGCATGTCATCGGCGACTTCCTGGCGGGCATCGTGGCGGGCCAGATCGCACTGGCCGGCTATTTCGGCCTGATCACCATGGAAGTGATTGACGAGGAGTTCGCGAAGATCGACGTTGGGGTGACGACGCTGGCCGAGATCGACGGCAATGTCTTCGTTCGGGATCCGGACGGCAACGAGAACAACAACAACGACTATGTGCTCCAGCCCGGCGACATCATCACGATTCTCAACGGCGCCGGCGAGGGCCTGTTCGTCGCGGACCTGGGCGGCAACGGTTACGTGTTGCGTGAAGGCGAAACCGAATTGCCGCCGCACGTGCAGAAAATCTGGAGCGACGCGATGGACGTGCGGGAAATTCTCCGCGCCAACATCCGCATCGGCCCGACGGCGGGCGAGACGCTCGAGTTGTTGATCGAGAAGCTGGAGGAGGCCGGTTACCTCTACATCGACAGCGATCAGTACGACCCGGGCCTCGATCCCACGACGACCCAGGTGCACCTGGACCTGCACGCCCAGGGCCGGCGTGACATGGATGCGCCCAGGATCTCGCCGCTGGGCGCAGACTGGCAGCGCGACATGCGTCTGCCGCTGTTCCACAGTTTCACCCTGGAGTACATGGTGCACATGCCCGTGCCGGAGTGGGGACCGGGGAAACACCTCTACATCGCCTTCCACGATGGCGCGATCGTCACCCCGCGCGGCATCGAATTTCCGTATCCGCCGGATCAGGCCATGCGTATCATCCGGTGATGCCTACAAACCCGTATAGGTCGCGCCGAGGAAGAGGACGCGATCCACCGGAATGAACCCGATTTCCCGGCTGGGCTTGGTCAGGTTGTTCACACCGCCGAAAAGTTCGAAGTTGTCATTGAGCCTGTATGTGGCGCTCAGATCGTGACGCACTCTGGACCTGGTGTCGAACGGGAACAATGTGTCCGGCTTCAGGGCGAGGTCCGCCTGTTCAAGGCGCAGCATGCTGGACCGATAGGTGTACTGATAGTTGACGGACAAGTTGTCGCGGAACCAGGTGAGGTCGAGATTGACGACGTTTTTGGGCGCGGCGCGGCCGAGAAGCGTATCGAGCTCGCCCAGTTCATCGTCCGCACCGCCACCGGGGACGGTAACCATGCTGAGGCTGTCGGTCCTGGTGCCGACCAGCCGGATTCTGGCATCGCCGAGATTTGAAGCCGACGAGAACCTCTCGGCAACATCGAACGTATAAAGGAACTCAAGATCGACGCCGGAACTTTCGAAAAATGCGATGTTCACGGTGGACGTCTGACCGTCCGTGAAGAAACCGGTGACGGTAGACCGCGCCAGCAAATCGCAGAACTGATTGTTCAGGTCCGGCGCGTCATAACAGGAATTGATGATGTCCTGAATGTCCGTTTCGATAATTGCGTCCTCGATTTCGATATTCCAGAAATCGAGGGATATGCTCAGACCGGGGACAGAGCCTGGTGTGAATACCGCGCCGAAGGTATATGAATCCGACGTTTCCTCCGTCAAGTCGGGATTGCCGCCGGACCTGCCGAGAAACGGCCCGGACGCCGGCGTGATGTAATCGGCAATGTCGATTCCAACCGCCGCGAGATCCGCCGTGCAGTTGGACACGCGCGTGCTCGAGCCCAGCCCCAGTTGCTGGGGCAGGCAAGGATCGGTCGGCTCAAAGAACGTATTGGCTTGCGGCTGGAACAGTTCATTGATGTTCGGGGCGCGAATCGCGCGCGAAAACGAACCGCGGACCGTAAACGTGTCGACCGGGCTCCATGACAGGGTGCCGCGTGAAGTCAGGGTGTCGCCGACGGTCGAGTAATCCGACCAGCGCACGGCGCCACCGACCGACAGGTCTTCGAACATCGGCTGGCCCGAGAGCAAGGGTACCGATACCTCGCCGAAAAACTCCAGCACATCGAACTGGCCGGCGGTTGCGGGCAGGGGCGGATCGAAGGTCGCGCCACGTTGATTAAGCTCATCGGGCGTCAGGCGGCTTTCTTCTTCCCGGTACTCGGTGCCGATCGCAAAGCCCAGCGGTCCTGCCGGCAGCGAAACGAATCCTTCCGTGTCGCCGGTCACAACGGCTGAAAGCACCTGCTGGGAGAGACTGGTTCTGGTCGTCGTCGGCAGCGTCGCAAACGCAATGGACTCGGGAGAACTTTGCTCGTATCCGAAGAGGTTCAGTGGATGGCATCCGCTGTTGGGCCCGGGTGTAAAGGTCGTTGAGGATACGCTCGGATCGCCGAACGTATCGATGTTGTAGCTTGAGAAAAAGCTGTAGGTCGGATCGCCGTCCTCGGTGAACGTGCCAAGGTAGTCCCCGACATCGGGATCGATATCGTGAATATTGGTCGGCCGTGTCGAGGGATCGAGGTTCGAGCGGCAGGTGGGTTGACCGGTGGCGGGGTCGATTACCGCGTCCAGCGCCGCATAGAACCTGTCCTCGATCCTGGTATTCGGCAATGTCAGACTTGTATCGACCTGCCCGTAGACGAGGGAAATGTCATAGTTGATGTTGTCGGTAAGGTCCCCCCGAAACCCTGCGACCGTTCGTGTGAGTTCGCGGTTGTCCAACGCGCTTCGCGATGCGAGATCGAAATTGTCCCGGCCCATTGCGATGATGTCGATACCACCGAATCTATCATCGCCGTCTACGGCGAAAAACGGCACCCGGGGAACGGTTGGAGGGATATACGGATTGTCGAATACGAATATCAGCGAATCGTCGATCGAAATTGCTTCGCGTTCGCGATCGATAGAGGTATCCACGTACTTGAATTCAAAATACCCCTCGACGTTGTCCGCAAACTCGTAATGCGACAGCAAATTCAGATTGTACCGTTCTTCCGCCCCAATGAATGGCGCGGTCACCGGGTTGGTATCGGGCAAACCGTCACCGCCGATCTGGTTTTGGTCGGACGTAAGGATGCCCTGGTCGAATACGCGTCCATCGCCGGTATAGGTCGGAACGAAAAAATCAAAAGTGAAGTCGCCCGTGAACAGGACGCCTTCGCGCGATGTCAGGGGCAGGGCCTGGTTCGCGACAAATATCCGGTCAGGCAGATTCGGATCGTCCACGCCGGTGTCGTCATCGGGGTTGATGTTTATGGTTTCCGGCAATCCGGGAATCATTCCCCGTTGAATGTTCAATAGCCTTTCCTGGCGAAAATACTCGACATTGAGGGCGACGTTGCCGCGGCCGCCGCCGAAATTGGTGCCAACGGTGGCGCTGGCGAGATAATTAGCGCCGCCGGATTCGTCCGGCGCGTTGGACTGAACGCTGAAATCCATGCCTTCGAAGTCGTCGCGCAGAATGAAGTTCACGACGCCGCTGACTCCGTCGGCGCCGTAAATGGCCGACGCGCCGCCCGTCAGGACCTCCACGCGCTCGACCAGGGCCGTGGGGATCGTGTTGATGTCCACCACCGCCGTGCCCGCCCGGCTTGCGATATGGCGCCGGCCGTTGACGAGCACAAGCGTTCGCTCCTCTCCGAGATTTCGCAGGTTGAGCGCGGCGGTGCCGTCCCCGTTGCCGGGATTGCCTACGCCGGTATCGCCCACGAAGTTGCCTGAATCGGAACCGATCAAGGAGGGCGTTTGCTGTAGCAAATCGGTGAGGATGGTCTCGCCCGAGAGTTGAATATACTCGGCGTCCACCGTGGTAACCGGCACCGCGCTCTGGAGGTTGCCGCTTGCGATGCGCGTTCCGGTTACGACGATCTCTTCGAGCTCTTCGCCCGCATCGTCCTGATTCTGGGCGAAAACCGCCATGCCAGGCAACAGCAGAATCGCCAATGCGCAGCACTTCAGCATTCCACGCAGTTGCTCAAAATTACGCGTAGTCATATCGAATTCCCCCTCGGAATCATGCCTATTCGGTTTTATATTGTTCCAGACGGCACGGCTGATCAGGCGCTGTGCCGTGTCCTTTACTATAAGGGATTACATATATCAGACAATTCCTTCGCTTACTCTGATGCTTATCAAAAGCAAACATTGACGCTCACAGTTCCACGATGATCTTTCCGCGCCGGTTCCTGGCGGCAAGCTGGTAGGCGAACGCTTCCCGAAAGCGCTCCAACGGGAATGTCCTGTCGATGTACGGCTTGATCCTGCCGTCTTCCAACGCCTTGTAAACGAAGGCGATCCCGGACTCTCGAAGCTCCTTCCTGTTGACGAAGTTGTAGACGGAGTGCGGCCGGATGACCGCGTTCTTGCGAATGGCTTCGGATACCGGCACATGGGTAGGCTCGCCGCTCATGTCGCCGTAGAGAAAAACGATTGCATCCTGACCGAGGGCGTCCGCGTATGCGGCCATCAACGGGCCGCCGACCGGATCGTAGACGATCCGCGTACCGGCGCCGCCGGTGATCTCGATAATGCGCTCGGCGACGTTCTCTTCCTGCGTCGCAATGACGTGGTCCGCCCCGGTCTCAAGGATGAAGTCCCGGTTCGCCGACGTTCTGGAAGTGCCGATCACCCTGGCGCCCGCCAGCTTGGCGAGTTGCGTGCCGCCGATGCCCGCGCTGCTGCTGGCCGCGGTGATCAGCACGAAATCCGCAGGCCCGATGCCCGCGGTGACATAAAGCGCGTAGTAAGCGGTGAGGTACTGAACCCAGATCGAAGTACCTTCGGCGGGGGACAGATTGGCCGGATACCTTGCGAGATAGTCTTCCGGAAACAAGGCATATTCGGCATTGACGCCATAGCCTTCGTTCAGAAAAGTGACGGTGCTGACCCGTTCGCCGAGTTCGAATTTCGTTGCCTCCGGACCGAGCGCGTCGACTGTGCCGGTGGCTTCGTCCCCGAAGCAGGACGGCAGTTGGAGCCTGAACACGTAGTCATCCTGCATCAGGCCGAAATCGCCGTAGTTCAGTGCGAACGCATCGACCTTGATGCGTATCTCGGCCCCGCTCGGCTCCGGCATCTCCACCTCATCCAGGCGCAATCCGTCGATGCCGGAGAAACTATGGATGCGCAACGCTTTCGGCATTTCCGGTTCTCCTGGTGCTACATCAAGCTGATTGCGCCGGGTCGAAATCCAGATTGCCGAACCCGACTATCTTCTTGCCGGAGGGATACGGGTAGGCGATCTTGCTGTGAGACAGGTCGCTGTCCAGCAGGGCAACCATCATGTTGACCGCGAGGGCGTTCGGATTGAGTACCTGAACGGGTAAACCGCGCGCCTTCAGTCCGGCCTTCAACGCATCGGCCATTGGGGAAAAACGGGTGCAACCGAGCACCAGTACGTCTGCGTGGTCCTGCCGCACCGCAAGCTCGCCGGCGTCCACCAGCAACGCGGTCGTCCGTTCGATGTCGGAGTCGATTTCGAGGACGGGGATGTCGATGACGCGGCAGGAGGCGAAACTCTGGCTGAGGCCGTAGCGCTGCACTTCTTCCTCGAACAACCGCGCAACCACATCCAGCTCCACCAGGATGCTGAACCGGCGGCCCAGCAGGGTCGCCACCTGCATGGACAGGCGCCCGGGTCCAAGCACGGGAATGGCGACGCATTCCCGAAGCACATTGACGCCCGGGTCCGCCATGCAGTCGATGACCAGGCCATCGACGCCTTGCCGCTCGGCCGCCAGCGCCTTGACGACCAGATCGGGTACCAGCATCGCTTCTTCTACGCGGTACTCGATGGATTGAGGACCCCGGTCGAGAAACACGCTGCTGAGTTCCAAGCCGTCGCGTTCCAGCGGTTTCAGGGTCTCCGCATAGGTGCTTTCCGGGCTCCAGTCACCGCTTGGGACAACCGGGGAGATCATTCTGATGTGCCAGGTCCTACGCATGCTGCGCTCCACTCATGACAGGTTCTCCAGCGGTACGAAATCCACGTCGAATCCAAACGCGCGCGGCCCGATGCGGCTGAGCGCTCTGGCTGTGCGGCACATTTCCGGCGCGCCGACGCCGATGACGGTTACGCGCTGACCGTAGGAGACCCGGTCGCTGGTAATGGGCACGGCCGTTTCGCTGTCGACCATACAGATCAGGTCCGGAACGGATGCCCTGACGGCGCCATCCCGGGCCGCCACGAGAAACTCGTTCTGTACGGAAATACGCATCGGGCCGCCATCGCCCTCCAGGTCTTCCACCACAACCGTCGCGAAGTCGAACCCACCCCTGGTCTTGCGCTCCACATCCACCACCTTGCCGCGCAGCAACCGCCTGACCGCGCCATAGACGGAAGCATCGGCCAGGCCGCGCAATTCCTCGACAAAAGAATCGGCATCGTTGTTCGGCTTCTTGAGGCTGCGGCCGACTTCGAGACAGAAGCCGATGCTGCCCGGAATCGATACTTTCCTGACCAGGGCGCCGGTCATCATGCTTTCCGCGCTGGTGCACTGCCCCCCCATGGCAAGGGCGATGTTACGGGTGATGCGCTCTGCCTTCGCCGTATCGTTCGCGGTAACGATCGCGCTGTTGCCGTGCTCATCCACCACCGCCATGGGCGTGCCGTTGACGCCGTTGATACTGAAGGTGGTCATCTGCATTTCGGGCAATGCGCGCCCCATGCCGTCGCCGTCCAGAACCGGAATCCGGCGGCGCGCCGCGGCCATGAAGGTAAGTAGCGAATTGATACCACCAACTTCAAACGCGATCAACGCGTCTGCCTTTTCCCCCGTATACCGCTCGAGCCGTTCGAGGGCCCACTCCTGCTCCCGGCCATTGGGCAGTTTTTCCAGCGAAATCGTCGGCGCGCCAATACCGCCGACGGCGACTACAATCGCCTCGTCGTCAATTTCGTCGAGCGCCAACAATTCCACATCGCCGTACTCCGCAAGCATCCGCCTGGCGATCAGCGCTCCGACGTAAGGGTCCCCCCCACCGCCGGTTGCGAGAAACGACGACCCGGTCGCAATGTCGTCAATGTCGTGCGGCGAGATTCTCATCGCTTGGCGAATTCAAATGGCCAGATCGCCCACGGCGCGAACGCGAAGGCGCACCGTTTCCTCCGGCATGTACGGAAGGGGTATCTCATCGATCGATGCAATCTCGAGGTTTTCCGGTGCGGCGCCGCCCGCCAGGGCGTTCTGTCTTGCCGTGGCGGCCGCCTTGGCGATCGCCTTTTCGCGCGACTCGGTTCCTGGATGGTGCAGCCGTTCGCACTCACCGCTGACTTTCCCAAGCGTGGCGCCCACGGCGTTGGCGACGCCGCAATGCGCAGGACGATGAACTGCCGAGATGCCGGGTATGCCGTCGCCGACAAGAAATTCGCCGCCGCCGACCACGATCAGCGGCAGCGGTTCCGGCCTGGTCTTCATCTGTTCGACGGCGCGCGCAAACCGTTCCTGCATCGTGGCGGTCGCCGTATCGACGACCCCCGCCGGCACCCCGTCCAGGGCGCCCGGATCGCCCAGTTTCACACGCCGGGCCGCGACCGCGATATCCGTGGCGGTCAGCGTATTGCCGCCGAAGCAGAGCGCCTCCTCGTCCAGACGGCGCCCCACCGATCGAGGCCCGACCGACCGGCCGTTGCCGGTGACGATGCTGCCCCCGCCCAGCCCGATGGAAAGCACGTCGGGCATCCTGAAGCTCGAGCGCACGCCGCCGATCTCCACATTGACGCTCGACTGGCGCGGAAAACCGTCAATCAGCATGCCGACATCGGTGGTCGTGCCGCCCACATCCGCCACCATGCCGTTGTCGATACCGGAAAGATGAGCCGCCCCGCGCATGGAGTTGGTCGGGCCTGAGGAGAACGTCAATACCGGAAAGCGGCGAACCCTGTGCGAAGGCATGACCGTGCCGTCGTTCTGACTGACAAAGAACGGCGCCTCTATGTTGAAGCCGGACAGCGCTTCCTCGAATGCGTCAACGACCCGTGCCGAAAGGCGTAGCAGCGAGGCGTTCAGTAACGCGGCATTCTCGCGTTCCAGCAGGCCCAGCCGCCCCAACTCATGGGATAACACGACCGGCATCTCAGGCATCTTCGCCTTGAGCAGCTTGCCCGCCGCGATCTCCATCTGCGGACTCAGGGGCGAGAATACGGATGAGATCGCCACAGCCCGGGCATCCGTCCCGGCAACCCGCGCGAATACCTCCTCCAGTTCCGTGCCGTCGAGCGGGGAGATTTGGCCACCGTCGAATTCGTTGCCGCCGCGCACCATGTAACCATGGTTTCCAAGCGCCCTTGCGAGGTCCTCAGGCCAGTCCACCATCGGCGGCAAACACTCCCCGGAGGGCAGGCCAAGGCGAATGACGGCCGCCTCCGAGAGTTGCCGCCGCTGCACGACCGCATTCGTGAACTGGGTCGTACCGAGCATCACGGCATCGATCCGGTCCCGCTCCGGCCCGACGGTATCGAGCACCGCCCGCAACGCGTCGAGAATTCCGCCGGTGATGTCCATTGAAGTCACCGCCTTGTGAGAAGCGATCACCTGCTCCCCGTGGACGATGACCGCATCGGTGTGCGTGCCGCCCACGTCGATGCCGACTCTCATCGGGCGCCGTCTCCATCGCCCGCCGCGGAGGCGCGGGCGCGCCGCGCCTTCATCAACAGGATGTAGACGATGGCCGGCACGAGCAACGCATCGATTGTCGAGGACCCCGTGAGAGTCATCATTTCCTCGGCCGTCGCGTAACTGGCCGCCGAGCCGACAAGCCATGCGGCAAGCGCGGGCCAGGATATGGCCGCGAGTTCCGGCAGATCTTCCAGACGGTATTGCCGATTGCGCAGGAAGAAGAAGTCGGTGATGTAGATGCTGCCCACGGGTATGAACAGCACGCTCAGGTAAATGAGGAACGGAACGAAGTAATCGAGAATGCCGAGGAAGGTAACCAGCGTTCCCACGGTCCCGCAAGCCACCGTCATTCTCCAACCTGCGAATCGCGGTACGACGGCGGACATGCTGAGCGAAGATCCATAGAGGTTGATCGAGTTCGCCGTCCAGGTCGAACCGACAACCAGCGCAAACGCTCCCGTACCGAGCCCCACCGCAACCATGATCTGCAGCGTTTCGCCGATGCCGGTGGCAAGGCTCGCCATGGCCGCGACCACATAGACAAGCGTCGACGCAACCAGGAAAGTCAGAAACGATGCCATAACCGCGTCCCCGCTGGTCTTGACGAACCTCGTCACATCCGGAATCAGCACCGCACCCAGGATCAGGCCGCCAACGGTCGCGGCGACACCCTCGTTGAACGTCAGGGTTCCGGTGCCCGGGATCTCGAATATTGCCGAAAGCGGCTGATCGCTGAAGACCAGGTAGAGGAGGACGGCCATGAGCGCGACCATCAATGGCACGACCACCAGTGCAAGACGGTTGAGCAACCGGAACCCGAACATGGTGGAGACCACCATCAGCAATCCGCCCGACAGAATGTAGGTCGTCTCGCCCAGGTGAAGCCCCAACTGGTCGGCCGCGAGCCCCTGCGCGGCTTTGGCGAACAATCCCAGTTGCACGCCGAACCAGCCGAACTGCGATATGGCGAATGCCAGGTTGACGACCTTGGAACCCTTTACGCCAAACGCGAACTGGATCAGCATGTACGAGGACAGCCGCGTCCTGGCGCCGATAACGGCCGTGACCGCCCCAAGGACCCCGAGAAACAGGCCCCCGGCGAGGAATGCGCCGACACCGGTCAGGAGCCCGAGCGCGCTGCCGATCCTTACGCCGCCGACGAGGCCGGGGACGCTGAAGGCTTGCGCGGAATACAACAGGCCGACACGCAGCCCGCCCACGGTGCGGGACTCCGGAACCGGCGTTGTCGCATGATCTTCCAGTAGGTCGCCGACATCCATCTTGTCTTCTCGCGCAGGAGGGTTCCCTGGATCCGCCCTTGACGGCGCTGTCCCGCATCTCCACCGGAAAGAAGAGAAGGACTCTACCAGATCGATTGAGTTGGCGCGGCAACCTGGCGCGCGGTTGATCCGGGTGTTCCGACAATACCTGCGCAGCCATTGATACTAGAATGATCGGGATTTTCGGACCGGAAGCGGCATAAGGACGAGATGGAACCAAGCGACATCAATCTGGCAACGATACTCGAGGCCCGCGGCCGTATTCGGAAGTTCGTGGTGAACACACCCCTCAAGCCGTCGTTCGAATTGGGCCGGCGGACTGCTGCCCGAGTGTTCCTGAAACTGGAGAACATGCAGGCTACGGGTTCTTTCAAGATCAGGGGTGCGGCGAACGCGATCCTGAAGCTCGCAGAAACGGATGGCGCCGCCGGTGTGGTCGCGGCATCCAGCGGCAATCACGGGCGGGCAGTGGCGTATGTCGCCCAACAACTCGGAATCGCATCCACGATCTGCATGACCCACCTGGTGCCCGAGGACAAGATAAGGGGTATCGAGGAGTTTGGAGCAGACGTCGTGTTGCACGGCGACGATCAGAATCAGGCCGTGGAGATGGCGTTGCGAATCGCCGAAGAACGCGACTACAGGCTCATTCCGCCATTTGACGATGCGCTGATCATTTCCGGGCAGGGCACGATCGGGCTCGAAATCCTGGAGCAAATGCCGGATATCGAGGCACTCGTGGTTCCCGTCAGCGGCGGCGGTTTGATGAGCGGGATCGCCACGGCCGCCCGTGCCATCCGTGCGAACGTGGAAATCATCGGCGTGACGACACGCTACGACGCGGCCATCTACGAGAGCATCAGGGCGGGGCGGTTGACGATGGTGGGCGAGCGCCCGAGTATCGCCGATGCCCTGCCCGGACCGATCCCGCTCGACAATCGGTACACGTTCAGGATCTGCCGCGAGCTGGTCGACGAGATTGTTCCCGTTGCCGACGAAGCGATTGCACGCGCCATGCGATATGCGATCGATCACGAAAAGGTCGTGCTGGAAGGCGCCGGCGCCATCGGGATAGCCTGGCTTCTCGAAACCGGCTCAAACTGGCGGGGCAGGAAGGTCGCTGTCGTCTGCAGCGGCAATAACGTTTCCAGGGAACGGTTGGACTCGATTTTCAGCCAGTTCGAACTGGCTTAGCGGCCCGAGGCAATGGTCCCGCGGCATGGGCCGCTATTGTGCGAACCCAGTCGGTTTTCCCAGCACTTTCAGAACACCCGCGACCACGGCGAAACTGGCGATCAGACACAGCCACCAGGGCACGCCGAGACCGACCGGCAGCGTGCACAGAAACAGCGCACAAGAGCCTGCCGTCATGGCATAGGGAAGCTGAGTTCGAACGTGCTCAATGTGGTCGCAGTCGGATGCCAGCGATGAAAGCACCGTGGTATCGGAAATCGGCGAACAGTGATCGCCCCAGATGGCGCCGGCCAGGACCCCGGCGACGCTGCCGTGGAAGATATGCATCTGCCCGGCCATGGCGCCATCGGCGGAACCGGTCAGCAGGCTCCAGGACAATGGCAGCATCAAGGGCATCAGGATGCCCATGGTGCCCCAACTCGTGCCGGTGGTGAACGCCACGATTCCCCCGAGCACGAAGGACACGGACGGGAGCAGGAACAGGGGCAGCCTGTCGCTGCTGATGCCGATGATGTACTCGGCCGTGTTCAGGCTCTGAACGATATCGGCGAGCGTCCAGGACAGGGTGAGGACGATGACGGCGATCAACGTTGTGCGCACGCCCTCGAACCAGGCATCGACGGTCTGATTCAGCGTGAGTATCCGCCGTGCGGTGGTTATTGCCGCGGCGCACCCGACGCCCAACAAGGAAGCCCACATCAAGGCCAGAAAACTGTCCGCACTGCCCAGTATTTCCTGAATTGAAGCTCCCGAACCGGTGATCAGCAGGCCGGCGAACAGTGTCGATACGACGGCCAGGATCGGTACGACGGCATTCAATGCACTTGTTGAGTCCTTGACACTTGACGAATCGGGTTCGGCCTCGGCTGGAGGGACGGCCATCGGTTTGCGCCGCGCGGCGATTTCAGCGCGGTACATGGGACCGAAGTCACGGGCGGACCAGGCGACTGCAAACACCATGAAGAGCGCAATGATCGAATAAAAACTGTACGGAATGGACGCCAGGAAAATCAGATAGGGCGGGGTATCCAGTCCGGCGGTTCCCTCTGCTGTGGCGCCGATGACCGACACTTCGTAGCCAACCCAGGTCGATGCGACAGCAACGCCTGCAATCGGCGCAGCGGTGGAATCGACAAGGTAGGCGAGTTTTTCCCGCGATATGCGAAGCCGGTCGGTCACGGGCCGCATCGTCTTGCCGATGAGCAACGTATTTGCGATGTCGTCGAAAAAAACCACCAGGCCAAGACCGGCGGTCACCAGTTGGCCGCGCACCGCGTTGGAGGCAAATCTCGTTGTCCAGGCGACAATTCCCCGCATTCCCCCGTTCCTGCCGAGTATGCCGATCATGCCGCCGAGCATCATCGTGAACAGCAGCACCCGTACCCTGTCCTCGTCGGCGATGGCATTGACCAGGTGTGTATCGAACGAAGCCAGGAAGGCTGTCCAGATCGAGGTCAGGCCCCACCCGTTCAGGATTGAGGCGCCGCACCAGATGCCAATGAACAATGCCGGGATGACCGAGCGAAAAATCAGGGCGATGGCGATGGCGACGACCGGCGGCAGCAATGTCCACCAGCCCGGTGACTGCATATCGGCCTCGGCAACCTGCGGGGCTATTTGAGTCGCTGCAGTACCCGGCATCAGCGCGGCCAGACTCACCATTGCGATCGCAACGTACAGCGAAGACGTACAAGTTTTCGGATGTTGCCTGAGCGGTGCCATGACTCCCTCACGATGCAACATGAGTATTTGGCCTTTAAGAGCGCAGCAGCAGCGGTTCGATGAATTCAAGTGCTCCATCAACCTTGTAGCGCCGTCGGCGCCTGTATTCCTGTATTCTCGGGGAATGCCCATTATGACGACAACAAGAAGAGTGGCAAATGCAGGCCGAGGGCGACGAAACGCTTTCATGTCGCGGTCGGAGAACATCGAATGAATACACAAAACAGAAAAAACTGGACTCTATTGCTGTTGTTTCTTGCCGCTGCCGCACACGGCCAGGATGCGCAGCGACCCATGACGGTCGACGACGGGCTGCGCATGAATCGTATCGAGAGCGTCACGATGTCGCCCGATGGCGATTCCGTCCTGTATACGATCAGCAGCCTGAACTGGCAGCAGAATGACTACGACCACCGGCACTATCTGTATCGGGTTGCCGACCAGTCCACGCGCCGGTTCATCGGAGACGCCGGCGGCGAGGATTTCCGGTTCTCGCCGGATGGTAGTCTGCTGGCGTTTCTGCGCGATTCCGGTACCGGAGGCAGCGCGCGGGAAGGCGGATCGTCGGACGGTCCGCAGTTATTCGTGATGCCGACAACGGGCGGCGAAGCGACGCGCCTGACCGAACACCGCGGCGGCGTCTCCGGATTTCGCTGGATGCCGGGCAGTGACGCGATCGTGTTTCTGGCCGACGAGATGCTGAGCGAGGAACTCGAAGCGGAGCGGGAGCTGGGCGATGACTCGTATTTCGTCGACCTGGCGCCCAACGGCAAACACGCGTCCCGGTACAGCAATTTCTGGATGATCGATCTGCACGAAAGGGAAGAGCGGCGCCTTGGCGATGAGGAACTGGTCGTCGGCGACTTCGATGTTTCACCGCTCGGCGACGCGATCGTGTTCGATGCGCGGCCGGATACGCGCACCAATCACCCGGGCGAGGCGGAGTTGTACGTGTACTCGATCGAGGCGCGCTCGATGAGCAGGCTGACCGACAATGCCGCTCCCGAAGGCGGCGCCACCTGGTCTCCGGATGGCAGGTATATCGCCTACCGCGCACCGGACGACGAAACGCACGAATTGCGCAACGGTTACTTCTGGATCCACGACACGCAGGACGGATCCACGCGCCGGCTCGACGGCCAGTCGACGGGTGAACTGACCGGCGATTCGGCATGGAGCGCCGATGGCCGATACCTTCTCTACAACGAGATTCACGGCACCAATACGAATCTGTACCGGATCGATGTGGGAACGGGCGAGGCGCAGGCGCTGACCGACAGCGTGGGCACGCTCCGGGCGCAGGACTTCTCGGTGGATACCAGCCGGATGGTGTATTCGTTTGAAGACTTTACAACGCCACCGGACTTGTTCGTCAGCGACCTGAACGGAAGCGGCGCGGAACGGATTACCGATTCCAATCCCTGGGTAAGGCAGACGTTGCTTCTCTCCGACGGCGAACTGCTCAACTGGACCAGCAAGGGCGGCATGGAGATAGAGGGCGTGTTCATTCCGGCGATCGGGTCCGAATCCGGCAGTATGCCGTTGATCGTGGAAATTCACGGCGGTCCGGCAGGCGTCATAGAAAACGCCTTCCGGCACGATTTCCAGATGCTCGCGGGCCAGGGCTTTGCAATTCTGGCGCCCAATTTTCGTGGCAGCACCGGCTATGGCGATACCGTGCTGCGAGGCTTGATGGGTGAGGTGGGTGACGGTGAATTCGTCGATTTCATGACCGGCGTCGACCACGTCATTGCGGAGAAGGATATCGATCCGGAACGCCTGGGCGTGCGCGGATGGAGCTGGGGCGGTGTAAGCAGCGGCTACGTCGTTACCCAGACCGATCGTTTCAAGGCCGCGTCCATTGGCGCGATGGTGACCAACTGGGCGGCCGAGACCGGACCCGGGTTCAACTTCGACGTCTCGCTGTGGTACATCGGCGGCATGCCCTGGACCGAGCCCGAAGAGTGGCGCATGCGCTCGTCGATCACCTTCGTCGAGAACGTGACGACGCCGTCGATCATATTTCACGGCGCTGCCGACGAGACCTCGAGCGTCGGACAATCGCTGATGTTTTATACGGCACTTCGGGAAATAGGCCGTGTTCCGGTGCGGTACATGCGATTTCCGCGCGAAGGGCATGGAATCCAGGAACCGCGCCACGTGCGAAAACTGGAGCACGAGGAACTCGCCTGGTTCAAGCTCTACATAGAACAGGAAGAGTGGAGCGCTCCACCGCCTGCGTTCGATACCGCGCCGTGAGGAGGGGATATCGATGACAATTCTGCGAATTACCCGAATGCGGGTTGCGATCCGGCTTGTGCCCTTGCTCGTCCCGCTGGTGTCATGTGCGCCGGTGGACGAGAGTTCGGAGCTGGATCTTGTCATTCGCAATGGAAGGGTCGTGAACGGCACAGGCAACCCGTGGTTCCATGCCGATGTGGGAATCAGGGGTGACCGGATTGAAGCCGTAGGAGACTTGTCGGATGCGGCCGCGCAGCAGACGATCGATGCGAGCGGCCTGATCGTGGCGCCCGGTTTCATCGACATGCACACACACGTTGACGACGGGTTTGCAGATGCAAGCACGAGCGCCAATCTGAACTACCTGCTGCAGGGCGTCACGACGGTCCGGCCGGGCGCGGACGGGTCCGGTTCCTATGCCATCGACGAGCAGACACGCTTGTGGGAAGAAAACGGCATAGGCACCAACGCGGTGCCGTTTGCCGGGTTTACGGTTATCCGCCACGAGGTTCTGGGAGAGGATCAGCTCAGGGCACCAACGGCTGCAGAGATGGAACACATGCAATCGCTGGTGCGGCGGGCGATGAACGAAGGTGCGTGGGGGATCAGTGCGCAGCTCGAATACGACGGGTTCAACCTCTACGTCACAACGGAAGAGATGGTGGAGGTGGCCAGTGTCGTCAGGGATTACGGCGGCATCTACACCGCGCACATCCGTGACGAGGCCAGCAATATTGTTGCAGCGGTTGAAGAGACGATCGCGATTGGCGAGCGCGCCGGCATACCGGTCAACGTCACGCACATCAAGGCGACCGGACGGGACAACTGGGGACTGATGCGATCTGCCGTGGCATCGATCAACAACGCCCGTGCGCGCGGCGTGGAAGTTTCCGCCGATCAGTACCCGTTTCTGCAGGGGGCGCCCATCGACTACATCACCGCGCTGATCGACATACCCGAGGACATGCAGCCGTTGCATGACATGTCGCAGCAGCTCCGGGAGCCGGGCGGTACGGCACCGGAAATGCCCGAGTTGCGGCAGCGCTTCAACGCCGAACTGCAGGCCGCGTTGCGCGACCCTGAGCTTCGCGAGCGGTTGCGCCGGTCAACCTATGAACAGCGGCCTGACGATCCCAGTGCCGTTGCCCGCTGGGGCTGGCAGGATTTTCGCATCAAGGTGGCCGTCGAGAATCCCGACGTGCTGGAAGAGAACCTGGCGGACCTGGTCGACGAGCAGGGCCTGGACGGGTTCGATATCGTGGCCGACCTCGTGTTGAGCGAACCCGACATGCTGTTTGCATCCGCGTCGCAATCTCCGGAGGACATGCGTCATGCGCTGGTCCAGCCATGGGTCATGATCAGCAGCGACGGGGAGACGGCCCCGGCAACCGGCGAATCCGAGCCCCCGGTCAGGGCCCATCCCAGGTCGTTCGCGAGCCAGGCCATCGTGCTGAGGCAATTCGTTCGCGAGGAAGGCATCCTGTCGCTGCCGGAGGCGGTGCGGAAAATGACCTCATTGCCCGCACAATTGCTCTCCCTCAACGACAGGGGCCTGTTGCTCGAAGGTTACAAGGCGGATATTGCTGTTTTCGACCCCGAAGCGGTCAGGGACAACGCGACTTACAGCGATGCACACCAGTACGCCACCGGTGTTCAATACGTCATCGTAAACGGGCAGATCAGCGTCAGTGACGGCGAGTTCAACGGTATTCGGGCGGGAAGAGTGCTTCTCAAGGGGGCTGGTGCTCCGTCAACCTGATACGTAATTATCTGATCGATGGAGCATTAGATAGCGACCTCTCCCCTGGGACGACTCCACCTTGTGAGGGAGAAACGAAATTGAAAAAACTACTATACGGATCACTTGTGGTTTTGTTTGCAGCGACTTCAAGTCTTCAGGCACGCCCACTGACGGTCGACGACATAATCGATATGGTCAGTGTCGGCGGGAACAGTCACCTGGCGCCGGACGGTTACCAGGAGACGGTCTTGATGTCGCCGGACGGACGGCAGGTGTTCTTTTCGAAATCGGTGGCAGAGTGGGCCAGCAACCAGCGAAGGTCGACGTTCTATTTCATCGACTCGGACGGCAGTAACCTCACTGCTCTGCCGGAGCTCGAAGGCGGATCGGCCTTTCGATACTCTCCGCGCGGTACCTACCTGTCGTTCACGCGCGCCGTGGACGGTGTTGCCCAGGTATTCGCCCTGGCGCCGGAGGCGCGCACCGTCACTCAACTGAGCCGCCACCCGACCGACGTCTTCACCTATGCCTGGACTGGGGATGAGTCCACGATCTATTTCGCGGCCGAGGATGCGCGCAGTCCGGAAGAGCAGCGACGGTATGAAATGGGCGCGGACTGGTTTTTCGTCGATGAGGGACCGAATGGACGGATAGCTGCGAGCTGGCGCAACTTGTGGCAGCTCTCCCTCAGTGATTCTGCCTCGACGCAGATAAGCTCCGAAGAGTTCATCGTGGACGAACTGGACGTTTCGCCGGACGGCGCACGGGTGGCGTTCGTCGCGAGGCCTGATAACCGGCGGAACTATCCGCATGCGGCGGAGCTGCACGTAGTCGATACGACGGATGGAGAAATCTCGCGGCTGACAAACAATCGTGCGCCGGAGTCCATGCCACTGTGGTCCCCCGACGGAACGCGGCTCGCCTACTATGCGCCGGACGACGAAAATTACGAGCTGACGAAGGGTTATCTGTGGATTATCGATCCCGACACCGGTCAATATCGGAAGCTGCTGTCGCAGAGCGCAGGCGACATCTATTCGTTGACGTGGAGTGCAGATGGCCGCAGTCTGTTGTTCAGCGAGCAGCAGGGCATGGACCGCAACCTGTTTCGGCTCGACGTCGAAGACGATGTGTTGTCTGCGGTGACGACGGGTAGCGGCACGACGACCGTCCTGGCGTTCTCCGCCGACCAGAGCCGCATGGCCTTCTCGTACACCGATTTCGAAACCCCGCTCGATATCTACACGGCGAACACGGACATGAGCGACATCGTGCGCCTGACCCATGAGAACCCATGGATTGAAGAAGACATTACCCTGGCCAGGACCGAAATCGTCCGCTGGGAGAGCGCCGACGGGCTCGAGATAGAGGGGATACTGTCCGTGCCCGGCGACTACGACGGTCAGGATCGTATACCGCTGCTGGTGATGATTCACGGTGGTCCCAACCAGCAATTCGCCAATGAATTCTATTACGACGTGCATCTGTATGCGGGGCTGGGGTATGCGGTTCTCGGTGGGAACATTCGCGGCAGCAGCGGCTATGGAGACGACTTCATCCAGGCCTTGATCGGCCAGGTCAGCGACGGCGAATACGAAGATGTGATGGCCGGCGTCGACTACGTCATCGACAGGGGCATCGCGGACCCGGACCGTCTCGCCGTCCGGGGCTGGAGCTGGGGCGGTGTGCTGGGGAGTTGGGTGATTACGCAAACCGACCGTTTCAAGGCGGCGTCCATCGGCGCCGGCGTCATGAGCTGGCTGTCCGAGATGGGGCCCGGCTTCAACTGGGACCTCACGGAGTGGTACATGGACGAATCCCACTGGGACGATCCCGATGGCTGGAGAGAAGTCTCATCGCTTACCTACGTACAGAACGTCACGACCCCGTCGCTGATCATTCACGGCGACGACGACTGGTACAGCAGCTACAACCAGAGCCTGATCTTCTACACTGCCCTACGCGATATCGGCAAGGCGCCGGCCCGCTTTATCAGCTACCCGGGACGCGGTCACGAAGACTTCGATCCGTGGGCGCAGCGCGCGCGCTACGACGAAGAAGTTCGCTGGATGCAGCGCTACGTCAACGGCGTCGACTGGCGGCTGCCGGAGCGAGAATAGAGGCTGCAGGCGTACTACTCGGGCGGCGCAGTCGAAATGCCGATCGGAATGTTCGCGCCGCCCCATGCCATGAAGAGCTGCCGTTCGGTGGGGCTGACGTACTCGAAGTAGTATTCCAGTCGATGGGGACCGGATTCGCCGAGTTCAACCGGTAACGCCTGTCGAATGACGTCGGCGCCGGGGTTCCCGTCCACACCGTCCCCGCGGCGCAATTCGATGCTCCAGTCGGCGTCTTCTCGCGGTATGAAGCTCAGGAGATAGTTGCCGGCGGATACAGGCTCTCCGTTGAACAGCACGTTCTCCGTGAAGTCAATGGAAAGCGGCTGTTCGGCGCTGCCGGTCCAGGTGCTGCCGAACGGAATCCTCTGCCCGAAGACCCTTTGGCCGCGCGCCACGACATCGCGGGAATAGGTCACTGTGACCGCCGTTTCGTCCATCGCGTTCATGACGGAGGCTGCGGCTATTTCCCCGGCATTGCGATCCGGATGCTCGAAAGGAATGTGGACTTCGACATAGTCGAAGAGGAACCTGAGAATTCTGTCGCCGCCCTCCGTTTCATCGAAGAAATACTCCATATGTTGCTTGGAATTGTCTTCGAGCTGGGCTCGCGTGCGGACGCGCAGGGCTTCGTTGTATTCGCTTTCGCCCGGATCGGCAAAAATGACGGTCCACGTGCCGCCGCCCGCAGGAATGGCTTCCGGAATCAGGAATAGTGTGTAGGTGCCGGACCGAAGCGGCGCACCATCGATCATGAGCGCATGGCTTGTGGTCATACGGGTCTCGGCCATGTCGCCGGGACTCCAGCGCTCACCGTACGGTATCGACTCACCGAAAGTCCCGCCTTCCCGGCCGTTCACGGCGAGTCGATCGTACTCTACGGCGACGGTGGCGCCGCCGATCGACTCCATGACCGAGGCGCGCGCTGCGGGCATCGTCGGGTTCGGCGCTGTTGCCGGGCTGTAAGGCGGGTAGCGTTCGATATCGTCGATGACTAGCCGAAAGCTCAGATGGTCGTCGCTGCTGTACTGATCGGTTCTTTCCCGCATGTCCGAGCGGATGCTGTGGCCACCCTCGGCCAGGCTCAGCACGCCTGAAGCATCGGTCCACGCGCCCCCGCGAATCGACCGCTGCAGATTGTCCCCCCAGCCGCCCGGGATGGCGAACTTGCGGCGCACCGGGTTGCGCTCCGGCCCGATCGGGTCTTCCGAAGGCGAAGTGGAGTAGTAGTAGGCATCGAACCAGTCGTATATCCAGTCGATCGTATTGCCCGCCATGTCGAAAACGCCGTAAGGGGACTGGCCGCGTGGAAAGGCGTCCACCGGCGATGTCTGCGGATAGCCATCGTCAATCGTGATATCGACGTTTCGTTGCTCGAGCCCGAAGCGCAGCCGGTAGTTATCGTCGGCGAAATTCGCCCGGCTTCCGTCAGGAGGGTCGTTTCCCCAGGGCCACAATCGCTGATCAGTACCGCGGGCCGCTTTCTCCCATTGTGCTTCGGTGGGGAGCGACGCGTTGACCCGATTGGCTTGCGAGAACCAGTTAGCATAAGCCATTGCATCATTCCAGCTGACGCAGACGACCGGGTGGTCCGGAGGCTGGTCAAAGCCCGGGCGCCGCCAGCTCACGTCATAGCGGATGTTGCCACCCGATTCTATCCAGCAACCTTCGCCCTTTTCGGCGTCGGTGACGTATCCGGTCGAAGCAACGAATCGCTCGAACTGGGAAACGGTCACCGGATACTTGCCGATCCAGTAGTCTCGCAGCAGAACTTCGTGGACCGGCAACTCCTTCGCTTCTCCGGACGTGGAACCCATGAGGAAGCTGCCCCCGGGGATTTCCACAAAGACGTAGTCGTCGCCATAGGTCAGTTCGCGGTAGCCCTTGTCATTTGTGCTGTCTGTGCGCAACGGCACAGAGCTGCAGGCAAGCATGGCGACGCCGGCTATAGTCACAACACAGAGCCGAAGCGCAGTCTCTATTCGATCGATCAATGCAGTCACCCAGAACATGCGAAATCGCTGACCAACCCACCGTATTTCGAACGGTGCGTGATTTGTCGGCTACCATATGTTAGTGCTCGACGGCAAACTTTAGCGAGACTGGTGAAAAATGAAAGACTCAACCGCATATCCGAGCGTCGTACTGTGCGCAACCGTTGCCCTGCAGAGTGCCGCTGCCGCCAATGAGCCCTGTCAGGAACCGCCGTCAAACGCCGTATTTCAGGACGTAGCACAGGCAGCGAACGAATTGAGCTGCAATGAAACCGGCCACTGGGAGGCGCACTTCGACAGCCTGCAGGTCTTTGTCCATGTGCCGGGCGGAGAGTTCACCATGGGGTCCGAGCATGGGCTCGATGACGAACGGCCGGTGCGAACCGTGCTGTTGGACGGCTACTGGATCGCCAAGTACCCGGTGACCGTCGCCCAATTCCGGGAGTTCGTTGCGGATACGGGGTACCTGACGGATGCCGAGCGGGGCTGGGGTTCCTGGCAATGGACCGGCGTGCTGATGGACACACCGGAAACGGCGGGCGATCCGTGGGCGCTGCGCATGGATGGCCGCTGGAACAACCTGTACTTCGAGCAGGGCGACGATCACCCCGTCGGATCGGTCAGCTGGAACGACGCCAACACCTACGCGGCCTGGTTGTCCCGGAGGCTTGGCGTGTCGGCTGTGCTGCCGACCGAAGCCCAGTGGGAGAAAGCGGCGCGAGGCGCCGATGCCCGCCGCTTTCCCTGGGGAAATGCGGCCCCCGATGGGACGCTCGGCAACTACGCGGACAGCCACTATGCACAAAAGTACGGGCGCTATGCACGGCGCCCCGAAATCCGCGTCGACGACGGCTATGTGGAGACCTCGCCGGTCGACGCCTATCCGCTGGGTCAGTCACCGTACGGCGTATTCGATCTGGCGGGCAATCTGGGAGAATGGGTCTACGACGTATACGATTCCGAATACTACGGGACCGCTCCCACGCGTAATCCCACTGGCCCGACTGTCGCTGCCGGCGTACCTGACCAGCGAATCGACAGAGTCAATCGCGGCGGTTCCTGGGTGGACTGGGCGGGTGTGAGCGATGACGGCGAAGTGCAGCCGGTGGGCGGGCACAACCTTCGCGCCGCGGCGCGCACCGGCGACGAGCAGAATTCCAGTGACGATCACATGGGCTTTCGGCTGGCCATAGACGGTCTGCGCACCGCGGAAACGAAACCGGCGGATCCTTTCAAGCCCGATCTGTCCGGCGTCTTCATCGAGACTTACGAAGCGGCCGGCAACGTATTCATGCTGGAGGCCAGCGGCGATGTCGCCGGCAATATCGCCGCGCTCGTCGGCCCGGACGGTATCCTGATCGTCGACGATCAGTTCGCGGAATTGACGCCGTCGATCGAGAGCGCGCTATGGGAACTGCACCCTGGCGATCTGCGCTACATCATAAACACGCATCACCATGACGATCACAGCGACGGTAATGCACGGCTCGCGGCCGCAGGCGGCGCGCTGATCGTCGCTCACGATATCGCTCGAGAGCGTTTGCAGCTGAAGGGTCCCGGACACTGGCCCGTTCTGACCTTCGATGCGACGATGACCATCCACTTCAACGACGAAGTCGTTCGCTTGCTGGCGATACCCGGCGGGCATACGGATAACGATGTCGTCGTATTTTTCGAGCGCGCGAACGTCGTGCACCTGGGCGACCTGATGAACTCCGGCACATCGAGCTATCCCGTCGCGGACCTCGATGCAGGCGGTAACGCACTGCGCATCCTGGATAACGTCGCCATGCTGCTGCCGATGATCGACGACGATGCGGTGATCATCCCCGGGCACGGGCCGCTGAGCGACAAACCCGAACTGCAGCGACTGCTCGGAATGTTGCAGAGTACGATCGAAATGGTTCGCGAGAAAAGGGCGCGGGGCGAGAATCTCGAGTCGATCATCCCCGCCGGCGTGGCTGACGAGTATCGCGATTGGGGTTATGGCCACACTTCGGCCGAGGAATGGCTGACAATGATCTACATGAGTTTGAGCAACACGGAGAATTGATGAAAGTCGAAGAGTTTGCGCTCGAGCGCATTCAGTCGCTGTACGAGAATACCGTCGAGCTGAATCTGTCCGACAGCGGCGTCCATCCGATGTCCCTGAACGATCTGCTGAGCGACGCCGAAATGAGGGAAGTGCAGGCGCTCGAGCTCGGCTACGGTTGGACGAACGGAGCCGTTACGCTGCGAGAGACCATTGCGGCGTTGTATGAGAGCCGTACGCCGGACGAAATCATCGTGACCAACGGTTCCGCGGAGGCTAATTTCCTGCTGGTCATGCTGCTGCTGAATCCCGGCGACGAGATTGTCGTGTTCACGCCCAACTATCTGCAGATCTGGGGGTGGGCACGAGCGCTGGGCGTCAACGCAATCGCCGTACAGCACGACGGCGATGCCGATTGGCAGCCAAGGCTCGCCGACCTGGAAGCGGCAATTTCGGAGAAGACGCGCCTGATAACGATCTGTCACCCGAATAACCCGACCGGCGCCATCATGCCGCCGGAAGGCATGCGCGAGCTGGTTCGAATTGCCGACAGACACGGAATCTATCTGCATGCGGACGAAGTCTACAAGGGCTCGGAGTTGCACGGTCCGGAGTGCGAGAGTTTTCTGGACATGTACGAAAAGGCGATAGTGACCAATGGGCTGTCGAAGGCCATGGCCTTGCCCGGACTGAGGATCGGCTGGCTTGCCGGACCCGTGGAGAACATCTATACGGCCTGGCAACGCAAGGACTACACGTCCATCACTACATCGGCAATCAGCGAGTATGTCGCCGAGCGCGTGCTGAAACCGGAGTTGCGCTCAAGGATCTTGCAGCGCAGCAAGGCGATCCTGCGGCAGAACCTGGCGTTGTTGCAGGACTGGATCGACGCGAATGCCGAACGGGTATCGCTCACTCCGCCGAAAGCCGGCGGCATGGCGTTCGTACGCTATCACTTCAAAGCGAATTCGACCGAACTCGTGCACCGGCTGCGCGACGAGAAGGGCGTACTGCTGCTCCCGGGCGATGTGTACGGACTCGACGGCTATTTCCGCATCGGCATCGGCACGCCGCGCAGCCATCTGGAGCCCGGCCTCGAACGTATCGCGGACTACCTGCGCAAGAACTACTAGACATTATGGATTGACCTGCCCTGACCTCAAGCATCGTGGGTTATGTTTGGGGTCGGACCGTTGACACAGAGCCACATTGAGGAGGGCAGGCCATGGTTGAGTATAGCGCGTATGTTGGGTTGGACGTTCACAAGGA